>NZ_JBICZC010000002.1:90344-647640 GCF_043201715.1 Streptomyces sp. NPDC048291
AGGCTGCATCAACATGCGGCTGCCGCCGCGCGGCCGGCGTACCCCCTCAGAACCCGAGCCGCCGCAACTGCTTCGGATCCCGCTGCCAGTCCTTCGCGACCTTCACGTGCAGGTCCAGGAAGACCGGCGTGCCGAGGAGGGCCTCGATCTGCTTGCGGCTCTTGATGCCGACCTCCTTGAGGCGCTTGCCCTTGGGGCCGATGATGATGCCCTTCTGGCTGGGGCGCTCGATGAACAGGTTGGCGTGGATGTCCAGGAGGGGCTTGTCGGCGGGGCGGTCCTCGCGCGGGAGCATCTCCTCGACGACGACGGCGATGGAGTGCGGCAGTTCGTCGCGGACGCCCTCCAGGGCCGCCTCGCGGATCAGCTCGGCGATCATGACCTGCTCGGGCTCGTCGGTGAGGTCGCCCTCGGGGTAGAGCGCCGGGCCCTCGGGCAGCAGCGGGACGAGGAGGTCGGCCAGCAGGCTCACCTGCTTGTCGCCGACCGCCGAGACCGGCACGATCTCGGCCCACTCGAAGCCCAGTTCCTTGCCGAGCTGGTCGATGGCGATCAGCTGCTCGGCGAGGGTCTTGGAGTCGACCAGGTCGGTCTTGGTGACGATCGCGACCTTCGGGGTCTTGCGGATCCCGGCCAGCTCCTTGGCGATGAAACGGTCGCCGGGACCGATCTTCTCGTTCGCCGGGAGGCAGAAGCCGATCACGTCCACCTCGGCCCACGTCGTGCGGACGACGTCGTTGAGGCGCTCGCCGAGCAGCGTGCGCGGTTTGTGGAGGCCCGGGGTGTCGACCAGGATCAGCTGGGCGTCGTCCCGGTGCACGATGCCGCGCACCGTGTGCCGCGTCGTCTGCGGCTGGTCCGCGGTGATCGCCACCTTCTGCCCGACCAGAGCGTTCGTGAGGGTGGACTTGCCCGCGTTGGGGCGGCCCACGAAGCAGGCGAAGCCCGCCCGGTGGACGGCCTCCGACGACTCCGACGGCTCGGTTGACTGGCTGCGAACGCTCATGGCCCCCATTCTCCCTGATCGTCGGGGCGCCGCCGCACCGTGAGTTTTCGGTAACCGCGACGCAACGAAACGTCACGGAAACACAGTCGTACGCAACCGGAAACGGGGACCGGTGACCCTCTGACGAGCCCCGACCGACGTTGGAGACGCCCGTGTTCCTCTCCGCCGCGCACGCCGACACCGGTGACACCGCCTGGCTGCTCGCCGCGACCGCCCTGGTCCTGCTGATGACCCCGGCGCTCGCCCTGTTCTACGGCGGCATGGTCCGCACGAAGAGCGTCCTCAACATGCTGATGATGAGCTTCGTGTCGATCGCCCTGGTGACGGTGGTGTGGCTGGCGGGCGGCTACTCGCTCGCCTTCGGGGACGACCTCGGGGCCGGGCTCCTCGGCGACCTCGCCCACGCGGGCATGAGCGGCCTCGGCCCGGACAGCGTCCAGGGCACCGTCCCCACCCTGCTCTTCGCCACCTTCCAGCTCACCTTCGCGATCGTCACGGCCGCGCTGATCAGCGGGGCCATCGCGGACCGGGCGAAATTCGGGGCCTGGCTGGTCTTCGTCCCCGTCTGGGCGCTGCTCGTATACGTTCCGGTGGCGCACTGGGTGTGGGGTCCGGGTGGCTGGATCGCGCACCGTCTCGGCGCCCTCGACTTCGCCGGCGGCCTGCCCGTCGAGATCACCTCCGGCGCCTCCGGCCTCGCCCTGTGCCTGGTCCTCGGCCCGCGGCTCGGCTTCAAGAAGGACGCCATGCGGCCGCACAACCTCCCGATGGTGGTCCTGGGCACCGGCCTGCTCTGGTTCGGCTGGTTCGGCTTCAACGCGGGCAGCGCGCTCGGCGCCAACGGCCTGGCCGCAGCCGTCTTCCTGAACACCCTCGCGGCCGGCTGCACCGGCCTGCTCGGCTGGCTCTTCGTCGAGCAGAAGCGTGACGGCCACCCCACCACCCTGGGCGCGGCCTCCGGCGCGGTCGCCGGCCTGGTCGCCATCACCCCGTCCTGCGGCTCGGTCTCCCTGCTGGGCGCCCTCGTCGTCGGCCTCGCCGCGGGCGTGGTCTGCTCGTACGCGGTGAGCTGGAAGTTCCGGCTGGACTACGACGACTCGCTGGACGTCGTCGGCGTCCACCTGGTCGGCGGGATCATCGGTACCCTGCTGATCGGCCTGTTCGCCGAGAAGGCCATGACCGGCTCCACCGAGGGCCTCTTCTACGGCGGCGGGCTCGCCCAGCTCGGCAGGCAGGCGGTGGCGGTCGTGGCCGTCGCGGCGTACGCGTTCGCCGTGACGTACGGCATCGGCAGGCTGCTCGACAAGGCGATGGGCTTCCGGGCGGCCGAGGACCAGGAGCACACCGGCCTGGACCTTACGGTGCACGCCGAGACCGCCTACGATCACGGGGTCCTGGGCCACGGCGCCCCGGTCGCCCACTCCGTCGTCCCCACCGCCAAGAAGGTCAACTCCCAGGCATGAAGCTCATCACCGCGATCGTCAAGCCCTACCGCCTCGACGCGGTGAAGACCGCGCTCCAGGAGCTCGGCGTGCACGGCCTGACCGTGACCGAGGCCAGCGGCTACGGCAGGCAGCACGGCCACACCGAGGTCTACCGGGGCGCCGAGTACCGCGTCGACCTGGTCCCCAAGGTCCGGATCGAGGTCGTCGTCGAGGACGCCGACGCCGAGCCCGCGATCGACGCGATCGTCAAGGCCGCGCAGACGGGGAAGATCGGGGACGGGAAGGTGTGGGCACTGCCGGTGGAGACGGTCGTACGGGTCCGGACGGGCGAACGCGGCCCCGACGCCCTCTGAACCACCCGGCGAACGGCCGCCGGCCCCTGCGGCGGGTACGGGCGAACAGCGCGCCGCCCGCCGCCCCGGCGGCGAAGACCACCACCAGCACCAGCCACGGCAGCGCGAGGAACGACGCGCTCGCCGACTCCCTGGTACCGGTCGCGCTGGCCGTCAGCGTCACCTTCCCCCAGTCGAGTTGGGGTGCGTCCCGCCAGCGGGTGGTGAGCCTGACCCGCTCCCCCGGCAGCAGTTCGGAGGGGACCCCGGTGAGGTCGCGGCTGAGCAGCGTACGGCCGAACAGGCCCGCCGCCCGCAGCCGCACCTTCGGGTCCAGCGTCACGTTCCCGGTGTTGTGCAGGGTGTAGGAGATCGTCGCCGTGCTGGTGCCGAGGCCGGGCACGAGCGGCTGGTGGTGGCTGACGTGCACGTTCTCGACGGCGAGGGCCGGGAGCGTCGGCCCGCTCACCCGCAGGTAGACGCGGGCGCCGACGGCCCGCCGCACGCCGAGCGCCAGGGACCCGGACCCGGGATCGACCTGCTCGTCCAGCGCGACGATCGCCCCGGGATGGTCACCGGGTTCGGCACCCTTGGGCACCCGCAGCGTGAACGGAACGGTGACCGTCCTGTGCGGCGGGACGGTGACCCGGGCCTTCCCGATCTTCGCCCAGGCACCCACCCCCCGCATCCGCTCCGTCACCGTCCGGACGGCGAAGCCGCCGTCGCGCGCGGTGTTGTAGGCGTCGGCCGCATACAGCCGGAAGGTCAGCGGCCTGCCGGTCTTGTTGGCGACGGCCACCTTGTCGGTGATCGTCTGCCCGGGGTCGAGGGAGAGGTAGAAGTACGGCCGCGCCGCGATCTTCGAGGCGACCGGGTAGACGGACCAGCTTCCGTTGTCGGCGGCGCGCGCGGGACCCGCCGTGCACAGGACGCCGAGGATCAGGCTCAGGAGGAGGACATACGGCTTGACGCGACGCATGGGTGCGGACCCCCGGTCGGAAGCGGGTCGGGTGGCGACCGGGTCCTTCTTCACTCGAAGGCCCGGTCGCCACAGGGGAGTTGGCTCAGGTAAGGGTCAGGGTCAGGACTCCGGAGTACGACCCCGGCGGCGTGAACGCCGGTACGTCCAGGGAGAGTCCGGCGTCGACCGTGAACTCACCGCCGATGAGCGTGCCGTCCGGCGTCGAGGCGAGGGTCGCCCCGGAGCTGCCGACGGTGCCCGCCGAACCGGCCGCACAGGTGCTGGGGCTGCCCGCCTTGGTCGCGCAGCTCGGCGTCCAGCTCAGCTTCCCGGCGTCGATCTTGGCGCCGGGACCGGTGAAGTCGGTGACCTTGCCGGTGAGCGACCAACCGGCCGGCCCGCCGCGGAAGTCCTTGACGGTGACGGTCTGCAGGCTGCCCGTGGACGCCCCGCCCTGACCGAAGTCGACCGCCGACAGCGCGACGGAGTCCCCGGCCTGGGACATGGACAGGGTCCCCGCCTTGACGGTGGTGGTCAGCTTCTGGCTGCCGGGCGGCACGGGCGTGGTGTCGTTGACGGTGTAGGCGGCCGGTCCGGCCCCCAGGTCGTCGCTCCACGCGCTTCCCTCGTACGCCACGATCCCGGTCGTCGTCTTGTCGTTGACGACGACCGGTGCGCTGAAGGAACCGTCGGAGCCCGCGGTCGCCGTGGCCGTGTCGGCGGTCTGGCTGGTGCCGGACCGTCCGGCCAGCGTCACGGTGGCCCCGGGCGTGAAGTTCTTCCCGGTGACGGTCACGCTGTCACCGGGGTTGCCGGAGGCCTTGTCCAGGCTGATGGCGCGGGTGTTGACCGGGGTGGTCGAGGTGGCCGTGACGGTCTCCGACACCGGGGCGGGCGGGTTGGTGACCGTGCACGGGGTGTCCAGCTCCAGGATGTAGCTGGTGTGGATGTTGTAGTCGCTGGGCGAGAGCGTGATGGCGCCCGGCGAGGTGACGGTGAACGTCCCCGTCATCGAGAACGACGGGAAGACCCCGTATCCCGGCACCGGATCGTTCTTCTTCGGCCCGGTCACCGTCACGTCACCCGTCTGTGCCCCGCCCAGCGTCACCTTCCCGGTCGGCGTCATGATGTCGGCCGGCAGGGCGAGCGCGGTGGGGTTGTTGGCGGCGGGCGTGACCACGGTGTAGGTCACGGTGACCGTGTCGCCGACCTTCGGGGCGGTGTTGTCCACCGAGATGGCGGCGGTGGTGGTGCCGTCGATCGGCGGGAGGCCCGCGATGGCGGGCGGGATGCAGTGCGTGGCGAAGTCGACGTTGGTGCCGGCGGCGCCGGCCGGGCAGGCCAGCGCGCCGCCCGCCGTGACCGCGAGCGCGGTCGCCCCGAACAGTGAGATCCAGCGCCACCGTCGGGATCTTCGTGATCTTGGGGGTGAACCCATGGAAGCCCCCTCCTGAGGGTTGCGGGCGCAGCGGCTCCTCTGCGCCGACAGGGGGCCATTGATGTGGAGGCCGCGTGAGAAGTCAATGGAGATGCCGCAGAAACCTGACGGTTCATCAGGTTCTGCGGCATCCGGAACGAACCCGTCACACGGTTCAGAAGACGAACGGACCCGGGGACTGGGCGGCGCTGGACGTACAGGTGACGGTGATGCCGAAGATGACCATCTTCAGCGAGCCGCCATAGAAGTCGAGGCTGTTGCCGGAGGCCACGGTGCCGGGGAGCGGACCGACGGTGACCGCGGAGCCGGCGGCCATGGCCGGGTTCACGGTGCCGCTGAAGACGACGTTGCTGCCGGTGGAGTTGGCCATGGTGAGCGTGGAGGCGATGGAGTTCGCCGACAGGGCCAGCGGGGTGGTGATCGCGCTGGAGGTGAGCGTGAGGGTGGCGCTCGTGCCGCTCTGGGTCGCGGTGAGCGTGGCCGCGCCGCCGCCGAAGATGCCGCAGCTGGCGGTGACGGTGGCGGTGGTCGGGGTGACGGCGGCAGCCGTCGGGGCAAAGGCCAGCGCCGTTGCGGCGAGGGCCCCCGCCGCGAGTGCCGCACCGGTGGCGATTCGTTTCATGGGGTTCGGGCTCCCTTCCCGTTGCGTGGGAATGCCATGTGGGAATGGCGACCCCGGTCCGGGTGGGTGCGGACACACCGCGGGGCCGAATCTGACGGTCCGTCGGAACTTACGGTCCCATTGATACGCGAGAGACACAGACCGACAAGGTTGAAATTTGGCCGACTGCGCGGAGGGGGTGGGCGACGTGTGTGGGCGGGTGCGGCGGCGTCATGGTTGCTCGCGCAGTTCCCCGCGCCCCTGAAGGGGCGCTCAGCGCAGCGCCCTGCTTTTTGGGGGCGCGGGGAACTGCGCGAGCAGCCCCCGCGCGCCCGCAGTCACCCACGCACCCCAGCCACCCCGGTCAAACAAGCCCCGCCCCTCCCCGACGGAGTCAGAGAAGACCTCGCTTCTCGGCGGAGCGAGCCGGTGGGCGGGTGGGCAGAAGGTCACGCGGGGACAGTGAGCCGAACCTCCCCGTCCGCCCCCGCGAGCAGCACCGGCGTCCCCGGCCCCCCGAGATCCCGCACCGCCGCCAGGTCCTCCGCCGAAACCCCCTCGGCCCCCGACACCACCGCCGCCGCCTCCAGCGACTCCGCCCCCGACGCCACCGCCATCGCCACCGCCGTCCGCAGCGCGCTCAACTTCAGCGAGGCCAGCTCCACGGTCCCCGCCACATACGTACGGCCCGTCGAGTCCCGTACGGCCGCCCCCTCGGGCACCCCGTTGCGGGCCCGGGCCGAGCGGGCCAGGGTGACGATCTTGCGGTCCTCGGCGCCAAGCGCGCTGCTGTCGGTCATGCCCCGAGCATACGAACAACCCGGACCGGCCCCACCCCTCCCCGCCGCCGGACGGAGTCAGCGGAGGTTCCGGACGCTCTGACTCCGTGGCTACGGCCGGTCCAGCCGCAGCCGTTCCGCCCTCGGCAGGCCCGCCACGACGAGGTCGTAGGAGTCCTCGATCAGCTCCCGGACGAGCCTCTCGGGGAGGGCGCCGTCCACGGTCACGGTGTTCCAGTGCCGCTTGTTCATGTGGTACCCCGGCGCGATCAGCCCCTCGTGCTCGTCGCGCAGCCGTACCGCGTCGTCGGGGTCGCACTTGAGGTTGACCTTGAGGGGCTTGGCGTCGATCCAGCTCAGCGCGAACATCTTGCCGAGCACCTTGAAGACGGAGATGTCCGGGTTGAAAGGGAAGTCCTCTTCGGCCGCGTTGAAGGAGAGGCAGAAGGCACGGAGCCGGTCCGGGGTCACTCGGGGTCGTCCTCCGAGGTGTCGGGCACCGGCACCGGCTCGACCAGCACCGTCACGATCTTGTTGCGGCGGCCGGCGGCCGACTCCGCGGTGAGGGCCAGACTGCGGCCGTCGGGGAGTTCGACCTGGGCGGCGGCACCGGCGATCGGCACCCTGCCGAGGGCCTTCGCGAGCAGCCCGCCGACGGTCTCCACGTCCTCGTCGTCGTACTCCTCCAGGCCGTACAGCTCGCCGAGGTCGGTGATGTCGAGGCGGGCGGTGACCCGGTAGCGGTCGTCGCCGAGGTCGGTCACGGGCGGGAGTTCACGGTCGTACTCGTCGGTGATCTCGCCGACGATCTCCTCCAGGATGTCCTCGATGGTGACGATCCCGGCCGTGCCGCCGTACTCGTCGATGACGACGGCGACGTGGTTGCGTTCCTTCTGCATCTCGCGCAGCAGGTCACCGGCGTTCTTGGTGTCGGGCACGAAGAACGCGGGCCGCATCGCGGTGGAGACCAGGTCGGACTCGGCGTCCCGGCTGATGTGGGTCTTGCGGACCAGGTCCTTGAGATACACGATCCCGACGATGTCGTCCTCGCTCTCCCCGGTGACCGGAATGCGCGAGAAGCCGGAGCGCAGCGCGAGGGTGAGGGCCTGCCGGATGGTCTTGTAGCGCTCGATGACGACCAGGTCGGTGCGCGGGACCATGACCTCGCGGACCAGGGTGTCGCTCAGCTCGAAGACCGAGTGCACCATCCGGCGCTCCTCGTCCTCGATCAGCGACTCCTTCTCGGCGAGGTCGACCAGCGCCCGCAGTTCGGCCTCGGAGGCGAACGGGCCGCGCCGGAAGCCCTTGCCGGGGGTGAGCGCGTTGCCGATGAGGATGAGGAGATAGGGAATCGGGCCCATGACGCGGGCCAGCGGCAGCAGCACGTAGGCGGCGGCCGTCGCCGTGTTCAGCGGGTGCTGGCGGCCGATGGTGCGCGGGGAGACGCCGACGGCGACGTACGACACGAGCACCATCACGCCGATCGCGGCGAGCAGCGCCTGCCAGGTGGTGGGGATCTCCTGGAGGCAGGCGTAGGTGACCAGCGCGGCGGCCGCCATCTCGCAGGCGACGCGGACCAGCAGCGCCACGTTGAGGTAGCGGGTGGGGTCGGCGGCGACCTGGGCGAGCTTGGCGCTGCCGCGCCGCCCGGACTTCACCGCCTCCTCGGCCCGGAAGCTGGAGACGCGGGCGATGCCGGCCTCGGCGCAGGCGGCCAGCCAGCCGACGACGACCAGCACGACCGCGCCGAGGACGATCTGCGGACTCATACGACGACTACCCGCCCGACTAGGAGACCGTCGGCGCCGGCGAGGGCCCGGTCAGGCCCTGCTCCGCACGCCAGCCGTCCACGATGGCCGCCTGCAGGCCGAACATCTCGGCCTTCTCGTCGGGCTCCTCGTGGTCGTAGCCGAGCAGGTGCAGCACGCCATGGACGGTGAGCAGCTGGAGCTCCTCGTCCATGGAGTGCTGGGTGTCGGCCTCGGCGCCCTGCTTGGCGGCGACCTCCGGGCAGAGCACGATGTCGCCGAGCAGCCCCTGCGGCGGCTCCTCCTCGTCCTTCGACGGCGGCCGCAGCTCGTCCATCGGGAAGGACATGACATCGGTCGGCCCGGGCAGGTCCATCCACTGGATGTGCAGCTGCTCCATGGCGTCGGCGTCCACGACGATCACCGAGAGCTCGGAGAGCGGGTGGATGCGCATCCGTGCGAGCGCGTAGCGGGCGATGTCGAGGATCGCCTGCTCGTCGACCTCGGTTCCGGACTCGTTGTTGACGTCGATCGACATGGCGCGGTGCTTGTCTACTTCCCCTTGTGCCCGGACTTCGAGCGGCCGCCCTGGTGCGCGCCGTTCTCCGTGCCGTGCGTGCTGTCGTACTTCTCGTACGCGTCGACGATACGGCCCACCAGCTTGTGCCGTACGACATCGTGGGACGTCAGCCGGGAGAAGTGCACGTCGTCGACGCCGTCCAGGATGTCCTGCACCTGGCGCAGACCGGACTTGGTGCCGTTGGGCAGGTCGACCTGCGTCACGTCACCGGTGATCACGATCTTCGACTCGAAGCCGAGCCGGGTGAGGAACATCTTCATCTGCTCGGGCGAGGTGTTCTGGGCCTCGTCGAGGATGATGAAGGCGTCGTTGAGGGTACGGCCGCGCATGTAGGCGAGCGGCGCGACCTCGATGGTCCCGGCCGCCATCAGGCGCGGGATCGAGTCGGGGTCGAGCATGTCGTGCAGCGCGTCGTACAGCGGGCGCAGGTACGGGTCGATCTTCTCGTAGAGCGTGCCCGGCAGGAAGCCGAGCCGCTCGCCCGCCTCGACCGCGGGCCGGGTCAGGATGATGCGGTTGACCTGCTTGGACTGCAGGGCCTGCACCGCCTTGGCCATGGCCAGGTACGTCTTTCCGGTACCGGCGGGGCCGATGCCGAAGACGATCGTGTGCTTGTCGATCGCGTCGACGTACCGCTTCTGGTTGAGGGTCTTGGGGCGGATGGTGCGGCCGCGCGAGGACAGGATGTTCTGTGTCAGAACCTGGGCCGGGGTCTCCTCCGGGCCCTCCCCGTTCTCGCTCGCCCGCAGCATGGCGATCGAGCGTTCCACTGCGTCCTCCGTCATCGGCTGCCCGGTGCGGAGCACCAGCATCATCTCGTCGAACAGGCGCTGGACGAGGGCGACTTCGTGCGCCTCGCCGACCGCGCTGATCTCATTGCCCCGGACGTGTATGTCGGCCGCCGGGAAGGCCTTCTCGATCACGCGCAGCAGGGAGTCGCCGGATCCCAGCACGGTGACCATGGGGTGCTGGGCGGGAACCTCGAACTGAGCTCGGGCCTGCTGCTGCGCGGGAGTGTGAGCTGTCGGTGTCTGAGTCATGGGCCGGCGCTTAAGGCCTGCGGTTCCTCCTCGTCACGGCCGCGTAGCTGAGGGCGGCCTCGCGGTATCAAGCGTACGACGCGGGGCTGACAACGCCGTAGGCCTTTTCACAGCCGAAGGCGCCCCCGCTGCAGCCGTGAGCCCTGCATGCGCTCCCGCACGCCGGGGCAGGATCGGGCCGTCACTGCCATCACGTGGTCGGGGGGCCGCGTCCGCTCGCTCCGGCCACCTGTCCGCACAGAAAGCAGGTAGCCGTGCAGCTGCGTCTGCCCACGTCGGTGTCCGAGGCCCGGGACTGTCTGGCCGAGGGGGCGATACCCGTCGGCGGAGCGACCCTGATATGGGCCGCGTGGCAGCGGGACGGCTTCCCGGAACAGGCGGTGTCCCTGCGGAAGGTACCGGAGGCGACGGCGGTGGGGAACGGGGTGCTGGGCGGCGCGGTCCTTCTCCACCAGGTGGACGACAGGGTTCCGGAGGTGCTGCGGCAGGCGGCGAAGGGCGTCGGCACGGGGGCGGTGCGCCGGGCGGCGACGGTCGGCGGGAACATCGCCGGGTCGAGCCTGCGGGACCTGCTGCCGGCGGCGATCGTGCTGGACGCGTGGGCCGACGTGCTCACGGCGGACGGGGTGGAGCGGGTGGACCTGGCCGAGGTGCAGGCCAAGTCGCCGGTGCTGCTGTCGCTGCGCTGGCGGGAGCCGGTGACGGGGGCGTACACGAAGGTCGCCGATCCGGCGGGCGGGGAGGTGCCGACGATCGCCGCCGCGGCGGTGGACACGGAGGGTGTGCTGCGGGTCGCGGTGCGGGAGGGGTACGTGGTGAGCAGCGGGAGTGTGGGGGCCGACGGGGGCGGGGTGGAGGAGCTGTTCGCCGGGGCGCTGTCCGGGGTGTCGGAGGCGGGACGGTCGCTGGCACGCCAGCAGGTCGCCAAGGTGCGGGGAGAGTAGGCCGGGGGGTCGTACGGTCTCGTCGCCACCCGCGGCCCGGCGGGGGCTCGTCGCGCAGTTCCCCGCGCCCCCAAAAGACAAAGACCCAGCCGCGGGCCGGTGGGGGTTGCTCGCGCAGTTCCCCGCGCCCCCAAAAGACAAAGACCCAGCCGCGGGCCTGTGGGGGTTGCTCGCGCAGTTCCCCGCGCCCCTGAAAGACAAAGACAACGACATGGCTGCGGGCAGGCGTGCCGCAGGGCGGCACGGGTGGGCGCGGCGGCACCCGGCGAGCGCCGGTGAGCGTCCCCGCCCCCCGGCCCGTCGCTACCCCGCGCGGCCGAACCCGATCGTCGGTACCGCCCGTCGCAGCGGCCAGGGCCGCACCTGGTCCTCCTCGGGCACCAGCCCCTCCAGGAACGCGTACCGCCGCAGCGCCGCCGGGTCCTGGCCCGCCACGGACTGCACCTTCCGCCACCACGCGCCGATCTCCGACCAGCCGGGCGCCGACAGCGAACCCCCGAACTCCTGGACGGAGAGCGCCGCCGTGAGGCCCGCGAAGGCGAGGCGGTCGGCGAGCGGCCAGTCGGCGAGGGTGCCGGTGACGAACCCGGCGACGAAGACATCGCCCGCCCCGGTCGGGTCGAGGGCCTCGACCGCGATCGCCGGGACCTCCGCGGACTCGCCGGTCCGCCGGTCGACGGCGTAGGCCCCCTCACCGCCCAGGGTGACGACGGCGAGCGGGACGTGCTCGGTGAGGGCGTGGGCCGCGGCGCGCGGGCAGTCGGCGCGGGTGTACCGCATCGCCTCCTGCGCGTTCGGCAGGAACGCCTCGCAGTGTTCGAGGTCGGCGAGGGCGGCGAGGTCCCACTCCCCCGTGTCGTCCCAGCCGACGTCGCCGAAGATCCGGGTGCCCTCCGCGGCGGCGCGGGCGATCCAGGGGTTGCGCTTGCCCGGCGTGAGCGAGGCGACCGCGGCGCGCGCACGGGCGGGGTGGCCGGGCGCGTTCTGCTGGCGGAACAGCATGTCGGCGGGCGGCTCGTGGCCGTGCGAGACCATGGTCCGCTCGCCCTCGTACGCCATGGAGACGGTGACCGGGGAGTGCCAGCCGCGCACACTCCGGGACGGGGAGAGGTCGATGCCCTCGCCCTGGGCGAGCGCGTCCCAGCAGTACTCGCCGTAGTGGTCGTCGCCGAAGGCCGCCGCGAGGGAGGTCTTCAGGCCGAGGCGGGCCAGGGCGGTGGCCATGTTGGCGATGCCGCCGGGGCTGGATCCCATGCCCCGGGCCCAGGACTCGGTGCCGCGCACCGGCGCGGAGTCGAGGCCGGTGAAGATGATGTCGAGGAAGACGGTGCCGGTGAGGTAGACGTCCCAGGGCGGATCGTCCGGTGCGCGCAGGCCGGCCAGCGGGTCGACCTGCGCGGCACAGTGCGGTGTCGTTGCTCCCCTGTCGTCGTCGAGGTACTCCGGTTCCTCTCCGGCGAACGCGTTGGACGCGGTCACGGTGCGCTCCCTGACGTGGTGCGGATCCGGCCAGTGTGCACCATGTCACGGGAGCGGCGGCCGCTCTCGCCGTACGACCGCTCGATCGGACGGCGCTACCGGCGGGGCACGGCCGGTGCCGTCCGGCCCGGTCCGGGGACGGGAACAGGGACCGGAACCGGGGTGAGGCGGACGCCGTCGCCCGTGAGGTTCACCGGGACGCTCCCACGAGGGCGAGGCCGGCGTCGAGCAGTGCCCGGAGGTCGGCGAGGTCCGCGGCGGTGGGGTCGGTGAGCGGGGCGCGCACGGGTCCCACCGGCCGGCCGCGCAGCCGGGCCGCCGCCTTCACCAGCGACACCGCGTAGCCGGGCACCCGGTCGCGCAGTTCGACGAACGGCACGTAGAAGCCGCGCAGCAGCTTGTCGGCGGTGCCCTGGTCGCCGTCGCGGAGGGCGGCGAAGAACGCGTCGGCGATCTCGGGGGCGAAGGCGTGCACGGCGGAGGAGTAGGCGGGGACGCCGACGGTCGCGTAGGCGCGGGCCTGGATCTCGGCGGTGGCGGCGCCGTTGAAGAAGAGGAAGCCGTCGGGGGCGGCGAGGGTGAGCCGCTGGAGCCGGTCGAGGTCGCTGTGCCCGTCCTTGAGGCCGATGACGCCGGGGATGCGGGCGATCCGCGCCACCGAGTCGGCCGTGTACGTGACCTGGCCGCGCTGGTAGACGACGAGCGGCAGCCCGGTCCGGCCCGCGATCGCCTCGACCTGCGCGACGAGTCCGTCCTGCGGGGCGGCGACCAGGTAGTGCGGCAGCACGAGCAGGGCGTCGGCCCCGGCCTCCTCCGCGATGCGCGCGAACCGGACGGCCTGCGCCCAGCCGTACCCCACCCCCGCGACCACCGGCACCCGCCCGCCGGCCTCCTCGACCGCGACCCTCACGACCTGCCGGTACTCCTCCTCGTCCAGCGAGAAGAACTCCCCGGTCCCGCAGGCCGGGAAGAGGGCGCCGGGCCCGGCGGCCAGCTGCCCGGCGACGTACGTCCGGAACCCGTCCACGTCGAGGGACCCGTCAGCACGGAACGAGGTGAGCGGGAACGACAGCACCCCGCCCGCCATCCCGTCCCGCAGCCTGCGCGCCACCTGCTCCGGCCGTCCGGCCACCGCACCCATCTCGCTGTCTCCCCATATAGACGTCATCCACGTATGAAGACCGAGACTAGATATGCGAACGCACCCCGTCAACGGCGCCCGCCTCCCCCGCCCCCATACGATCTGCTCATGTCCGAGACAGCAGGGGTCCGCGAGGTGAAGTCCGCGGCGCGCACCGTGGAGCTGCTGGAGCTCCTCGCCGCCCGCGGCGACCGCCCGGCCCGCCTCCAGGAACTGGCCGACGGCCTCGGCGTCCCGCGCAGCTCGATGTACGCCCTGCTCCAGACGCTGATCACCAGGGGCTGGGTGCGCACCGACACCACCGGCTCCCTCTACGGCGTCGGCATCCGCACCCTGCTGACCGGCACCGGCTACCTGGACTCCGACCCGCGCGTCCGCCTCGTCCGCCCCTACCTCGACGAGGCCTCCGAGGCGCTCGGCGAGACGATCCACCTGGCCCGCCTGGACGGCCCGGACGTCGCGTACCTGGCGACCCGGGAGTCCCACGAGTACCTGCGCACCATCAGCAGGGTGGGCCGCCGCCTCCCGGCCCACGCGGGCGCCCTCGGCAAGGCCCTGCTGGCCGAGCGCCCCGACGCCGACCTCCCCGAGGGCCCGTACGCCGCCCTCACCCCCAACACCCGCACCACCCGCGACTCCCTGACGGCGGACCTCGCCGGGATCCGCGCCCGCGGCTACTCGATCGACCGCGAGGAGAGCGTCCTCGGCATCACCGGCTACGGCTTCGCCCTGCGCTACGACACCCCGCCCCAGGACGCCATCAGCTGCTCGGTACCACTGACCCGCCTCACACCGGAACACGAGGCCCGGATCGTCGACGTGAT
Source organism: Streptomyces sp. NPDC048291 (assembly GCF_043201715.1). Taxonomy (NCBI): domain Bacteria; kingdom Bacillati; phylum Actinomycetota; class Actinomycetes; order Kitasatosporales; family Streptomycetaceae; genus Streptomyces; species Streptomyces sp. NPDC048291. The sequence goes on from NZ_JBICZC010000002.1 coordinate 104,663, forward strand.
GCAGGAAATCCGCACCCGGATCGAATCCGCGACCACAGGCGGCACGGTCAACTGGCGCTAGCCGCCCCCGAGTTCCAGGAGCACGACTCCCTGCCGACACACGGCCGAACAACCCCCCGCAAGAGCCACGGACCCCTGCCGACGAACGACTGAACAGCGCCCCGCAAGGGGCGCGGGGAACTGCGCGGGCAACCCCCACCGGCCCGCACCCGCGAACACACCGCTCCCCCACGGCGCGCGGCGCTCCTACCCCCCTCCTCGCACCGAAAACAGAACATGACCCACATCACACCCCCCGCACTTCTTCGAACCCCCCGCGCTTGATACAAATTGCCCGCGCGTTCCTGTCCCTCGACGGCCTGCGCCCAACCCCCTGAATGAGCCGCTCCTTTCGCATGCCCTGGGAACGCCCGTGTCCGCCCGCCGCACCACCCCCTGGCCCCTCGTCGCCCTCTTCACGGCCGGGTACCTCGCCCCGTACCTCCTGCCGACCACCGTCGGCCGGCTCGAATCGGGGCTCCCCCTCTCCCCCACCCGGGCAGGCGCCGTCGGCAGTGCCCTGCTGCTGAGTTCGGCGACGGCCGGCTTCCTGCTCGCGTCCCGGGTCGACCGCATCGGCCCCCGCACCCTCGCCCGCATCGGCCTCCTGCTCGCGGTCCTCGGCTACGGCGGCGCCGCCCTGACCACCACCGTCCCCGCGGTCGTCGCCGGCGCCGTCCTCGGCGGCTTCGGCTCCGGCACGGTCACCGCCGTCGCCGCCACCGGCATCGCCGCGCAGCGCGATCCCCACCGCACCACCACCCTCGGCCTGCTCGGCGTCTCCGCCCTCGCGGGTGCCGTCTACCTGACGGTCCCGCACCTCGGCGCCGGCCACGCGCAGCCCCTCGCCGCGCTCGCGCTCACCGCACTCGCGGTCTGGCCGCTCACCGCCCGCCTGTCCCCCCGTACCGCCCCGGCGCCGGCCCGTACCGCCGCCGGCTCCCGGCTCCCCCACCTCCGCTCGGGTCTGCTGCTGGCCGCCGCGATGCCGTGCTGGTCGGCCGCGCAGAACTCGCTGTGGGGGGTCAGCGGCCGGATCGGCCTCACGCAGGCGCATCTCGGCGAGGCGACCGTCGGCGCGGTGTTCGCGGTCGCGCTCGGCACCGGCCTGCTCGGCACGGTCGGCGCGGGCGCCCTCGGCCCCCGGCTCGGCCGGGCCCTGCCCATCGGTCTCGGCACCGTGCTGATCGCGGGCTGCATCGCGCTCAGCGCGTCCGCCACCGACCTCACGTCCTTCGCGGCCGGCGAGATCGCCTGGAACCTGCTCTACCCGGTCGTCCTGTCCTACGTCATCGGGCTCGCCGCCGCCCTCGACCCGCGGGGCCGCTGGGCGGTGCTGGTCGGCTCGGCGTCGTCGCTGGGGACGGCCGTCGGCCCGATGACCGGCAGTCTGCTGGCGGCGCGGGCCGGGTACCCGGCGATGGGAACGGTCCTCGCGGTGGGCCTGCTGGCGGTCGCGGTACCGCTGACGGCGGTGGCACTGCGGCGCAGGACCACCACCGTCGCGACCGGCCCGACCCTCACCGACGGCACGCAGGTGCGGCTGGACGTCGCGGCCTGAGCAGCGCCCCCGAGGTCCGCGCCCCGAAGGAGCGCGGGGAACTGCGCGACCAGCCACGACGGCGCCGCGGACGGCAGACGGCACATCGCGGCGCTTCCAGCGAAGCGAACCGCTCAGCCGTGGGTCTGACCGTGTGCCGGGCCGTGTCCCGGGCCGAACTCGAACGCGTCCACCTCCGCGAGGTACCGCGCCCGCAGCTCCTCGTCGTCCTCCAGGAAGGACGCGAGGAAGGAGTTGCGGGCCAGTTCCCGCATCTGCTCCCTGGACAGGCCCAGGGCGTCGCGCACGGCGTGGTAGTTGTCGGCGACGTAGCCGCCGAAGTACGCCGGGTCGTCGGAGTTGACCGTGCACAGCAGCCCGGCCTCGATCATGGCCGGAAGCGGGTGTTCGGCGAGCACGTCGACCGCGCGCAGCCGGACGTTCGACAGCGGGCACAGCGTCAGCGGGATCCGCTCCCGCACCAGCCGCTCCACCAGCCGCGGGTCCTCCATGCAGCGCAGCCCGTGGTCGACGCGCTCGATGCCGAGCACGTCCAGGGCCTCGGTGATGTACTCCGGCGGCCCCTCCTCACCCGCGTGCGCCACCCGGCGCAGCCCCAGTGCGGCCGCCGCCTCGTACACCTCGCGGAACTTGACCGGCGGGTGCCCGACCTCGGCGGAGTCGAGCCCGACACCGGTGATCCGGTCCAGGTAGGGCTTCGCCGCCTCCAGCGTGGCCAGCGCCGACTCGGCGGACTCGTCGCGCAGGAAGCACATGATCAGGCGGGTGGAGACCCCGTGGTTCGCGGCGCTGCTGCCGAGCGCCCGCCACAGGCCCTCGACGACCGTCCCCATGTCCACGCCCCGCGCGAGATGCGCCTGCGGGTCGAAGAAGATCTCGGCGTGCCGCACGCCCTGCGCGGCGGCCCGTGCGAGGTAGGCGTCGGCGAGGTCGGCGAAGTCCTGCTCGGTGCGCAGGACGGTCATGAGCTCGTAGTACAGGTTCAGGAAGGACTGCAGGTCCTCGAACTGGTATGCCTTGCGCAGCGCGTCGGTGTCCGCGTAGGGCAGCTCGACGCCGTTCCGCGCGGCCAGCGCGAACGCCAGCTCGGGCTCCAGGGTGCCTTCGATGTGAAGATGCAGTTCTGCTTTGGGGAGGGGCATCAGAGCATCGTACGGCCGTTTCACCTGCGCTTCGGGACCGGCACTCGGAGCAGGTCGCGGGCGACGGTCAACTCGCCCTCATAGCCGGCGGCCCGCGCCTGCCGTTCGAAGCTCTCGGGGTTCTCGGGTTCGGCGTAGCGCTGGCTGAAGTGGGTCAGCACGAGGTGCCGTACACCCGCGTCGCGGGCGACGGCCGCCGCCTGACCGGCGGTCAGGTGGCCGTGGTCCGCGGCGAGCCCGGCGTCCTCGTCGAGGAAGGTCGACTCGATGACGAGCAGATCGCAGCCCTCGGCGAGCGCGTGCACCCCGTCGCACAGGCGGGTGTCCATGACGAACGCGAACCGCTGGCCGCGCCGTACCTCGCTGACCTCGTCGAGTGTGACGTCCCCGAGGACGCCCTCGCGCTGGATCCGGCCGACGTCGGGGCCGGTGATGCCGTGCGCGGCGAGCCGTTCGGGCAGCATGCGGCGGCCGTCGGGCTCGGTGAGCCGGTAGCCGTACGACTCGACGGGGTGGGAGAGCCTGCGGGCCTGCAACGTGTAGGCGGGGGTGGCCGCGAGGTCGCCGTCCGCGTCGACCGGGGCCTCGGTGATGCCGACGGTCTCGCGGTAGGCGGTGGCGTACCGGAGCCGGTCGAAGAAGCGCTGCCCGGAGCGCGGGTAGTGCGCGGTGACCGGGTGCGGGACCTGGTCGAGGTTGATGCGCTGGATGACGCCGGCGAGGCCGAGGGAGTGGTCGCCGTGGAAGTGGGTGACGCAGATCCGGTTCAGGTCGTGGGCGGCGACCCCGGCCCGCAGCATCTGCCGCTGGGTGCCCTCGCCGGGGTCGAAGAGGATGCCCTCGCCGTCCCAGCGCAGCAGGTAGCCGTTGTGGTTGCGGTGCCGGGTGGGGACCTGGCTGGCGGTGCCGAGGACCACCAGTTCACGTACGGACATGGCGAGTTATCCGGGCGGCCACTGCAGGCCGCGGCCACCGAGGACGTGCGCGTGGGCGTGCCAGACGGTCTGGCCGGCGCCGCTGCCGGTGTTGAAGACGAGGCGGTAGCTCTCCAGCTTGTCCTCGTCGGCGACGGCCTGCGCCTCACGCAGTATGTCGGCGGCGACGGCGGGTTCGCCTGCGGCGAGCTCGGCCGCGTTCCTGTAGTGGACCTTGGGGATCACCAGGACGTGGGTGGGGGCCTGGGGGTTGATGTCCCGGAAGGCGACGGTGGTGTCCGTCTCCCGGACGATCGTCGCGGGGACGTGGCCTGCGACGATCTTGCAGAAGAGGCAGTCGTCCTGGGGTTCCCCTGGCATGTTCTCTCCTCGCCCGGTGATCGGTTTGGGGGGCATCGTATCGTCGTCGGGTGCCCGCCCGGTGGGGGCTGGGCGCGCCCACGCGGCGGAGCCGCATATCAAGTGCAGCCCCGCGCCCCTCAGGTGGGCAGAGTCGGCGGAGTCTTCGCAGGAGCCGCCTCCAGGGCCTCCAGGGCTATCCGTACCGCCTCGTCCAGCTGGGGGTCGCGGCCCGCTCCCCAGTCCTGCGGCGTCTGGACGACCTCCACGTCCGGGTCGACGCCGTGGTTCTCGACGCCCCAGCCGTAGCCCTCCAGCCAGAACGCGTACTTCGGCTGGGTGACGAGCGTGTCGTCGACGAGGCGGTAGCGGCTGTCGATGCCGATCACGCCGCCCCAGGTGCGGGTGCCGACGACCGGGCCGATGCCGAGTGCCTTGATGGCGGCGTTGACGATGTCGCCGTCCGAGCCGGAGAACTCGTTGGCGACGACGACCACCGGGCCGCGGGGTGCGTCCCGCGGGTAGCTGAACGGGCGCATGCCGCGCGGCAGGTCCCAGCCGACGATGCGGCGGGCCAGTTTCTCGACGACGAGCTGGGAGGTGTGGCCGCCGCGGTTCTCGCGGACGTCGACGACGATGCCCTCGCGGGCCATCTCCACGCTCAGGTCGCGGTGGATCTGGGCCCAGCCGGGCGCCTGCATGTCGGGGACGTGGAGGTAGCCGAGCCGGCCGCCGGACGCCTCGTGCACATGGGCCCTGCGGTCGGCGACCCAGGCGTGGTAGCGGAGTGGTTCCTCGTCGCCGACGGGGACGACGACCGGGTGCCGCAAGTCTCCGCCGCCCGCCGGGGACACGGTCAGTTCGACGGCCTTGCCCGCGGTGCCGACGAGGAGCGGGCCGGGGCCGGTCACCGGGTCGACGGGGCGGCCGGCGACGGCCACGATCGCGTCGCCGGGGCGGACCGCGGCACCGGGTGCGGCGAGCGGGGAGCGGGCGCCGGGGTCGGAGGTCTCGGCGGGCAGGATCCGGTCGATGCGCCAGCTGCCGTCGGCGTGCCGGGAGATGTCGGCGCCGAGCAGGCCCTGCCGGGCGCCGCCGCCGTGGCCGCCGCGCGGGGTGACGTAGGCGTGCGAGGTGCCGAGTTCGCCCTGGACCTCCCAGAGCAGGTCGACGAGGTCGTCGTGGGTGGCGCAGTGGTCGACGAGCGGCCGGTAGCGGTCGAGGACGCCGTCCCAGTCGACGCCGCCGAGGTCGGGGCGCCAGAACTGGTCGCGCATGATGCGGCCGGTCTCGTCGAACATCTGCCGCCACTCGGCGGCCGGGTCGACGGTCTGCCGGACCCGGGACAGGTCGACGGTGACGTTGGTGTCGCTGTCGTCGTCGCCCGAGGCGCGGCGGTCGCTGGGGACGACCTTCAGCTTGCTGTCGGCCCACAGCAGGACGCGTTTGCCGTCGCCGCTGACCTCGAAGTGGTCGGCGTCGGAGGCGAGGTACTCGATGCGCTGCTGGGCGAGGTCGTAGCGCTCCAGTTCGGTCTTGGGCGCGGGGTCCTCGGGGTGGGCGCGGGAGGCGCCGAGGACGCCTCGGACCGGGTGGCGCAGCCAGAGGACACCGTCCTTGGCGGCGCGGAGCGTGGAGTAGCGGCCGGCCTCGACGGGGAAGGGCACGATCCGGTCGGCGAGGCCCTCCAGGTCGATGCGGGTGGCGGGGGTGCCCTCGGCGTCCGGGGTCTCGTCCTTGTCGGGGGTCTCGAAGGGGCGGCCGTGCCGCTGCGGGCCGAACGGCGAGGGGGTGGTGGCCGCCAGGGTGATCAGGTGCGGGCGGTCGCCGACCACGAACGCCAGGTCGAAGACGTGCTCGTCGTAGACCGGGTCGAAGGACCGGGTGGACAGGAACGCGAGGTGTTTGCCGTCGCGGGTGAAGGCGGGGTCGTAGTCCCGGAACCGCAGCGGGGTGGCCTCGGTGACGGTGAGGTCGGTGGTGTGGGCGATGCGGAGCTGGCAGAGCCCGCCGGCGCCGGGGTGGGACCAGGCGAGCCAGCCGGAGTCGGGCGAGAAGGCCAGCCCGGAGACGTCGCCGTCCTCGCTGCGGTCGACCTCGCGGACCTCGCCCGTCTCCCGTTCGACGAGGAGCAGCCGTCCGTCGTGGGCGGCGACGGCGACCCGGCCGCCGTCGGGGGCGACGGCGAGGTCCAGGACCCGGCCGAGCTGTCCGGCGGCGATCCGGCGCGCGGTGGCGCCGGGCGCGAGCCCGGTGGCGGGGGCGAACTCCAGGGCGTCGTCGCCCTCGGCGTCCGTCACCCACACCACCCATTCCTCGGCGTCCGCGCGGAAGGTGACGGGCAGCCGGGCCCGCACCCCGGGCTGGGCGACGAGCGCCCGCGCCGGGCCGGACCGGTGGGTCACCCAGTGCACGCCGCCGCGCACCAGGACGGCGCTGCCGCGCGCGGTGTGGTCGGGCGAGGCGTGCGAGAACCAGCGGGCCGCGTTGACCGGGTACGGCTGCCGGTCCACCCGCTGTCCGCCGAGCCGGATGTCCAGGCGGCGCGGCTCGGCGCCCTCCAGGTCGTCCAGGATCCAGAGTTCACCGGCGGAGGCGTAGACGACGCGGGTGCCGTCGCCGGACGCGTGCCGGGCGTAGAAACCGTCGAGGGGGGTGTGCCGGCGCAGGTCGGAGCCGTCGGCGAGGGAGGAGTAGAGCGCCCCGGTGCCCTCGTGGTCGGAGAGGAAGGCGATCCGGTCGCCGGCCCACACCGGGTACTCCAGGTTCCCGTCCAGCTCCGCGTGCAGCCGTACGAAGTCGCCGGCGCCCTCGCCGTCCCGGTCGTCCCGGGCGATCCACAGCTTGCCGGCCGTACCGCCCCGGTACCGCTTCCACCAGGCCGCCTCCCGCCCCATCGGCGCGGACAGCAGCACGGTGCGCGGGCCGGGCGCGACATGGCCGACCGGGCCGTACGGCAGGACGGTGGACGGGCCGCCGTCGAGCGGGACGGTGTGGGCCCAGCTGCGCCGGAGGCTGGCCTGGCCGTGGGTGGAGATCGCGAGGACCTGCCCGTCGGCGGTCCAGCCGCGTACCTGGGTACGCGAACTCCCCCAGTGCGTGAGGCGGGTGGACGGGCCGCCGTCGACGGGCGCGAGGTGGATCTCGGGGGCGCCGTCACGGGTGGAGGTCCAGGCGACCGTGGTTCCGTCGGGCGAGATGCGCGGCAGCGTCACGGGGACGTTGTCGGCGCTGACCCGCCAGGCCCGGCCGCCGTCCAGGGGCGCGAGCCACACGTCGTCCTCGGCGGTGAAGGCGACCAGGTCGCCGTGGACATGCGGAAATCGGAGGTAGGACCGCGGTCCTGTCGCTGCACCCTGAGTCACTCGCTCAGCCTATGCACCGCGTCGTGTTCGCGCTGGCCGATTTCGATCACTTCCCCTGCACCGGCCAGCACTTGGGGTCGCCCTGGCACCAGATCGTCTTCGTGACGGTCACGGTCGGGCCGGGCTGCTGCCCGTAGGTGGGCGGCCGGTAGGTGCTGTACGTCGGCCCGGGCGTCGCGTCGCAGTCGCCCAGCCCGTTCACCCGGAACCACTCCTTGCCGCCGACCTCGGCGACGAGTTCGCCGCGCACGCAGGCCCCGCTGACGGCCTTGGTGACCCGCCCGGTGACGGTGATGTCCCGGCCGTCCTTGGTCCGACCCTGGCAGTCGACGGAGACGACGGTGGTCGCGCCGGCCGACGGCGTCTTCGAACTCTTGGTGGTTCCCGTACTCTTCGCCGCTGCCCCGTAGTTGCCGGTGCAGGTGAGCCAGTCGACGTCGACGTGCTGGCGTTTCAGCTCGGCGGTGGCGGTCCGGTCGGTGGTGTAGGCGACCGTCGCGGTGTTCAGGTCGCTCGGCTGACAGGCCACCGCACCGCCCGCGGTGAGCACCACGAGCCCCGCCACGGCCGCTGCCCTGGTCCCGCGCGGCCGGCCCCAAATCCGCCTCAATACCCCCATGGAGGGCAGCCTGCCACCGTCGCGCCGGTGGCGGTAGGGGGCTTACGGCCACTCACGTGTTCGGAGAGGTCACCCGTGCCGGTGACCGTTCCGCGGGATTCCTCAGGTCCGCAACAGCAGCCACTCCTGGAGCTCCACCAGGTTGCCCTCGGGGTCCTTGAGGTGGGCGACCCGCATGCGTTCCGTCATCGCCGCCGGCCCGTGCAGGAGGACCGCCCCGCGCCCGGCGATCTGCTCGCAGTAGCCGTCGAGGTCGTCGACGCGCAGTACCACCAGCGAACGGTGCCCGGTCGCCGCGTCCCCCAGCTCCCCCAGTATCGCGGCCATCATCGCCCGGTCCTGCAAAGCGATCCCCGCCGACCCGGCGTGCGGGCTGAACTTCTCGTACGGTCCCTCGCTCGCCCCGGACTGCGGCTTCAGCCCGAGCACCTCGGCATAGAAGCGGTAGCAGGCGGCGAAGTCGGTGACCAGGAGCCGGACTTGGGCGAGTTCCACGGAGTGTCCCCCAGGGTGCGGTGCGGTCGGTTCAGGACCACCGGCCGGTGCGGCCCAGGAGCAGGGCCGTGGCCGCCGTCCCGGCGGTCGACGTGCGCATCACGGTAGGCCCCAGGGTGTACGTCCGCGCACCCGCCTCCTCGAACAGCGCCACCTCGTCCCGGGCGAGGCCCCCTTCGGGCCCGACGACCAGCACGATGTCGCCGTCGGCGGGCAGTTCGGCCGCGGCGAGTGGTTCGCTGCCGTGCCCGAAGTCGGAGTGCAGGACGGCGGCGAGGTCGGCCCCGGCCAGGAGTGCCGCGACCTGCTTGGTCGTCGCCGCGTCCGCGACCTGCGGGAACCGCACCCGGCGGGACTGCTTGCCGGCCTCGCGGGCGGTGCCCCGCCACTTCGCCAGTGACTTGAGACCCCGCTCGCCCTTCCACTGGGTGATGCAGCGGGCGGCCTGCCAGGGCACGATCACGTCGACGCCGACCTCGGTCATGGTCTCCACGGCGACCTCGCCGCGGTCGCCCTTGGGGAGGGCCTGGACGACCGTGATCCGGGGAGCGGGCTCCGGCTCCTCGGAGACCGACGTCAGGCGGACGACCAGCCGGTCCTTGCCCTCGGCGGCGATCACGTCGCAGAGCGCGTAGCGGCCGGCGCCGTCGGTGAGGACGACCTCCTCGCCGGGCTGGAGCCGCTTCGCGGAGACCGCGTGCCGTCCCTCGGGCCCTTCCAGGACGTACTGCCCGGAGCCGTCCGCCGGGAACCGCTCGACGACGAACACGGGAGCGGTCATCGCCGGTCCCCCTCCGCCTTGGCCGACAACGCTGTCGACGCGGCGGCGAGTTCCGCCGCGAGGGTCTCCACCAGCTGCCCGGCGGGCAGCTCGCGGGCCATCCGGTGCCCCTGCCCGGCCCACAGGGCCATGCCCTGCGCGTCCCCGGCCTTGGCGGCGGCCTTGCGCAGCGGGGAGGTCAGGTGGTGGACCTCCGGGTAGGCGGCGGGCGCGTACGGGCCGTGCTCGCGCATGAACCGGTTGACCAGACCGCGGGCGGGCCGCCCGGAGAACGCCCGGGTCAGCGCGGTCCGCGTGAACAGCGGGTCGGTGAGCGCCCGCTTGTGCGGGGCGGCGGCGCCGGACTCCGGGGTGGCGAGGAAGGCGGTCCCCAGCTGCGCGGCGCTCGCCCCCGCGGCCAGGACGGCCGCGATCTGGCCGCCGTGCATGATCCCGCCCGCGGCGACGACCGGGATCCCCACGGTCTCGCGCACCTGGGCGACCAGCGACAGCAGCCCGATCCCGGACCCGTCGTTCTCCGGCACGTCCCGGTGGGTGCCCTGGTGTCCGCCGGCCTCCACGCCCTGGGCGATCACCGCGTCCGCCCCGGCCCGCTCGACGGCCCGGGCCTCCTCGACGGTGGTGGCGGTGACCAGCGTGAACGTCCCGGCCCGCCGCAGGGAGTCCAGCACCTCCCGGGCCGGCACGCCGAAGTGGAAGGAGACGGCGGCCACCGGGTCGTCCAGCAGCACGGCCAGCTTGGCCTCGTACCCGTCGTCCCGGCCGCTGTCCGGGTCACCGAGCTCGGTCTCGTACCAGGCGGCCTCACCGGCCAGCTGATGCGCGTAGACCTCCACGGCGCCCGACTCGGCGTGTTCGGGCTGCGGCATGAAGACGTTCACCCCGAAGGGCCGGCCGGTCAGCCCTCGCAGCTGCTTGATCTCCTGGTACATCCCGTCGGCGGTCTTGTACCCGGCGGCCAGGAACCCCAGCCCGCCCGCCTCGGACACGGCGGCGGCGAGCTGCGGGAGGGAGACCCCGCCTGCCATGGGGGCCTGCACGATCGGAAGAGGGAAGAGATCGGTCAGTGCGGAGGACATGACGGCATGTTGTCACGTCCTCCGAACAAGACCGAATCGGGCCGCCCCATTGGCACATGCCAGAAATCTCCCGGCACGAGCACCCCGACCACCCTGCCCACACCTCCCGCAGAACCGAGTCACGAGAGGCGACCGCACCCCTCTACGGACCGAGTCGCAAGGGGCGACCGCACCCCTCTGCCAACCGATTCGGGTGGTGGGTGGGCATAGGTCTTGGGGGTCCAGGGGGCGGAGCCCCCTGGCGGGGTCGAAGGGGCGGAGCCCCTTCACGGTGCGCCCTGCCCAGGGCACCCGGTCAACGCCCGTTGAACGCGTCCTTCAGCCGGCTGAACAGCCCTTGCTGACCCGGCTGGAACTGCCCCGTCGGCCGCTCCTCCCCCCGCAGCTTCGCCAACTCCCGCAGCAACCGCTCCTGCTCGGGATCCAGCTTCGTCGGCGTCGTCACCTCGACGTGCACGATCAGGTCACCCCGCCCGCCACCCCGCAGATGCGTGACCCCACGCCCGTGCAGCGGAATCGACTGCCCGGACTGGGTGCCCGGCCGGATGTCGACCTCCTCCAGCCCGTCCAGCGTCTCCAGCGGCACCTTCGTACCGAGCGACGCCGCCGTCATCGGGATCGTCACCGTGCAGTGCAGGTCGTCCCCGCGCCGCTGGAACGTGGAGTGCGGCAGCTCGTGGATCTCGACGTACAGGTCACCCGCGGGACCGCCGCCGGGCCCGACCTCGCCCTCACCGGCGAGCTGGATCCGCGTGCCGTTGTCGACACCGGCGGGGATCTTCACGGTCAGCGTCCGCCGCGACCGCACCCGCCCGTCGCCCGCGCACTCGGGGCACGGCGTCGGCACGACGGTCCCGAACCCCTGGCACTGCGGGCAGGGCCGCGAGGTCATGACCTGGCCCAGGAAGGACCGCGTCACCTGCGAGACCTCACCCCGGCCCCGGCACATGTCACACGTCTGGGCGGAGGTGCCCGGCGCCGCGCCCTCACCGTTGCAGGTGTTGCAGACGATCGCCGTGTCGACCTGGATGTCCTTGGTCGTACCGAAGGCCGCCTCGTCGAGCTCGACCTCGATCCGGATCATCGCGTCCTGGCCGCGCCGGGTACGAGACCGCGGCCCGCGCTGGGACGCCGTACCGAAGAACGCGTCCATGATGTCCGAGAAGTTCCCGAACCCGCCGGCCCCGAAGCCGCCCGCGCCCGCGCCGCCGCTCTGCGACAGCGGATCCCCGCCGAGGTCGTAGACCTGCTTCTTCTGCGGGTCGGAGAGCACCTCGTAGGCGGCGTTGATCTCCTTGAACCGCTCCTGGGTCTTCGGATCCGGGTTGACGTCCGGGTGCAGCTCGCGCGCGAGCCGACGGAACGCCTTCTTGATCTCTTCCTGCGACGCGTCGCGGCGCACGCCGAGAACGGCGTAGTAGTCCGTGGCCACTTACGACTCCGCCAGGATCTGTCCGACGTACCGTGCCACCGCTCGTACCGCTCCCATCGTTCCCGGGTAATCCATGCGGGTCGGTCCGACCACGCCGAGTTTGGCGACTGCCTCGCCGCCCGAACCGTAGCCGACCGACACCACGGACGTGGAGTTGAGTCCCTCGTAGGCGTTCTCGTGACCGATGCGTACGGTCATGCCCGAATCCCCCGCCTCGCCCATGAGCTTGAGGAGCACGACATGCTCCTCCAGAGCCTCCAGGACGGGCCGGATCATGAGGGGAAAGTCATGCCCGAAGCGGGTGAGATTGGCGGTACCGCCGATCATCAGCCGCTCCTCGTTCTCCTCGACGAGCGTCTCCAGCAGGGTGGAGAGCACCGCCGAGACCGCACCGCGGTCCTCGACCTCGAACGCCTCCGGCAGATCCTCCACCAGCCGGGGCACGTCCGAGAACCGGCGCCCCGCGACCCGGCTGTTCAGCCGCGCCCGCAGGTCCGCCAGAGACGTCTCCCCGAAGGGCGCAGGACAGTCGACCATCCGCTGCTCGACCCGCCCGGTGTCGGTGATCAGGACCAGCATCAGCCGGGCCGGGGCCATCGACAGCAGTTCCACGTGCCGCACGGTCGACCTGGTCAGCGACGGGTACTGCACGACCGCCACCTGCCGGGTCAGCTGCGCCAGCAGCCGCACGGTCCGCGCCACCACGTCGTCGAGGTCGACGGCGCCGTCGAGGAAGTTCTGGATGGCCCGCCGCTCGGGCGCGCTCATCGGTTTGACGCCGGCCAGCTTGTCGACGAACAGCCGGTACCCCTTGTCGGTGGGGATCCGCCCCGCGCTGGTGTGCGGCTGGGCGATGAACCCCTCGTCCTCCAGGGCGGCCATGTCGTTGCGCACGGTCGCCGGGGAGACCCCGAGGTTGTGCCGTTCGGTCAGCGCCTTCGACCCGACCGGTTCCTCGGTGCCGACGTAGTCCTGGACGATGGCGCGCAATACCTGAAGCCTGCGTTCACTCAGCATCCGGCGCCACACCTCCAGAAAGTCGTCCCCGCGGCCTTTCGGTCCCTTCGGGCCTTTCGTCTGGCACTCTGCGAACGCGAGTGCCAGCATCCCCGGCCCAGTGTACGGCCGTGGGGTACTGACTGGGCAAGGTCGGTCGGGACCCATGGCGTTCTACGGCTAGCGTCGCGGCATGACGGTGACTTGGGAAGAGCTGGGCTGGGAGCGGGTGGCCGAAGGGGTCGGCCGGTGCCGGCTGCCGGGCTGGGACTGCACGGCGGGTCTGGTCCTGGGCGCGGGCACGGCCCTGATGGTGGACGCCGGGTCGAGCCTGGCGGAGGGCGCACGGTTGCGTACGGAGGCGCAGGCCCTGGCCGGCCGCCGTGTGACCCATCTCGCGCTCACCCATCCCCACTTCGACCACGTCTTCGGCGCGGCCGCCTTCGCGGGCGCGGACCTGTACGCGGTGGCGGGCGCGGAGGCCGTCCTCGCGTACGGCCGCGAGGAGCTCCGTCTGGACGCGATCCGCAACGGCCTGCCGTCCCCGGAGGCCGAGGAGGCGACGGACACCCTTCCGCTCCCCCGCCACCCGGTCTCCGGCGAGTGGACCCTCGACCTGGGCGACGGCCGCCGGGCCCTGCTGGCCGCCGTCGGCCCCGGCCACACCTCCCACGACCTCGCGGTCCTGGTCCCCGGCGACCCGCCGGTGGTCTTCTGCGGCGACCTGGTGGAGGAGTCCGGCGCCCCGCAGGCAGGACCCGACGCCGTACCGTCGCGCTGGCCGGCCGCTCTCGACCGCCTCCTCGCGCTCGGCGGCGACCGCGCCCGGTACGTCCCCGGTCACGGAGCGGTGGTCGACGCGGCGTTCGTACGGGCCCAGCGTGACGCCCTGTCGGCCCGTTTCGGCGTGTCGTAGGCGCACCCGTTCGGCTTCTCCTATCGTCATCCGAATGCGCCAGTACTCCGCCGATCTGACCCCGCCGTGGAAGAAGCCGAAGCCGGTGCCCGAGGTGGCCGCCGAGCCCGGTCTGGTGGTCGAGGAGCCGGGCACCGGTTTCTGCGGCGCGGTGATCCGCTGCGAGGCGGGCACGGTCACCCTGGAGGACCGCTTCGGCAAGCACCGCGTCTTCCCGCTGGAGCCGGGCGGCTTCCTCCTGGAGGGCCGGACCGTCACCCTCGTCCGCCCCACGTCCGGAGGGCAGGTACGCCCCTCCCGCACCGCCTCCGGCTCGGTCGCAGTCCCCGGCGCACGCGCGCGTGTCGCCCGCGCGGGCCGCATCTACGTGGAGGGCCGCCACGACGCGGAACTGGTCGAGAAGGTCTGGGGCGACGACCTGCGCATCGAGGGCGTCGTCGTGGAGTACCTGGAGGGCGTCGACGACCTCCCCGCCATCGTCACCGAATTCGCCCCCGGCCCCGACGCCCGCCTGGGCGTCCTCGTCGACCACCTGCTCCCCGGCACCAAGGAGTGGCGCATCGCCCAGTCGGTGACGAGCGAGCACGCGCTCGTGGTCGGCCACCCGTACATCGACATCTGGGAGGCGGTGAAACCCTCGTCCCTGGGCATCGACGCGTGGCCACGCGTCCCGCACGGCCAGGACTGGAAGACGGGCGTCTGCCGGGCGCTGGGCTGGCCCTCGGAGAACACGGGCGCGGTATGGCAGGCCATCCTGGCTCGGGTGACCTCCTACAAGGACCTGGAGCCGGAGCTGCTCGGGCGGGTGGAGGAGCTGATCGACTTCGTCACGGGTAGCGGTGGGGCCTGACGCGAGGAAGGGTGCCGAACGTATCGGTGTCCAGCTCAAGGCCGAACAGCTCCAAGGGCACGGGTACGCCGAACTTGCTGATTCGCTGTACCTGACAGTCCGCGGCTGGACGAGTACCCGTGTACCTGATCATCGACCCGATCATGGCGCACTGTGTCCTGCGAAGAACTCCACGACGTCGGTGGTCATCGGTCGGTCGTCCACAGCGGTCATCTCCCGCAGCCCTCCGGTTTCTGCCACCGCCAGTTACGACAGCAGACTGCGAACCAGGTTGGGGACCGAACCTGCGTTCCGCACCGGTTCACTCGCCCGGGTGATCAGTCCACCAGGTCCCTGACCACCGCATCCGCCAGCAACCGCCCCCGCAGCGTCAGCACAGCCCGCCCCTCGTCGTACGCACCGCTCTCCAGCAGCCCCTCCCCCAACGCGCGCCGCGAGGCCTTCAGGCCCTCCTCCCGCAGGAGCGAGAGCGGCACGCCCTCCCGTAGCCGCAGCTCCAGCAGGATCCGCTCCACCCGCCGGTCCTCGTCCGACAGGACCTCCCGCCCGGCCCCCGGCGACCGCCCGGACGCCAGCGCCGCCGCGTACGCCCCCGGATGCTTGACGTTCCACCACCGCACGCCCCCCACGTGCGAGTGCGCCCCCGGCCCGGCGCCCCACCAGTCGGCGCCCCGCCAGTACAGCTCGTTGTGCAGGCAGCGGCCCGCCTCGGAGGTCGCCCAGTTGGACACCTCGTACCAGTCGAAGCCCGCCCCCGAGAGCACCGAGTCGGCGATCAGGTAGCGGTCGGCGTGGACGTCGTCGTCGGTCATCGGGACCTCGCCGCGGCGAATCCGCCGGGCCAGCTGGGTGCCCTCCTCGACGATCAGCGCGTACGCCGACACGTGGTCGGGTCCGGCACCGATCGCCGCGTCCAGGGAGGCCCGCCAGTCGTCGTCGGACTCGCCCGGGGTGCCGTAGATCAGGTCGAGGTTGACGTGCTCGAAGCCGGCCGCGCGGGCCTCCGCGACACACGCCTCGGGGCGCCCGGGGGTGTGGGTGCGGTCGAGGACCCGCAGCACGTGCTGCTTGGCGCTCTGCATGCCGAAGGAGATCCGGTTGAAGCCGCCCTCCCGCAGGGCCGCCAGGTAGGCGGGGTCGACGGACTCCGGGTTCGCCTCCGTCGTGACCTCCGCGTCCGCCGCGAGCCCGAACTCGTCGCGGATCGCGCCCAGCATCCGTACGAGATCGGCGGCGCCCAGCAACGTAGGCGTGCCGCCCCCGACGAACACGGTCCGCACCTCGCGCGGATCGTCGCCGAGGACCTTCCTGGCCAGCCTGACCTCGTCGATCAGCGTGTCCGCGTAGTTGTCGCGGGAGGCGAGCACACCGCCGGTGCCGCGCAGCTCGGTCGCCGTGTACGTGTTGAAGTCGCAGTAGCCGCAGCGGGTCGCGCAGTACGGGACGTGCAGGTAGAACCCGAGGGGGCGGGCGGCGGCGCCGGCGAGCGCGGACGCGGGGAGCGCGCCGTCGTCGGGGACGGGCTCGCCGTCGGGGAGTGCGGAAGGCATGTCCTCCATTGTCCCGTACGGCGCCGGTTGCTCCGCCGGTCACTCAGCCTGTCGCTCCGCCGGTCACTCTGTCTGTCACCCGGCCTGTCACTCGACCTGTCACTCGGCCTGGAGGACGAGCAGTGCCAGGTCGTCCTCCGGCTGTCCGCCGCCGAACTCGTGGACGAGCCGTCTGATGCGTTCGGCGATCAGGTCGGCGTTCAGCCCCGCGCAGCCGGCCAGCGCCCGCGCGAGCCCGTCGCCGTCGTCGAACTGGCGGCTGCCGGAGCGCCGCTCGGTGACCCCGTCGGTGACGCACAGCAGGCTGTCGCCGGGCGCGAGCTCGATCGTCTCGCTGGTGTACGTCTCGTCCTCGACGACCCCGAGCAGGGTCTGCGGGCGGGCGGCGGTGCTGACCTCGCCGTCGGGGCCGAGGAGCAGCGGCAGCGGATGCCCGGCGGAGGCGAGGGTGCAGCGGACGCCGCCGCCGCCGAGAGGGGTGAGTTCGCCGTAGAGCAGGGAGAGGAACCGGGTCTGCGGGCCGTCGCCGGGCGGCAGGGCACGGCCGCCGGCGGCGACCAGGGCGCGGGCGGCGGCGTCGGCGGCCTCGGTGGCGTCGTCGAGGAGGAGCTGGTTGAGCCGGTCGAGGACGTCGGCGACCCGGTAGCCCTCGCGGGCGAGGAGCCGCAGCCAGGGCCGGGCCAGGCCGATGACGACGGCGGCCTCGGGGCCCTTGCCCTGGACGTCGCCGACGGCGAAGCACCAGCGGCCGTCGCCGGCCGGGAAGAGGTCGTAGAAGTCGCCGCTGGGGCCGCCCTTGTCGCAGGGCTCGTAGACGAGCGCGCTGCGCACGCCCGGGATCTCGGCGACCGCGCCGGGCAGCAGTCCGCGCTGGAGGACGGCGCTGATGGTGGCCTGGCGGGCGTACTGGCGGGCCGCGCCGATGGCGAGGGCGACCCGGCGGCCGAAGTCCTCCACGAGGCCGGTGATCTCGTCGGGGATGCCGTCCGGGCCGGAGCGGCCGATGACGAGCGTGCCGAGCGGGCGGCCGCCCGCGATCAGCCGGTAGGCGAGCGCCGAGCCGTGGGTGCCCTGCGGGCCGAGCGCCGCGCCGGGCCAGGGATACGGCTCGGGCCCGGACCGTAAGCCGCTCCGCGCGCACGGCGGGTCCTTCTCCAGGGCGTGGCGCAGCTCCTCGATGCGGTTCTCGCTGCCGTGCCAGACCCGGGCCAGCCGCGGGCCGCCCGCGCCGCCCGCGGCGCCCGCGGCGCCGGGGTCGCCCCAGCCGCCGCCCCGCCCCGTCGCCTCGTCCTCCAGCCACACCGCGCACCAGTCGGCGAGCCGGGGCACGATCAGCTGGCCGGTGAGCGCGGCCACCAGGTTCTCGTCGAGCTGCCCGGCGAGCAGGTCGGAGGCCTCGGCGAGGAAGGACAGCGCGCCCCGGTTGACCCAGTCCCGGTCGCGCTCGGGGCGGTGGGCGCAGCCGCCGCGCTCCGCCCCACCCGCGCCCGCGTGCGCGTGCGCGGGTGCGTGCTGGGGCGGCTCGGGGGCGAGGATCTCGGCGACCTTCAGCTGCCGCTCGTCGGGGAGCGTGCCGCCGCGGCCGGTCAGCCGCGCCCACACCGACTTGGCGCCGGTGCGGTACGTCACCCCCCAGGACTCGGCGAGCGAGGCGACCAGGCGCAGCCCGCGCCCGAACTCCGGTGTCTCGTACGGCGTCTCGCCGGGGTGGTCGCGGGGCGCGCGGGAGGGATGGTGGTCGGTGACGTCGACGACGAACGCCGTCTCCTCCCGCCCCTCCAGCCACCAGTCGACCTCGACGTCCGTGCCGGCGTGGACGACGGCGTTGGTGACGAGTTCGCTGACGACGACCAGGGCGTCCTCGGCGACCCGCTGCTGCTCGGGGCGGAGGAGTCCGCACTCGGTCCACTCGTCGAAGGAGGCGCGCACCAGGGCGCGGGCGGAACCGGGCGCGAGGGGGCTTCCGGGCAGAGTCGCACGCCCCTGCGCGCGCGGGCCCGCGGTGTCGTGCGCGGGCGCCGCGTCGTGCTGCGTGGGCGCCGCGTCGTGCGCAGGCGCCTCACGGACCCGGGAGACGGTCTCCCGTTGCGTGGGTATGGCCCCCATGTCCAGCTCCCCGAGCAGTTCGGACGAATACATCCCGATCGATGCGGACAGAGTGACAGACTGGCTGCGCCCATAAGCACCGAGTTACCGAAGTGGGCCGCCATGAGTGAGAACAGTGCTACGCGTGTGCTCGAAGACGGACAGAAAACAGCACAACTCCGAGCATCCGCACTGCGCCCACTGCTCGCCGCGATGACCGCCGCCCGCGACGGCGACTTCACGAAGGTCCCGGAGACCGGGAACGACAGGACCGACGGGGCCGGCGGGCCGGACGGTCCCGGCGGGGAGTGGATCGTCGCCGAACTCACCGCGGTCTTCAACCAGATCATGGACCGCGGCATTCACTTCAACACCGACCTGCGGCGCGTGAAACGGGAGTTGGTGCGCCACGGCCGGCTGGACGAACGGCTGTCGGCCAGTCCCGGCCAGGGCGCCTGGACGTCCCGCGTCAACGACGTCAACCAGGTCCTCGACGCCCTCGTCGCGCCCGCCGCGAACGCCACGCGCGTGCTGGACGCGGTGGCCGGCGGCGACCTGACCCAGCGGGTCGATCTGCACGACGGCAGCCGGCAGCTCCGCGGCGGTCTGCGCCGGCTCGCCCGCGCCGTGAACACGATGGTCGACCAGCTGTCCCTGTTCACCGGCGAGGTGACCCGGGTCGCGCGCGAGGTCGGCACCGAGGGGCGGCTCGGCGGCCGGGCCAAGGTGCAGGGCCTGTCGGGCAGCTGGCGGGACGTCACCGAGGCCGTCAACACCATGGCGTCCCGGCTGACCGCGCAGGTCCGTGACATCGCCCTGGTGACGACGGCCGTGGCCCGCGGGGACCTGACCCGCACGGTGACCGTCGAGGCGACCGGTGAGCTGCTGGAGCTGAAGCTCACCGTCAACACCATGGTCGACCAGCTGTCCGCGTTCGCCGACGAGGTGACCCGGGTGGCCCGCGAGGTCGGCACGGAGGGCCGGCTGGGCGGCCGCGCCCAGGTGCGGGGCGTGTCGGGCGTCTGGAAGGACCTGACCGACAACGTCAACTTCATGGCGTCGAACCTGACGTCCCAGGTCCGCAACATCGCCCAGGTGACGACAGCCGTCGCCGACGGCGACCTCTCCCAGAAGATCATGGTCGACGCGCAGGGCGAGATCCTCGAACTGAAATCGACGATCAACACGATGGTCGACCAGCTCTCCGCCTTCGCCGACGAAGTCACCCGCGTCGCCCGCGAAGTCGGCACCGAAGGAAACCTCGGCGGCCGAGCGCACGTCAGAGGCGTCTCCGGCGTCTGGAAGGACCTCACCGACAACGTCAACTTCATGGCCGACAACCTGACGTCCCAGGTCCGCAACATCGCCCTCGTCTCCACGGCCGTCGCCCAGGGCGATCTCGGCAAGAAGATCACGGTGGAGGCGAAGGGCGAGATCCTCGAACTGAAATCAACGATCAACACGATGGTCGACCAGCTCTCCGCCTTCGCCGACGAAGTCACCCGCGTCGCCCGCGAAGTCGGCACCGAAGGAAACCTCGGCGGCCAGGCGCAGGTCAGAGGCGTCTCGGGGGTCTGGAAAGAGCTGACGGACAACGTCAACTTCATGGCCCTGAACCTGACCTCCCAGGTCCGCAACATCGCCCAGGTGACGACAGCCGTCGCCAACGGCGACCTCTCCAAGAAGATCACCGTCGACGCACGCGGCGAAATCCTGGAACTGAAGGACACCGTCAACACGATGGTGGAACAACTGCGGGCCTTCGCCGACGAGGTGACCCGCGTCGCCCGCGAGGTCGGCACCGACGGCCGGCTGGGCGGCCGCGCCCAGGTGCTCGGCGTCTCCGGCGTCTGGCGGGACCTGACGGACAACGTCAACTACATGGCCGACAACCTCACCTCCCAGGTCCGCAACATCGCCCAGGTGGCGACGGCCGTCGCCCAGGGCGATCTGTCCCGGAAGATCGACGTGGACGCACGCGGCGAGATCCTCGAACTGAAGACCACCATCAACACCATGGTCGACACCCTCTCCTCGTTCTCGTCCGAGGTGACCCGGGTGGCCCGCGAGGTGGGCTCCGACGGCAGGCTGGGCGGCCAGGCCCGGGTGGAGGGCGTCTACGGCACCTGGAAGCGCCTGACGACCAACGTGAACGAACTCGCGCTCAACCTCACCACCCAGGTCCGCGCGATCGCCGAGGTCGCCTCCGCCGTGGCACAGGGCGACATGTCCCGCTCGATCACGGTCGAGACCCGCGGCGAGGTCGCCGAACTCAGGGACAACATCAACCTGATGGTGGCCAACCTGCGCGAGACAACCCGCGCGAAGGACTGGCTTGAGTCCAACCTGGCCCGCCTCGCCGCCCTCATGCAGGGCCACCGGGACCTGATGGAGGTCGCCGACCTCATCGTGCGCGAGCTGACCCCGCTGGTGAACGCCCAGTACGGCGCCTTCTTCCTGGCCGACCCGGACGAGGACGGCGCCGCCGTACGCACGGCCGTACCGGCCAAGGGCCTCGCGTTCATCGCCGGCTACGGCTCCGCCCAGGGCGCGACGGTCGAGACCGGCGGCCTCCCCGTGCACGGCCTGGTCCGCCAGGCGGCCCGCGAGAAGAAGCGGATCCTCGTCGAGGAGACCCCGCCGGACTACATCAAGATCAACAGCGGTCTCGGGGAGGCCGCGCCCACCACGATCGTCATCATCCCGATCCTCTTCGAGGACAAACTCCTCGGCATCATCGAACTGGCCTCCTTCTCCCGCTTCTCCGACGTCCACCTCGCGTTCTTCGACCAGTTCGTCAACACCATCGGCGTGGCCATCAACACGATCATCGCCAACTCCCGCACGGAATCCCTGCTCGGCGAGTCGCAACGGCTGGCGATGCAACTCCAGGAACGTTCGGACGAACTTCAGAAACAACAGGCGGAACTACAGCGCTCCAACGCGGAACTGGAGGAGAAAGCCGCCCTCCTGGCGACCTCTTCCCAGTACAAGTCGGAGTTCCTGGCGAACATGTCCCACGAACTGCGCACCCCACTGAACTCCCTGTTGATTCTGGCCCGGCTGCTGTCCGACAACCCGGACGGCCGTCTCTCCGACCAGGAGGTCCAGTTCGCGACGACCATCCACCGCTCCGGCTCGGACCTGCTCCAGCTCATCAACGACATCCTGGACCTGTCGAAGATCGAGGCCGGCCGGATGGACGTACGCCCCAAACGCCTCCCCCTGATCAAACTCCTCGACTACGTCCACGCGACCTTCCGCCCGCTGACCCTGGACCGGGGCCTGGCCTTCGAGGTGACCGTCGGCGAGGACGTACCGCGCGAGATGTACTCCGACGAACAACGGCTCCAGCAGATCCTGCGCAACCTGCTCTCCAACGCGATCAAGTTCACCGCCAAGGGCCGCGTGGAACTGCGGGTGCGCCGGGTGAAGGACCCCGAACAGCACTACGTCCACGACAGCGACGAGGTGATCGCCTTCCAGGTGTCGGACACCGGCATCGGGATCGCCGCCGAGAAACTCCCCGTCATCTTCGAGGCGTTCCAGCAGGCCGACGGCACCACGAACCGCAAGTACGGCGGCACCGGCCTCGGCCTCTCCATCAGCCGGGAGATCGCCGGCCTGCTGGGCGGCCGGATCGTCGCCGAGAGCGAACCCGGCACGGGCTCCACGTTCACCCTCTACGTACCGGTCGTCAGCCCCGGCCACCCGGCGCCCGGCCCGGCCCCGCACAACCACACCGCGGCGGCCCTCGGCCCGGCACCGGCCGCCACCCCCGACCCCGACGACTCCTGGCCCGCCCCGACCCGGCTGGAGGCCTGGCAGACGGGCCGCGCGGGCCGCGTCCTCCCCGGCCGCCGCGTCCTGATCGTCGACGACGACATCCGCAACGTCTTCGCCCTCACCCACGTCCTCGGCCGCGTCGGCATGCCGGTCCTGTACGCGGAGAACGGCCGGGAGGGCATCGAGACCCTCGAACGCAACCCCGACGTCGAACTCGTCCTGATGGACATCATGATGCCGGAGATGGACGGCCACGAGACCATCGCGGCCATCCGCCGCGCACCCCGCTGGACCGGCCTGCCGATCGTCGCCCTCACCGCGAAGGCGATGCCGGGCGACCGGGAGAAGTCCATCGCACGCGGCGCCAACGACTACGTACCCAAACCGGTGGACGTCGACCGGCTGCTCACCGTCGTCTGCGCACTCCTGGACCCCGACAACACGCAGGACGGCGAGACCGCCGACGACGAACGGACGGAGCAATGACCGCTGACGACCGTGCCGGCATCCTCCTGGTCGACGACATGGAGGACAACCTGATCGCACTGGAAGCCGTCCTTGCGTCGCTGAACGAGCCGATCGTACGGGCCCGCTCCGGCGAAGAGGCGATGAAGGCCTTGCTCCGCCGCCGCTTCGCCGTCGTCCTCCTCGACATCCGCATGCCCGGCATGGACGGCTTCGAGACAGCCGCGAACATCAAACGCCTCGACCAGACGAAAGACGTCCCGATCATCTTCCTGACCGGAGCGGACGAGGACGCCGGATACACGTTCCGCGGCTACGCCACGGGCGCAGCGGACTACCTGACAAAGCCGTTCGACCCGTGGGTACTGCGAGCAAAGGTCAACGTGTTCCTGGAACTGCACCGGAAAAACCAGCAGTTGCAGGAGTTGTTGACACGGGAACAGGCTGAATTCGGCGAGTTGGGCAAGCAGCTGACGGCCATCGAGAACCGCTTGTCCGAGGAACCCGTCGACATGGCAACGCTGCGGGAAGAGACCAGGGAGCTACGGCAACTGCTGAACAAGGTCAGGTCGAACTGACGTGAAGGGGCGCGGGGAACTGCGCGACCAGCCCCCACGCACCCGCACCCGACGACGAACCCCTAGGCCTCCCGCGTCCCCGCGTACATCTCGTCGATGAGGTGCTTGTACTCCCGCTCCACAACCGGCCTCTTCAGCTTCAGGCTCGGCGTGATCTCCCCGTGCTCCACGTCGAGATCCCGGGGCAGCAGCCGGAACTTCTTGACGGTCTGCCACTTCTGCAGCCCGGCGTTGAGCTCCTTGACGTACCCGTCGACCATCCCGACGGTCGCCGGCGCGGCCACCACCTCGGCGTAGGACTTGCCGTCCAGGCCGTTCTCCTTGGCCCACTCCAGGATCGCGACCTCGTCGAGGGCGATCAGCGCGGTGCAGAAGTTCCGGTCGGCGCCGTGCACGAGGATGTTGGAGACGTAGGGGCAGACCGCCTTGAACTGTCCCTCGACCTCGGCGGGCGCGATGTACTTGCCGCCGGACGTCTTGATGAGGTCCTTCTTGCGGTCGGTGATCCGCAGATAGCCGTCGGGGGACAGTTCGCCGATGTCACCGGTGTGGAACCAGCCGTCGGCCTCCAGGACCTCCGCCGTCTTCTCGGGCAGCCCGTGGTAGCCCTGCATGATGCCGGGGCCGCGGAGCAGGATCTCCCCGTCGTCGGCGATCCGCACCTCGCAGCCGGGCAGCGGCTTGCCGACCGTACCGGTGCGATAGGCCTCGCCGGGGTTCACGAAGGACGCGGCGGAGGACTCGGTCAGGCCGTAGCCCTCCAGGATGTGCACGCCGGCACCGGCGAAGAAGTAGCCGATCTCGGGGGCCAGCGCCGCCGACCCGGAGACGCAGGCCCGCAGCCGCCCGCCGAAGGCCTCGCGCAGCTTGGAGTAGACGAGGCCGTCGGCGACCTTGTGCTTGGCGGCGAGCCCGAAGGGCGCGGTCGCGGCTCCGGTGCGGCGGAAGTTGTCCTGGGTGACCTTGGCGTACTCGCGGGCGACCTCGGCCGCCCACTGGAAGATCTTGTACTTGGCGGCACCGCCCGCGCGGGCCTTCGCGGCCACGCCGTTGTAGACCTTCTCGAAGATGCGCGGCACGGCGGCCATGTACGTCGGCTGCACGACCGGCAGATTCTCGATGATCTTGTCGACGCGGCCGTCGACGGCGGTGACGTGACCGACCTCGATCTGCCCGGAGGTGAGCACCTTGCCGAAGACGTGGGCGAGCGGCAGCCACAGGTACTGCACGTCCTCGGCACCGATCAGCCCGGTCGCGGCGATCGCCTTCGCCATGTACGACCAGTTGTCCTGCGGCAGCCGTACGCCCTTGGGGCGGCCGGTGGTACCGGAGGTGTAGATGAGGGTGGCGAGCTGGTCCTTGGTGATCGCGCCGACCCGCTCCTTGATCAGCTCGGGGTGCTTCTCCAGGTACCTGGCGCCGCGCTGCTCCAGTTCGGCGAGGGTGATGACCCAGTCGCCGGTCTCGGCGCCGGCCGGGTCGATGACGACGACCTGGACGAGCTCGGGCAGTTCGGCGCGCTTCTCGACGGCCTTGGCGACCTGCGCCGCGTCCTCCGCGATCAGTACGCGGCTCTCGGAGTCGGAGAGGATGAACGCCGATTCCTCGGCGTTGGTCTGCGGATAGACCGTGGTGGTGGCCGCTCCGGCGCACAGGATGCCGAGGTCGGCGAGGATCCACTCGACGCGGGTGGAGGAGGCGAGCGCGACCCGCTGCTCGGGCTGGATGCCGAGTTCGATGAGACCGGCGGCGATCGCGTAGACCCGCTCGGCCGCCTGCGCCCAGCTCAGCGACTTCCAGTCGTCCGGGCCCTGACCGGAGGCCGCGGGCACCGGGTAGCGGTAGGCCTCGGCGTCCGGTGTGGCCGCCACCCGATCCAGGAAGAGGGCCGCCACGGACGGCGGTCGGTTCTCGATCAGTGTCTGTGTGTCGGTCACGACATCCTCCGGGGCCCGCGACGGTGCGGCTGGCTCAGTGCGGCTGGGGTCTACTCGCGGTGGGGTTCGCGCTGGTTGTTTAACTCGCGAGTAACTATCGAGCAGGGATCAGAGTAAGCCGCGACCGGCCTGTACGTAAGGGGCATCGGGCTGTCTGTTTCACCGCATGTTCCACGCAGAGCGACGCTACGCACGCGTAGGGGTCCGCCGCACTTTCGTACGGCGGACCCCTGTTGTACCCGATTTGCGTCCGCGACCGATTGTTACCCGCGGCTACTTCTTGCTCTTGGCCGATCCCGCGCTGTCATCGCTGGACAGCACCGCGATGAAGGCCTCCTGCGGAACCTCCACGGAACCCACCATCTTCATCCGCTTCTTGCCTTCCTTCTGCTTCTCCAGCAGCTTGCGCTTCCGGGAGATGTCACCGCCGTAGCACTTGGCGAGGACGTCCTTGCGGATGGCGCGGATGGTCTCGCGGGCGATGACCCGGGAGCCGATGGCCGCCTGGATGGGCACCTCGAAGGCCTGCCGCGGGATGAGCTCGCGCAGCTTGGCGACGAGCCGCACGCCGTACGCGTAGGCCGCGTCCTTGTGGGTGATCGCCGAGAACGCGTCGACCTTGTCGCCGTGCAGCAGGATGTCGACCTTGACCAGGCTGGAGGTCTGCTCGCCGGTGGGCTCGTAGTCCAGCGAGGCGTAGCCGCGGGTCTTCGACTTCAGCTGGTCGAAGAAGTCGAAGACGATCTCCGCGAGGGGCAGCGTGTACCGGATCTCGACCCGGTCCTCGGACAGGTAGTCCATGCCGAGCAGGGTGCCGCGCCGGGTCTGGCACAGCTCCATGATCGACCCGATGAACTCGGTCGGCGCGAGGATCGTGGCCCGTACGACGGGCTCGTACACCTCGTTGATCTTCCCCTCGGGGAATTCGCTCGGGTTGGTGACCGTGTATTCGGTCCCGTCCTCCATGACGACGCGGTAGACCACGTTCGGCGCGGTGGCGATGAGGTCGAGCCCGAACTCGCGCTCCAGCCGCTCCCGGATCACGTCCAGGTGCAGCAGGCCGAGGAAACCGACCCGGAAGCCGAAGCCGAGGGCGGCGGAGGTCTCCGGCTCGTAGACGAGCGCGGCGTCGTTCAGCTGGAGCTTGTCGAGGGCCTCGCGCAGCTCCGGATAGTCGGAGCCGTCCAGCGGATACAGACCGGAGAAGACCATCGGCTTCGGGTCCTTGTACCCGCCGAGCGCCTCGGTGGCGCCCTTGGTCTGGCTGGTGACGGTGTCACCGACCTTGGACTGCCGGACGTCCTTCACACCGGTGATCAGGTAGCCCACCTCGCCGACGCCGAGTCCGTCGGCGGACAGCATCTCCGGCGAGTTGGTGCCGATCTCCAGCAGTTCGTGGGTGGCGCCCGTCGACATCATCTTGATCCGCTCACGCTTGTTGAGCTGCCCGTCGATGACACGGACGTAGGTCACGACACCGCGGTAGGAGTCGTAGACCGAGTCGAAGATCATGGCGCGCGCGGGCGCGTCGGCGACGCCGACCGGCGCCGGGATCTCCTTGACGACCTTGTTCAGCAGGGCGTCCACGCCGAGGCCGGTCTTGGCGGAGACCCGCAGCACGTCACTCGGGTCGCAGCCGACCAGGTTCGCCAGTTCCTCGGCGAACTTCTCCGGCTGCGCGGCCGGCAGGTCGATCTTGTTGAGCACGGGGATGATCGTGAGGTCGTTCTCCATCGCCAGGTAGAGGTTGGCGAGGGTCTGCGCCTCGATGCCCTGGGCGGCGTCGACGAGGAGGACGGTCCCCTCGCAGGCCGCCAGCGACCGCGAGACCTCATAGGTGAAGTCGACGTGCCCCGGGGTGTCGATCATGTTGAGGATGTGCGTGCTGCCCTGGTCCGGGCCCTCGGTGGGGGCCCAGGGCAGACGTACCGCCTGGGACTTGATCGTGATGCCGCGCTCGCGCTCGATGTCCATCCGGTCGAGGTACTGAGCACGCATCTGCCGCTGCTCGACCACGCCGGTCAGCTGGAGCATCCGGTCGGCGAGCGTGGACTTGCCGTGGTCGATGTGCGCGATGATGCAGAAATTGCGGATCCGAGCCGGGGCGGTACGGCTCGGCTCGGGCACATTGTTAGGGGTCGCGGGCACGCAGGGTCCTGTCTCTTGAGGCGCCTTATGCCTCGGGTCGGATCAATACGTAGCCTCCATGGTCCCATGGAGAGGGACCCGGGACCGGTTTGGGCCATTCTCCTGCCCGCTGGTAGTGTGGGCAGCTGTGTCTCATGCCCTCTCAGCGCGAGGCACGTCTTCAAGAAATCATCGGCACGGGACCTTCGCGGGCCCGTACCAGAACCTGAAAAGGCTCATTCGTGGCGAACATCAAGTCCCAGATCAAGCGGATCAAGACCAACGAGAAGGCTCGGCTGCGCAACAAGGCCGTCAAGTCCTCCCTGAAGACCGCGGTCCGCAAGGCCCGTGAGGCCGCTGCCGCGGGTGACGTCGAGAAGGCCACCGAGCTGCAGCGCGCTGCCGCGCGTGCGCTCGACAAGGCCGTCTCGAAGGGCGTCATCCACAAGAACCAGGCCGCCAACAAGAAGTCGGCGCTTGCTTCCAAGGTTGCTTCCCTCAAGGGCTGAACACTTGATTTGACGCCGGAAGGACCCGGGCGGGCCCTCTCTCATCCGCCCCCGACCGGCACCCGAGGATCGACGCGCGGCCTGCGTTCGCCACGCGGGCGTCGATCGGCAGCTTGAACCGAAGGCCCCGGCACCTCGCCCTTCCCCAGGGCGGACGCCGGGGCCTTTCGGTATGTCCTGGCGTCTGCTCCTACCCGCTACCCGCGGCCGCGTGACCGCGCCGCGCGCGCGATCGTCACCACGGCCTTCTCCAGGGCGTACTCGGGGTCGTCCCCGCCGCCCTTCACGCCGGCGTCCGCCTCGGCGACGGCCCGCAGCGCGACGGCGACCCCGTCCGGGGTCCACCCCCGCATCTGCTGCCGTACCCGGTCGATCTTCCAGGGCGGCATCCCGAGCTCCCGGGCGAGATCGGCGGGCCGCTGCCCGCCCCGCGCGCCCGCGAGCTTCCCGATCGCCCGGACGCCCTGCGCGAGCGCACTCGTGATCATCACCGGGGCGACGCCGGTCGCCAGCGACCAGCGCAGCGCCTCCAGCGCCTCGGCGGTGCGCCCCTCCACGGCCCGGTCGGCCACGGTGAAGCTCGACGCCTCGGCCCGCCCGGTGTAGTAGCGCCCGACGACCGCCTCGTCGATGGTGCCCTCGACGTCCGCGGCGAGCTGGGTCACGGCCGACGCCAGCTCCCGCAGATCGCTGCCGATCGCGTCGACGAGCGCCTGACAGGCCTCGGGCGTCGCGGACCGGCCGAGCGCCCGGAACTCGGCGCGTACGAACGCGAGCCGGTCCGCGGGCTTGGTCATCTTCGGGCAGGCCACCTCCCGCGCCCCGGCCTTGCGCGCCGCGTCGAGCAGTGCCTTGCCCTTGACTCCGCCCGCGTGCAGCAGCACGAGCGTGATCTCCTCGGCGGGCGCCCCGAGGTACGCCTTCACGTCCTTGACCGTGTCGGCGGACAGGTCCTGCGCGTTGCGTACGACCACGACCTTGCGCTCCGCGAAGAGCGACGGGCTGGTCAGCTCGGCGAGGGTGCCGGGCTGCAGCTGTTCGGGGTTCAGGTCCCGTACGTCCGTGTCGGCGTCGGCGGCCCGGGCAGCCGCCACCACCTGCTGCACGGCACGGTCGAGCAGCAGCTCCTCCTGCCCCACGGCCAGCGTCACCGGGGCAAGCGGATCGTCATCAGCAGTCTTCTTGGCCATCGCGCCAAGCATCCCACGGCCCACTGACAACGGGGCCGGCCGCGCCTTCCCCGCCGGGGGCCGGCCGCGCTCCTACGGCTCCTCCCGCCAGCCGTCCCACTCGCCCGCGAACTCGTCCAGCTCCGCCGGGTCCAGCCGCCCCTGCTCGTCCCTCAGCAGCACCAGCCACTGTGCGTCCTCGGCGTCGTCCTCCCCCGCCAGCGCGTCCCGCACCAGCCGCGGCTCCTCGGCGATCCCGAACCGCTCCCCGAGGGCCTCGGAGGCCTCCTCCGCCGCGTCCCGGTCGGGCAGCACCAGCACATGTCTCACATCGCTCACGGCCCCATTCTCGGGCACCGCCGGCGGGCTCAGCCCTTCGGGACGATCTGCACGTCCAGGTCGACGCGGATGCTCGGCCCGACCACCGCGATCCCGCGTGCCAGCATGCTCTGCCAGCTCACGGTGAAGTCGTCCCGGTGGAGTTCGGTGGTGGCCCGGCAGGCGGCCCGCACCTCGCCCTCCATGCCGTTGCCGATCCCGAGGTACTCCGTGTCGAGGGTGATCGTGCGCGTCACGCCGTGCAGGGACAGCGCCCCGGTGACCGCCCACCTGGTGCCGCCCCGGTGCGCGAACCGGTCGCCGTAGAACTCCAGCGTCGGGAAACGCTGCGCGTCCAGAAAGTCCGCCGAGCGCAGATGGTCGTCGCGCATCCGCACGCCCGTGTCGATGGTCGCAGCGTCGATCACCACGTGCATCGCGGAGCGCTCCATCCGGTCGGCGATCCGCACCGCGCCCGCGAACGAGTTGAACCGCCCGTGGATCCGGGCCAGTCCGATGTGCCGGGCGGTGAAGCCGATCGAGGAATGCGTCGGCTCGATCTCCCAGTCGCCCGGGGCCGGGAGTTCCGGCGGCTGGGCCACCTGGAGGGTCACGTCACCGAGCGAGACGAGGGAGTTCTCGCCGACCTGCGCGGTGGCCCGGTACGGCGTGAACCCCTCGGCGGACACCGCCAGCCGGTACTCCCCGGCCGGCACGGTGGTCATGAACGACCCGTAGGGATCCGTGCCCCCGCTGACCACCGTGCGCCCCATGGCGTCGCTGACCGCCAACTCGGCGTTCGGCACCGGTTCGTTGACCGGGTCGAGCACCCGGCAGCTGAGCACCCCCGCCTCGGGCGGGGTCCGGACCGCCGCCAGGGGGCCGGTCCGCTGCACCCGGTTCGTTCGGTTTCCCATCACGCGGCCGAACATCGTCGCCACCCCTGTACGCCTCGCCATCATCCGTTACCGAAGAAACATTCGATCACTGATGCGGCTTTCGAGGCAACACGGGCCCACATCGCGGGAATCCAGCACATGCGCCGGAACTACGCACGAGTAGCACCCTACGAGCCAGTAGAAACACACTCTCCCGCATAGTCCGAATTATTCATTCCGGTTGCCTTTCCCCGGATTTCGCACAGTCGGCACACAGTCCAGCCCGATCCCGAACCGCTCCCGGTAGACCCCGAGCACGTCCTCGTCGTGCTCCAACTCCCGTACCCCACGCGTCCCGTCGGCAGCCGTCTCCGTCAACGTCCGCCCGCCGAGCGTGATCCGTCCGCCGTCCTCGGTGACCCGGGAACAGACCAGCGACTGCGTGAAGTGCGACGACGGCGAGGTGCTGTGCCACCACGCCCCGGCCGTGAAGTCCCCGAGCACCCGCGGCCGGATCTCCAGCCGGTACTCCGGCCTCCCGTCGCGCAGCACGTCCAGGTCCCCGCCCACCCCGCGGCCCCCGCCCCCTCCGGTCGCCCCCGCCGCGTCCGGCCCGGCCTCCGCGATCCGGAACGTGCCGCCGGGATCGTCCTGCTCACCCCGCTCCCCGAAGGCCAGCGGGTAGTGGCTGTGCGCCCCGAATCCCACGTCAGCGAGCCACTCGCCCCCGTCCACCGTCCGCACCCGCAGCGCGAGATGGTCGTACGGGATCCCGAGCCGCCCCTCCGCCCCGTACACCCGCCCCGCGAGCGGTGTCACCCCGAAACCGAGCGCGGTCAGCAACACCGAGAACGCGCCGTTGAGTTCGTAGCAGAACCCGCCCCGGCCCGCGCCCACCACCTTCTCCAGCAGCCGCTCCTCGGCCAGCACGATCTCCTCGCCGAGGTGGATCGACAGGTTCTCGAAGGGCACGGTCCGCAGATGCCGCAGGTGCAGGTCACGCAGGGCGTCGGCGGTGGGCCGGGCCGGACGGGCGGCTCCGAGGCGGCGGAGGTAGGCGTCGATCTGCGCGGGGTTCACCGGGTTCATGACCTCAGTCTCGCGCCACGCGCAGTCCGCCCGCCTCCCCGCCCGTGCCGCCGCCGGTCACCGCGAGCGCCCCGTCCCGGTCGGTCCGCAGCACCACCGCCCCCACGGCCCGCAGCTCGGCCACCGTCCCCGGTGCCGGATGACCGTACGGGTTGTCCGCCCCGCAGGAAATGAGCGCGACCCGCGGCGCCACCAGCCGCAGCAGCTGCGGATCCTGGTACGCGGACCCGTGATGAGCGACTTTCAGCACGTCCACGTGGCCCAGTGCGGCGGCGGCCGGTGATCTCAGCAGCTCCTGCTGGGCCGGGGGTTCGAGATCCCCGAGCAGCAGCATCCGCAGCCCGGCCGAACGGACCAGCAGCGCGACACTGGCGTCGTTCGGTCCGTCCGGCTCCGGTGCCGGGTCCGGAGGCGGCCACACCACCCGCCAGTCCAGCGGCCCGGTCCTGCGCCGCTCCCCGGCGACCGCCCGCGTCACCGGAACGTGCTGCCCGGCGGCCTCCCTCCTGACGAACTCGGCCTGGTCCGCGGGTTCCTCGAACCCGGTCGTCTCGATCTGCGCCACCTCACGGCCGCGCAGCACCCCGGGCAGCCCCGCGACGTGGTCCGCGTGGAAGTGGGTGAGGACGACGAGCGGGATCCGGGTGATGCCGAGTTCCCGCAGGCAGTGGTCGACCAGCGTCGGATCGGGTCCGGCGTCCACGACCACTCCCGTGCCCGCGCCCGCCGCGAGCACGGTCGCGTCCCCCTGCCCGACGTCGCACATCGCCAGCCGCCAGCCGGGCGGCGGCCAGCCCGTGACCACCCGCGCCAGCGGCACCGGCCGCACCACCAGCAGCACGAGCAGCACCCCGAACACCCCGCACCACCAGGGGTGCCGCAGCAACCGCCGCCCCAGCAGTACGGCGACCACCGTCACCCCGGCCAGCAGCAGCGCACCCGTCCAGCTCCCGGGCCAGTCCACGCCCGCTCCCGGCAGCCCGGCCCCGGCCCGGGCGATCCCCGCGATCCACCCGGCCGGCCAACTCGCACACCACGCCAGCACCTTGGCCACCGGCATCGCCACCGGAGCCGCCGCGAGCGCCCCGAACCCCAGGACCGTGGCCGGCGCGACCGCGATCTCCGCCAGCAGGTTGCAGGGCACCGCCACCAGACTCACCTTCGCCGACAGCACCGCGACCACCGGCCCGCACACCGCCTGGGCGGCCGCGGCCGCCGCCAGCCCCTCGGCCAGCCGCTCCGGCACCCCGCGCCGCCGCAGCGCCTCGCTCCACCCGGGCGCCAGCAACAGCAGCGAACCGGTGGCCAGCACCGACAGCAGGAAGCCGTAGCTGCGGGCCAGCCACGGGTCGTACAGCACCAGCAGCAGAACCGCCGTGGCCAGTGCCGGGACCAGGGACCTGCGGCGGCCGGTCGCCAGGGCGAGCAGGGCGACCGCGCCGCAGGCCGCGGCCCGCAGCACGCTGGGGTCCGGCCGGCACACGACGACGAAGGCGAGTGTGAGCGCCGACGCGAACAGCGCGGTCGCCCGCAGCGACAGTCCGAGGCGTGGAGCGAGGCCCCGCCGCTCGGTCTGCTGGGCCAGCCCCGGCGGTCCGATGAGCAGCGCGAGCAGGATGGTGAGGTTGCTGCCCGACACCGCGAGGGTGTGCGCGAGGTCGGTCGCCTCGAACGCCTCGTCCAGTTCCGGACTGATCCGTGAGGTGTCCCCGACGACCAGCCCGGGCAGCAGCGCCCGCGCGTCCTCCGGCAGCCCTTCGGTCGCCTCCCGCAACCCGGCCCGCAACCGTCCGGCCAGCCGCTGCGGCCCGCTCGGCTCCCCCACCACCACCGGCGCGAGTCGCTCCCGCACCCGCAGCATCGCCGCCACCCGGTCCCCGCCGGCGGTGGCAGGCGCCAGCCGCCCGCTCACCCTCAGCCGTGTGGAGGGCAGCAGCCCGAGCCACCGCGCCCGGCCGCCGCCACCGCCACCGGGCGCCGGTACCCCCCTGTCCACGGCCATCAGCACCGGTGAGCGCGTCGTCACCGCGGTCCCGTCGCTCGTCTCCACCCGCAGCACCTCGCCGCGCACCAGTACGGCGGCCGGAGTGGCGTGGTCCCCCCGCACCCGCGGCCTGGCGGCCCAGGGGTCGCCGGTGAGCTCCACCTCGGCGGTCACGGTGGCGTACGCGCGGGCCAGACCGGGAACCGGTCCACGGCGTACGTCCGCGCCGTGCAGCCCCGCGGAGGCGGCCGCCCCGGCGACGCAGAGGAGCAGCGCGCCGGCGGAGGCCCGCCGCCAGGCAGGCCGGGCGGACCCGGCACCTGTACCGGCACCGGCAGTCGCCGTCCCCGGCCGGGGACGCGTCCGGCCGAGCCGCAGCAGGATCACTCCGGCGACCAGGCAGACGACGCCGACCGCGGCCGTCAGCCGCGGCGGTGCGTCCAGTGCCAGGGCCGCCGTGGCCCACACGGCCAGCGCGGGCGGCACCAGCCGCAGGTCGGCCCGCGCGTCCTGCCGAGCGTGCACGGAGCCGCCACCCCGCCGCCCCGGGCCGGCGCGCACCGACCGGCCCACGGCCGCGGGCCCGGGTGCCGCTCCGCCGGTTGCGTGCCTCATGGTCGAACCAGGTCCCGCAGGTCGGAGTAGCGGCGGTCGCCGATGCCCCTGACCTGGCGGAGTTCGTCGACCGACCGGAAACCGGCGTGCTGGGTGCGGAAGTCGAGGATGTGCTGGGCCAGTACCGGGCCGACTCCGGGAAGGGCGTCGAGCTGCTCGACGGTCGCGGTGTTCAGGGAGAGCGGAGCGGCCGGGCCCGCTCCCGTCGTGGCACCGCTCGCGGCCTGGCCCGGTGCGGCCGGCGGAGCGGGGCCCCCGACGACGATCTGTTCGCCGTCCGTCAGGAAACGGGCGCGGTTGAGTCCGTCGGTGTCCGTACCGGGCCGCACCCCGCCCGCCGCCCGCAGCGCGTCGGTCACCCGGGACCCGGCGGGCAGCGTATGCACTCCCGGATCACGGACCTTCCCGGTGACATCCACCACGATCTCCGCACCGGGCCCGCCGGTTCGGGTGGTTCCGGCGGTTCCCCCGGTCGTGCCGGAACCGTCGAGCGCACCGGACGCCGCGGCGGTGCCGGTACCGGCGGCCGTACCGGCGGCTGGGGCCCGCTCCTCGTTCTTCTCGTACGGCGACTCCGCGCGCACCACCTCCGGCGCGGCCACGGACTCGGTCCGGCCCGTCCAGAAGTGCTGCACGGCCACTGCCGCGGCCACGACGAGGACCACCCCCAGGGCAACCGCGCCCCGGCGTTCCAGCCCGCAGCGCGTCTGGAGCCACACCGGCATCCGCTCCCGCACCGCGAGCCCGACCCGGGAGCGCAGCCCGGGCAACGCGGGCTCGCGGCGCGCGGTGGCCTCGCCGGCCAGTGCGCGGGCCGACGACATCACGGCCGCCGCCGTGGACAGCGCCGCCGCGGCGGTGCGCACTCCGGCCGTGGCCGTACGCACCGCGGTCGTGGCCGCGGTCAGTCCGCTCGCCGCGCCGGTGCCGGCCACCGTGTCCGCGGCGGGCGGTCCTTGCCGCGGCACCGGTCCCGGCGCCGGCCCCTGCCTGGCGACGGCGCCCGCGCCGAAGATGAGTTCCGCCCGGCGGCGCAGTTCGTCCGCCGGTGCGGGGCGGTGGCGGGCGCGGGCCCGGACCGGGGACCGCCGGTGCCGGGTGCGGCCGTCGGAGGTGGGGCCCCGGCCCGGGCCACTGGTCGCATGTGTCTCGTGTGAGCGTGATCGAAGTGCCATGCGACGAGGATCGGGCTTCCCGCCGATCCGCGATGATCTTGCTCAGTTTCCGTGGACGGCGGCCTGGTTGTGGAAAACTCCGCCACCCGTACGAGTGAGTGTGCCGAGGCTCGCGCCCTCGGATCCACAGGTCACCGCGGTGCACCCCCGGGTCACCGCAGTGAGACGACCGCCCCGAGCAGCCCGGGGCCGGTGTGCGCGCCGATGACCGCGCCGACCTCGCTGACATGCAGCTCGGCCAGCCCGGGCACCCGCGCCCGCAGCCGGTCGGCGAGAGCCGAGGCCCGGTCGGGGGCGGCGAGATGGTGGACGGCGATGTCCACCTCGGCGCCGCCCGCCCGCTCGGCGGTGAGCTCCTCGAGGCGGGCGATGGCCCGGGACGCCGTCCGTACCTTCTCCAGGAGCTCGATCCGGCCGCCGTCCAGCTGGAGCAGGGGCTTCACGGCGAGCGCGGAGCCGAGCAGGGCCTGTGCGGTGCCGATGCGGCCGCCGCGGCGCAGATAGTCGAGGGTGTCGACGTAGAAGTACGCGGAGGTGCCGGCGGCCCGCTTCTCCCCCGCCGTGACGGCCTCGTCGACGGTGCCGCCCGCCTCGGCCGCCTCGGCCGCCGCGAGCGCGCAGAAACCGAGGGCCATCGCGACCATCCCGGTGTCCACCACCCGCACCGGGACGGGTGCCTCCCGGGCGGCGACGACGGCCGCGTCGTAGGTGCCCGACAGTTCGGCGGAGAGGTGGAGCGAGACGATTCCGGTGGCTCCCGACGCGGCTACCCTGCGGTAGGTTCCGGCGAACACCTCCGGGCCGGGCCGGGACGTGGTGACGGGCCGCCGCTTCTGCAAAGCCTGGGCCAGCGAACGGGTCGAGATCTCGGTGCCCTCTTCGAGCGCCCGGTCGCCGAGGACCACGGTCAGGGGCACCGCGGTGATGCCGTGGCGCTCCACCGTCCGCGGCGGCAGGTAGGCCGTTGAATCGGTGACGATCGCGACATGGCGGGACATGAGCTGGAGGTTACCTGGCGTAGCCCGGGCGCGGCAGCCCGCCCCCGGCCGCCCGGACCGGGACCCGCGGGATCAAGTGGTGCTCTCCGGCCGGGGCTTCTTCTGCCAGGGGTACGCCCGGGGCCGGCCGGGCGGGGTGATCGCGGGCCGCACCGGGTCCTCGGCCGCGGCCGACCGGGGTTGCTCGGGCCAGGTCTGGCGGTCGCCGGGGCCGTCGGCGGCCTCGGGCCACGGCGGGGTCTGTGCGGCCGGGTCCGGCCGGGTCCAGTGCCGCAGGGCGTCCGCCTCGACGCCGATCTGGGTGCTCAGGGTGTCCAGGTCGTCGTCGGCGAAGCGGCGGGCCCGGTCGCGGGCCGCCCAGCGCAGCGCGTCCGCGGACTCGGTGATGCGCTCGGTGCGGCGGCGCAGGTCGGGCAGGCGGGTGGCGAGCGTGGCCCGGTCCGGTTCGGCCTCCAGGCGCCTGAGCTCGCCGTCCAGTTCGTACCCGTGGGCGCTGAGACGCTGGAAGAGACCGAGGGACTCCTTCAGCGACTCGTCCTCGGCGACGCCCGCGTGCAACGCGTCCTGGGTGGCCCGCATCGAGGTGCGCAGGGCGAGCCGGAGCTGGGCGATCTCGCCCGCCGGGCCGATCTGGACCATGGACTTGGCGCGCAGCGTGTGCTCCTCGACCGTGCGCCGGGCCTGGGTGATCGTGCGGTCCACGCCCCGCTTGGCGGCGCCGACCGCCTTGAACGTGACGTACGCCCCACCGGCGACGAAGAGCAGGAAGAGCACGGCGAACACGGCGATCACTGTTTCCACGGTGCCTCCTCCTTGCTGCCCGCCACCCCGGCCGCCTGCGGGCACGGCGTGGGTGGCCGTGCTCCTCAACGGTAAACGCAAAGGGCAGGCCCGGAGTTCCGGAAGAACCCCGAACCTGCCCGTAGGGGACCACCCGGAGATGGCCGCGGGTGTCACGCAGTGACGATGTTCACCAGCTTCGGCGCGCGCACGATCACCTTGCGGATCCCGGCACCGCCCAGCGCCTTCACGACCAGCTCGTCGGCCAGCGCCGCCTTCTCCAGCTCCTCGTCCGAGATGTCGGGCGACACCTCCAGGCGGGACCTGACCTTGCCCTTGATCTGCACGACGCAGGTCACGGTCTCGTCGACGACGTACTCAGGGTCGGCGACCGGGAAGTCCCGGTGCACGACCGAGTCGGTGTGACCCAGCTTGCGCCACAGCTCCTCGGCGATGTGCGGGGCCAGCGGAGCGATCATCAGCACCAGCGGCTCGGCGACCGGACGCGGCACCGCGCCGCCCGCCTTCGTCAGGTGGTTGTTCAGCTCGGTGACCTTGGCGATGGCCGTGTTGAAGCGCAGCCCCTCCAGGTCCTGGCGGACGCCGTCGATCGCCTTGTGCAGGGCGCGCAGCGTCTCCTCGTCCGCCTCGGCGTCGGTCACGGTGACCGCGCCGGTGGCCTCGTCGACGATGTTGCGCCACAGCCGCTGCAGCAGCCGGAACTGGCCGACCACCGCGCGGGTGTCCCACGGCCGGGACACGTCCAGCGGGCCCATCGCCATCTCGTACAGGCGCAGGGTGTCGGCGCCGTACTCGGCGCAGATCTCGTCCGGAGTGACCGCGTTCTTCAGGGACTTGCCCATCTTGCCCAGCAGTCGGGAGACCTTCTCTCCCTGGTAGTAGTAGTCGCCGCCCAGTTCCTCGACCTCGGCGGCGGGCACCGGGAAGCCGCGGCCGTCGCGGTAGACGTAGGCCTGGATCATGCCCTGGTTGAACAGCTTGTGGAACGGCTCGGCGGACGAGACGTGCCCCAGGTCGTACAGGACCTTCGACCAGAAACGGGCGTACAGCAGGTGCAGCACGGCGTGCTCGGCACCGCCGACGTACAGGTCGACACCGCCGTGCGGCATGCCCTCGCGCGGGCCCATCCAGTACTGCTCGATCTGCGGGCCGACCAGCTGCTCGCTGTTGTGCGGGTCCAGGTAGCGCAGTTCGTACCAGCAGGAACCGGCCCAGTTGGGCATGGTGTTGGTCTCGCGGCGGTACTTCTTCGGTCCGTCGCCCAGGTCCAGGGTGACGTTGACCCAGTCCGCGTTGCGCGACAGCGGCGTCTCGGGCTGGGTGTCGGCGTCCTCGGGGTCGAAGGTGCGCGGCGAGTAGTCCTCGACCTCCGGCAGTTCCAGCGGCAGCATCGAGTCGGGCAGCGCGTGGGCTACGCCGTCCTCGTCGTAGACGATCGGGAAGGGCTCGCCCCAGTAGCGCTGGCGGCTGAACAGCCAGTCGCGCAGCCGGAAGTTGACGGTGCCCTCGCCGATGCCCTTGCGGGCCAGCCACTCGGTGATGCGGGCCTTGGCCTCGGCGACCGGCAGGCCGTCCAGCCTGATGTCGTCGTTGGAGGAGTTGATGATCTTCGCGTCGTACGAGGCGAAGGCGTCCTCCCACGTCGACGTGTCGGTGCCGCGGCCGTCGGTGGGCTCGACGATGCAGACGATCGGCAGCTCGAAGGCGCGCGCGAACTCGAAGTCGCGCTGGTCGCCGGCCGGGACGGCCATGATCGCGCCGGTGCCGTAGCCCATCAGCACGTAGTCGGCGATGAAAACCGGGACCTTGTCGCCGTTGACCGGGTTCGTCGCGTAGGCGCCCGTGAAGACGCCGGTCTTGTCCTTGGCCTCGGCCTGCCGTTCCACGTCGGACTTGGCGCCGGCCTGCGCGCGGTACGCGGCGACGGCGTCGGCGGGGGTGGCGTGGCCGCCGGTCCACACCTCGTGGGTGCCCTCGGGCCAGGCGTCCGGGACGAACCGGTCGACCAGCGGGTGCTCGGGTGCCAGCACCATGTACGTCGCGCCGAACAGGGTGTCCGGGCGCGTGGTGAAGACGGTGATCTTCTCGCCGTCGATCGGGAAGTCGACGCGGGCGCCCTCGCTGCGGCCGATCCAGTTGCGCTGCTGCAGCTTGATGGCCTCGGGCCAGTCCAGCTCGTTCAGGTCGTCCAGCAGCCGGTCGGCGTAGGCGGTGATGCGCATGTTCCACTGGCGCAGCTTGGCCTTGAAGACGGGGAAGTTGCCGCGCTCGGAACGGCCGTCGGCGGTGACCTCCTCGTTGGCCAGCACGGTTCCCAGGCCGGGACACCAGTTGACCGGCGCGTCGGAGGCGTAGGCCAGGCGGAACTCGCCCAGGACGTCGCCGCGCTCGGTCGCGGTCAGCTCGTTCCACGCGCGCGTGTGGCCCGGTACGGCACGTTCACCGGACTCGAACTGGGCGATCAGTTCGGAGATCGGGCGGGCCTTGTCCGCCTCGTCGTCGTACCAGGAGTTGAAGATCTGCAGGAAGATCCACTGGGTCCACTTGTAGTAGTCCGGGTCGATCGTGGCAAACGACCGGCGCTTGTCGTGGCCCAGGCCCAGCCGGCGCAGCTGGACCTTCATGTTCTCGATGTTGGCCTCGGTGGACACGCGCGGGTGCGTGCCGGTCTGCACGGCGTACTGCTCGGCGGGCAGGCCGAAGGCGTCGAAGCCCAGGGTGTGCAGGACGTTGTGGCCGTTCATCCGCTGGAAGCGGGCGAAGACGTCGGTGGCGATGTAGCCCAGGGGGTGGCCGACGTGCAGGCCCGCACCGGACGGGTACGGGAACATGTCCATGATGAACTTCTTGGGTCGGGCGACCACCTCGGGGTCGCCCGCCAGGTCGCCCGTGGGGTTCGGTGCCGCGTAGGTGCCGTCGGCGTCCCAGAAGTCCTGCCAGCGTGCCTCGATGTCGGCCGCCAGGGCGGCCGTGTAGCGGTGCGGCGCTGCCTCCGCCGACGTGGCGGCGGCAGCGGGGTTCGTCTCGCTCATGATCCTCAAAGCTCCATCGGTCGTCTCTGCCAGCGGCTGCGAACGTTCTAGAAACGAAAAATCCCCTCGCACAGGAGGGGACGCCGCGCCGATGCCGACCAGCCGTTTCGTCCGGCGGTCGGGACTGATCAGCGCGGCCCGCTAAGCAGAAGGCGTACGGCACGCATGGCGTCAGGGTACCGCAGCGCTTGAGCAAGCTGCGACGCGCTTACGTATCAATGGTTGACACGTGTGTCTGAGGCGACCATCGGGACGAGAGTTGAACCAGGTTCAAGAATTACTTCGCGTAACGTCCGCTAAGGGACACCGCAAGGGCTGCACGGCTCTTTGATAACAACGCAATAACTCAAACCTCGTACTGATCGGTATGGCGCCACTTAGGCTGCGGCACCGGGACCGCTTTCCCGAACTGCTCGGAGTTGCCCCCATGAACCCTCGTCGTAGTAACAGCTCGCTCCCCAAGCCAGGCCGTTCGGTCTGGGGGGTGGCGTCCGCTGTCGTCCTGTTGCTCATACCCGTGGTTGTGCTGACCGGAGGCAGCCAGTTCCAGTCGTTCCTGAACTTCGGCGCGGGCGTGCTCTCGCTCGTCTCGCTGAGCTGCTCGGTGATCTGGGGTCTGATCGCACAGGACCGCATCTTCCTCAACACCCGCCAGCGGATCGTCGGCCAGGCGGTACACCGGACGACCGCGGTCGCCTCGATCGCGTTCCTGCTGGTGCACATCGTCACGAAGATCGCGCTGGATCACACCGTGGTGATCGCCGCGATCATTCCGTTCTCTCTCGGCATCACCGGAAGCGCCGGCCTGATCGGACTCGGCTCGCTGGCCGGACTGCTGATGATCTTCGTAGGCGTCACCGGCGCCCTGCGCAGCAACTTCGCCGCCCCGGCCGTCGTCGCGGCCCGCTGGCGGGCCATGCACATGCTGGCCTACCCGGCCTGGTGCGCCGCGCTGATCCACGGCCTGTACGCGGGCCGCGCGGCGAAGCCGTTCTTCATGATCTCGTACGACCTGTGCCTGATCGGCGTGATGGCGGCGCTGGCGCTGCGCGCCGCCCCGCGCCCGTTCAAGCGGAGGGTCGCCGACCGTCTCGTCTCCGTCCTAGGCAGTTCGGAACGGCCGGAGCTGGACGATCTGGACGCCAGTCGCGCCCGGGTGGGCGAGTCCGGGCTGCCGGGCTACGAGTCCATGCGTGAGCGCGAGCCGAGGCCGTCGCGCGCCGACACGGCCGCCCCGCAGCAGAACCCGCTGTTCCCGTCCGCGGCCCCCGGCCCCGATCCGGCGTCCGGCTTCGCCGCCGCCTACCGGGCGACGGCCGCGCCCGGCCAGCCCCAGTCACCGTTCGCGGCCGGCCAGACCGCGCGCATGGAACGCCTGGACATGCAGGCCACCCAGGCCAACCCGCGCATGGACGGCCCGTCCAGCACCTCGGGCAGCTGGCCGATCCCGTCGCCGCCGCCGGTCGGCGAGGCGCCCCGGTCGACGTACGACCCGATGCAGGACACCGGATACAACATCCCGGCCTATGGCAATCCGGGCGCCGGCGGTGCGGGTGGACGTGATGTGTACGACACGGGTGAGACGAATGCCCGGTACGGGACGTACAACTCGAATGACACGTACAACAGCGGTCCCGCCAACGAACCACCGCCCGGTGCGTCCTTCGACGCCCCGGGTTCGGGCGAACCTTGGAACACGCCTTCCGGAGGCTATAGGTGAACGAGGCCCTGCCCGACGTCCCAGAAGTCCGCGTGGTCGGCCTTCCGCAACTCACGTCGGGCTTCGACCTTGTCGAAAGACTCGATCTGCCCATGCACCTCAAGGTGCACGGGCCGCTCGAACCCCTGGGCGGGGAGCAGCTCGCGCAGCTCTCCGAACGCATCAACCTGAAGGGCCGCGGCGGCGCGGGCTTCCCCTTCCACAAGAAGCTGCGCTCGGTCGCCGAAGCGGCGATCAAGCGCGGCGTGCGGCCGGTCGTCGTCGTCAACGGCAGTGAGGACGAGCCTGCCTGCCGCAAGGACACGGTGCTGATCAACCGTGCCCCGCATCTGATCCTGGACGGCGCGCTGCTGTGCGCCGAGGCGCTGGGTGCCCGCACGCTCGTGGTGGGGGTCACCCGGGAGTCCACGCAGCGCTCCATGGAGCAGGCGCTCGCCGAGCGCGGTCTGAGCAACGGCCGGCGTTCGGCGTTGAAGGCGTTCGTGCAGCGCAACCCGGTCCGCATGGTCACCGGCGCCGCCGCGTCGCTGATCCGCTCGATCGACGGCGGCCCGGCGATCCCGCCCGGCCGCAAGACCAGTGCCTCGCAGAACGGTGTCGGCGGCGCGCCCACGCTGCTGTCGAACGCGGAGACGTTCGCACAGCTGGCGATCGCCGCCCGCATCGGCCCGGAGCGCTACGGCAACACCGGCCTGTACGACGAGCCGGGCACCGTCATGCTGACGGTCTCCGGCGCGGTCGCCCGCCCCATGGTGATCGAGGTCCCCA
This sequence comes from Streptomyces sp. NPDC048291, assembly GCF_043201715.1. Taxonomy (NCBI): domain Bacteria; kingdom Bacillati; phylum Actinomycetota; class Actinomycetes; order Kitasatosporales; family Streptomycetaceae; genus Streptomyces; species Streptomyces sp. NPDC048291. The sequence goes on from NZ_JBICZC010000002.1 coordinate 146,796, forward strand.
CGGGTGTGCCGCTGCGTTACGTCCTGCAGCTGGCCGGCGCTCCGCCGGTGCCGCAGGGTGTGCTGACCGGCGGTTACCACGGCAGGTGGATCGACGCGGCGACGGTCAACGAGGCGATCGTCTCCCGCAACTCGCTCGACGCGGTGGGCGGTGCGCTGGGTGCCGGTGCGATCCTGCCGATCACGCAGGAGACCTGTCCGCTGGGCGAGTCGCTGCGGGTCGCCCAGTGGCTGGCGGAGGAGAGCGCGGGACAGTGCGGTCCCTGCTACCTGGGTCTGCCGGCGGCCGCGCGTGGCATGGAGGACATCCTCAACGGCGGCGGACCGGCCGCCCTGGAGGCGCTGAAGCAGGTCGCGAAGAACGTGAAGCGGCGCGGGGCGTGCTCGCACCCGGACGGCTCCGCGATGTTCCTCGAGTCGACGATCAAGGCGTTCACCGACGACCTCGCCGCGCACGTTCTCGGAAACGGCTGCGGACGGCCCGTGGAGGGCGTTCTGCCGCTCTTCGAGGACGGCAAGATGCCTTCGGGCATCCCCGGCGGCGGAGAGCCCGAGGACAACGGCGGCGGCAGCCGTCAGAAGATCTACGTCGACTGGACGCTGTGCCGGGGCCACGGTCTGTGCGCGGACATCCTCCCGGAGGTCTTCGAGCTGGGCGCGGACGGGTTCCCGACGGTCGCGCAGGCGAAGGTGCCCCGGTTCGCGGAGGCCAAGGCGCTGCGCGCGGTGCGCCGCTGCCCGGCGCTCGCCCTGCGTCTGGAGGAGGACACGCGCTCGCAGGCGCCGGCCAAGAACCTGCCGGTTCTCTCGCAGGGCCGCGGCCGCCGGGCGCTGGGCCGCTGATCGCACGTTCCCGCGCGCGTGGGGCGGGCCACCCGATCAGGGTGGCCCGCCCCACGCGTGCGGGAGGAGTCCGCCGCGGAGGGAAGTTCCGTGGACAGGGTTTGCGTGTGCTTTCGGGACAATGCCGACCGGGACAACGCCGAAGGCGGACCATCCGTTCGGATGATCCGCCTTCGACTTCTGTGGAGCTAAGGAGAATTGAACTCCTGACCTCCTGCATGCCATGCAGGCGCTCTACCAACTGAGCTATAGCCCCGTGTTTTGGTCCGCCCGGTTTCCCCGGCGGCGTCGCCAACATTACACGGTCGAAGGGGTGCACCACCAAATCGTTTCCGTTCTGTACGGATACGGAGGCTAGTGTCGGACTTCGTGACCGTGATCGCGTTCTCCGAGACCCGGCGCCGGGTGCCGGTGGCCCTGGGGGCGTGTCTCCTGTCGTTCGCCGCGTTCTGGGTGGCCCAGCGGGCCGCGCAGGTGTCGATGATCGACCTGATGGTCTACCGGGCGGAGGGGGCGACCGTCCGTGCGGGCGGCGACCTCTACGCGCTGCGTACGACGGCGGCTCATCTGCCGTCCACCTACCCTCCGTTCGCGGCGCTGCTGTTCGTCCCGCTGACGCTGCTGGACGTCACGGGCATGCGCACGCTGGCGACGGCCGGGAACCTGGCCCTGCTGCTGGTGTTCGTCGGGCTGTCGATGCGGCTCGTCGGGCACGCGCGCGTGGAGCGCGTCCTGTGGGTCGCGGCGGCGGCGGTGTGGTGCGAGCCGGTATGGACGACCGTGCGCTACGGGCAGGTCAATCTGCTGCTGGCCGTACTGGTGCTGTGGGATCTGTCACGTCGTCCCGCCGAACGCCCGGACCGCTGGGCGGGGGTGGGCGTCGGGCTCGCGGCGGCGGTCAAGCTGACCCCCGCCCTGTTCGCGGTGTTCCTGCTCGCCAGCGGCCTGGCCGCGCGCCTCGCCGGACGGGACGGCGGCCCGTGGCTGCGGCACGCGCGCGGGGCGGCGGCCGTCTTCGCGGGGGCGACGCTGCTGGCGGCGGCCGTCCTGCCGTACGACTCGTGGCGGTTCTGGACCGGGATGGTGTTCCGGACGGGACGGGTGGGGCGGGCCGAGGAGACCGCGAATCAGGCCCTGCGCGGCGTTCTGGCGCGTCTGCTGCACACTCCCGACCCGGGAGCCCTGTGGGCCGCCGCGGCGGCCCTGACGGCCGTTCTGGGGCTCGCGGTGGCGGTGACGGCGGAGTTGCGCGGCCGGCGGGCCTGGGCGGTGGCCGCCTGCGCGGTGACCGCGCTCCTGATCAGCCCGGTGTCCTGGTCGCACCACTGGGTGTGGTGCGTGCCCGTCGTGCTGCTGCTGTGGACCCGCGGGTACCGGACGGTGGCCGCGGGCACGCTGCTGGTGTTCTGCTCGTACGCACTGTGGTGGGTGCCACACGGGAACGGGCGGCCCGAACTGCACCAGGACGCCGTCGCCTTGACGTTGTCCGCGCTGTACACGGCCACCGGGGTGCTGTTCCTCGTGCTCGCCCGGACCTCGTTGCCGAGGCCGGGCCCCGGTCAGGCCGTGACGAACGAATAGAACCGTTTGAGCGTGCAGTGCTCTTCGAGGAGCCGACCGTAGATCGGCTCGCCCTCCAGCTCACGGTAGGTCTCGATCGGGTCGCCTTTTATGATCAGCGCCCGCGCGCATTCCTCGCACCAGTACTGGTAGTCGGGATTGATCGGCTCCATGTCGCGGACGATGGGGGTGCCGCTCCCGCACCAGTCGCACTTCCGCCTGTGTGCACCCATCGATCAGCTCCAGCTGTGGCCGCAGGCCGTGCACACGTAGGAGATCCCGCCGTTGTCGCCGAGTACTTGGGCGACATCCACGGAACCACAGGAAGGGCAGAGCAGCCGGGTGATCGTGTCCCGTATCAACGCCGCACCGAGGAGGTGGCCGCCCTCCTCAAGGATGCTCGCAGGCATCGCTACTCCTCCCGTCGGGCCGCGCCCCCTTCCGGCCGTTTGATTCTGCCACGGCCGGACCAATACGGTCAGCGACGCCTCAGTACCAGTCCGGACACGGCACCCGCGGCCGCCGTCGCGGCGAGCGCCCATGCGCAGGCTGACAGCGCCTCCGCAGAGGTATACGCCCGCGGGCCCCCAACTGACTCAAGCCGGTTCAAGAACAGTGTGCCGAACGCCGCGACCCCGATGAGCTGGCCGAGCTGGGTGACGGTCGCGAGGAGTCCGCTGGCGTCCGCCGCGTCCTCGGGGCGCACGGTTGCAAGCGCGCCGGTGAGCGTGGGACTGAACGCGAGCGCGAGCCCCGCGCCCACACCGGCGTACGCCACATAGAGCTGCGCGCCCCCGTCGCCGCCCCCGTGGAAGGCCAGCCCGACCCCGGCCACGCCCAGCGCGGTGAGCGCGAACCCGGCCGGGGTCAGCGCCCGCTGCCAGGCGGCCGGCCACCTGCGCCAGGTGAGGGCGACCGCACCGAAGACGACGGCGGTCGGCGCGAAGGTGAGACCGGCGCGCAGCGCGCTGTAGCCGAGGCCGCTCTGGACGTGCAGGGTGAGCGTGAAGAGGAATCCGGCGTTGACGGCCATGACGGCGAGGATCCGCAGGACGGCCAGGCCCATGCCGGGGTGGCGCAGCACCCGGGGTGCGACGATCGGGGCGCCGCCGCGCCGGGCCAGCCTCGCCTCGTACCCGCAGAACAGCGCGAACAGGAGCACGGCGGCGGTCAGGGACAGCCAGGACCACAGCGGCCAGTCCTCCTCCTGGCCGAGCACCAGCGGAACCGTCAGCAGCGACACGGCGGCCCCCAGCAGGACCAGGCCGGGCAGGTCCAGGCCGCGGGCCCGTTCGGGACCGGATCCGGCGCCGGGCGGCAGGACGCGCCGGCCGAGGACGAGGAGTACGGCGCCGACGGGCACGTTGACGAGGAACACCGGCCGCCAGCCGGTGCCGAACAGGTCGGCGCTGACCAGGACGCCGCCGATGACCTGGCCGGCGGCGGCGCCGACCGCGAGGACCGCGGAGTAGGCGCCGAGCGCCCGTATACGGGCCTCGCCGGTGAAGGCGCGCTGGATGATGCTGAGGACCTGCGGGATCATCACCGCCGAGCCGGCGCCCTGCACGAGCCGGAACACGATCAGCTCGGTGGCCCCCTGGGCCAGGCCGCAGGCGAGCGACGCCGTGGTGAACAGGGCGAGGCCTGCGAGGTGGACCCGGCCGTGGCCGAGCCGGTCGCCGAGCCGGGCACCGGTGATCAGCAGCACCGAGTACGTGATGGCGTAGCCGGCCACGACCAGCTGCAAGTCGGCGCCCGAGGCGTGGAGTTCGGAACCCATGGTGGGGGCCGCGACGTTCACGATGAAGACGTCCAGCACGGCCATGAACAGGGCCGCGAGGACGATCGCGAGGAGCAGCCGGGGCCGGTTGTCAGTGCCGGGTGCTTCACTTTTCGCAGGGGTCGGAGCGGGTGCGGGACCTGGTCCCGTCCGGGATGTCGTCGTCATGCGACCGAGCGTGGCGGCGGTCCGGTACGGGTGCCGAGAGCCCGCCGATGCTGGTACTGGCAGCACCTGGCAGAGGACGGGGGCTGCACCGACGATGGATGACGTGACGACGGGGGACGTGACGATGGCGACGACAGCACACCGCCGCAGGCCGGAGCTGGCCGCGTTCCTGCGCGGCAGGCGGGCCCGGGTGCAGCCGGCGGACGTGGGGATGCCGCCGGGGCTCAGGCGGCGCACGCCCGGGCTGCGCCGGGAGGAGGTCGCCCAGCTGTCCGGGGTGGGGGTGACCTGGTACACGTGGCTGGAGCAGGGCCGGCCGATCAACGCGTCGGCGCAGGTCCTGGACGCGGTGGCGCGGACCCTGAAGCTGGACCCGCCCGAGCGGGAGCATCTGTACCGGCTGGCGGAGGTGCCGTTCGCCCCGGTTCCGGAGGGGCTGTCCCGGTCGGTCGGCGCGGAGGTGCAGGGCATCATCGACGCGCTCGACCCGCTGATGGCGGTGGTGTACACCTCGCGCTACGACGTGCTGGCCACCAATGCCGCCTACCGGGACCTGTTCCTGGTGCCGGAGACGGTGCGGATCGGCGTGCCGAACGTGCTGTGGACGCTGTTCACGGTCCCGGAGGAGACCAGCCCGGTGGTGCACGTGCAGCGTGAACTGCCGGTGATGGTGGCGACCCTGCGTTCCTCCTACGGCAGGCATGTCGGCGAGCCGGCCTGGGAGGACTTCATACGGGCGCTGTCCCAGGCGAGTCCGTACTTCGCCCGGTTGTGGGCGAGCGGGGCGGTGGCGCAGCCGGGGCCGCGGGTGAAGACGTTCCGTCACGGGGCGGTGGGCGAGTTGCGGATGACGTCGCAGTCGCTGTCGGTCGACGGGATGCCGGAGGCGCGGATCGTGGTCTACACGCCGGAGGACGAACGGACGCGGGAGCGGGTGGCGTTGCTGCGGGAGCGCAGGCAGCGGCTGTGGCCGGTGACGGAGGAGGAGGCCAACGAGATCCTCCGGGAGTGGAACACAAGAAAACCCGCCCTCTGAAGAGGACGGGTTTCCCATTACCGATCTTTGACAACTCGACAGTGTGTGGAGTGCCGATCTGTGGAGCTAAGGAGAATTGAACTCCTGACCTCCTGCATGCCATGCAGGCGCTCTACCAACTGAGCTATAGCCCCGTGCGTTCTTCCCGTCTTTCCGCTCGGCGGGGTGAACAAGAAGAACTTTAGCCTGCGACCTGCCGGAAAGTGAAATCCGGGCTCCGGGCGGGCCGGGTGGCCGCAGGTTCCTCAGTCGTCGTCGCCGAGCACGGGCTCCGGGAGGGTGCCGGCGTTGTGCTCGAGGAGCCGCCAGCCGCGGGCGCCTTCGCCGAGCACGGACCAGCAGCAGTTGGTGAGACCGCCGAGGCTCTCCCAGTGCCGGGACTCCAGGCCGAGGAGGCGGCCGATGGTGGTGCGGATGGTGCCGCCGTGGCTGACGACCACGAGGGTGCCGTCCTCGGGGAGCTTCTCGGCGTGCCGGAGCACGACGGGGGCGGCCCGGTCGGCGACCTCGGTCTCCAGTTCGCCGCCGCCGCGGCGGACCGGCTCGCCGCGCTTCCAGGCGGCGTACTCGTCGCCGTGGCGGGCGATGATCTCCTCGTGGGTGAGGCCCTGCCACACGCCCGCGTAGGTCTCCCGCAGTGCCTCGTCGTGGATCACGTCGAGGCCGGTGAGGGCGGCCAGCTGGGCGGCCGTGTCGGCGGCCCGCTTCAGGTCGGAGGAGACGATCGTGTCCGGGCCGAGGGAGGCGAGCAGGCGGGCCGCGCGGCGGGCCTGGCCGATGCCGGTCTCGGTGAGCTCGACGTCGGTGGAGCCCTGGAAGCGGCGCTCCACGTTCCAGGCGGTCTGGCCGTGCCGCCACAGGATGACGCGGCGACCGCGGCCTGCGCGGTCGGTCACCTCGCCCGTGGCGCTCATCACCAGTCCCCGCCCGGCTCGCCGGAGTCCTCGGCGGCCTGCAGCGCGGCGTGGGCCGCCGCCTTGCCGCGGGTGGCCTTGGCGTCGGCGGGCAGCTCGATCTCGGGGCAGTCCTTCCACAGCCGTTCCAGGGCGTAGAAGACGCGCTCCTCGCTGTGCTGGACGTGGACGACGATGTCCACGTAGTCGAGCAGGATCCAGCGGGACTCGCGGTCGCCCTCGCGGCGTACCGGCTTGACGCCGAGTTCTTTCTGGAGGCGTTCCTCGATCTCGTCGACGATCGACTTGACCTGCCGGTCGTTGGGCGCGGAGGCCAGCAGGAAGGCGTCCGTGATCGACAGGACGTCGCTGACGTCGTAGGCGATGACGTCGTGGGCGAGCTTGTCGGCGGCGGCCTGGGCGGCGGCGGTGATGAGCTCGATGGAACGGTCGGTTGCGGTCACTGCGTGGCTTTCCGTCGGCGGTCGTTTGACCTCAAGGGTCTCACGGACCGCCGGGCGCACCCCACGTGATTACCGGGTCACGTGGGGTGCGGCGGGCCGCCTCAGGAGGAGGACGGCTTGTAGTCCTGGCCGAGGACGACCGAGACGTCCGCGCCGGAGCCGACGGTGCCCTTGCGGACGGCACCGGTGCCGAGGCCGAGGGTCTTGGCGACCTCGGTGGCGTTCTCCTTGTCGGCGGCGTCGGAGTAGAGCACCTCGGAGGTGGCCCGGGTGCCGGAGGCCGTACCGCCCTCCAGGAAGGTGTAGCCGCCGTTGACGAGGACCACGCGGGCCTTCTCGGTGTCGTCCTTGACGCCGGTGGCGTTCTGGACGGAGACGCGCACCGCGGATCCCGCCGACGGGCTCTTGGCGGTGCCGCCGAGGATGTCCTTGACGACGCTGGAGCTGGTCTCGGCGCTCAGGGTGCCGTCGTTCTGGACCGGCAGCAGGGCGGTCTTGTAGTCGCCGTCCTTGGCGAGGTCGGCGAGCTTGGCGAGGAAGGTGCCGAGGTCCTTGTCGGTGAGGGACGGGTCGAGGATCTGCGCGAGGGTCTGCACCGTGGTCGTCGCGGTGGAGGCGTCGGAGGGCAGTTTGCGCAGGACGCCCTGCATGACCTGCCCGAACCGCTCCAGCTGGGCGTTCTGTGCCTCGCCGGAGGCGCGGTACGTGGCGTAGGCGACGGCGGCCTTGCCCCCGAGGGTCTGGTCCTTGCCCTTGTTGACGAGGGGCTCCGAGCCCTTCTTCTTGGCGTCCGGGTCGGGGACGTCGGCGTTGGTGTCGATGTCGATGTTGCCGACGAGGTCGACGAGATTCTGCAGGTAGGGGGTGTCCAGGCGCCAGGTGCCCTCGATGCTGGTGCCGAGGACGGTGTCGAGCTGGTCGCGGGTGCCGGAGGAGCCGTCGCCGTCGACGGACTTGGCGAGGGTCGTGGTGGTGCCGTCGTCGTCGGTGAGGGCGAGGGAGTTGGGCAGCAGGACGGTGCTGCCCTGTTTGGTGGTGGTGTTGTCGACGAGCAGCGCGGTCGAGGTCCCGCCGCCTCCGGTGTTGTGCAGGTGGACGACGACCACGTCGCGTTTCTGGGCGGCCGCCGGGGTCGTCGTGCCGGTCTTGGCGGCGGTGGAGGACAGGCCGGGGATCTTTCCGGCGTACCAGAGGTAGCCGACGCCGCCGACGGCGACCAGGGCGAGGACGACGACCAGGGCGATCATCCGGCTGCGGGCGCGGCGCTTGGCCTCCTCGCGGCGCTCGGTTCGGTTCTCGGTGAAGTTCAGCCAGTCGATGACGTCCTCGGAGTCGCCGTCGGGCTGTTCGACGAACGCGAACTGGCCGGTGTGGTAGTCACGTTCGCCGTCGTCCTGCCGGGGACCTGCGGCGTGGTCGGCCGGTCCGGCCTGCTGCGGGATGTGCGCGGTCTGCTCGGCGACCCGGGGCTGCCGGCCGCTCGTGGCCGCCTGCCCGTAGGGGTCGTAGGCGGCGTGGCCGCCGGTGCCGTACGGGTCGTACGCGGGCGTGGGCGGCTGCCGGCCGGTGTCGTGGACGGGGGCCTGCTGCCCGGTGTCGTACGACGGCGCGGCCTGCTGCCCGCCGCCGCCGGCGTACGGGTCGTAGCCGTAGCCCTGCCCCTGCCCCTGCCCCTGCCCCTGCCCCTGCCCCGCGTACGGGTCGTACGTCTGCTGCTGTTGTTGTGCGGGGATCTGGCGGTACACCGGCTGCCCGTACTCGTCGTAGCCGACGAGTTCGTACTGGTCGCTTCCGTATCCCGCGTCGTATCGGTCGTTCACCGGTGCCCCTCTCGGCTCACTCGCCGCGGTACAGCTCGCGCTTGTCGATGTAGCGCACGACTCCGTCCGGCACCATGTACCAGATGGGGTCGCTCTTGGCGACTCTCGCACGGCAGTCTGTGGAGGAGATGGCGAGCGCGGGAACCTCCACCAGCGAGACGCCGCCCTCCGGGAGACCGCGGTCGGTCAGGTGGTGGCCGGGCCGGGTGCAGCCGATGAAGTGGGCCAGGGAGAAGAGTTCCTCCGAGTCCCGCCAGGTGAGGATCTGGCCGAGTGCGTCGGCGCCGGTGATGAAGAACAGGTCGGTGTCGGGGTTGAGGGCGCGCAGGTCGCGCAGGGTGTCGACGGTGTAGGTGGGGCCGCCGCGGTCGATGTCGATGCGGCTGACGGAGAACTGCGGGTTCTCGGCGGTCGCGATGACCGTCATCAGATAGCGGTCCTCGGCCGGCGAGACGGCGCGGGAGGTCTTCTGCCACGGCTGCCCGGTGGGCACGAAGACCACCTCGTCGAGGTGGAACTGGGCGGCGACCTCGCTGGCCGCCACGAGGTGCCCGTGGTGGATCGGGTCGAACGTTCCGCCCATGACACCGAGGCGGCGTTTGCCGGTGTGCGCGGGGCCCGCCGGCGTGTACCGGGGCCGTGTCGCCATGTCGTCGGCCTCGTCAGCTGCCGGACCGGTAGGCATGTCCTGCTCTCCCATGCGTGCAGACCCTACCGGCCCGGCCCGTGGGCCCCGCCCGGAGGACCGGTGCCGGGGCTCGGCGTCCGGCTCAGCGGTCGCGGTTGAAGCGGGTGGTGATCCACAGCAGGAGCAGCAGGATGACGAAGGCGCTGCCGCCGGTGACGGCCGGGTTGAGGCTGTTGTGGTTGCCGCCGTGCTCCTCGCCCTCTGCGGCGAGGGTGACCAACTGGGCAGCGGCACTGTGGAGATTCATCATCTGCGGCAGGACCTATCGCGTGTGGGCGGGATAAAGATGTCGGCTCATCGTATGCGGGCGCCCCGGCGGCGATCACGCCGACTCCTCCATCGGGGAACGATCCCGGCGGCTCAGTCGTCCTTCTGTTTGTACCCGCGCAGCAGGAACCAGGCGGTCAGTGCGCAGCCGACGAACATGACGACGATGACGACCCGGAGCAGATCGCCCGAGCTCTGGTGCTGGGCGGCGCTCGCAGCCTGGGTGAGCCAGGCGGCCGGGGGGTGGTGCTCCATGAGGACTCCTTCGGCTGTACTGCCCGTCCACGGTATCTCCGCCTAGGCTGGGCCCTGCCCCGGGGGCACGGCAGACACTCACGCACATGGGGGATGACATGTCCGACGACGGCCACCAGCAGAACGGGCACGAACAGGACGGGCACGCGCGGGTGCCGAGCAGGCAGCGCAGGCGGTTCCCGGGGATCTCCTCGCGTGCGTACGAGCATCCGGCGGACCGTTCGGCGCTGGTGGCGCTGCGCAAGCTCAGCGGCTTCGACGCGGTCTTCAAGGCGCTCAGCGGGCTGCTTCCGGAGCGGAGCCTCAGGCTGCTGTTCCTGTCCGACTCGGTCCGGGTGTCCGACCAGCAGTTCACACACCTGAACGACATGTTGCGGGACGCCTGCTACATCCTGGACCTGGAGAAGGTCCCCCCGATGTACGTGACGCAGGATCCGCAGCCGAACGCGATGTGCATCGGCCTGGACGAGCCGATCATCGTGGTGACCACGGGTCTGGTGGAACTCCTCGACGAGGAGGAGATGCGGGCGGTCGTCGGCCACGAGGTGGGGCACGCGCTGTCCGGGCACTCGGTGTACCGGACGATCCTGCTGTTCCTGACCAGCCTGGCGCTCAAGGTCGCCTGGATCCCGCTGGGCAACCTGGCGATCCTGGCGATCGTGACGGCCCTGCGGGAGTGGTTCCGCAAGTCGGAGCTGTCCGCCGACCGGGCCGGGCTGCTGGCGGGCCAGGACCTGCGGGCCTCGATGCGCGGCCTGATGAAGATCGCGGGCGGCAACCACCTGCACGAGATGAACGTGGACGCGTTCCTGCAGCAGGCCGAGGAGTACGAGGCGGGCGGCGACCTGCGCGACTCGGTCCTGAAGATCCTGAACGTGCTGCCGCGCTCGCACCCCTTCACCACGGTCCGCGCGGCCGAGCTGAAGAAGTGGGCCGAGTCCCGCGACTACCAGCGGATCATGGACGGTCACTACCCGCGGCGCGCCGAGGACAAGGACACCTCGGTCGGCGACTCGTTCAAGGAGTCCGCGGCGAGCTATGCCGGTGACGTGAAGACCTCCAAGGACCCGCTGATGAAGCTGGTCTCGGACTTCGCGGGCGGGGCGGGAAACCTGGGCGGCCGGGTGAAGCGCGGCTTCGACGGCTTCACCAGCGCGCCCCCGCCGAAGGACGCGCCGCCCCGGGACACTCCCGCGGAGGACGACGAGGCGTAGCGGGGCCCTGCCCTGCCCTGTCGCCGGATCGCCGGATCGCCGGATCGCCGGATGTACGGTACGGCCGCTCAGACCTTCGGTTCGGCCGCGGCGGACAGCGTCCCGCACAGAGCGGTGGCGCCGTCCGTGGCGAACGGGTTCGTGCCCGCGGGGCCGCCCGCCCTGGCCGTCTGGCCGGCCAGCAGGGGGTGCAGGTGGTCGGCGGCGTCCTCGGCGCAGGACAGGGGGCCCGCCTGGACGTAGGAGACGACCAGCTGGGTCTGGTGCAGGCGCAGGTCGTCCTGGTCGAAGCGGAAGGTCAGCTGGCGGCGCACGGTGAACAGGGAGGCCTGGGCGCCGGCCGGAGCGCCGGTGGGCCGCAGCGCGTAGACGAAGGTGTGGTCGGCGGTGACCTCCAGGGTGGCCGGGTCGGTCTCGGTGGCCGTCAGGCTGCCCTGGACGCGGATCCTCGGGTCGGCGAGTTCGGCGCGGGTGGGGTCGAAGCGGACCAGCCATCCGGTGGGGGCGTGCCGGCCGTCCGCCGCGGGGTGGTCGACGCTCTGGTCGAACTGGTCGAGCTGACCGGGGTCGAGCAGCGCCCGCGCGGGCCGCACCTCGCTGCTGTCGAGGACCTCGCGGTAGAGCGAGGAGCGGACGAGGTAGTCCTTGACCGTGGTCAGGGCGGTGACGACCTGGCTGTCGGAGAAGTGCGCGGTGCTCCGGGCGGCCGGCAGCGGTATCCCCTCGGCGCCGACCTCGTACTGCGCGGCCGGGCTGTGCGCGAACAACGTCTCGGCGTCGGCGGCGCCGGGCACCTTGCCCTGCGGGGAGAGCGGGATGACGGTCATCCGCAGGGGTTCGACGGGCGGCTGGGCCTCGTCGCTGCCGTAGGGGTGGCGGACGCCCATGTAGATCGCGGTGCCGAAGGCCACGAGGATCAGCACGACGAGGATCAGGGCCTGCCGGGTGAGGCCCCGGCGCAGGGCCGGGCGACGGCGTACGGCGGGCGCGTGGTCGGTCATGCGTTCGCGTGCGGAGGACTCCTGGAGGCGGGCAGCGCGGATGAACGATTCGTCGAAGACGACGGATCGGTACTCGTCCTCGCCACCCACGGGGCCGCCCTCGGGTGTCCCCTCAGGTGGGTCTCCTGGCCCGCCCATACTTTCAGAGTAGGTCCCGGGAGCCTCAGGTAAACGCCCTGCTACACGACAACTTCTGACAGGTTCTCACCAGGACTGCCACCAGGGCGACCGCGACCGGTCAGGGGGTGCGCGGGACCACGGAGACCGCTGGCTTGGCGGACTGGGAGTAGTCGGCGGACACGGAGGGTGCCGCCGCGGTGCCCTGTTCCTGGCCCGTGGAGGGGGGCCTGGGGACCTGGTCGCGGCTGCCGCCCGAGGAGGCGCTGCGGTAGACCGCGGCGAAGGCGAGCGCGACCATGCCGATGCCCATGACGAGGGCGAGCACCCAGGCGACCGGACGGTGCCAGCGGACGTGTTTGCCGTAGGTCCCGGCGGCGCCGTAACGGTCCTCGACCAGGTCGGTGTCGTCCAGGTCGTCGAGTTCGCCGGCGTGCCCGAACTCGGGGCCGTCGGGGCCGAAGCCGTCGTCGTAGCGCTCGCCTCTGGTGCGGGCGCGGCGGGCCTCGGCCTCGGAGGCCTCGGCTCTGGCCTGGGCGGCGGCAAGGAGGCGTTCGACGGCGGTCGGCTCATGGACCACTGCCGCCTTCACGAAGGCCTCGTCGAAGACCACGGAGTCGAATTCTTCGTCCGACTTTCCGTGGTCATGGTCGTCGTCGGGCTCCCAGCCGTCAGGGAACGGCGTGCCCCCCACGTCCTCCGGCACGGATCCAGAGTAGACCTGGGGGGTCAATTTGGGCAGACGGTATGGAAATTCATAGGTCCGGTGAGACGCCTTTCACGCCGGCCCGGGGCCGCGGGCGCCCCGCCGCGCGCCCGCACGCCGTACGGAGTGCGCGGCTGGGCCGTACGGGTGTCAGCGGCGGATGTGGCCGTCGCCGGTGACGATGTACTTGGTGCTGGTCAGCTCCGGCAGGCCCATGGGGCCGCGGGCGTGCAGTTTCTGGGTGGAGATGCCGATCTCGGCGCCGAAGCCGAACTGGCCGCCGTCGGTGAAACGGGTGGAGGCGTTCACGGCGACCGTGGTGGAGTCGACCAGCTGGGTGAAGCGGCGGGCGGCCTGCTGCGAGGTGGTGACGATGGCCTCGGTGTGCCCGGAGGTCCACAGCCGGATGTGCTCGACGGCCCGGTCGAGGGAGTCGACGACGGCGGCGGCGATGTCGTACGACAGGTACTCGGTCTCCCAGTCCTCCGGGACCGCCTCGACGACGGTCGCCTTGGAGTCCGCGGCGTAGGCGAGGACGCGTTCGTCGGCGTGGACGGTGACGCCGGCCTCGGCGAGGGCGTCCAGGGCGCGCGGCAGGAACTCGGCGGCGATGTCCTGGTGGACGAGGAGGGTCTCGGCGGCGTTGCAGACGCTGACCCGGTGCGCCTTGGAGTTGATCAGGATGTCGACGGCCATGTCGATGTCGGCGTGGGCGTCGACGTAGACGTGGCAGTTTCCGGTGCCGGTCTCGATGACGGGGACCTTGGACTCCATGACGACGGTCTGGATGAGGGAGGCGCCGCCGCGCGGGATGAGGACGTCGACGAGGCCGCGGGCGCGCATCAGCTCGTGGACGGAGTCGCGGCCCTCGCCGGGCACCAGCTGGATCGCGTCGGCGGGCAGCCCGGCGCCGCCGACGGCGTCGCGCAGGACGCGGACGAGGGCGGTGTTGGAGGCGTGGGCGGAGGCGGAACCGCGCAGCAGGACCGCGTTGCCGGACTTCAGGCAGAGGGCGGCGGCGTCGACGGTGACGTTCGGGCGGGCCTCGTAGATGATGCCGACGACGCCGAGCGGCACGCGGACCTGGCGCAGGTCGATGCCGTTGGGGAGGGTGGAGCCGCGGACGACCTCGCCGACCGGGTCGGGCAGCTTCGCCACGTCGCGGACGTCGGAGGCGATGGTGCGGACCCGCTCCGGGGTGAGGGTGAGGCGGTCGACGATCGCCTCGCTGGTGCCGTTCTCGCGGGCCTTGGCGATGTCCTTGGCGTTGGCCTCGACGATCTCGCTGGTACGGACCTCCAGGGCGTCCGCGATGGCCAGCAGCGCGTCGTCCTTCACGGCCCGCGGCAGCGGCGCGAGGTCGGCGGCGGCGGCCTTGGCGCGGTAGGCGGCCTGGGTGACCGGGGACATGGCGTCGTACGGCGAGAGCGTCGTCATGAGGGAAGGGTAGTGCGCCCCGGCGGGCCGTCCACGTGGCATCCCATACCGCGAGACGTGGATCAAAACGGGTGAATACCGGCCGGCGGCGGAGGCGGCACCGGAAGGGCAGGAGGCTTCGGAAGGGTTCAGAAGGGTTCAGAAGGGGTGGATGCCGACCGGGGTCGCGGGCGGCGGGCCGTAGCCCTCGGCGACGCGCTGGTGGTAGGTGGCGCGGTCGATGACCTCGAGGCCGACGATCTCCCAGGCCGGCAGACCGGCGGTCTGGCGGTGCTCGCCCCACAGGCGCAGGGCGACGGCGGCGGCGTCGTGCAGGTCGCGGGCCTCTTCCCAGTAGCGGATCTCGGCGTGGTCGCAGGCGTAGCGGCTGGTGAGGAGGAACGGGTGGTCGTGGGCCAGCTGTTCGAGTCCGCGGCGCAGTTCCGGCAGGGGGACCTCGGCACCGCAGACGCTGAGGGTGACGTGCCACAGGCGGGGCAGGTCCTTCGGCTCCTCGTAGGTGTCCCCGGCCGCGACGCTCGTCAGAGCACCGCGGGAGGCCGCAGCTCCAGGGCGCACTCGTCTCACGACGGCCTCCTTCAGCTGTGCTCGTGCGGAACGTGGTCCTGAGACAAAGTTGAGCAGGCCGCAAGGGTTCGTGTGGCGGTTTTACGGAACGTCCCCCACCGGGGTCCGTCGTTACGCCCCGTTTTACGGGTGCAGGATCACCAGGTCGTCCCTGTGTACGACCTCGCGTTCGTACGCGGGGCCCAGCTCGCGTGCCAGCTCCCTGGTCGAACGCCCGATCAGCTGGGGGATCTCCTTGGCGTCGAAGCTGACGAGCCCGCGGGCCACCGCACGGCCTCCGGTGTCGCGCAGCTCGACCGGGTCGCCGGCGCCGAACTCGCCCTCGACCGCGGCGATCCCGGCCGGCAGCAGCGACTTGCGGCCTTCCACGACCGCGCGGACGGCGCCGTCGTCGAGGGTGAGCGAGCCCTGCGGGGTGGAGGCGTGCTGGAGCCACAGAAGGCGGTCTGCGGACCGTTTGCCGGTGGGGTGGAAGTAGGTGCCGGTGTCACTGCCCGAGAGCGCGTCGGCGGCATGCACGGCGCTCGTGAGGACCACCGGGATGCCCGCCGCGGCGGCGATCCGGGCGGCCTCGACCTTGGTGACCATCCCGCCGGTGCCGACACCGGCTTTCCCCGCGCTGCCGATCTCGACCCCCGTCAGGTCCTCGGGTCCCGTCACCTCCGCTATCCGCGAGGTGCCGGGCCTGCTGGGGTCGCCGTCGTAGACGCCGTCGACGTCGGAGAGGAGGACCAGCAGGTCGGCGTGGACGAGGTGGGCGACGAGGGCGGCGAGGCGGTCGTTGTCGCCGAAGCGGATCTCGTCGGTGGCGACGGTGTCGTTCTCGTTGACGACCGGCAGCGCGCCCATCGCGAGCAGCTTGTCCAGGGTGCGGGAGGCGTTGCGGTGGTGGGCGCGGCGGCTCATGTCGTCGGAGGTGAGCAGGACCTGGCCGACGCGGACGGCGTAGCGGGCGAAGGAGGCGGTGTAGCGGGCGACGAGCAGGCCCTGGCCGACGCTGGCGGCGGCCTGCTGGCGGGCCAGGTCCCGGGGGCGGCGGCGCAGGCCGAGCGGGGCGAGTCCGGCGGCGATGGCGCCGGAGGAGACGAGGACGATCTCCTTCTCGCCGCCGCTGCGGCTCTTGGCCAGGGCGTCGACGAGCGCGTCGACACGGTCGGCGTCCAGGCCGCCGGAGGCGGTGGTCAGCGAGGAGGAGCCCACCTTGACGACGATCCTGCGGGCCTCGCCGACGGCCTGCCTTGCCCTTGCCACGTCCTGTGTGTCCCCTCGCGTAGGTACGGCTGCCCGCCCGGCAATCTACGCGAACGGGACCGTGCGGCGCGCGTCGGTCCATACCCCGGACAGCGGTCCGTGACCGGCCGCAGGGACGGCGGGCCGCCAGGTCGGCCGACGTGGCTCAGTAGCCGCGGACGACGGTCCGCATGGAGACGAAGTTGTTCTTGTACTGGTCGTGGATGCCCGCGCTCTTGATGCGCAGCAGCGCCTCGTCGTTTTCGCGGAGCGACGATTCGTCGTAGTTGGGGCTGCCGGTGAACACCCATTTGGTGTCCTTCTGGCTCGCGTAAGTGCCTTCCACGAGGAGGTACTTGGAGTGGATGAGGTCTCCGTCGGCCTGGTTGAGCTCGTAGAGTTTGATGCGGTCGTGACCGGAGAGACTTGCGGTGCTGCCGGAACTCATGTGGCGGTAGACGACGTCGATCCAGCAGTTCTCGTCGGCGAGTTCCCGCAGTTTCCTCGCGATGCCCTCCCTGGTGAGGTCCCAGGCCCCGATCCTGATCACCGTGCGGCCGGTGGGCGTGCCGACGGTGGTGTTGCCCTCGCAGGTGACGTTGTCCAGGATCTCGACGACGGTGTCCGTGGAGTCGCCGGTGCCGGCTCGCGGGAAGAAGTACGACTTGACGTCGCCCGAGGTCGTCATCCGGTAGTAGTCGTCGGTCTCCCGGTCCGGCGAGGCGGCCAGGTCTGCGAAGTAGTCGACATAAGCCGTGTAGAGGCCCGTGTTGCCGACCACGGTGACCGCGTTGTTCCAGTAGTCCTGGGTGTTGTGTGCGGTCAGGTTGGCGGAGGACTGCACGACGACGTCGTCCCCGTCTCCCGTGCGGGAGAAGAGGAAGAACTTGTTGTGCATGCGCGGGGTTCCGGCGTTGCCGACACACGCGCGGTTCGCGCATCGCTTGACCCACGAGTTCGCACCACGATCGCTGCCCAGTGCCGACACCAGCCTGGCGTACGCCGCGTCGTTCTGGTCGGTCGAGTCGAGCACGATGCGGACGTGCACGCCCCGTGCGCTCGCGGCGATGAGTTCGTTCACGAAGTCCATGTCCGTGACGACGTAGAGCGCGATCCTGACCCGTGCCTCGGCGGGCGCCTGCCGGACCAGGCTCCTGATGTGGCTGACGATCGCCTGTTGTTCCGTCGCGGTGCCCTGCGGGTCGTTGAAGACGGCGCCGGTCGTGATCGCGGCCGCGGCCGGTTCCTCCGCGGCGGGGGCGGCGTTCGTCGAGGCGGCCAGTACGGCTGTCAGCGTCGCGGCAACGGCGAGGGCACGCCGGAGGGACGGCCTGCGGGGCATGGGACTCCTCTTTGCGGTTCGGGGTGGACGTGGAACGGCGGCCCGGGGCGGGAGCGCCCGGACCGCCGTGCGGATCGGGTACTAGAGGCCGGCGACGCCGTTGATCCAGTCGAGGCTCGTGGGCACCGTCGAGGACCACATCGGGCCGATGCAGACGTTGTCGCTCGTCCGGTAGGTGACACCGGAGGTCACGCCGACCTGGTATCGCAGTCCGTCGACCAGCTTGAACTGCGGGCCGCCGGAGTCGCCGGAGCAGGCCATGCCGTTGCCCTTGGAGCTCTTGATACCGCGGCCCTCGCCGAGGATGTCGGTGCTGTCGATGTCGTCGACGGTGACCGTCGCCCGCTTGAGGCCCTTCGACGGTGCGCCGCCGATCTTGCTCTGCGATCCCCAGCCGAAGATGTAGTTGGTGGTGCCCTCCTGGGGGCTCGCACCCGCCAGGCGTACATGCTCGGAGTTGGCGTCACGGGTGAGGTGGAGCAGAGCGATGTCGTGGTTGGTGCGCCATTTGATGTCGTCCACCTGGATGACGCCGCCGCCCTCGTTGTACTGCGTGCTCTTGACCCGGACCTGGATCTTGGAGGCGTCCTGTCCCACGCTGGTGTTGGCGAAGCAGTGCTTCGCCGTGAGAATCCAGCGTTCGGCGATGATCGAGCCGGTGCAGAGCAGATTGCCCCGGCCGGTGCCTGCGTCGGCGCTGTCCCAGAGAATCGCGGCTATGCCGTCCGCGGAGGCCGCGGCTTCTCCGTTCACGACCGTGGGGGACTCGGACACTCCGTCGCCGGTGGTGCCCACCGGGCCGATCGTGGCGACGCCGTCCTCTGCCATCGCACTCGGTGCACCCGCGCCGAAAAGGCTCGCGCCGATGATCGCGGTCGTGGTCACGAAGGTACGAATTCTCAAGGCTGTTCCTTCTGTCGGCCTGTATGGGGTCGCCGAACATGCTCGACGCCGGCCCTGAAAACCGCCTGAATTCTCATTGAAAGCGCGTGATCAATGCCGAAAAATCGGCTGTTGGACGCGGAAAACAGAACTAAAGATCATGTTCCGGACAACGGGAAAGAGACAGTGGTCACCGGATTACTCGGAGGTGACATCCAGGGCCACTGGGGTAAAATCGAGGTATTGCCCAGGGGTGGGTCAGGTCAAGGGGGGACAATGAGCCAGGTCGAATTCCGACTGCTTGGACCTGTGGATATCTTGAACGGGGAACAGTCGCTGGGGCTCGCGACACCGCAGCAACGGGGAATTCTGGCCTCGCTGCTGCTCGACGCAAACCGGGTCGTCCCCATAGAGAAGATGCTTCGAGCGATATGGGGAGAGGAACCGACGGAATCGGCCCGCAACGCCGTGCAGGGATACATATCAAAAATCCGCCGCATACTGGCGCCGTTTCCCGATTGCGGGATAGCGACCAGCCCGCAGGGCTATTCCCTGCAAGTGGACCGGGATCGAATCGACCTCTACCGTTTCCGGCATCTGGTGGACGTGGCCCACCGGTCGGACGCGGCGCATTCGGCCGAACACCTGAAGCGGGCACTCGAACTGTGGCAGGGCCCCGCCCTCACAGGAGTGGCGGGCCAGTGGCTGCCGTCGAGGGTCGGCACCTACCTTGAGGAAGAACGGCTCTCCGCCCTCGAGGACCACGCCGCGGCCGTACTGGCGGTCGGGCGGCTACGGGAGGCGATTGCGGAACTGACGACCCTCGTCGTCGACCATCCGCTCCGGGAGCGGGCGGCCGGCCTCCTGATGGCGGCCCTGCACAGAGCGGGCCGCCGAGCCGACGCCCTGACGGTCTTCCGGAACACCCGGCACCATCTCGTGCGGGAACTCGGCATCGAACCGGGAACCGTCCTGCACCGCACGCATCAGCAGATCCTCAGCGACGCTTTGTGACCCGCGCCAGAGCACCCCGGCGCGGCCGCCGCCTACGCCGTCACGCGGCCGTGGCCGTCCCGCCGGGCGGCGACCCTCGGTCTCAGCAGGCGGCGCACCCTGCGTGCCGCGCGGCGGACGAACGTACCGGCGGCCGCTTCCCTGTACCCCTCGACGGCGCGGGCCTCGCGGGGTTCGGCGAGGTAGATCCAGTCGGGGACGCCGGCCGCCTCGGAACGGAAGTGCGGGTAGCCGAGGTAGACGCTGGTGCCGCGGTTCTCCAGGACCGGTGCGGGCTGCTTCCCGGCCCGCACGAACTCGAGCACGTCCGGGAGGAGTTCGGTGCGCCGGACGGCGACCAGGTGCAGCTGGAGCCGCTCGTGGACCTTGAGGCGGCGGGCCACCTCGGGGTTCCAGTGGGCGTCCAGCAGCGGCTCGGCGAGCTCCCGTTTGTGCCGCCGCACCTCGTCGGTGTCCTTGAGGAACCGGGGGCCGAACTGCGGGAGCAGTGTGACCTTGAACGGCCGGACCATGAGGCTGTCGCGTCGCGGCCCCGCCGGGACCATCTCGGCGATCAGGCCGATCAGGGCGCGCGCGGAGTCGAAGCGGAGGGTGTAACCGCCGCTCTTGGTGACGTGTTTGCCGTCCTCGCGGCCGACGAGGTAGTAGCAGGGGTAGTCGGCGACGACCGAGACGCCGTCGGCGCGCAGATAGGCCTCCATGGTGAACAGCGCGTCCTCGCCGGTCCACAGGGATTCGTCGAACCGCATGCCGTGGCGTTCCAGCAGGGCTCGGCGGAAGAGTTTCTGGGCGCTGAGGGTGAACTTGATGTTGGAGGAGAAGACGTCGGTACGGTCGAGCGTCTTCCCCCACATCGACTGCGGGGGTTTGCGGTTGATTCCCTCGACCTTGCCGACGACGACGTCGGTGCCGTTCTTGTCGGCCATGGCGACCATGCGTTCCAGGGCCTCGTCGCCGAGCCGGTCGTCGGCGTCCAGGAAGAACACGTAGCGGCCGGCGGCCTTGGCGAGGCCGACGTTGCGCGGGCCGCTGGGGCCGCCCGAGTTCTCCTGGCGGATCACGGTCACCGGCATGGCGGCGCGGGCCGCGAACTCCTCCAGGCACTCCCCCGTGCCGTCGGTCGATCCGTCGTCGACGGCGATGACCTCCATGCGGGCCGGGTCGAGGGTCTGGCGCTCGACGGAGGCCAGGCACTCGACCAGGTACGGCATCGCTTCGTACGCCCCGATGATCACGGTCACATCAGGCTGCGCAACGACGGTCACGTTTCCCCCTAGTCAATGGTGCATTCCCCCTGCGTCACCTCGATCGCAACGTTTTAGATGACCGATCGGTGCGACAGGTTGCCCCGGGAGGCCCGTCCAGTGATCCAGCTCACATGACGAGCGGACTGCCGGGTGGTGTACAGCGGGTTACATCGGACAGTACGGGCGTGCGGTAAGAGCTGCTCAACGCGAACGGGGAAGCACGGGTAAGAAGACATCCGCGTATCTCGAAGCAGAGGTAAGAGAACGCGGCGGGAGAACGGGAACGGCGAACGGGCTCGGTCCCGGGGAGAAGTCCCCGGGACCGAGCCCGTTCGCCGCAGTGGCGGAGGTCAGCCGGTGGTCGCGCTCTTCGCCTTGGGGTCGCCGGCCGCGATCCCGGTCTCCTGGCCCAGGTTGCGGGTCTCGGCCTTGCGGGCGAGCGCGGTCACCGCGTCGTTGAACTGCTCGATGGAGGTCGGCTCGTCCGGCCCGAGCAGGTAGTGCTTGAGTTCGTCCCGGTCCGCGGCCAGCGGGTCGGCCGAGGGGTCGCGTACGGCGTCCAGCAGGCCGCCGAGTTCCTTGGCGCTGTTGGAGAGGATCACGGCGGCGCGCACGGCGGTGTTGGCCCGCTTGAACTCCTCCGCGCCGACGCCGGCCGAGTCGGTGACGGCGTACGGCTTGCCGCTGGCGATGAAGTCGGAGACCACGCTGGAGATGTCGGAGACCATCGCGTCGGAGACGTTGAAGCAGTCGTACAGGGGGGGTTCGGCACCCGCGATGACGGCGTGCTGGTACGGCGGCAGGGCCTGCCAGTAGGAGTCGTTCCAGGCGGCGCGCAACCGGGCGATCTCCTCGTGCTTCGCCAGGTCGACGACATCGTCGCGGCTTGCCTCGGCCTCGTCGCGCCTGTCGTCGCCGGTGCCGGCCAGTTCGGTCAGGCGGGTCTCGATGCGGGTCAGTTCGGCCTGGGCCGCCGCCTGGGCGGCCGGGTCGGCGGTGAAGCGGGCGTCGGTGGCGCGGGCGGCGGCGGCCTTCTGGACGAGGGCGGTGACGCGCCGGTGGGCGGCGCCCGCCTCGGCACTGACGGTGCCGGTGAAGGGGTGCGGCTTGTAGAGGACGCGGACCGGTGGGTCGGCCTTGACCAGCTTCTTCACGATGTTCTCGCCGGCGAGCACGAGGGAGGTGTTGCCGGGATTGCCGTCCCAGCCCTCCCAGGTGGGCGCGTAGAGCACGGTGGGGATACGCCCGTCGGGGACGTCCTGCCGGCCCTGGATGGGGGCCAGCTGGGGGCGGCCGACCTCGACGATGTCGTCGTCGCGGACGCCGACGTCGGCGATGGCGTAGCGGTCGCGGCCCGCGCGGCCGGCGGTCCACACCTCGTCGTACACCTTGCTGAACGGGTTGACGCTGGCCAGCTTGTCGCTGTCGCCGTGGCCGATGAAGACGTGCTTCATCGTGGGGACGCGGAGCAGGTGGATGTTCTTGCCGACGTTGGCCGCGTAGAGGGCGACGCGGACCGTGGAGAGGTCCATGTTCATCAGGTGCACGCCGCCGGGCACGCAGATGACGGGGACGGTGGTCGGGGCGAGGTTCTGCAGGATGACCCGCTCGCGCAGCAGGATCAGCGGGCGGGACTCCAGCTGTTCCATCGTCTCCAGCCACATGTTGAGCTGGTAGGTGGAGTCCTTGGAGCCCGAGAAGTACAGCACGGTCCCGGGCCGGTACTCGGCCAGCCAGTCGTCGACGGCGGCGAGGACGGTGTCGGCGTCCGGCGGGGTCTTGCGGCCGCGCACGTAGGGCGTCAGCACCAGTACGTACAGGCAGCCCAGGGCGAGGGTGACGCCCATGCCGACGAAGCCGGCGACCGCGTCGTCCGTCGTCGCCGAGACCAGCAGGCCGACGACGGCCGCGAGGTCGAGGTGGAGCATCTTCTCGGCGGAGCGGTCCAGCAGGCCCTGCGGCGGGGCGTCCGGGATGCGGATGCGGGACTTCAGGTCGACGTTGCGGGTGGCGACCGGCAGGCGACGGCGGTTGCGGATCAGGGTGACCAGGGCGCCGTGCGGGGCCTGCAGGCCGTAGAAGGCGATGAAGCAGGCGACCGCGCCGTAGAAGACCAGGCCGTTGGAGAGGTCCATCCTGGCCAGCAGCAGGATCAGCAGCAGCTGCCGGATCAGGAAGCGGATCGACAGGCCGGCCCGGACCTTGCTCAGGCGGTTGACGAGGTAGCTGCCCTTGCGGTGCAGGTAGTGGTCCGCCAGGTACGTGACGGCGGCCGCGGCCGCGAAGGCGTAGACGCTCGGGACGAGCGCGGCGACCATGAGGGCCGGGAAGCCCAGGATCATGAGTGCCGCCGCGGCCAGCTCGGCCGCGCTGCCCACTCGGGCGACGCGAATAGCGGTGGATATCACGGAGAACCTTTTGCTGACAAAAAGGCCTGAATTCGACCTTGCGGACAATCTGAGAGGTGGTCGATCCGGGTTCTACGGGTTCAGGCCCCTGCGATTGCTCCGCGAACGCGCAACCACAGAGGCCTGAATTACATACGACTAATGGCTGTCGATTATGCCACGCCGTCCTGTCGGTCCAGGACACTGGCGAGGGCCTGCTCGAAGCCGGAGGCCTGGCCGGCGGCGGCCGTCGGGTCCTGCTGGCGGACGTCGATGACATGGCCGGTGAGCTCGGAGAGCAGCACGTCGAGGGAGGTGCGGGCGACGGCCTCGGAGGAGAGCAGCGAGCCCGTCGGCTCCTGGCCGAACGCCTTGGTGCGCATGGGGGTGGCGGTGCGCTCGGGGTTGATGCAGTTGACGCGGACGGCGTCGCCGGCCCATTCGTCGGACAGGGCCTGGGTGAGGTTCACCATGGCGGCCTTGGTCGAGGAGTAGAGGCTGTACTCGGCACGCCCGCGGGTGTAGCTGCTGGAGGTGTAGAGCAGCAGCTGGCCCTGGGTCTCGGCGAGGTACTTGTAGCTGGAGCGGGCGATCTGCACCGGGGCCAGGTAGTTGACCTTCAGCGCCTCCTCGATGGTGGCGTTGTCGGTCTCGGCGAGCTTGCCGATGCGGAGCACGCCCGCGGTGTTGACGACGTAGTCGATCCGGCCGGTCTCGGCGTAGGCCTTGGAGAGCGCGTCGTCGACCTCCTCCGGGTTCTCCACGTGGGTGCCGGTGGTGGAGCGGCCGAGCGCGTAGACGTTCGCGCCGTAGGACTCGGCGAGTTCGGCGATGTCCTTGCCGATGCCGTACGAGCCGCCGAAGATCACCGCGGTCTTTCCGGTGAGGAGTTCGCGGTAGGCGTCCTCGCCGTTCTGCTCGGGGGCGGCGGTGGAG
This sequence comes from Streptomyces sp. NPDC048291, assembly GCF_043201715.1. Taxonomy (NCBI): domain Bacteria; kingdom Bacillati; phylum Actinomycetota; class Actinomycetes; order Kitasatosporales; family Streptomycetaceae; genus Streptomyces; species Streptomyces sp. NPDC048291. Next base: position 170,649 of record NZ_JBICZC010000002.1, read on the forward strand.
GCGAGCTGGAAGAGCTTGTCGGCGATGAAGACGTCGACGGGCTGCGTGACCTTCATGTTGTACTCGTCGCCGGCGACGACGTGGATCGGTACGTCCGGCAGGTACTTGAGGACGACGGAGCAGTCGTCGGTGGCCTGGAAGTTGGGGTCGCCGGCGGCGACCTCGTAGGCGCGCTTGACCGTGGACAGCTTGAACGCCTGCGGGGTCTGGCCGCGGCGCAGCCGGGAGCGGTCCGGGATCTCGGTGATGAACTCGCCGTCCCCGCCGTGGGTCCGCGTGACGATGATGGTGTCGGCGGACGGGATCGCGACGTCGACGGCCTGGTAGCGCTCCAGTGCGGTCACGCAGTCGTCGATGACCCGCCGTGAGAGCAGGGGGCGTACGGCATCGTGGAAGAGGACGTTGAGGTCCTCGCCCTCGGCCAGGCCCTCGCCGAGGGCCGCGATGGCGCGCTCGGTGGTCTCGTTCCGCGTGTTGCCGCCCTCGATGATCTTCTTGACCTTCGCGAACCCGGCCTTGGCGACGATCTTCTCGACGTCCGCGACGTAGCCCGGTGCCATCAGCACGATGATGTCGTCGATCGAGTCGGCCTTCTCGAAGGTGGCCAGGGTGTGCTCGATGACGGCCTTGCCGGCGATCTTCAGCAGCTGCTTGGGGATCGACAGACCCACCCGCTGGCCGGTGCCACCGGCCAGGATCACTGCGGTGGTTCGGGGCTTGGCTATGTGCTGGGACACAGGTGACCTACCTTGGGGCATCAGGGAACCAGGAAATGGTCCCACTTCCGGTAACCGCTGTGCAAGGTGAGCGCCGTCCGCTGCATATGTGCCCGCAACCTTTCATTCACCTTGCGTCGCTGGTGATGGGCGCCGCCCACCGGACCACCGGAAGAGTTCCGTGAATTTGCTGTGAGTAACTACACAGGGCATTCCGATTGCTGTGCGTGACCCGATCCGCGCCTCAGTAACGCTACGCCGTACCGCGGGAACTACTTAGCGCGACTAAGCCGTCCCCGCGGGCCCGGCCCGCCGTCCGGCTCGCCGACCGGCCCGCAGCGCGGTCCGCAGCAGGGCTCCCGGCTCCTCAGCGCCGTCGCAGCTTCTTCAGACATCGGTGCCCCAGGACCCGTACCAGTTCCTTCGACGACGTCTGGTGCACGGTGCGGGACTTCGCCTCGGCGGTGTGGCGTACCGGGGCCGCGGCCGCCGCGGCGAGCGCGCCGTAGAGGGCCTGGGCGGCGACCTCGGGGGCGATGCGGGCCTCGGCGGCGGGCGGTCCCGGCTGCGTGGGGATGGCGGGCAGGGTGTGGAGCAGGGCCGGTTCGCCGACGACGCGGACGCCCATGGCGCCGATGCGTTCGACCATCTCGGCGCCGATGCGGCCGGCGGCCTCGACGGCCCAGGCGGGGGTGGAGATCTTCACGTCGTCGGCGGTGGGGCTGCACGAGTTCTTCATATGCATGACGGCGCCGTTGCGGACGAGCTTGGAATACAGCTCGTCGGGGAGTCCATTGCCGCGGAATTCCACGTTGAGCTTTCGCAGCATTTCGGTCTCGGCGAGGGTGAGGGAGCGGTTCGCCGTGTCCGGGACGGGCTGGAGGAGATTTTCCGGAAGTCCGAGGAGGGCTTCGAAGGTGCGCATCAGGCCGTCGCGGTCCCGGTCGTCGACCACGACGACGGTGACCCGGTCCGCGCCGACCGCGCGGACCCAGCGTTCGACGAGCCGGTCGTGCCGGTGCCGGTGCCAGAAGCTGGGGTTGGGCTTCTCGTAGGGGGCCTTGCGGAGCATGTGGTGCAGCCAGTCCTCGTAGCCCATGCGCAGTCCGTTCTGCACGTACTGCTGCCACTGGGAGGGCATGATCCTGGCGAGCGGGCGGAGGGTGACGAGGACGTGGACGCGTTCGCCGCCGAGCTGCTCGACGATGCGGGCGACGGTCTCGTCGTCGGGGGCGTCGGCGAAGAACTCGCTGCTGATCACCGAGGTGCGGGTGCCGGTGGCCTCGACCTGGCCGAGCAGCCGTATCCAGTGCTTCTCGGTGGGCACGGTGTCGCCCATCATCGCCGGCCGGGCGCAGGCGGCCAGGGCGGCCTCCATCGGGTGCCGGGTGGCCGCCGGGAACTCCACACCGTGTTCGGGCAGCCTGTCCCTGGCCGCGAACAGGGCGCCCTGGATGGCCGTCGTGCCCGTCTTGTGCGGGCCGATGTGCAGCAGGCGGGTGCCCGCGGCCAGGGCGGCAAGGGGACCGGTCGGGCCTGCGGGGTCCGTGATGGCGTTGTTCACCGGGGCTTCGCCTCTCGTACAGTCCGTCTCCATGGTTAACGGAAGGTAAGACGTTTACCTTAGGTTCACCTGAGAGAAGCCTGGGACACAGATGAGTCCCAGGCTTCTGTTACACAGACTTGACCTTCGGCGCACCTGGCGACGGTGCGCTCAAGGCGGCCGGCGGGCCTACTCGAACGGGTCGAAGTCGCCGTACTCCTGGAGGGACTCGTCCCGTTCGGCCTGCCGGTCGCGGCGGCGCTGGACGGCGGGCCGCTGTTCCTCGAAGCGGTGGTCCTCGCCGCGGCGGCCGAGCATCTCGGCGCCGGACATCATGGACGGTTCCCAGTCGAAGACGACGGCGTTGTCCTCGGGGCCGATGGCGACGCCGTCGCCTGCCCGGGCGCCCGCCTTCATCAACTGCTCCTCCACGCCGAGGCGGTTGAGGCGGTCGGCGAGGTAGCCGACGGCTTCGTCGTTGTTGAAGTCGGTCTGGCGGACCCAGCGTTCGGGCTTCTCGCCGCGCACCCGGAAGAGGCCGTCGTCCTCCGGGGTGACGGTGAAGCCGGCGTCGTCGACGGCCTTGGGCCGGATGACGATCCGGGTCGCCTCCTCCTTCGGCTTGGCGGCGCGGGCCTTGGCGACCAGGTCGCCGAGTGCGAACGTCAGCTCGCGCAGGCCCAGGTGGGCGACGGCGGACACCTCGAAGACGCGGTAGCCGCGGGCCTCCAGGTCGGGGCGGACCATCTCGGCGAGGTCCTTGCCGTCGGGGACGTCGATCTTGTTGAGGACGACCATCCGGGGCCGGTCGCCGAGGCCGCCGTACTGCTTGAGCTCCTCCTCGATGACGTCGAGGTCGGAGACGGGGTCGCGCTCGGACTCCAGGGTCGCGGTGTCGAGGACGTGGACGAGGACGCTGCACCGCTCGACGTGGCGGAGGAACTCCAGGCCGAGGCCGCGGCCCTGGCTGGCGCCGGGGATGAGGCCGGGCACGTCGGCGATGGTGTAGACGGTGGAACCGGCGGTCACCACGCCGAGGTTGGGCACCAGGGTGGTGAACGGGTAGTCGGCGATCTTCGGCTTGGCGGCGGACAGCACGGAGATCAGCGAGGACTTGCCGGCGCTCGGGTAGCCGACCAGGGCCACGTCGGCGACGGTCTTGAGCTCCAGGACGATGTCCCCGAGGTCTCCGGGCTCGCCGAGCAGCGCGAAACCGGGGGCTTTGCGGCGGGCGCTGGCGAGGGCCGCGTTGCCGAGGCCGCCGCGGCCGCCCTGAGCGGCGACGTAGGAGGTGCCCTGGCCGACGAGGTCGGCGAGGACGTTGCCGTCCTTGTCCAGGACGACGGTGCCGTCGGGTACCGGCAGGACCAGGTCCTGGCCGTCCTTGCCGGCCCGGTTGCCGCCCTCGCCGGGCTTGCCGTTGGTGGCCTTGCGGTGCGGGGAGTGGTGGTAGTCGAGAAGAGTCGTCACCGACTGGTCGACGGTCAGGGTGACGTCGCCGCCACGGCCGCCGTTGCCGCCGTCGGGGCCGCCGAGCGGCTTGAACTTCTCCCGGTGAACGGAGGCGCAGCCGTGGCCTCCGTTACCCGCGGCGATGTGCAGCTCGACGCGGTCCACGAAGGTGGTCATGGTGCAGTGCCTCCAAAAACTTACGGGGTGATACCTATGTCAACACGCGAAAGGCGGACCCGCCTTCCCGATCGGGAAGTGAGGTCCGCCTCGCGAAACGTTCGGTGCAGAGCCTTGCGGTGAGCAGACTCAGGCGACCGGGACGATGTTCACGACCTTGCGGCCACGGTGGGTACCGAACTCCACCGCGCCCGGCAGGAGCGCGAACAGCGTGTCGTCGCCGCCGCGGCCGACGCCCGCACCCGGGTGGAAGTGGGTGCCGCGCTGACGGACCAGGATCTCGCCCGCGTTGACGACCTGACCGCCGAAGCGCTTCACGCCGAGGCGCTGAGCGTTGGAGTCACGACCGTTACGGGTGGACGATGCGCCCTTCTTGTGTGCCATCTCTCCTCAGTCCCTTACTTCGCAGCCGCGGGGATCTCAGTGACCTTGATCGCCGTGTACTGCTGGCGGTGGCCCTGACGACGGCGGTAGCCGGTCTTGTTCTTGTAGCGAAGGATGTCGATCTTGACGCCCTTGTGGTGGTCCACGACCTCGGCCTGGACCTTGATGCCGGCCAGGACCCACGGGTCGCTGGTCACAGCGTCGCCGTCGACAACGAGCAGGGTCGAGAGCTCGACCGTGTCGCCAACCTTGGCGGTGGAAATCTTGTCAACCTCAACGATGTCGCCGACAGCAACCTTGTGCTGGCGACCACCGCTGCGCACGATGGCGTACACGCGGATCTCACTCTCTCGCTCGGGAACGGCACCCCCGCAGTCCAGCCACCCGGCGAACGCGGGCGGCCTCTCCGGAACAGGGTGTGCTCCGGAGGAAGAGGTTTACGGGGATGTGGCACGTCCTCATATCCATGGACACGCCGACGGTCAAGGTTACGGGGCCGCGCGGAGGCGGTCAAACCGGGCCCGTGCCGACCGGTACGGGCGGCCCGCCCGCCGGCCCTCCCGCCGACCCGGTCGCTGCTGAGAAGCGGCTGCGGTTACCCTGTGACTCCACTCGTGCATCAGTTGGTCACCGGCTGTACACGGTTCATTCAGGTCGTAGTCAGCTTCCCCGAAACTGGAGCCAGGTAACAGAGATGTCGATCAAGGTGAGCGTCATCATCCCGGTGTACAACCCGGGAAAGTACATCCAACCCTGCATCGACTCCCTGTTGAGGCAGACGCTTCCCGCGAACGAGTTCGAGGTCCTGTTCGTCGACGACGGTTCGACCGACGAGAGCCCCGCCGAGCTGGACGCCCTGGCCGAGAAGCACCCGCACTTCCGGGTCATCCACATACCGAACTCGGGCTGGCCCGGCAAGCCGCGGAACATCGGCGTGGGCGAGGCGAAGGGCGAGTACGTCCAGTTCGTCGACCAGGACGACTACCTCGCCTCCGACGCCCTGCGCCGGCTGTACGAGATGGGGCACCGCAACGGCTCCGACATCGTCATCGGCAAGGTGGCCAGCAACTTCCGGGGTGTGCCGCACGGCGTCTTCAAGGCGGACCGGGAGAAGTGCACCATCCACGACGCGCCGCTGTACGACAGCCTCACGCCGCACAAGATGTTCCGCGCGGAGTTCCTGCGCGAGAACGGCATCGCCTATCCCGAGGGCAAGCGGCGCCTGGAGGACCAGCTGTACATGATGGAGGCGTACTTCCCCGCCAAGGTCGTCTCCATTCTGGGCAGCTACACCTGCTACTTCTACTCGAAGCGTGACGACGGCCAGAACGCGGGTTCCGCGCGGATCGTGCCGTCGGGTTACTACGGAAACCTCCGTGAGGTGCTCGACGTCGTCATGGCGAACACCGAGCCCGGCGACTTCCGCGACCTGCTGCTGCGCCGTTTCTACCGGGTGGAGATGCTCGGCCGGCTCAGCGAGCCCAACGTCCTCAAGTACGACGAGGCCTACCTCGGCGAGATGCTGGAGGCCGTACGGCCGCTGGCCGAGGAGTTCATGGGCGAGGGCGTGCGCGACGGGCTCGGGGCCCTCACCCGCGTCCGCTCGACGCTGCTGCGCCGTGACGACGGCGACGGCCTGCTGCGGTTCGCCCGCTTCGGGCTCTCCGTCAAGGGCGCGACCCGGCTGGAGGAGGCCGAGTGGCGGCCCGACGGCAAGCTCGCCGTCACCGTCAGCGCCCGGCTGGTGCACGGCGACGACGCCGCGCCGGTCCGCCTGCTGCGCCGTGACGGCCGCTTCTACCTGCACCCCGACCTGGTCAAGGACGTGCTGGACGCGGACGACCTGGTCGACGTCACGGACGAGATGGACCAGTTCAAGGCCGAGATGTCGCTGCGCAACCGCGAGACGGCCGTCGAGTGGCCGTGTGCGGCCGAGTTCACCTCGCACGTCGAGGACCTCGGCGACGGCGCCTGTGAGGTCGTCCTGCGCGGCAGCGGCGTGGTCAGCCCCCAGGGCGTGAAGGGACGCGGCCCGGTCTCCAGGGGCTTCTGGGACATCTGGGTCAGCGTCCGGGGCCTCGGTCTGGTCCGCAAGGCCCGGCTCGGCGCCGACCGCGTCGCCGGTGTGGAGACGGAGCTGCGTCCCGCGCTGCTCGGCTCTCCCGCCCGTGCGGTCATCCCGTACTTCACCGACCCGCACGGCAACCTCACCCTGGACGTCGCCCGCCGCAGCAAGAGGCTGGCGCCCTACCTGGAGAACCGCCCCGTGCAGCGGATGCCGGGCAGCCGCCCGGAGCTGCGACTGGACGTGTTCACCCGCCCGAAGACCGCCCCGGCCAGGACCGAGCTGGTCCTCAGCTCCGGGGACGGCGGCGGTACGCACGTGGTGACGGCCGAGATCCGCAACGTGGCCGGCCGCGCCCACATCGCCGTTCCCGCGCGTGCGGCGTCGGTGCCCGCCGGCCGCTGGAGCCTGGCGGCCCGGCTGGACGGCGAGAAGGACGCGGCCCTGCCGCTGTGCACCGTGACCGTCAGGAGCAACGGGCGGCTGCGGCTCGACGACGCCCTGCCCGTGGTGGACGCCGAGCTCGTCCGCACGACGCTGTCCAAGCGCCGCAAGGCGGCCCTGCGGCGGCGGCTGCGCGCCGTCGGCGGTCCGGTCGTGCGCAGGCTGCCCGCACCGGCCCGCAGGAAGCTGCGCGGCCTGGCGGCGAAGCTGGCCGGCTGATCCGCCGGTCCCACCACGCCCACCACCGCGTGCACGCGGCACGGCCACGGGCACACAGCACGGACACGCAGTACGACAAGGATGTGATCGACATGCGGGAGCTCGGCATCGCCGGCGCCTGGGTCCATGAACCGAAGGTCTTTCCGGACGCCCGCGGGAGCTTCCACGAGTGGTTCAAGGGACCGGACTTCGCCGAGGCCGCCGGCCACCGGCTGAATCTGGCGCAGGCCAACTGCTCGGTCTCCAGCCGCGGCACCCTGCGCGGCATCCACTTCGCCGACGTGCCGCCCAGCCAGGCCAAGTACGTCAAGTGCGTACGGGGCGCCGTGCTGGACGTCATCGTCGACATCCGTACCGGCTCGCCCACGTACAAGCAGTGGGAGGCCGTACGGCTGGACGACGTGGACCACCACTCGGTCTACCTCTCCGAGGGGCTCGGGCACGCCTTCATGGCGCTGACCGACGACGCGACCGTGGTGTACCTGTGCTCCGAGGGGTACGCCCCGCAGCGCGAGCACGGCATCCACCCGCTCGACCCCGAGCTGGGCATCGAGTGGCCGGCGGACCTGACCCCGGTACTGTCCGAGAAGGACGCGGCGGCACCGTCCCTGGCCGTCGCCGAGGCCGAGGGCCTGCTGCCGTCCTACGAGGCGTGCCAGGCCTACGCGGCGCGGCTGCGCGGCTGAGACCCGTACGACCGGTACGACGAGGGGCCCCGCGGATGATCCGCGGGGCCCCTCGTCGTGGTCGTGCCGCCGCTCAGCCGCCCAGTGCCGCGATCTGCCCCCGCAGCCGCTCGAAGCCCGCGCGCGGACGGCGCAGGTTCCGGGCCCGGACCAGGGCGGGCCAGAAGTCCGCCGCCAGCAGCGCCTCGGGGCGCGCGGCGTGCTTGCGCACCAGCACCTCGTCGGGGACCGCCTGCGGATCCGGGGTGACGTACTCCGCGATGATGTCGTCGTAGGCGTCCTTGAGCACCGTGTTGTCCGGGTCGGCGCCGAAGACCACGGCGACACCGGTCGGCTCGGTGTCGACCTCCACGACGACCAGGTCGGGGCGGTACTTGCGCAGGACCGTCACCAGTTTGTAGACGTCGCCCGTCCAGTATTTGGTGTGCCGGTCGCGGGCGGCCTCGTCGACGTCGCGGGGCAGCATGTCGTCGAGGACGATCACGCTCGACCAGCGGGAGTGGCGTTCGACGTTCATGAAGTCGCGCAGCGCGTACTCGAAAAGATGCATGCCGTCGATGAACGACAGTTCCAGCGTGGGATCGCCTCCGAACACCCCGAGCGGGTCGCGGCGGGCGAGGGCGCGGAAGGGGTTGCGGCCTCGCCGCAGGTGCACCAGCGGGTCCTTGCGGGCGAAGAAGTCGTCGCTGGTCGACTGGACCAGGTGCACATCGCAGCTGATCGACGTCACCACCTTGAAGGCAGGGTCGATCGCCACGGACGCCACACGGGAAAGCGCCAGACTGCGACCGTCGTTGACGCCGATCTCCAGATAGTTGCGCGGGTGGTAGACGCGGTGGAGTCCACGCAGCAGTTCATGACGGTTCACTGGAGCGGCCTTTCGTAGTGATTCCGCTGTCCGGGTTCCCGGCGAAGTTACTCGTACGACAAGCGTGCGCGTAACCTTTCCCGTCAATTTACCGAGCGTTCCCTGTGAACGGGCCGATGCCTCCGGCCACCGTTCTCGTCCGGTCGGTCACGCTGTGTGGCGGGCGTCCAGGCCGTCGCCCCGCCGACCCGGTGCACGACCCGGCCCGGGAACCCGGCGCGGGATCCGGCGAAAACGCGATCGGCTCCCGGCCGTGGGGCCGGGAGCCGATCGCTGGTGTGCGGGCCGGGGCCCGTCAGTCCTCGTCGGAGGCGGTGGCGACCGTGGTGGTCTTCTTCGCCGTCGACTTGGCGGCGGCCGTCTTGGCGGTCTTGGCCGCCTTCTTGGCCGTCGTCTTCTTCGCGGCCGTCTTCTTGGCAGCGGTCTTCTTGGCGACCGTCTTCTTCGCCGCGGTCTTCTTGGCCGCCGTCTTGCGGGCCGTCTTCTTGGCCGGAACGGCCTCCTCGACACCCTCCTCGGCAGCCTCGGCGGCCCCGGCGGCCTCGCTGGGGGCCTCCTCGGCCGCCGCCGGCGTCTCCGCCGACGGTACGACCACGACGGCCGTCTCCTCGGACGCGGTCGGCGCGGTGGCCTTGCGCACCGCACGGCGGCGCGCACGGGCCGGAGCGGCGCTCTCGGCGGCCATGGCCGCCTCGGGCTCGGCGACCGGTTCCGGCGCCGTCGCGGCCACCGTCTCCGGCACCGCTTCCGCGGCGCTGTCCGCCACCGGGGCGCTCTCGGCGACGACCGTCACCACGGTCGCCTCGGCACCGGCCGGGGAGCCGGCGGGTGCCGACACCTTCCGGGTGGCGCGCCGACGCGTACGGCCCTTGGGAGCGGCCTCCTCGGCGACCGGGGCCTGCGGGGCCTCGACCACGGCGGCCTCGACCACCGGGACCTCGACGGCGACCGGCACGTCCTGCGCGGTCGGCGCCTCGGCCTCGCCGGCCCCGCCGGCCGCCGCAGCGGTCTCGGTGCGTGCCGTACGGCCCTTGGGCGCGCCGGCCGGAGCCGAGGCCCTGCGGCTCGCGCGGCGGCGGGTACGGCCGCGGCCGGCCGCGGCCTCCGCCTCGGCGACGCTGCTGTACAGCTCCTCGTCCGGCGCGAAGTCGGGCGCGGGCAGCGCGATGGGTCCGGCGGCCTCGGCGGCGACCTCCGCCGCCGTCTCGACGGCGTGGACGGCCTCGGCGTGCTCGACGGCTCCGTCGGCCGCGACCTCGTGGGTCTCGTGCACGTCGTGCTCGTGGTCGTGCTCGTGCCCGTCACCGCCGCGCCCGCGCTTCTTGCGCTTGCCGCCGCCACCGCCGCCACTGGAGCCGGGCTGCTCCATGTGGACGATGACGCCACGGCCGTTGCAGTGCACGCAGGTCTCGGAGAAGGACTCCAGGAGGCCCTGTCCGACGCGCTTGCGGGTCATCTGGACGAGCCCCAGCGAGGTCACCTCGGCCACCTGGTGCTTCGTGCGGTCCCGCCCGAGGCATTCGAGCAGGCGCCGCAGCACCAGGTCCCGGTTGGACTCCAGGACCATGTCGATGAAGTCGATGACGATGATGCCGCCGAGGTCGCGCAGCCGCAGCTGGCGGACGATCTCCTCGGCCGCCTCCAGGTTGTTGCGGGTGACGGTCTCTTCGAGGTTGCCGCCCTGGCCGGTGAACTTGCCGGTGTTGACGTCGACGACGACCATTGCCTCGGTCCGGTCGATGACCAGCGAACCGCCGCTCGGCAGCCAGACCTTGCGGTCCAGCGCCTTGGACAGCTGCTCGTCGATCCGATACGTGGCGAAGACGTCGACCTCGGAGGTCCACTTCGACAGGCGTCCCGCGAGGTCGGGCGCGACGTGCGAGACGTAGCCGTGGACGGTCTCCCAGGCCTCGTCACCGCTGACGACGACCTTGGAGAAGTCCTCGTTGAAGATGTCGCGGACGACCCGGACGGTCATGTCCGGCTCGCCGTACAGCAGCGTCGGGGCGTTGCCGTTCTTCGACTTCTTCTGGATGTCCTCCCACTGCGCCTGGAGCCGTTCGACGTCGCGGCGCAGCTCGTCCTCGCTCGCGCCCTCGGCGGCGGTGCGCACGATGACGCCCGCGTCCTCGGGGACGATCTTCTTGAGGATGGTCTTCAGCCGGGCGCGCTCGGTGTCGGGCAGCTTGCGGCTGATGCCGGTCATCGAGCCCTCGGGGACGTACACCAGGTAGCGGCCCGGGAGGGAGACCTGGCTGGTGAGGCGGGCGCCCTTGTGACCGATCGGGTCCTTCGTCACCTGGACGAGGACGGACTGGCCGGACTTCAGGGCGGCCTCGATGCGGCGCGGGCCGTTGGCCATGCCGAGCGCCTCGAAGTTGACCTCACCGGCGTACAGGACGGCGTTGCGGCCCTTGCCGATGTCGATGAAGGCGGCCTCCATGGACGGCAGCACGTTCTGGACCTTGCCCAGGTAGACGTTGCCGACGTACGAGGTGGCCTGCTCCTTGTTGACGTAGTGCTCGACGAGCACGCCGTCCTCCAGGACGCCGATCTGGGTGCGGTCGCCGTGCTGGCGTACGACCATCACGCGCTCGACGGCCTCGCGGCGGGCGAGGAACTCGGCCTCGGTGATGATCGGGACGCGGCGGCGGCCCTGCTCGCGGCCTTCGCGGCGGCGCTGCTTCTTGGCCTCCAGGCGGGTCGAGCCCTTGATGGACTGGACCTCGTCGGACGGCTCGGAGGGCTTGCGGGGCTCGCGGACCTTGACGACCGTGCGCTCCGGGTCGCCCTCGCCGGGCTCGGTGTCGGGGCCGTCCCCGGAACGCCTGCGGCGGCGCCGGCGACGGCGGCTGCTGGAGGAGGACATGCCGGCCTCGTCGTGGGCCTCCTCGTCGTCCTCTTCCTCCTGCTCGGCGGTGTCCTCGGCGTCCTGCCCGGCCTGCTCGGCGGCGAGCTCGTCGGTGCCGTCGTCGCCGTCGCCGTCGGCGGCGTCACCGCGACGGCGGCGCCGGCCACCGCGGCGGCGGCGCCGGCGGGAGCCGGACTCCTCGGCCTCGTCGTCGCCGTCGGCGATGTCCTCGGCGGACTCCTCCGGCTCGTCGGTCTCGTCCTCGACGGCGGCCTCGGTGACCGGGGCCTCCTCCACGGCGCCCCGGCGGCGGCGCCGGCGACGCGAACCGGCGTCGGCCTGCTCGGCCTGCTCGGCGGGTTCGGCGGTCTCGGTGGCGAAGGACGCGGAAGCGGCCGAAGCGGAGGAGGCGGCGGAGGCGGACGGGGCGGGGGCGGCAGGGGCCGCCGCGAACTCCTCCGGCTCCTCGGCGACCACGGCCGAGGCGGCCGCCTCGGCGGCGGCGCGCTCCGGGGTCTGGAACCTCGGCTCGGTGAACACGGGCGCCTGGAAGACGGCGACGGCGGGCCTGGCCGGGCGGCGCTGCGGCTCCTCCTCGGCGCCGGCCCGGGCGGCGGGCTCGGAGAACCCGGTGGCGGCCTGCCGCACGACACGGCGCCTACGGCGCGGCGTCTCGGCCTCGACGGGCTCGGCGGACGGGGTCTCGGCGGTCACCGGCTGCGGCTCCTCGGCGGCGGCCGTCTCGGCGGCCTCGGCCTCGGGCGCACCGGCGGGCGCGGACACCCGGCGGGTGGCGCGGCGGCGGGTGCGGGGAACGGACGCGGTCTCTTCGGGAGCCTCGACGGGCTCGGGTGCCTCGGCCGCCTCGGTGGACGCGGCGCTCTCCGCACCGGCCTCGGCGGCGACGGCCGGGGCCGCGGCTTCTTCGCCGGACTCGGCGGTGGCCGGGGCGGCGGCGGGCGCGGACACCCGACGGGTGGCGCGGCGGCGGGTCCGCGGAGCGGGCGCGGCCTCGGCGGCCTCGGCGGCCTCGTCCACGGCTTCAGCGGCCTCGGGGGCCTCTTCCGCGGGCTCTGCCGTCGCTTCGGCGGCGGACGGCTCCGCCGCCTCGGCCGGAGCCTCGGCGGGCGCGGAGACGCGGCGGGTCGCACGGCGACGCGTCCGCGGAGCGGGCACCGCCTCCTCGTCGCCGTCGGCGGCGGCCTCGGCCACGGCCGTGCTCTCGGCGGGCTCGGTCACGGCACCGGCGGCAGCAGCAGGCACAACGGTCTCTGCGGTCTCGGCGGGGGCGCCGGCGGGCGCGGACGCCCGGCGGGGCGCACGGCGACGCGTCCGCGGAGCGGGCGCGGCCTCGGCAACCTCCTCCGGGGCCTGTTCCGTGACCTCTTCCGTCGCTTCGGCGGCGGACGCGAAGGCCTCGGCGGCCGGTGTGGCCGGCGCCGTGGTCTCGGCGACGGCCTCGGTCCCGGTGGGCGGTCCCGCGGGGCGGGACGCGGCACGGCGACGCCTGCGCGGCGGCAGGGTGTCGCTGGGGGTGTTCAGTTCGGAGCCCTCGGTGGGCTCGGTCGGTTCGAGCATGCGGGCGTTTCTCCCGTCAGGCTCCCGGGCGCCGCGCCTGGTCCGGCGTCGATCGGTTCGAACGACCGCCGGTGACGTCCACGGCTCGCGCGATGCGCGGTGCCGCCGTGTGGGGCGCGGGCGCCGCACAGGAGCTCTCTGTGTCCTGTCTCGCCGGTTCCGTACGCCTTGTCGCGGACGGCCTGGCGAAAGTCTTCTGGTCGGTGCGCTGCCCGACCCAGGTGGCTCCCGAGTACGAGGGCGGCGCTACGACGTCCGTCCTTCGCGGGACCTTCCTTACGCCGGCACCGTCGCGGCGGCAGTGGGTTCGGCCTTCGAGAGGGCCTCGGCTGCCTCGCGGTCGGGCGCGAGCGGGTCGGTCACCGTGCCGGTCTCTTCATCGAGCAGCCCCTGCGCCAGCCTGGTCACCGCTGCGGGGACCGGCGGCGTCAGGTCGGCCACGGCGCGGAGACCGGACAGGACGTCGTCGGGTCGTACGGCAGGCGTCACGTGCCGAACAACCAGCCGCAGTATCGCACAGGCCTGGTCGGTCGGCCTATCAGCCGTTTCACTCTGTGTTTCAAGTTGTACGACGGCGGGGCGGGCGTCGAAGGTGCGGACGCCGTTCTTGGTGGTGCGCCGGACCTCGACGGACTCGGCGGCGTTGAACGCGGCGACGGCCTTCTCGGCCTCCGCCGGGTCCTGGCCGGCCAGCCGCAGCTCCCACACGGATGCGGTGAGCCGGTCGGCCAGTCCGGACGTGTGCACCTCGACCGCGTCGACGATGTCGAGCCCGGCGGGCAGGGACTCGTCGAGGAGGGCGCGCAGCCGCTCCGGGTCGCGGGGCGCGGTGAGCGCGATCTCCAGGTACTCGGCCTCGCTGCCCGTGCCGGTGGGTGCGGCATTGGCGTACGACACCTTCGGGTGCGGTGTGAACCCCGCCGAGTACGCCATGGGCACCTCGGCGCGGCGCAGCGCACGCTCGAAGGCGCGCTGGAAGTCACGGTGGCTGGTGAACCGGAGGCGGCCGCGCTTGGTGTAGCGCAGTCGGATGCGCTGCACCGCGGGTGCGGGCGGCGGGCCTTCGGGCTGTCGCTTGCCCAGTGTCGTCAGTCCTTCGTGGTTCTTGTGCGTTCTGTTGCGTTCTTGTCTGTTCCGCTGCGAGGGCCGTACCGCTGTGGGCCGTACGGCAGTGCGCTGCTATCCATCAAGAGTACGTGTGTCGCGGCCCCCGGGTTCCCGGCGGTCCACGGGCGCGGGCCGTCGCGGCTCGCCGAAAAGGGCGCGGCGGACGTCGGCGCGGGCCTGGCCGACGGCCCGGCCGATCGCGCGGGCGGCCTGGGCGGCGGGGCGCAGGACGAGGTCACGGACGACGTGTCCGACGGGGGTGAGGACGGTCCGGTAGGCCCAGCGCGCGGGCTCCAGGAAGATCCACCGGAAGAGGGTCCCGAGAACCCGCCCGGCGGCACGTGCGACGTATCCGGCGGCCCGCCAGGCGTGGCCGAGGGCCTCCCCGATCTCGCGCAGGACGATGCCGAGGACCCGGGCGACGGGGGCGAGGATCCAGCGCCACAGGGCGAGGGCGGGCAGGACGAGGAGTACGCGCGCGGTCCAGTACAGGCCGACGGCGAGCTTCCCGGCCAGCCAGGCGATCTTTCCGGCCGCCCAGACGACGGCTGCGGCCAGGGCCTCCACGACGGGCGTGAGCAGCCATACGAGTGCGCGGCCGATCGGGGTGAGCACGCGCGCGTGGAGCCACAGAAGGGCGTGGCCGAGCGGGGTCAGCAGGTGGCGGTACAGCCAGACCAGGGGGACGACGAGGAGGACGTGCAGGAGCAGGCCGAGGGCGCGGCCGGCGGGGGCGAGGAGGTAGCGCCACAGGAACCGTGCGACGGCGGCCAGGGCGTCCCAGAGCAGGCGTACCGGCAGCACGACGAGGAAGGCGAGGATCCGCACGGGGATTCTGATCGCGACGACCAGGCATCCCTCGTCAGGCGCGGGTTGCCGCGGTTGCCGTGGGTACTGCGACTGCGAAGGCTGGGGCTGTTTCTGCATGTCCATGGCCGAAGAGACGCTATCGCGTACCGCGCGGATGCGATCGGCCGGTATTGATCACCGATCGGCGGCGAGAAGGTAACGGTTGACCCGCACACGCCAATCTGAATGGAACCGGCCACGTCGGCTTGATTTGCTGTGGAACCAATCAAGCCTTGATCCCCGGGGGGACGAGTAATGAACTGGTACGTGGACGTACTGAAGAAGTACGTGGTGTTCAGCGGACGCGCGCGTCGGCAGGAATACTGGATGTTCACGCTGATCAACACGATCATCGCGATCGTGCTCATCGCCGTCGGCGCGGCCATCCACTTCAGCGCCCTCGCGGCGATCTACGACCTCGCGGTCCTGCTGCCCAGCCTCGGTGTCGCGGTGCGCCGCCTGCACGACACCGGCCGCTCCGGCTGGGCGATCCTGGTCGGCATCATCCCGCTGGTCGGCTGGATCTTCGTGCTCGTCTGGCTCGCCTCCGACGGCAAGCCGGAGGAGAACCAGTACGGCGTCAACCCGAAGTACGCGGCCGCCGTCTGACCCGCCGTCACCCCGAAGGCCCGCCGGAACCGTCCGGCGGGCCTTCGCCGGTTCCGGCCGCACGGCGGACTTCGCCTACGCGGCGGACGACGAGCTCTTGTTGCGTTCGGTCTGCAGGTGCAGCACCAGGAAGAGGACGCGCAGCAGGTCGTCGGGAAGAGCGTGCATTCCCGCCGGCAGGACGACGCGGCGGGGCCGCCCGCCCAGCAGGTCGTACTCCACGGAGAGCGGTCCGATGCCGCGCACCCGGCCGCTGAACCTGGGGTGGTCGACCGGGTACGGCCCGATCTGCCGCGGGATCCCGGACCAGGCGGCGCAGTCGACGTCCCAGCTCCCGAACGTCCTGGGGACGCTGCCGAGGCGGCCGTAGCCTATCTCGACGTCGCCGATCCGGCGCAGCCGGCTGCCGAGCAGGTCGTACTCCAGCGGATGCGGCCCGAGCGCGCGGGGCCGGCCGCCCCACCGGCCGTAGGTGAGTTCGACCTCCCCGATGCTGCGGAGCCGGCCGCCGAGCAGGTCGTATCCCAGTTCAAGTTCCATATCAGCCCACTCCCCCGCGGTCCGTCTGTGTCAGGCCGTGTTCGGCTGCACACCCGTGTTCGGTTTTCCTGATTGTGCGGCCGGTCCGGTGCGGCTTCCATGGCGGTCGTGTCACGGTTTCGTCGGCGTCCGCCAAGGCCCGGTCCGAGGCGCGTCGGTCAGGTCCGGGGGGCCGGCCTGCCGTTCCAGCGGGCGAGGAACTTGCCGGTCTCCCACAGTGCGAGCAGCGCGAGCGCCGGGAGCAGCGTCCAGGCGAACTGGGCGAGGTTCAGTTCGGTCGTCCCGAGCAGCCTGCGGAAGGCGTCCATCTGGGTGACCAGGACCGCGAGGACGAACTCGATCAGCATGGCCCGGTTCATCTGCTTGCTGTCGAAGCTGGCGGTGGTGAGCACGGTGTCGCGTTCGCTGCGGCACTCCAGGGCGGCCACGATCAGGCAGAGCGCGAAGGACGTGAACGCCATCGACTGGCCGATCGCGACGCTGTCGTAGCGGGAGGTGCCGAGGTCGATCAGGCAGAGCAGGCCGATGGTGATGACCAGGCCGGACAGTCCGACGGTGAGCATGACGCCCCGGGTGAGCACGTGCGCGCCGCGCGGTCGCGGGCGGCGGGCCATCAGACCGGGGCTCTGCCGGTCGAAGCCGAGCGCGAAACCGAAGGCCGCGTTGACGAAGAAGTGGATCCACAGCACCTGCGCAGGGGTGAACGGCTCGCCGGCGGCGATGTCGAACAGGGTCGCGCCGAGGAACGTCAGCACGAAAACGACGAGCAGGACGAGCACGAACCGGATGTATTTGGTGAGGTTGTCGTAGATCTTGCGGCCCTGTTCGACGGCGAAGACGATCGTGGCGAAGTTGTCGTCGGCGAGGACCATACGGCCGGCGTTCTTGGCGACCTCGGTGCCGGACCCCATGGCGATGCCGACGTCGGCCGCCTTGATCGCGGGCGCGTCGTTGACGCCGTCGCCGGTCATGGCGACGACGTTGCCCTTCTTCTTCAGCGTCTCGGCGAGCAGCACCTTGTGCTCGGGCGCGACCCGGCCGACGACCCCGATGCCGTCGATCCTGGCGAGCCGTTCGCTCTCCGGCAGGGCTGCGAAGTCCGCGCCCAGCACGGCCTCGCCCTCGATGCCGAGCTGCCGGGCGATGGCGGCGCCGGTGACGACGTCGTCGCCGGTCACCATGCGGACCCTGATGTGCGCGGACTGCGCGTCGGCGACCGCGGCCTTCGACTCGGCGCGCGGCGGGTCGACCATGCCGACCAGGCTGGTCATCTGCAGGCCGGTGACGTAACCGAGGAGGTCGCCGTCCGGGTCGAACGCCGCCGGGTCGAGGTCGCGGCGGGCCGCGGCCATCACCCGCAGGCCTTCGCCGCCCATCCGTTCGACCTGTTCCTGCGCCCGCTGCCGCAGTTCCTCGTCCCAGGGGACGGAGGTGCCCTGCCTGAGGGCCGTGGCGGCGCGGTCCATCACGGCGGGCGCCGCGCCCTTCACGAAGCAGCGCACGACGGGGCGGCCTTCCCCGTCGGTCGCCCGGTTGAAGGTGGCCATCAGCTTGTAGGCGGGGTCGAAGGGCAGGACGGCGAGCCGGGGCAGCCGTTCCCGGGTGGCGTCGACGTCCAGGCCGGCCTTGTGGCCGAGGACCAGCAGGGCGCCCTCGGTGGGGTCGCCGACGACCTTGCCGTCCACCAGCCGGGCGTCGTTGGCGACCAGGTAGGGCAGGATCGCGTCGGTCATGTCCGGGGAGCTGCCCACCGGGTGCCGGATCCTGCCCTCCAGGCCGTAGCCGGTGCCGGAGACGGTGTAGCGGTCGCCGGCGTCGACGACCTCCACGGCCGTCATCTGGTTCATGGTGAGCGTGCCGGTCTTGTCGGAGTTGATCGCCGAGGTGAAACCCAGGGCCTCCACCGACGGCAGGTCCTTCACGATGGCCTGTCGTTTCGACAGGTCGACGGCCCCGATGGACAGGATCGTCTGGGAGACGGTGGGCAGCGCCTCGGGAATGGCGGCGATGGCCAGCGAGACGGCGCTGACGAACAGCGCGTCCCATGCGGTGCCCCGGCCGCGGCCGAGCACGAACATCAGGATCATCGTCACCCCGGCCGTACCCGTGATCCACAGGGTGAGCCGGTCCATCTCCCGGGTCAGCGGCGAGGCCTCCCGGCGGGTGGTCGACAGCATGCCCGAGATGCGGCCGAGCTCGGTGTCCACGCCGGTCGCCGTGACCACCACCGTGCCGCTGCCGTGGGTGACGGGAGTGTTCATGAACGCCATGTTCCGGCGCTCCCCCGGTGGCAGGTCGCCGGCGGTGAGGGTGCCCGCCTCCTTCGCGGCCGGCACGCTCTCACCGGTCAGCGCCGACTCGTCTATCTGCAGGGCGTTCGCCGTGACGACCCGGCCGTCCGCCGGCACCTCGTCGCCGGCCGCGAGCAGCACCACGTCACCCGGTACGACCTCCTCGGCCGGGATCTTCGACTCGGTGCCGTCCCTGCGCACGCGCGCGCTGGTCTTCATCATCGACTTCAGCGCGTTCATGGCGCTGTCCGCCTTGCCCTCCTGGCGCATCCCGGCGACCGCGTTGACGACGGTCAGCACGAGCAGCAGGATCCCGGTGCTCCACTCCTTGATGACGAGTGAGACGACGGCGGCGGCCACCAGGACCAGTTGCATGTAGCTGCGGTACTGGGCGAGGTAACGGCGCCAGCCCGGCAGCGGCTTCTCCTCGGGCAGCGCGTTCGGGCCGTGGGTCCGCAGCAGTTCCGCGGCGCGGGCGGTGGACAACCCGGCGGCCGGATCCACATCGAAGGCGGCGGCCACCTGCTCGGGCGGACACGCGTACCACGGCCTGCCGTCGGCCGCCCGGCCCTGCGGGACGTCTGCCGGCGCGGTCACGAAAACGCCTTCTCGTTCTTCTTGTTTTTCTCGCCCTTCTCGCGCTTCCCGTTCTTCTTGGTTTTCTTGGATTTCTTGGTTTTCGGCCCGTTCTGCTTCTCTGCCGCCTCGTACGGGTCCGGGGCCGCACCTGCGGGTGCCTCCGCCTCCAGGTCCTGCCTGATCTCGGCGAGCTCACGCCGTTTCTCGTCGCTGACCTGCGGGTACTGCGGGTCGATGTCCATCAGGGTGTGCACCAGGACGGCGGCCGCGCAGACCCGGGCGAACCACTTGTGGTCGGCGGGAACGACGTACCAGGGCGCCCAGTGCGTACTGGTGGCGGACAACATCTGCGAAAACGCATGCTGGTAGTCGTCCCAGTAGGCCCGTTCACGCACGTCGGCCGACGAGAACTTCCAGTTCCGTTCGGGTACGTCGATGCGTTTGAGGAAACGGGTGCGCTGTTCTTCCTTCGACAGGTTCAGGAAGATTTTCACGATCCTGAAGCCGTTGTCGGTCAGGTAGCGCTCCCAGTCGTTGATCTCGCGGTAGCGCCGCTCCCACACGTCCGGGCCGCGGGCCGCGTCGGGCAGCTTCTGGCGGCGCAGGTTTTCGGGGTGCACCCGCACCACGAGCACTTCCTCGTAGTGGGAGCGGTTGAAGATGCCGATCTCGCCGCGGCCGGGCAGGTTCCGGGAGTAACGCCACAGGTAGTCGTGGTCGAGTTCGTCGTTCGAGGGGACCTTGAAACCGACCACGCGCACGCCCTGCGGGTTCACTCCGCTCATGACGTGGCGGATGGTGCCGTCCTTGCCGCCGGCGTCCAGGGCCTGCAGACAGAACAGCACGCCGTAGGTGTCCTGGGCGGCCAGCCGCCGCTGGTAGTCCGCCAGCAGTTCGATACCGCCGCGGAGCAGTTCGACGCCGTCCTGCTTCTTGCGGATGCCCGCTCTGAAGCCGGGGTCGAAGTCCTCGGCCAGTCGCACCCTGCTGCCGGGTTTCACCCGCAGCGGCTCGATGAACTCCGCGATGCGGTCGGCGCTGCCGACTCCGCCGTCTCTGTCGTCGCCCATGGCCCACCCGCCCTTCCGGACCGACCATGCTCCCGCCGGCCGCCGGGGACAGCCTCACCCCTCGGGGGTGGTTCAGGCGGCCGGGCCGTCACCGCCGCCGCGGCGCGGAAGGACACCGGCCGCGAGGAGGGTGTCGTACAGGCGCTGCTGTTCCGGGTCGAGGCCGGAGTACAGCAGGTCGTACGCCTCCTCCTCGCCGCGCACCGTCTCGACGGGGTCCCAGTCGTCGCCGAGCGCCGCCATGACATGGGCGCGGCGGGTCAGCTCGTGACCGGTGAGGTCGACGGAGAACTCGACCGGCTCGGCGGGAAGGGAGGCATCTTTGTCGGACATATAACCGAATTTAGGTAAGCCTTCCGGGCGCGGACAAGGGCCCGTGGGGCACCTCACAGCAGGTCGGAGCGGAAGGAAGGCTGCTGGTCACTCTCCGCGGCCGGCTCACGTGGGCGGTTCGGTCCCGGCCTGCTCGCTCACCAGGTAGCGCGCGTACCAGTCGGGCCAGTCCGGGTCCTCGACACCGGTGCGTGCCTCGTGCTCGCCGTGTGCGGCCGCGGCCCGGCGCAGCGCGTCCGCCAGGTCACCCGCGGAGGAGAAGGCGGTGGTGGCGGGGTCGAGCCGTCCCGGGAGCCGGGTGGTGACCTCCTGGAGGAGCCAGCCGTTGCCGTCCGGGTCGCTGAACGACAGGAAGGACCCGTAGCTGCCGTCGGGGCCGGCCACCCGGGCGTCGGCGCCGGCGTGGTGGAAGACACCGCCGGCGTCGTGGAACACGTCGCTCGGGTGGGCGCCCTGCCGGGCGAGTTCGTCGTGGGCGGTCCCGATGTCGTCGACGATCAGGTGCAGGCCCTGGGCCGAGCCCGGAGCCTGGTCGGTGACCGAGGAGCCGAAGATGACCGACGCCGGGGAGCCCGGCGGGGTCACCTGCACGACCCGGAAGTCCCCGTCGCCCGCGATGTCCGCGTCGAGCCGCCAGCCCAGCGTGGTGTAGAAGTCCTTGGCCCGGTCGACGTCGGTGACCGGCACGACGACGACCTCCAGTTTCATGTCCATGGCTTGCGTCTCCCGTCTCGTGGACGTGCAGGGACGTTCAGGGATGTTCGAAGGCGTGCGGCGGCGTGTGAGGGCGCAGGGGATGCCGGCGGGCGCGGGCGGTCAGTGGGCGAGCAGTTGCTGACCGCCGTCGATGTCGTAAGTGGCGCCGGTGAGGGCGTCGTTGACCATGATGTGTACGGCGAGAGCGGCCACGTCCGCCGGGCCGACCACCCGGCCGATGGGCAGCGTCCTGCGCAACTCCTCACGCCGTTCCTCCAGTCGGTCCCCGAGGAGGGCGGCGGACAGCGGGGTGTCCACGAACCCGGCGGCGATGAGGTTGACCCGGACCGGGGCGATCTCCAGGGCCAGGTTGGCGGTGAGCGCCGGCAGCGCCGCGGTGACCGCGCCCGCGACGGCCATCCCGGGCGCGGGCCGTCGGCCGCCGGTGCCGCCGATGAACAGCAGCGTTCCCCCGGCTCTGACCTTCTCCCGGCCCGCCCGCGCCACCGCCAGCATCACGGCGAGCCGCGTGCCGAAGTCCCGGGCGGCGTCGGCGGGATCGAGTTCGCCGAGCGGGGTGTACGACGGGCTGCCCGCCGTCACCAGCACGTGGTCGACCCGTCCGGGCAGCTCCCCGAGGAAACCCTCCAGTCGGGCGGTGTCCTGGGCGTCGAACGCGGCCGTGCTCAGCGGGTGCAGTTCGTCCGCGGCCCGCCGCAGGCGCTCGGCGTTGCGCGCCACCAGCACCAGGTCGCCGCCGGCCGCCCGCACCTGGCGTGCCGTCTCCAGCCCGATGCCGGCGCTGCCGCCCACCACGACGACCGTCTGCCCGGCCAGTTCTCCGTGCGCGCCGCTCGGCTCACCGGCCATGACCGACTCCATGGCCGACTCCCTGACCGACTCCGGGGGCGGCTCCGGCGACGGCTCCGGCGACGGCTCCAGGAACGGCTCCAGGAACGGCTCCAGGGCCGCCCACGTCCCCGTCGTCCGCGAGGCCGGTGAACTCTTCGGTGGTGAGCACGGCGTGGGCGTACAGGGGCGCGTTGAGATCGAGCGTCGCTGTCATCTCCGCCCAGCTGAAGGAGCCGATGGCGTCGCGGACGAGGGTGACGTGGTAGCCGAGTTCCTGTCCGAAGCGCGCGGTGGTGTCGATGCAGGTGTTGGCCCGCATGCCGATGATCACGATCTTGCGGATGCGGTGCTGCTTGAGCATCAGGTCGAGGTCGGTGTCGGCGAACCCGCTGGAGGCCCAGTGCTGCCGTACGACGATCTCGTCCTCGCGCGGCCGGAAGTCGGGGTGCCACTCGCCTCCCCGGCTTCCTTCCGCGAACGTCTGGTCGGCCATGGTGCGCTGCTGGGACGGCGACAGGTGGTCCCAGGTGCGGTAGTCGCCCGGTACCGTCCGGTGGTGGGGCACGACGAGGACGCGGCAGCCGTGGCCGCGGGCGGTGGCCAGTACGGCACGCATGTGGTCGGGCAGCCCGACCCGCTCCGCCACCTCCTTCGCCCGGGGCCACAGTTTTCCGCCCTCGGACAGGAAGTCGTTGCAGGGGTCGACGATCAGCAGAGCGGTTTCCCGCGGGGAGTACCGCGCTTCAGAAGTCATGGGGAGTTCCCGACTGGCCGGCGAACGGGCCGATCGCTGCTGGGTCGCGCGGAGCGGGGACGGACGGGGCCGCCCGAGCTGTCCGCCACGGTCACCCGGCTCCGGACCTCAGTCTGTCACCCGCCCGGCGGAACGGCATCCGGGCCGCCCCTCGGCGGGGCCGTGGTGAGGCCGAACTGGGCGGCTTCGAGGGTTCCCGTTCCGCTGCCCGACGTGTGGGCGTCGGCGAGTTCGAGTGTGAGGCTGTTGCCGGCGGCGTAGCGGGTGTACCAGATCGCGTCGATCCCGAGGTGGTCCAGGGCGGTCTTCTGGGCCGGCGTGGGGCGCGTGGCGTACTGGCGTGTGACGATGAGCCGGCTCGTGTCGGTGAAGGTGCAGTCGGCCCTGTCGTCGCCGCTCGCGAAGTTCCAGTGGACGGTGCCGTAGTAGTCCTTGGGGTAGGCGGCCTCGGGGTGCGGCACGGGGGCGGATTCCGTGGCGGTCACGGTGGCCGCATCGTAGGCGCCGACCAGGCGTTTCCCGGTCGTGGTGTCGTCGACGAGGAACACGGGGACGGTGGCGGAGCCGTACTCCTCGCGCAGGTGGAGGTCGGCGCCGATCACCGAGAAGGGGCCGACGGAGCCGCGTCCCCAGCGCCAGTGTTCGACGCCGCAGGGGAAGGGCCGGTTGCCCCAGTTGCGGTCGTGGTAGCCGTGTCCGGTGAAGGACCGCTGCTTCCCGTTGACGGTGACCGTTCCGGTGACGGTCCCGGACGGAACGACGCAGAGCCAGCCGAAGTACTTGTCCGTGTCGCCGAAGCGGATGATGCCGGTGCCCGGGCGGAACGGCCGGACCACGCTGGTCAGGGTGAGGTCGACGCCCACGTCGCCCGACCGGCCCCGCATGCGGTACGTCTTCAGGTCGCCGGTGAAGGTGAAGGGGCCGAGGCGTACGTCGCAGTGTTCCGTGGAACTGCTGAAGTCGCTCCAGCCGTAGGTGTGGGTGCCGCCGTGCCCGGTGCCGTCCGGATCGGTGATGATGACGCCGGCCTTGGGTCTGCGGCCGGCCTCGCCCGGCTCCGGGACGAAACCGTCGTCGAGACGGGTGCTCAGGGTGAAGGAGACCACCGTTCCGTCGTCCCCGGTGAAGTCGGAGTACCACCACTCGAAGACGTCGGGGTCGTCGTTGTCCGCGGCCGTGCGGAACCCGTCCTCCCACTGCTGGACGCGGTCGCGGGAGAGGCGGGCACGGGCGAAGTCGGCGTCGGTGTGCCCGTAGCCGTTGGAGGTGAGTCCGCCGCCCGGCGCGCTCGGCGAGGTCCGGGGGCTCGGCGAAGCAGGCGCGGCCTCCGTCTCCAGGGGCCCCGAACAGGCCGTCAGTACCGGGCCGGGTACGGCGACGGCCGCCCCGGCGGCCGCCATGTCCCGCAGTACGGTGCGCCGGGAGGGACGGGCGTCGTCAGCGGTCACGGGAACCCCCAGGCGTACAGCTCGGGCGGCAGGATCAAGGGCCGGGTGAAGTGGTTGTCGGGCACCTTGGTCCCGCCCCTTCAAGTCGGCGTCCCGGACGGCGCGGGAGCATCCCCTGAGACCCGTTCAGGCGATCCGGCGTCCGAGAGCCGGGGGAAGGCCGGCCGGGCGAGCGCGAGGCGCCGCACGCAACGACGCGGCGGGGCGGGGCGGGGCGAATCGTCCTGCCACGACCGCTGCCACAACCGATGTCACGGGGCTGGTTCGGCGCGCCGAAGGCTGCGGAACACCGCCGGGGTCGTCCAGCCGCGGAGGGTGGCGTCGATCGTCGACCGGAAGGTGGCCTCGGCGGTGGCGGTGTCGAGGGCCCCGGCCAGTTCGAGTGTCACCAGCCCGTGCAGGGTCACCCAGACGGAGAGGGCGATCGACGTCCTCTCGCCCTCGATGAGGGATTCCGCCAGGCCGCGGTCGATCGCTGCGAGGAGCGGCCGGACCGGGTCGCCGGCGGAGACCGCGCCCGACGGGTCGAAGGACTGCACCCCGCCGAACAGCACCGCGTAGAGGTGGCTGTGTTCGCCCGCCCACCGGCGGTACGCGACGGCAAGCGCGTGGATGTCGGCGAGGGGCTGCCCGGAGGCGGGCACCGCGGACAGCCCCCGGAAGAGTCCGAGGACAGCTCTGTCGCGCACCTCGCCGATCAGTCCGTCCTTGCCGCCGAACAGGGAGTACACCGCAGTCGTCGACGCGCCGGCGGCGGCGGCCACGGCGCGCACCGTGACGGACTCCTGCGGACCGGTGGCGAGCAGCTCGGTCGCGCACGCCACGAGCCGCTCCTTGACTTCCTCGTCGTTCGTTCTCGGCCTACCCACGACGAGCAGCCTACCCGGACTGATAACGTCGTTTCAGAACAGCGTTCTGAAACCACTGGGGAACCGTCGTGCCTACGTCCGCCAAACGCCTCGTCCGTCCCGCAGCCCGCTTCACAGCCCGCTTGCTCCTCGCTCTGGCAGCGGTCGTGGCGCTGCTCGTCGTCTTTCTCGCACTGCTCGTCGTCACGGACGGGGCGGGTTCGGGGCTCGCCGCGTGGTCGGCGACCCTGGGCATCGCCACCGGCGCCGCACTCCGGCGGGGCCGGCGCCGCCCCGGGCGGGCCCGGCTGATGATGTTCCTGCCGGTGGTCGTCGCCGCGGCCCTGGCGGCGTCGGTCTGCATACCCGGCGCCCCCACCGCACGGCGCTACCCGCCCGCCCTGCCGTCCGTGGCCACGCAGCACTGGAACCTGGCCACGGGCAGCCGGGTCGCGGTGTACCACTACCCGCCCGCCAACACCGGCGCCCGGCACCGGATTCCTTTGGTGTACCTCAACGGCGGCCCGGTCCGCGGCATCTCGTTGCTCGACCACCGCTTCCTGCGGCTCCTGGCGCGGCAGGGCTATGACGTCTACGCCTACGAACAGGCCGGCGGCGGCCGCAGCGACCTGCTTCCCATGGACCAGTACACGATCTCCAGGTCGGTCCGCGACCTGGCCGCCTTCGTCGACCGCCTGGGCAGGGGCGGCGTCGACGTCCTCGGGTTCTCCTCGGGTGCGGTCGTGCTCACCCGGGCGCTGGCCGACCCGCACACGGCCGCACGCCTGCACCGGGCGATCATCGCCGAGCCCGGCCCGATGGACGGCCCGACGGCGCGGATCGCCGGGCACGAGGGCCGCCGATCCGCGCGCGGCCTCGCGCCTGCGCCGACCGGACCGCGGTCGACGCATGTTCCGCGCTACGCCGTCGCGTTCGGCCTCATGCGGCTCGGGCTGCTCACCCCCGGCACCGGACTGATCGGACAGGCCGAGGGCGACAACGCGTTCACCGCAGCCGATCTCGGCGGCGACACCGCGTCCGGCTACTGCGCACGCGACGCGCACCGCATCCCCGCCGAGGACACGGCACAGAACTTCTCCTTCAGCCCGGCCGCCAGCCTCCGCATCCAGCAGACGGTCAAGGACTCCCCCTCCATCGCCCCGCAGCTGAGACGCTCGCGGACCCCCGCGATGCTGATGATCGCCGAGTGCTCCTCCCAGCTCCGTGAATGGGCGACCGCCGTCCTCGCGGACGACCCCGCCGTCCGGCGCACGCAGTACATGCCAGGGGTGGGACACCACATGTGGAACGGGCTCGACGACAACAACGAACGGGCCGTCGCCGTCATCACCGCGTTCCTTCAGGACCGGCGGGCGCCCCTGCCGGACTACCCGACCCGCGCCGATGTCCCGGCGTTCCTCGGGGACTGATCCGGACCGGCGCCGTCCGCCGCGTTCACCGGCCGACCGATCAGTTCCGCGGGCCCGTGGAGTCTGCCTCCGTACCGGCAGAAGCCGCGTACGAGAACTGTGAGGGAACCATGACCAGGACCGACATCGCGCTACCGCCCGTCGTCGACGCCACGACGTGGGAACACCGGCTCCAGGCGCTGCGAGCCCGGGAGAAGGCCGCGACGCGGGAGCTCGACGCCATCGCCGCCGAGCGCCGCCGCCTGCCGATGGTCGAGATGCCCGACTACACACTCGAAGGCGCGGACGGCTCCGTTCGGCTGGCGGACGTCTTCGAGGGGAAGAGCCAGCTGATCGTCTACAACCACATGTGGTTCACCGGCAAGGAATGGCAGTGCCCGGGCTGTACCGGGTTCACCTCGCAGTACACCCGCCTGGAGTTCCTGGACAACTACGATGCGCGTTTCGTCGTCGTCACCCAGGGACCGATCGATGAGGCACTCGCCTACAAGCAGCGGGTCGGCAACCGGATGGCGTGGTACTCGACCGCGAACAGCCCGTTCGGGTCGGACGTAGGGGCACCGCCCGACGCAGGATTCGCGGTCAACGTGTTCCTGCGCCACGGCGACACCGTCTACCGCACCTGGCACACCGACGGCCGGGGCACCGAGCAGCTCAGCCACAGCTTCGCAATGATCGACCTCCTGCCGTACGGCCGCCAGGAGGAGTGGCAGGACTCACCGGCGGGCTGGCCCCAGTCCCCCACCTACAGCCGGTGGGCGACGTCTCAGAACATCGCCGCGCTCTACGGCCCGGATGCCGGGTGAACGCCCCTGTCACTCACTTACGCCCGTGGCCCTCTCCGCGACAGCTCACGCCTGTCGCAGAGAGAGCGACAACCGGCGCCGCTCCCGGTCGACGTCCACGACCACGACGGTCAGTTGATCGCCGACCTGTACGACTTCCTCCGGCGCCGAACGGGAGCCACCCCGCGCCTGACTCGACGGCTGCGCTGCGCCCGCCGACGCCTCGATGCCCCGGTCGAGCGCCCCGCTCACCTCAGTGCGTGTGCCTGCTCGCAGCTGGGGCCGGCGCGGCGTTCTTGCGCCGCGTCCAGGATGCGTTCGCGGTTGCCCTGGGCGTCCGAGCGCAGGGTCTGAGGCAAACGGTCGGTCACCGCTCTCACTTCAGCGAAACGGACGCAGGCGTCCGTTAGCGTCCGGGATCGGCGGGCGGCTCCGTCCCCACCGGTCCCAGGAGCAGGAGACGACCTTGAAAGCAGTCACGATCCGGGCGTTCGGAAGCGCCGAAGGTCTGGCGGTCATCGACCTTCCGACCCCGGTCCCCACCCGTGGGCATGTGCTGATCGACACCGAGGCGATCGGCGTCGGCGGTGTCGACACCCTGATCCGAAGCGGCGCCTTGGCCGCCTACGGCTTCAGGGAAGGCCATGTCCCCGGCGGCGAAGTGGCGGGCACGGTGACAGCGGTCGGCGACGAGGTCGACATGTCATGGATCGGTCGGCGCGTGTGGGCGTCCACCGGCCTGGGCGGCGGCTACGCGGAGCAGGCCGTCGTCCCGGTCGAGGAGATCCTCCCCCTCCCCGCGGACCTGTCCGCCGCCGACGCGGTGACGCTCGGAAGCTCCGGAGTGGTGGCCCACTTCGCTCTCTCCCACGCCCGCTTCGGCCCCAGCGAGTCGGTGCTGGTACGCGGCGCGGCCGGCAGCATCGGGATCATGGCGGTCCAGCTCGCGGCCGGTGCCGGTGCCGGTGCCGGTGCGGTGGCTGTCACGACATCGTCGGCGAAGCGCGGCGAGCGCCTGCGCAAGCTCGGCGCGACACATGTCCTGGACCGTTCCGGCGCGGGGGACGAGGACGCTCCGGCCGGCTACGACGTCGTCATCGACATCGTCGCGGGTACGGACATGCCCTCGTTCTTCGAGCGGCTCAACCCGAACGGCCGCATGGTGGCCGTCGGCATGGTCGGCGGACCTCCGCCGGCCGACTTCGGGATGAGCATGATGGCGGCGTTCCGGAAGTCCATGTCGTTCGCGACGTTCAGCGCCGACACCGTGAGCGCGCCCGCGCGACGTGCCGTCCGGACCGAACAGTTCGCCGCGGCGGGTCGCGGTGAACTCCGCACGGTGGTGCACGAGTTGCTGCCGTTGGAACAGGCCGTGCTCGCGCACCGCACGATGGATGCGGGCGAGGTGTTCGGCAGGATCGTGCTCGTCCCGTAGCCGGTGGGCCCTGCGGGCGTTCCCGCAGGGCGCGATCGACCTACTTGTTCACCACGGTCAGCGGAAGAAGCTTCTTCCCGGTCGGCCCCACCTGGATCTGGGTGTCCATGGCCGGGCACACCCCGCAGTCGAAGCACGGGGTCCAGCGGCAGTCCTCGACCTCTGTCTCGTCGAGGGCGTCCTGCCAGTCCTCCCAGAGCCAGTCCTTGTCGAGGCCGGAGTCGAGGTGGTCCCAGGGGAGGACCTCCTCGTAGGCGCGCTCGCGGGTGGTGTACCAGTCGACGTCGACGCCGGCGGGGGCGAGGGCCTTGTCGGCGCAGGCCATCCAGCGGTCGTAGGAGAAGTGCTCGCGCCAGCCGTCGAAGCGGCCGCCGTCCTCGTAGACGGCGCGGATGACGGCGCCGATGCGGCGGTCGCCGCGGGAGAGGAGGCCCTCGACGATGCCGGGCTTGCCGTCGTGGTAGCGGAAGCCGATGGAGCGGCCGTACTTCTTGTCGCCGCGGATCTTGTCGCGGAGCTTCGTGAGGCGAGCGTCCGTCTCCTCGGCGGAGAGCTGCGGCGCCCACTGGAAGGGGGTGTGGGGCTTGGGGACGAAGCCGCCGATCGAGACCGTGCAGCGGATGTCGTTCTGGCCGGAGACCTTGCGGCCCTCGGCGATCACGTTCATCGCCATGTCGGCGATCTGGAGGACGTCCTCGTCGGTCTCGGTGGGCAGGCCGCACATGAAGTAGAGCTTCACCTGGCGCCAGCCGTTGCCGTAGGCCGTGGAGACCGTACGGATGAGGTCGTCCTCGGAGACCATCTTGTTGATGACCTTGCGGATGCGTTCCGAGCCGCCCTCGGGGGCGAAGGTGAGGCCCGAGCGGCGGCCGTTGCGGGTCAGTTCGTTGGCCAGGTCGATGTTGAAGGCGTCGACGCGGGTGGAGGGCAGGGAGAGGCCGATCTTGTCCTCGGTGTAGCGGTCGGCCAGGCCCTTGGCGATGTCGCCGATCTCGGAGTGGTCCGCGGAGGAGAGGGAGAGCAGGCCGACCTCCTCGAAGCCGGTCGCCTTGAGGCCCTTGTCGACCATCTCGCCGATGCCGGTGATGGAGCGTTCGCGGACCGGTCGGGTGATCATGCCGGCCTGGCAGAAGCGGCAGCCGCGGGTGCAGCCGCGGAAGATCTCGACGGACATGCGCTCGTGGACCGTCTCGGCCAGGGGGACGAGGGGCTGCTTGGGGTAGGGCCACTCGTCCAGGTCCATGACCGTGTGCTTGGAGACGCGCCACGGGACGCCGGACCGGTTGGGGACCACGCGGGCGATGCGGCCGTCGGGGAGGTACTCGACGTCGTAGAAGGCCGGGATGTAGACGGAGCCGGTCTTCGCGAGGCGGAGGAGGACCTCCTCGCGGCCGCCGGGGCGGCCCTCCGCCTTCCAGTCGCGGATGATCCTCGTCATGTCGAGGACGGCCTGTTCGCCGTCGCCGATGATCGCCGCGTCGATGAAGTCCGCGATCGGTTCCGGGTTGAAGGCCGCGTGGCCGCCGGCCAGGACGATCGGGTCGTCGAGGGTGCGGTCCTTGGACTCCAGGGGGATGCCGGCCAGGTCCAGGGCCGTGAGCATGTTCGTGTAGCCCAGCTCGGTGGAGAAGGACAGGCCGAACACGTCGAAGGCCTTCACCGGGCGGTGGCTGTCCACCGTGAACTGCGGGACCCGGTGCTCGCGCATCAGCGCCTCCAGGTCCGGCCACACGCTGTAGGTGCGCTCGGCGAGGACGCCCTCCTGCTCGTTGAGGACCTCGTAGAGGATCATGACGCCCTGGTTGGGCAGGCCGACCTCGTAGGCGTCCGGGTACATGAGCGCCCAGCGGACGTCGCAGGTCTCCCACGGCTTGACCGTGGAGTTGAGCTCCCCGCCGACGTACTGGATCGGCTTCTGTACATGCGGGAGCAGAGCTTCGAGCTGCGGGAACACAGACTCAGCGACCTGGGCGGCGGCTTCGGCAGGCATCTCGCGGACCTTTGTGAGGTGGCTGGGGGCTCCCCGGCCGGAGGCTGGGGCGGCTCCCCGGCCGTGACCGGGGAGGGTGACCATCAAGCCTAACCCGGTCGGCGGACTCCCCCGTACGTCCGGATCACACCGGCGCCCCGGCCTTGATCGCCGCCCAGGCCCCGGGGGTCTCGGCCTCCACCGCCGCCGCGCGCTGCTCCTCGTGGCCGTAGAGCAGCCCGTAGGTGAACGTGCTCTCCCCGGCCGCGTGGGCCACCGCGGACAGCTCGCGCAGGGTTTCGCGGGCCATGACGCTGTCCTGGTGTTCGCCGAGCAGGGTCTGCAGGGACTTCATGGACTTGAGCAGGGTCTTCGCCGGTCCGCCGAGGGCGGGGCGGGCCGTCTCGGCGGCGTAGCGGGTGCGTTTGGCCTTCTTGCGGGCCTCGTGCAGGCCGAGGTCGCGGTCGTGGCCGGGGGGCTGGGCCATGGCGGTCTCGATCAGGTCGGTGACCTTGGCGAAGTCCTTGTGGACGGCTTTGGCGAGGATCTCCTCGGGGTCGCCGGCGGCGGCCTTCAGCAGGGGCGGGTCGGCGGCGAGGGAGTCGAGGGTGTCGAGGAGCGCCAGGTAGCGCTTGGAGTCGAGGACGCCGAGGAGCCGGCTGCGGGAGCCGCGTTCACTCGCCTCGGCCCAGTGGCGCAGGCGGTCGTCGACGGGGCCGTCGACGAGGGCGGGGGGTACGGCGGCGAGGTCTGCCTTCAGGCGTTCGGCGAGGACCTCCTGGTCGCGGCCGACGCCCAGTTCGCCGGCGAGCCATTTCAGCTCGTCGGCGATCGGGTCGGTGACCCGGCGGTCGAGGACCTTGCCGAAGGTGCGGAAGGTGCTGCGCAGGCGGCGGGTGGCGACCCGCATGTCGTGGACGCCCTCCTCGGTGTCCAGGCGGACGGCCGGGTCGAGCTCGACGACGGCGTCGCGCTGGTCGCGGACGTAGGCCATGACGTGGTCGCCGGCCGTGCGGGGCGCGGCGGGCCCGGTCTTCGGCCGGCGGGGCTTGCCGCCCTTGGTCTCGGCGAGGGCGCGGGCGAGCTTGGACGCGGACTTCGAGGGGCGTACGCCCGCCTTGCCCAATCGTTTCTCCACCTTGTCGAGGAAGGCGGGGTCGCCGCCGTCGGCGAGTTCCACCTCGATCTCGGTCCACTGGGCCTTGCCGTCGCCGCCGAAGAGCCGGTCGGCCCGGACGCGGTCCACGCTCACCTCGGCGAGCAGGGCGCCGTCGGCGTCGACGAGGTGCCGGATGTCGCGGGTGGTGCGCAGCCGGATCACCGGGACCAGCTGCCCCTCGCGGACCCGGGAGCGGGCCAGGGCGGCGAGTTCGTCGGGGAGCGTGTCGGAGAGGGGGGCGTGGATCTCGTCCCGGACGCCGGGGGCGACGGGGAGTTTGAGGTGCCAGCCGGCGTCGCTGCCTCCGCTGCGGCGGCGCAGGGTGACCTTGGCCGAGGCCAGGCGCAGGTCGGAGGTGTCGTGGTAGGTCGCGTCGAGGTCGGCGGTGCCCTTGTCCACGACGTTCGCCACGCCGGCGACGCCGGTCAGGTCGGGCAGGCCGCTGTCCTCGGATTCGTACTTGCGCTCGATTTCACGCTTCGTATCCGCCATGAGTTGAATCTAGTGGTCGGGCCGCCGTAGAGGCAGAGGCCAAAGAGAGTAAATCGCAGGAAAACTGAATTCGTACGGGAGGTGAACAAGCCGTTGTGGCGTGTTCACCTCCCTGGGTTCCCCGGGCGGGGTCGCCTATGCCGACATCGGCCGCTGCACCCTGATCGACTGCAGCAGACCCACCGCCACCCACACCGCGAACATCGACGAACCGCCGTACGACACGAACGGCAGCGGCAGGCCGGTGACCGGCATGATGCCGAGGGTCATGCCGATGTTCTCGAACGCCTGGAACGCGAACCAGGCCACGATCCCCGCCGCCACGATCGTGCCGTACAGCTCGGTCGTCTCGCGGGCGATCCGGCAGGCGCGCCACAGGACGACGCCGAGGAGCACGATGATCAGTCCCGCGCCGACGAAGCCCAGCTCCTCCCCCGCGACCGTGAAGACGAAGTCGGTCTGCTGCTCGGGGACGAACTGGCCGGTGGTCTGCGAGCCGTGGAAGAGGCCCGCGCCGGTCAGGCCGCCGGAGCCGATGGCGATGCGGGCCTGGTTGGTGTTGTAGCCGACGCCGGCCGGGTCGAGGCTGGGGTTGGCGAAGGCGGCGAAGCGGGCGATCTGGTACTCGTCGAGGATGTGCAGCTGCCAGATGGCGACACAGCCGACCACGCCCGCGGCGAGCAGGCCGAAGACCCAGCGGTTGGAGGCGCCGGAGGCGAGCAGCACGCCGAGGATGATGGTCACCATGACCAGGACCGTGCCGAGGTCGGGCATGAGCAGCACGACCATGATCGGGACCGCGGCCAGGCCCAGGGACTGCAGGACGGTGCGGTGGTCCGGGTACTTCTTGTCACCGGCGTCCACCCGCGCCGCCAGTATCATCGCCATGCCCAGAATGATCGTGATCTTGACGAACTCGGCGGGCTGCAGCGAGAACCCGCCGCCGAGGACGATCCAGTTGCGGCTGCCGTTGATGGTGGCGCCCAGCGGGGTCAGCACCGCGAGGATGCCGGCCAGCGAGAGGCCGTAGAGGATCGGTACGGCGTTGCGGAGCTGGCGGTGGCCGACCCAGATGGTGCCGATCATCAGGGCGAGCCCGATGCCCATGTTCATCAGGTGCCGGACCAGGAAGTAGTACTGGTCGCCCTGGTTGATCTCGGTGCGGTTGCGGGTGGCCGAGTAGACCAGCACCGAGCCGAGCAGGGACAGGGCGAGGGCGGCCAGCAGCATCGGCCAGTCCAGGCGGCGGGCGAGCGAGTCCCGGGCGAGGACCCGGGTCCAGCCGGCCCGGGCCGGGCCGTATCCGGAGACGGAGAAGCTGTTGACGCCGGTCATGTGAGCATCCTCCGGCTTCCGCGCTTGCGGGCTCGCCTGCGGGTGTTGCGGTTGCCCGTGGACGGTGAGGCCGTGGTGGCGGCCGGGGTCTGCCCGTCGCCGGTGCTCTTGTCGCCCTGCTGGGAGTAGACCTGGAAGTCCTTCGCCGGGTCCTTGGACACCTTCGGGGAGTCGATCGTGCCGTCCGTGCGGACCTTCGGCAGGCCCTGCTGCGGGGTGTAGAGCAGTGCCTTGTTCTTGTCGACGGAGCCGTCGGCCGAGACACCGTACAGCGCGCTGTAGATGTTGCGGACCGCCTCACCGGAGGCACCGGAACCGGTACCGGCCTGGGCGATGGTCATGATGACCGTGTAGTCCTTGCTGTAGGTGGCCAGCCACGACGTGGTCTGCTTGCCGTAGACCTCGGCGGTACCGGTCTTGCCGTGCAGGGCGATCTTGTTCTGCGGCCAGCCGCCGAACTTCCAGGCCGCCGTACCGCGGGTGATGACGCCCGCGAAGGCCTCGTCCATGCCCTTGAGGGTGGCCTGGGTGACCGGCAGCTTGCGGACCACCTTGGGCTTGATCTCCTGGACGGTCCTGCCGTCGGCGCTGATGATCGCCTTGCCGATGGTCGGCTGGTACTCGGTGCCGCCGTTGGCCACGGCGCCGTAGATCATCGCCTCCTGTATCGGCGTGACGAGGGTGTCGCCCTGGCCGATGGAGTAGTTGATCTCGTCGCCCTCGCGCATCTTGTTGCCTTCGAGGCAGTTCTCGTACTCGATCTTCTCGACGTAGGTGCCGTCCTTCTTCCCGGACTTGCACCAGGCGTCCTTGTTCGCCTTCCAGTAGTCGATCTTCCACTGGCGGTCGGGGACGCGGCCGGTGACCTCGTTGGGCAGGTCGATGCCGGTCTCCTTGCCGAGGCCGAACTGGTGGGCGGTCTTGAAGAAGTAGTCCTTCGGCTCGCCCGCCTTGGGGTTGATGCCGCCGTCCTTCTTCCACTCGCGGTCGGCGAGGCCGTAGAAGACGGTGTCGCAGGAGACCTCCAGGGCGCGGCCCAGGGAGATGTCGCCGAAGTTCTCGCCCTCGAAGTTCTTGAAGACCTGGCCGCCCACCGAGTAGGAGCTGGTGCAGGGGTAGCCGCCGTCCCACGCGTAGCCGGCGTTGACCGCGGCGGCGGTGGAGACGACCTTGAACGTCGAACCGGGGGCCGCCTGACCCTGTATGGCCCGGTTGAGCAGCGGGTAGTCGGAGTTCTTGCCGGTGAGGGCCTTGTAGTCCTTGGCGGAGATGCCGCCGACCCAGACGTTGGGGTCGTAGGTGGGGGCGGAGGCCATGGCGACGATCCGGCCGGTCTTGGCCTCCATCACGATGACGGCGCCGGAGTCGGCCTTGTAGTTCTCGTGGGTGATGCTGTCGTACTGCTTGCGGGCGGCCTTCATCGCCGTGTCCAGCTCGTACTCGGCGACCCGCTGGACGCGGGAGTCGATGCTGGTGACCAGGTTCGAACCGGGCTCGGCGGCATCGGACCTGGCCTTGCCGATGACGCGGCCGAGGTTGTCGACCTCGTAGCGGGTGACGCCCGCCTTGCCGCGCAGTTCCTTGTCGTACTCGCGCTCCAGGCCCGAGCGGCCGACCTGGTCGGAGCGCAGGTACGGCGAGGAGGTGTCCTTGGCCTGCTGGATCTCGTCGTCGGTGACTGGGGAGAGGTAGCCGAGAACCTGGGCGGTGTTGGACTTGCCGGGGCCCGCGTACCGGCGGACGGCCTCGGGCTCGGCGGTGATGCCGGGGAAGTCCTCGGAGCGCTCGCGGATCTGCAGGGCCTGCTTGGCGGTGGCCTCGTCGGTGATCGGGATCGGCTGGTACGGCGAGCCGTTCCAGCAGGGCTGGGGGGTCTTGGCGTCGCAGAGGCGGACCTTCTGCATGACCTCCTCGGGCTTCATCCCGAGGACGCCCGCGAGCTTGGTCAGGACCGCCTTGCCGTCGTCCTTCTGCTTGAGCAGGTCGGTGCGGGAGGCGGAGACCACCAGCCGGGTCTCGTTGTCCGCGAGGGGGACTCCGCGGGCGTCCAGGATCGATCCGCGCACGGCGGGGTCGACGACCTGCTGGACGTGGTTGCCGGAGGCCTCCTTCTGGTACTCGGCGCCCTCGCGGATCTGCAGGTACCACAGGCGGCCGCCGAGGGTGCCGAGCAGGGAGAGGACGAGGATCTGGATGACGACGAGACGGATCTGGACGCGTGGGGTCCGACCGGTCTCGGGAATGTTGGTCACTGGGCTGCCTCCCCCTCTCCCGGCACAAATGCGCGTGCGCGTACGAATGATGAACGATCGACCTGTGAGACCGCGTTCCGCCCCCGTGCACCCGTCCGGGTGAACTCCGCCGTCCTCACAGGCGCTTGACCCCCTTGATGCGGCCGACGCGGACGTTGCGGGTGCGGGCCCTGGCCCTGAGGCTGCCGAGGCCGCCGCGCTGGCCGCCGATGCGCATCCCGGTGCCGGAGGAGATCCAGCCGGAGGAGATGTCGCCGGCCTTGCCGCCGGAGTTGGCCTCGGTGAGCGGGTCGTTGTCGGCGCGGCGGGCCAGGGCCATGACACCGGGGACCACGAACGGGGCGAGCAGCAGGTCGTAGAGGGCGGCCGTGATCAGCAGACTGGTCATGCCGACGTGCCGGGCGGCGGTGTCGCCGACGAGGGCGCCGACGCCGGCGTACAGCAGGGTGGAGCCGACGGCGGCGGCGACCACGACGAGCATCGGGCCGGTCGCGGACTTCAGGCGGCCGTTCTCCGGCTTGATGAGGCCGGCGCAGTAGCCGACGACGCAGAGCACCAGGGCGTAGCGGCCGGCCGCGTGGTCGGCCGGCGGCGCGAGGTCGGCGAGGAGTCCGGCCCCGAAGCCGACGAGGGCGCCGCCCACATGGCCGTAGACCATGGCGAGGCCGAGGACGGTGAGCAGCATGAGGTCGGGGACGGCGCCGGGCAGGTGGAGGCGGGCGAGGACGCTCACCTGGATCACCAGGGCGACGACGACCAGGGCGGAGGAGAGCAGGATCCGGTTGACACGCATGGGGGATTCAGCTCCTACTGCTGCTCGCCGGTGGTGTTGGACGCGTTGGTGCTCGCGTCCGCGGACGGGGTGACCGTGACGGTCACCGTCGGGGTCGGGGTCGGCCTGGGCTTGGCCGGGAGCACCTCGTCGCGCGGGTCCTTCTTCGGTGCCTGGACGACCACGCCGACGATGTCGAGCTTGGTGAAGGACACGAACGGCGTGACGTACAGCGTGCGGGTCAGGCCGCCGTTGGAGGGGTCGACGCTGGTGACCGTGCCGACCGGGACGCCGGGCACGAACGGCTTGTCGCCCTGCGAGCCGAAGGTGACGAGCCGGTCGCCCTTCTTCACCTCGGCCTTGCTGTCGAGGAGTTCGACGCGCAGCGGGCGGTCGCCCTGGCCGGAGGCGAAGCCGAGTTCGTCGCTGCCCTCCATGCGGGTGCCGACGGTGAAGTCGGGGTCGTTGGCGAGCAGCACGGTGGAGGCGTCCGGGCCGACCGTGGTCACGCGGCCGACCAGGCCGTTGCCGTTGAGGACGGTCATGTCACGCTTGATGCCGTCGTTGTAGCCGACGTCGATGGTGACGGTCCAGGAGAAGCCCTGCGCCGACCCTATGGCGATGACCTGGGCGCCCTTGATGCCGTACTGGCCCTCGGCGGCGACGTTGAGCATCTTCTCGAGCTGGCTCAGGCGGCTGCGGTTGCGGTCGTCGCTGCCGAGTTTCGCCTTGAGGGTCGCGTTCTGCTTCTCCAGCCGGGCCAGCCGGTCGTGCCGTTCGCCGGAGTCACGGACGGCGGAGACGGCGTTTCCGACCGGGTCCACCACCGTCGACATGCCGTTCTCGATCGGGCCGAAGACCGCTGCCGCGGCCTGCCGGGCGCCGTCGACCGGGGAGTTCCTGCCACCTCGGATGTCCACCGTGATCAGCGCGAACGCGATGGCGATCAGCAGCACCAGGAGCAGCCGGCTCTCTTTCGTGTCCCTCACGTGCGGCGGCCGTGCCTTCCTCAATAGGAACTTGCGGAGCTTGATTGGGATTGCGGGAGCTTGTGAAGCATGTGGGGGGGGTGGGGGTGCGGAGGCTTGTGGGGGGGGTGGAGAACCCGCCCGGTGCGAGCCTATGCCTCCATATCAACGATCCGCCGTACGAGAGGGGATCATCTCGTACGGCGGAATCGAAGAGTTACGTCATCTGCGCGGCTGGGCGTCCAGGACCTGCTGGAGCGCCTCGAACTCCTCGACGCACTTGCCGGAGCCGAGCGCCACGCTGTCCAGCGGGTCCTCGGCGATGTGGATCGGCATGCCGGTCTCCCGTCGCAGCCGCTCGTCCAGACCGCGCAGCAGGGCTCCGCCGCCGGTCAGAACGATTCCCCTGTCCATGATGT
This sequence comes from Streptomyces sp. NPDC048291, assembly GCF_043201715.1. Taxonomy (NCBI): domain Bacteria; kingdom Bacillati; phylum Actinomycetota; class Actinomycetes; order Kitasatosporales; family Streptomycetaceae; genus Streptomyces; species Streptomyces sp. NPDC048291. The sequence goes on from NZ_JBICZC010000002.1 coordinate 208,624, forward strand.
CGCCGGACAGCTCCGGCGGGCACTTGTCGAGCGTGGTCTTGACGGCGTCGACGATCGCGTTGACCGGCTCCTCGATCGCCTTGCGGACCTCGGCGGCCGAGATGACGACGGTCTTGGGCAGGCCGGAGACCAGGTCCCGGCCGCGGATCTCGGTGTGCTCGTCGGAGTCGAGGTCGTACGCGGAACCGATCGTGATCTTGATCTGTTCGGCCGTCCGCTCACCGAGGAGGAGCGAGTACTCCTTCTTGATGTGCTGGATGATCGCGTTGTCCAGTTCGTCGCCCGCGACGCGGATGGACTGGGCGGTGACGATGCCGCCGAGCGAGATGACCGCGACCTCCGTGGTGCCGCCGCCGATGTCCACCACCATGTTGCCGGTGGCCTCGTGGACCGGCAGGCCCGAGCCGATGGCGGCGGCCATGGGCTCCTCGATGATGTGCACCTGGCGGGCACCGGCCTGAGACGACGCCTCGATGACGGCGCGGCGCTCGACGCCGGTGATGCCGGAGGGCACGCACACGACGACGCGCGGCCGGGCGAGGTAGCGGCGCTTGTGGATCTTCAGGATGAAGTAGCGGAGCATCCGCTCGGTGATCTCGAAGTCGGCGATCACGCCGTCCTTCAGCGGGCGCACGGCGACGATGTTGCCGGGCGTGCGCCCGATCATCTTCTTCGCCTCCGCGCCGACCGCCAGAATTCCACCGGTGTTCGTGTTGATCGCGACAACGGACGGCTCGTTGAGTACGATCCCGCGACCCCTGACGTACACCAGCGTGTTGGCGGTCCCGAGGTCGACAGCCATGTCACGGCCGATGAACGACATTGAGTTCCCCATCAGGATTCGTCTGGCCTTCCCGGGAGCTTTTGAGGGCATTTCAGGTCGGCGAAGTGGGTGCTGTGACGTGAAGGCTTACATCGTAGACGCGCCTGCACGAACACTGCGCGAGGGTCTTCGCCATTGTCAGCACGTGTACGGCCGCCTCGCTTGTGGAGACGGTCCGACGGGGCCACTCGTTCCCCCGATCGGCACGCATATGCCGAGGGACGGCCGAAATCGTTCGGCCGTCCCAGGTCACGCAGCTCAGCGGGCTGACGCCTCGTCAAGAACTTCCACGAAAACTCCGTACGGGCCCTTTACGGGGTCCTCGCGACTACGCGCGGCCGGGGAAGAAGATCTTGACCTCGCGCTCGGCGGACTCCTCCGAGTCGGAGGCGTGGATCAGGTTCTCGCGGACGATCACGCCGAAGTCGCCGCGGATGGAGCCGGGGGCGGCGGCGATCGGGTCGGTGGGGCCGGCCAGGGCGCGGATGCCCTCGATGACCCGCTCGCCCTCGACGATCAGGGCGACGGACGGGCCGGCGGACATGAACTCGACCAGCGGCTCGTAGAACGGCTTGCCGACGTGCTCGGCGTAGTGCTGCTCCAGCGTGGCGCGCTCCAGGGTGCGCAGCTCCAGCGCGGTGATCTGCCAGCCGGCCTTGCGCTCGATTCGGCTGATGATCTCGCCGGTCAGGCCCCGACGGACGGCGTCGGGCTTGAGCAGGACGAGGGTGCGCTGGGTCACGGGTGAGCTCCTTCGGTACTGGCCGGGTGCGGTGAGGAGAGGCTACAGGGCTGGTCTGAACGCCCGTCGCACAGTGTCCGGGTCGGTCGCTGCCACCGTCTTCGGGGGCCGCCGCCCCCGACCCCCCGCCTCGGCCCGAACGGCCTCGCCCTCAAACTCCGGACGGGCTGGCAGGGGGTACGGACCAGCCTTCGTCCTCACGCCCCCCGACGGGCTGGGAGGGGGTGCGGACCAGCCTTCGTCCTCACGCCCCCCGACGGGCTCAGAGGGGGTGCGGACCAGCCTTCGTCCTCACGCCCCCCGACGGGCTCAGAGGGAGTACCGGCCGGACCTCGTCCTCACACGCCCAACGGGCCGAGAGGAGGCACCGACCAACCCTCGTCCCCACACACCCAACAGGCTGAGAGGGAGTACCGACCGGCCCTCGTCCCCACGCGCCCGACGGGCTGGGAGAGGGTGCGGACCGGCGTTCATCTCCACACACCCAACAGGCTGGGAGGAGGCGCCGACCGGCCCTCGTCCTCATGCGCCCGACGGGCTGAGAGGGAGTACCGACCGGCCCTCATCCCCACGCGCCCGACGGGCTGGGAGAGGGTGCGGACCGGCCCTCGTCCCCACGCGCCCGACGGGCTGGGAGAGGGTGCGGACCGGCGTTCGTCCTCACGCGCCCGATGGGCTGTCCTGGGTGGGTTGGGTTGTGAAGCGGGCCTTGGCCTCGTCGATCTTTTTTCCGTAGTGGACGGAGGCCCACCACAGGCCGGCGAAGATCGCGCCCATGAAGTACATGGTCGGGACGAAGATCCCGGAGGCGATCAGGGCGATCTGGAGGGCCCAGCCGAGGGCGACGCCGCCGGGGCGGGTGAGCACGCCGCACAGGGCCACGCAGAGGAACATCGCGATGCCGCTGACCAGCCACACCGTGGCGGTGGACAGGTCGGGGTCCTTCATGGCGACCAGGGCGGCGAAGCCGATGACGAAGAACTCGCCGATCAGGGTGGAGGAACAGAGCGTGCGCATGGTCAGGGCCTCCCGAGGAGCAGGCGGGCCTCGCCCACGGTGATGACGGAACCGGTGACCAGCACGCCGCCGCCGGCGAACTCGCCCTCCTCCTCGGCCAGCGTGATCGCGGCCTCCAGGGCGTCGGGCAGCCGCGGCTCGACCTGGACGCGGTCCTCGCCGAACACCTCGACGGCGATCGCGGCCAGCTCGTCCGCGTCCATCGCGCGGTGGCTGGAGTTCTGGGTGACGACGACCTCGGCGAAGATCGGCTCGAACGCCTCCAGGAGACCCTGGACGTCCTTGTCGCCGCTGGCCCCGACCACGCCGATCAGCCGGCTGAAGTCGAAGGCCTCGCCGACCGCCTCGGCGGTGGCGCGGGCGCCGGCCGGGTTGTGGGCGGCGTCGAGGACGACGGTGGGAGAGCGCCGTACGACTTCGAGGCGGCCCGGGGAGGAGACGGCCGCGAAGGCCTTGCGGACCGTGTCGATGGCGAGGGGCTCGGGGCGCTGGGAGCCGACCCCGAAGAACGCCTCCACCGCGGCGAGCGCGACGGCCGCGTTGTGCGCCTGGTAGGGGCCGTGCAGCGGGAGATAGACCTGCTCGTACTCGCCGCCGAGCCCGCGCAGGGTGAGCAGCTGGCCGCCGACGGCGACCTGGCGGGCGACGACGCCGAACTCGAGGCCCTCACGGGCGACGGTGGCGTCCACCTCGACGGCCTTCTTGAGGAGCACCTGCGCCGCGTCGACCGGCTGCTGGGCCAGGATCGCGGTGGCGTCCTGCTTGATGATCCCGGCCTTCTCGCCGGCGATCTCCGCGGTGGTCTCGCCGAGGCGGTCGGTGTGGTCGAGGTCGATGGGGGTGACGACGGCGACGTCCCCGTCGATGACGTTGGTGGCGTCCCAGGAGCCGCCCATGCCGACCTCGACGACGGCGACGTCCACGGGGGCGTCCGCGAAGGCCGCGTACGCCATGGCGGTGAGCACCTCGAAGAAGGAGAGCCGGTACTCCTGCTGCGCGTCGACCAGCTCGACGTAGGGCTTGATGTCCTGGTACGTCTCGATGAACCGCTCGGCGGAGATCGGGGCGCCGTCGAGGCTGATGCGCTCGGTGATCGACTGCACGTGCGGGCTGGTGTAGCGGCCGGTGCGCAGGTCGAAGGCGCCGAGCAGGGCCTCGACCATGCGGGCGGTGGAGGTCTTGCCGTTGGTGCCGGTGATGTGGATCGAGGGGTAGGACCGCTGGGGCTCGCCCAGCACGTCCATCAGGGCGGCGATCCTGGTGACCGACGGCTCCAGCTTGGTCTCGCCCCAGCGGGTGGCGAGCTCCGCCTCCACCTCGCGCAGGGCCCGGTCGACCTCGGGGTCCTCGGGCCGGCCCGGGACGTCGGCCTGTTGCGGGCCGCCCTGGGTGCGCAGGGTGCGGCTGCCGGCCTCGATCACCGCGAGATCGGGGTCACGGTCCGTCTCGGCCGCGACGATGTCGTCGAAGCCGTCCTCGAAGTCGCCGTCGAAGCTCTCATGGGGGTCGCGCGGAGGCAGATCACTCACGGCACCAGTCTACGGAGCCCGGCGGACGCGTGGACGCGACGGTCGCCGGAAGCGCCTGCTCGCACCAGATCGTCTTGCCCGCGGAGGTCTGCCTGGTCCCCCACCGCCGGGTGAGCCGGGCCACCAGCAGCAGGCCCCGGCCGCCCTCGTCGAAGACCCGGGCCCGCCGCAGGTGCGGGGCGGTGCTGCTGCCGTCGGAGACCTCGCAGATCAGCATCCTGGTGTCGCGGATGAGCCGCAGCTGGATCGGGGGGCCGCCGTAGCGGACGGCGTTGGTGACGAGTTCGCTGACCACCAGTTCGGTGGTGAAGGCCAGCTCGTCCAGTTTCCAGGCGGCGAGCTGCTCGGTGGCCAGGGTCCGGGCCCCGGCGACCTGCTCGGGGTCCGCGGGGACCTCCCAGGCGGCCACCTGGTCGCCGGGCAGGGCGCGGGTGCGGGCGAGGAGCAGGGTGACGTCGTCGGCGGGTTCGCCGGTGCGCAGCGCGGCCACCACCCGCTCGCAGGACTCCTCCAGCGGCTCTCCCTCCCCGGCCGCGGTGAGCGCGCGGCGCAGCCGGTCGAGGCCGCGGCTCAGGTCGAGGTCGCGGGAGTGCACCAGGCCGTTGCTGAACAGGGCGAGCGTGGAGCCCGCGGTGAGCTCCAGGTCGGTGGTCTCGAACGGCAGCCCGCCGAGCCCGAGCGGCGGGCCGGCCTGGCCGGGGGCCGGCTCCACCACCCCCTGGGGAGTGATCACGAAGGGCAGCGGATGGCCGGCGCTGGCCAGCGAGCAGTGCCGCGAGACCGGGTCGTAGACGGCGTACAGGCAGGTCGAACCCACCTCGCCGGCCTGCTCGCCGACGCCGTCGTCGAGGTGCAGGACCAGGTCGTCGAGGTGGGTGAGGAGTTCGTCGGGGGGCAGGTCGACGTCCGCGAGGGTGCGGACCGCCGTGCGCAGCCGGCCCATGGTGGCGGAGGCCTGGATGCCGTGGCCGACGACGTCCCCGACGACCAGGGCCACCCGGGTGCCGGACAGCGGGATCACGTCGAGCCAGTCGCCGCCGACGCCGGCCCGGGTGCCGGTGGGGAGGTAGCGGTAGGCGAAGTCGACGCTCGGGCAGTCGGGCAGGCCGTGCGGGAGCAGGCTGCGCTGGAGCGCCAGCGCGGTCTCGCGCTCCCGGGTGTAGCGGCGCGCGTTGTCGATGGCGGTCGCGGACTTCGCGGCGAGTTCCTCGGCGTCGGACAGGTCGTCCTTCTCGAAGGGCGGGGAGTCCCGGGTGCGCCAGAAGACGATCACTCCCATCAGGACGCCCTGTGCCGACAGCGGCGCGGTGATCAGCGAGCGCATGCCGTAGTCGAGGAGCTGTTCGGTGTGGCGCGCGTCGGGAAACCTCGCGCGCCGGGTGACCCGCAGGTCGGCCATGAGGGCCGGGGCGGCTGCGGTGTGCCGGTCGGCACCGGGCGGCGGGTCCACGGCGATCAGGGCTCCGGTGGGGTCCAGCGGGGGGTCGTCGCGGACGCCGCCGCGGGCGACGCGCCGCAGGACGGTCTCGGCGGCCGTCGGTTCCCCGCCGTGCAGCACCGACTCCTCCAGGTCGACGGTGACGAAGTCGGCGAAGCGGGGTACGGCCACCCGCACCAGTTCGTCGGCGGTGCGCCCCACGTCCAGGGTGTTGCCGACGGCGGTGCTGGCGTCGTAGAGCAGCCGCAGTCGGCGGTGGCTCTTCTCCAGCGAGCCCGCCATGGTGTTGAACGCGGTCTCCAGCTGCCCGATCTCCCAGCGCCCGGAGGGCGGCACCCGGGCGCCCATGTCCCCGGCGGCGAGCCGGGTCGCGAAGCGGGCCATCCTGCGCACCGGCCAGACGATCACCCGGGTCACGTAGGCGCCGTAGGCGACGATCAGCAGGACCGCCGCGCCGACGCCGACGGACGCGGCGATCGTCAGCATGCGCATCCGGGCCTCCAGCGCGTTCTCGCGCCGGCTGATCGCGACGCGCTCGTCGTGGATGTAGCGGGAGAACTGGCCCCGGAGCGTGTCGAGCCGCTGCTTGCCCTCCAGCGTGCGCGCCGTGCTGCTCGCGTCGGGATCGCCGCGCCGGGCCTCGGCCACGAGCGGGACGGAGTAGTCGTCGATGAAGGACTGGCCGGACCGCTGGATCTGCCGGGCGAGCTGCCGCTGGCCGGAGGAGGTGCTGACGTCCACGAGCCGCCGCGCCTGTGCGGGGAACGCGGCCCGGGCGGTCCGCCAGGGTTCGAGGAAGGCGTCCTGGCGGGTGATGACGTAGCTGCGCTGACCGCCCTCCATGTCGAGGACGGTGCCCTGGACCACGCCGATCTGATCCAGGGCGGGCCGGCCGCTCCGGGCGGAGAGCAGGGAGTGCTGGGCGTCCGCGATCGCCAGTACCAGTATCAGGAAGACGAGGCCCACGAGTACGGCGAGCAGGCCGCCCGCACCGGCCGTCAGGGGGACCAGTCCCCGGTGCGGAGGCGTCCTCGTCCGGCCCCTGAGCTGCATGTGGGCGTTCCCTCCGCCGCATGGCACCAAAACGGATCATTACGGTCATGTTCCTACTTCTGGATTGTAGGGCGACGGCCGGACGGCGCTTCGCGACCCGGGAAACGCGCGCAGGCGCCCGGCGGCCCCGTGGAAGGGGGCTGCCGGGCGCCTGCGGAACGCGGTGCGGCTACGCCTGCGGGAGGCGGTCCAGCTGGGTCCCGATGCGGGCGATGTCCTCGTCGGCCTTGGCGAGCCGGGTACGGATCTTCTCGACCACGTTGTCCGGGGCCTTCGCCAGGAACGCCTCGTTGCCGAGCTTGCCGGTCGCCTGGGCCTTCTCCTTCTCGGCGGCGGCGAGGTCCTTCGCGAGGCGCTTGCGCTCCGCGGCAACGTCGATGGTGCCGGAGAGGTCGAGGGCGACCGTGGCGCCGGCCACCGGGAGGGTCGCGGTCGCCGCGAAGGCGTCGCCCTCGGGCTGCAGGCGCAGCAGCTGGCGGATGGCCGCCTCGTGCGGGGCGAGGGCCGTACCGTCCAGCGTCAGGCGGGCCGGGACCCGCTGGCCGGGCTGCAGGCCCTGGTCGGCGCGGAAGCGGCGGACCTCGGTGATGACGGACTGGAGGCTCTCGATCTCCCGCTCCGCCGCCTCGTCCCGGAAGCCGCTGTCGGCCGGCCAGTCGGCGATCACGACCGACTCGCCGCCGGTCAGCGTCGTCCACAGGGTGTCCGTGACGAACGGGACGACCGGGTGGAGCAGCTTCAGGGTGACGTCGAGGACCTCGCCCAGGACGCGCCGGGAGACCTCGGCGCCCCGGCCGCCCTCCAGGAACGTCGTCTTGGACAGCTCGACGTACCAGTCGAAGACCTCGTCCCACGCGAAGTGGAAGAGGGCGTCGGAGAGCTTCGCGAACTGGAAGTCGTCGTAGAACGCGTCGACTTCGGCGACGGTCTCGTTGAGGCGGGACAGGATCCAGCGGTCCGTCGCCGACATCTCGGCCGGGTCCGGGAGCGGGCCCTCGACGGTCGCGCCGTTCATCAGGGCGAAGCGGGTGGCGTTCCAGATCTTGTTGGCGAAGTTCCGGGACGCCTGGACCCACTCCTCGCCGATCGGGACGTCGGTGCCGGGGTTGGCGCCGCGGGCCAGGGTGAAGCGGACGGCGTCGGAGCCGTACTTGTCCATCCAGTCCAGCGGGTCGACGACGTTGCCGAAGGACTTCGACATCTTCTTGCCGCGCTCGTCGCGGACCAGGCCGGTCAGCGCGATGGTGTGGAAGGGGACCTCGCCGTCCATGGCGTAGAGGCCGAACATCATCATCCGGGCGACCCAGAAGAAGATGATGTCGTGGCCGGTGAGCAGGACGTCGGTCGGGTAGAACTTCCGCAGGTCGGCGGTCTGTTCGGGCCAGCCGAGGGTGGAGAACGGCCACAGGCCGGAGGAGAACCAGGTGTCCAGGACGTCGGTGTCCTGCTTCCAGCCCTCGGCCTCGGTGCCGGGCGGCTCCTCGTCGGGGCCGACGCAGACGACCTGGCCCTCGGGGCCGTACCAGACCGGGATGCGGTGGCCCCACCACAGCTGGCGCGAGATGCACCAGTCGTGCATGTTGTCGACCCAGTCGAAGTACCGCTTCGACATGTCCTCGGGGTGGATCTTCACCCGGCCGTCGCGGACCGCGTCACCGGCGGCCTTGGCGAGCGGGGCGACCTTGACCCACCACTGCATGGACAGGCGCGGCTCGACGGTGGTCTTGCAGCGCGAGCAGTGGCCGACGCTGTGGACGTAGGGCCGCTTCTCGGCGACGATCCGGCCCTGCGAGCGGAGCGCGGCGACGATCGCGGAGCGCGCCTCGAAGCGGTCGAGTCCCTCGAACGGGCCGTGGACGGTGATGACCGCCCGCTCGTTCATGACGGTGATGGACTCCAGACCGTGGCGCTGGCCGATCGCGAAGTCGTTCGGGTCGTGGGCCGGGGTGACCTTGACGGCGCCCGTGCCGAACTCCGGGTCGACGTGGGTGTCCGCGACGACGGGGATGGTGCGGTCGGTCAGCGGGAGCTTGATGCGCCTGCCGACCAGGTGCTTGTAGCGCTCGTCGTCGGGGTGGACGGCGACGGCGGTGTCACCGAGCATCGTCTCCGCACGCGTGGTGGCGACGACCAGGGTCTCGTCGCCCTCGCCGTACTTGATGGAGACCAGCTCGCCGTCGTCCTCCTGGTACTCCACCTCGATGTCCGAGATGGCCGTCAGACAGCGCGGGCACCAGTTGATGATGCGCTCGGCGCGGTAGATCAGCTCGTCGTCGTAGAGCTTCTTGAAGATGGTCTGGACGGCCTTGGACAGGCCCTCGTCCATGGTGAAGCGCTCGCGGTCCCAGTCGACGCCGTCGCCGAGCCGGCGCATCTGGCCGAGGATCCTGCCGCCGTACTCTTCCTTCCACTGCCAGACGCGCTCGACGAACTCCTCGCGGCCGAGGTCCTGGCGGGACTTGCCCTCCTCGGCGAGCTGCTGCTCGACCTTGTTCTGGGTGGCGATGCCGGCGTGGTCCATGCCGGGCAGCCACAGCGACTCGAAGCCCTGCATGCGCTTGCGGCGGGTCAGCGCGTCCATCAGCGTGTGCTGGAAGGCGTGGCCCAGGTGCAGGGAGCCGGTGACGTTGGGCGGCGGGATGACGATGGTGTACGCGGGCTTGTCGCTCTTGGCGTCGGCCGCGAAGTAACCGCGCTCTACCCAGCGCTCGTACAGCGGCCCCTCTACGTCGGCCGGCGCGTACTGGGTCGGCAGTTCGGTGCTGGGCGCTGTGGGCTGCTGCTGAGCATTCTCGGTCACGGGGCCCAGTTTAGGGGTGTCTCAGGGCTGTCCCGAAACGCGTTTGTTCCGTAACGGTGGGCACCCCCGCGCCATGAGTCCGCTGTGCCTGCGCCAGGATGTCAGGAACACATAAGCATCTGGAGGGGAACCCAGAGATGAGCTACAACCAGCCGGGCCCGTACGGCGCGCCGCCGCCGCAGCAGCCGGGACCGTACGGGCAGCAGCCGGGCCCGTACGGCCAGCAGCCGCAGCCGCCCCAGGCGCCCCAGCCCGGCTACGGCTACCCGCAGCAGGCTCCGCCGCAGCCGGGTTACGGCCAGCCGCCGCAGCCCCCGCAGCCGGGCTACGGCTACCCGCCCCAGGGCGTTCCCCCGCAGGACAACCCGTACGGCCAGCAGCAGCCGCCCTACGGCCAGCCCCCGTACGGCCAGCAGCCCTACGGCGTGCCGCAGCCGCCGCCGGGCGGCGGGAAGAAGAAGACGGGGCTGGTCATCGGGGCGGTCGCCGTGGTGGCGGCGATCGGCGTCGGGGCGTACTTCGTGCTCGCCGGGAGCAGCGGCGCGGGCGGCATCAAGGACGACGGCGCGCACAAGCTGACGACGCCGGCGACGGTCATCGACGGGACGTACAAGAAGTCGGACAACGCCGACTCCTCGGACGGGCTGACCGACTCCGACGTCTCGGACTTCGAGAAGATGGGCGTGAAGAACCCGAAGGCCGTCAGCGCCGTCTACGGGAACGGCTCGGGCCTGACGACGAAGAGCCTCTCGTTCGCCGGGGTGTACGGGACGATCGACGACCCGGAGGCCGTCGTCGACGCCATGTTCGCCAAGGTCAAGTCCGAGTCCGAGAAGAGCGGTTCGTCGGACCGGAGCAAGCTGGTCGGCAGCCCCGAGGCGGTCGAGCCGGCGGGCTTCACCAACGGCGTCATGAAGTGCCAGGTGGTGCAGGTCGACAACAGTTCCGCCGCCTCCGCGGGTGAGCCGAAGACCCTCAAGTCGCCCATGTGCATCTGGGGCGACCACAGCACCGTCGCCATCGTCTCGGCGTTCAGCTTCGCCAATCTGGCCGGGAGCGAACGCAACCTGGTCGCCGACAACGCGGAGATCGCGGCCAAGCTGCGGAACGAGGTCCGCGTCAAGCTCTAGCGGCGAACGACGGAAGGGGCCCCGGTCACGGTCGACCGGGGCCCCTTCCGTCGTTCGTCGTACGGGGGTTACGCCGACTTCTGCTCCCCCGCGCCCCGGCCGCGCGCGTCGCGCGGGATCAGGGTCGGGTTGACGTTGGAGTGGACGACGTCGGCGGTGATGACGACGCGGGCCACGTCCTTGCGGGACGGGACCTCGTACATCACCGACATGAGGACCTCCTCCATGATGGCGCGCAGGCCGCGCGCGCCGGTCTGGCGGAGGATGGCCTGGTCGGCGATGGCCTCCAGGGCCTCGCGCTCGAAGTCCAGCTCCACCCCGTCGAGTTCGAAGAGGCGCTGGTACTGCTTGACGAGCGCGTTGCGCGGCTCGATGAGGATCTGGAGCAGGGCCTCGCGGTCCAGGTTGTGGACCGAGGTGATGACCGGGAGGCGGCCGATGAACTCCGGGATCATGCCGAACTTGACCAGGTCCTCGGGCATGACGTCCTCGAACTGGTCCTTGGACTGCAGTTCGCGCTTGGAGCGGATGGTCGCGCCGAAGCCGATGCCCTTGGCGCCCGCCCGGGACTCGATGATCTTCTCCAGGCCGGCGAACGCACCGCCCACGATGAACAGCACGTTCGTCGTGTCGATCTGGATGAACTCCTGGTGCGGGTGCTTCCGGCCGCCCTGCGGCGGGACGGAGGCCGTGGTGCCTTCGAGGATCTTGAGCAGGGCCTGCTGCACACCCTCGCCGGAGACGTCGCGCGTGATCGAAGGATTTTCGCTCTTACGGGCTACCTTGTCGATCTCGTCGATGTAGATGATCCCGGTCTCGGCCTTCTTGACGTCGTAGTCCGCGGCCTGGATCAGCTTGAGGAGGATGTTCTCCACGTCCTCGCCCACGTAGCCGGCCTCCGTCAGCGCGGTGGCGTCGGCGATCGCGAACGGCACGTTCAGCATGCGGGCCAGGGTCTGCGCGAGGAGCGTCTTGCCGGAGCCGGTGGGGCCCAGCAGGAGGATGTTCGACTTCGCCAACTCGATGGCGTCGTCGCGGCCTTGGGCGCCGCCGTTCTCCCCTGCCTGGACGCGCTTGTAGTGGTTGTACACCGCGACCGAGAGGGCCTTCTTGGCGGGCTCCTGGCCCACCACGTAGCCCTCGAGGAACTCGTAGATCTCGCGGGGCTTGGGGAGTTCCTCCCAGCGCACCTCGCTCGTCTCGGCGAGTTCCTCCTCGATGATCTCGTTGCAGAGATCGATGCACTCGTCGCAGATGTACACACCGGGCCCTGCGATGAGCTTCTTGACCTGCTTCTGGCTCTTGCCGCAGAACGAGCACTTGAGCAGATCGCCGCCGTCACCGATGCGTGCCACGGTGTGCTTCCCCTTCGCCTGGGAGACGCCTGGACTCTCTCGAATCCAGCGGCTCCTGGTGCTGCCTTATGTCGACGGTACCTTGCCGGGCCCCCCGTACGGGCCCCCCTTGGCACGGTTCACTTTGACGTGCACCTTGCGGTGCGCGCGGTCAAACCGTGCCAAGGGCGGCAGAGAATACATTCTCTGTCAGCGGCCTCTGTCAGCGGACGTCCGCGTTGTTCATCTTCCGGGTGGAGATGATCTGGTCCACGATGCCGTAGTCGAGCGCTTCCTCAGCGGTGAGGATCTTGTCGCGCTCGATGTCCTCGCGGACCTGCTCGATCGGCCGGTTGGAGTGCTTGGCCAGCATGTTCTCCAGCTGGTCGCGCATCCGCGTGAACTCGTTGGCGATGATCTCCAGGTCGGAGAGCTGGCCGCGGCCGGTGGAACCGGCCGGCTGGTGGATCAGCACCCGGGAGTTCGGCAGCGCCATGCGCTTGCCGGGCGTGCCGGCGGCCAGCAGGATCGCCGCGGCGGAGGCCGCCTGGCCCATGCAGACCGTCTGGATGTCGGGCTTCACGAACTGCATCGTGTCGTAGATCGCCGTGAGGGCGGTCATGTCGCCGCCCGGGCTGTTGATGTAGATCGAGATGTCCCGGTCGGGGTCCATCGACTCCAGGCACAGCAGCTGCGCCATGACGTCGTTGGCGGAGGCGTCGTCGATCTGGACGCCGAGGAAGATCACGCGCTCCTCGAAGAGCTTCGCGTACGGGTCGTACTCGCGGATGCCCTGGGAGGTGCGCTCGACGAAGCGCGGGATGACGTAGCGGGCGTCGGGCCGGGGCCCGTCGTAGCGGGCGTCAGCGGCGCCGGGGATGTTGGTCATGAGGGTGTTCACCGTCCTGGTGGCGTTCGGGGGGCTGGAGTCTCGGCGGAGTGCGGCCTGGCCGGGCTCAGGCGGCACCGGTGCCGCCGCCTCCCGGAACACCGGAGGCATGCGTGATGATCCCGTCGATAAGACCGTACTCCTTGGCCTCTTCCGGGGTGAACCAGCGGTCGCGGTCGCCGTCGCGGACGATCGTCTCGACGGACTGGCCGGAGTGCAGGGCGGTCAGCTCGGACATGGTCTTCTTGGTGCGCAGCAGGTACTGGGCCTGGATCTTGATGTCCGAGACCGTACCGCCCAGGCCCGCGGAGCCCTGGTGCATCATGATGTCGGTGTGCGGCAGCGCGAAGCGCTTGCCCGCGGTACCGCCGGTGAGCAGGAACTGGCCCATCGAGGCCGCCATGCCCATCGCGATGGTCACCACGTCGTTCGGGATGAACTGCATGGTGTCGTAGATCGCCATGCCGGCCGTCACCGAGCCGCCGGGGCTGTTGATGTAGAGGAAGACGTCCTTGTTGGGCTCTGCCGCGAGCAGCAGCAGCTGTGCGGTGATCTTGTTGGCGATGTCGTCGTCCACCTGCTGGCCCAGGAAGATGATCCGCTCACCGAGCAGCCGGTTGTAGACCTGGTCACCGAGGCCACCACCGAAGGAAGGCTCGCCGGCGGCGGAGGGCATCAGATTCGTCACGTATCCACCTGCTCGTCTGTACGACGGCGCCGGGCCGTCTCACGTTTCCCTAGCCGGGGGCTTGGCCGGGGGCTGCAGTCCTGTCGGACTCCGGTCCCCTTGCCCTCGTACTCATGGACCCTAACGCGATGGTCCCTTCGGGGAATCCCGGTAACAGGGCTGTTCGCCGGGGGCGTAGCGGCTGCGCCGGTGGGCCGACGGCCACGCGCCGCGGTGGCGCGGGTGCGTGGGCGCGTGCGAGTGCGTCGTGGTTGCCCGCGCAGTTCCCCGCGCCCCTTTGGGGCACGCTGCAGCCCAGGGGGATGCCAAAGGGGCCCCCGGGATGGTCCCAGGGGCCCCTGTGTGGCGCTGTGGGCGCCGGTGGGCTCAGCCCTCGGTCTTGTCCTCGGCGGGGGCGTCCGTGGCCTCGGCGGCGGCCTCAGGGGCCTCCGTCTCGTCCTCGTCCTCGTCGTCCAGGTCGACGATCTCGCCGTTGGTGTCCTTCACCGTGGCGGCCTCGACCACGACGGCCAGGGCCTTGCCGCGGGCGACCTCGCCGACCAGGAGCGGGACCTGGCCGCCCTCGACGACGGCCTGGGCGAACTGGTCGGGGGACATGCCGGAGGAGGCCGCGCGCCGCATGAGGTGCTCGGTGAGCTCCTCCTGGTTGACGTTCAGCTTCTCGACCTTGACCAGCTCGTCGAGGACGAACTGGGTCTTGATGCCCTTGACCGCGGCCTCACGGGTCTCGGTCTCGAACTCCTCGGCGGTCTTGCCCTGGATCTCCAGGTACTTGTCGAGGTCGAGGCCCATCTGGCCGAGCTGGTGGTGCTCCAGGTTGTGCTTGCGGGTGTTGATCTCGTCCTCGAGCAGCTTCTCGGGGACGGGCACCTCGACGAGCTCCAGGAGCTTCTCCAGGACGCGCTCCTGGGCCTGCGTGGCCTGGTCGTACGTCTTCATGTTGGCGAGCCGCTTGCGGCTGTCTTCCTTGAGCTCGTCCAGCGTGTCGAACTCCGAGGCGAGCTGCGCGAACTCGTCGTCCAGCTCGGGCAGTTCGCGGGCGGCGACCTGGGTGACCTTCACGGTGACCTCGGCCTCGCGGCCGGCCGCGGAGCCGCCCTTGAGCTCGGAGGCGAAGGTGGCCTCGCCACCGGCCTCCAGGCCCTTCACGGCGTCGTCGATGCCGTCCAGCAGCTCGCCGGAGCCGATGGTGTACGAGACACCGCTGGCGATGCCGTCCTCCAGGACCTCGCCGTCGACCTTGGCCTCCAGGTCGATGGTGACGACGTCGCCGTCCTCGGCGGCCCGCTCCACCGGCGAGGTGGAGGCGAAGCGCTCACGGAGCTGCTCGACCGACTTCTCGACGTCCTCGTCGCTGACCTCGACCGCGTCGACCTCGACCTCGATGCCCGAGTAGTCCGGGATCTCCAGGGCGGGGCGGACGTCCACCTCGGCGGTGAAGTTCAGCGTCTCGCCGTCCTTCAGCTCGGTGATGTCGACGTCGGGCTGGCCCAGCGGGTTCAGCTCGGCCTCGTTGACCGCTTCGGTGTAGAACTTCGGAAGCGCGTCGTTGACCGCCTCCTCCAGGACCGCTCCGCGGCCGAACCGCTGGTCGATGACGCGGGCCGGGATCTTGCCCTTGCGGAAGCCCTTCACCGTGACCTGCTGGTTGATCTTCTTGTACGCCGCGTCGAGGCTGTCCTTGAGCTCCTCGAAGGGCACCTCGACAGTGAGCCGAACCCGGGTCGGGTTCAGGGTCTCCACGGCGCTCTTCACGGTTCGGTCTCCTTGTGGCTGACTTCTTGGGTTCTGCCGGTGCCAGAGGGGCCCGGCGGAGTTTCGCCGCCCGGAGGAGTTCGTAGGCCGCCGTGCGGGGGCCGGGACACGCGGGCGCGCAGCTTGCATAGTAACCGCAGCGGCTCAGCGCCCCAAAAGGCGATCAAGACGGACGCCGTCAGGTGGTGGTCGGGGTGGCGGGATTTGAACCCACGGCCTTCCGCTCCCAAAGCGGACGCGCTACCAAGCTGCGCCACACCCCGTTCCGGTGCGACACGTAGGGTACATGCCCGGGCCGCCTGCGTCGGCCGCTTTGTTCACCCGCACCGGCGGCGCGTCCCCGGCGTGTCCCGGTCGTCCTCCGGTCGCATCCCCGCAGACCAATCGCGTTGGCCTACGTGGCGGGCGACCCGCTACGATGCCTTCTGTGCCGCGGTCGCCGACCTGCGGCGCGTGTTGTGCGGGCGTAGCTCAATGGTAGAGCTTCAGTCTTCCAAACTGACTACGCGGGTTCGATTCCCGTCGCCCGCTCCGAATGGCTCAGGCCCAGGTCACGGGGGTAGATTTACCCCCGTGACCTGGGCCTGAGGCGTTGTCGGGGCCGGGTCCGGGTCCGCGACGAAGGAGAAGCCGGCATGGCCATGGGAGCCGCCGGGCTGCCCGGCAGAGAGTGGATGGTCAAGGACGCGAAGGGTCGTAAGTACAGCTACGACTCGGCGGAAGAAGCGTTCCAGGAGCTCCCCGGGCACGGTGAGGGTGCCACCGTGTGGACCCGCGAGGTCTACCGGGTCCTCTTCGTGACGAGGTCGGTCGACGGCTGGAAGCAGGTCCCCGTCCCGCGCGGATAGGCGGATGGACGGGCACTGCCGCCGGCCGGCTCCCGCGGTCAGAAGTTGATCGAGTTTATGGTCTGCGCCAGCGAGTCGAGGAAGCGCTGGATGGAGGGGGCCATCCCGGTCGACGCGAGGAAGAAGCCGAACAGGACGGCGACGATCGCGGGGCCCGCCTTGATGTTCCCCCCTCTCATCAACACCACAAGGATGATCGCCAACAGCAACACTACAGACAGTGAAATGGCCACAACTGATCACACCCTCGGTCGGTCCGCTCTCCGGCCCTGGGGTACGGCCCCGCACCCCCGCCAGATCCATCGTGCCACCAACCCGGCCGCACTATGCGGTTCGTGACACAACGTCGACAACGCACCTCACACCGGCAACTGCCCGCACTGCAATTCGAGGCCCCACCCGCCCGCGGATCCACGGCAATTGACGGACATGGTTTCCGTGTCCACACAACTCGCGCGCAGCCAATTCGAATTATTGACACAGGCGCGGCAAAGAGCGGCGACCTGCGGACGTTATGCACCAATTAGTAGGGATGAATGGGGACATCAAGGGTCTAAGTGGAGCATGGAACTGCATAGGCGCAGGCATCTACCCCGGCAAATACCCCGGCGATCAAGATTCGGTTGTCGCCGATTACCAGGAATCACATCGGCGGTTTTACGAAATCCCACAGGCAACGCTAGGGTGCCTCAGATGTTTGACGCCGCCACGTCCCCCGGCCAGAACCGAACACCACGTCCCCCGGCCCGACCGCCGGCGGGCAGACCGCGCGACGCGTTCTTCGACAACGCCAAGTACCTGGCGATCGTGCTCGTCGCGATGGGTCACTCATGGGAGCCGCTGAAGGGCGACAGCCGCGTCCTGGAGGCGGTGTACTGCGTGGTGTACGCCTTCCACATGCCGGCGTTCATCATCGTCTCCGGCTACTTCTCCCGGAACTTCGACATGCGCCCCGACCGGCTGAAGCGGCTGGTCACCGGGGTCCTCGTCCCCTATGTCCTGTTCGAGACCGGCTACTCGCTCTTCCAGCGCTTCGTCGTCGGCGACTCCGGCATGGACATCAGCCTGCTCGATCCCTGGTACCTGACCTGGTTCCTGTGCGCGCTGTTCGTCTGGCGCCTGACCACGCCCCTGTGGAAGGCGGTCCGCCATCCCCTTCCGGTCGCCTTCGGCATCGCGATGCTGGCATCCGTGTCGCCGTCCATCGGCGACGACCTCGACCTCCAGCGGGTGCTGCAGTTCCTGCCGTACTTCGTGCTCGGCCTGTGCCTGCGGCCCGAGCACTTCCGGCTGGTGCGCAGGTGGCCGGTGCGGATCGCCGCGGTGCCGGTGTTCGCCCTCGCGCTGGCGTTCGCGTGGTGGTCGGTGCCGCGGCTGAACACCGCGTGGTTCTACCACCGGGACTCCGCGCAGGAGCTGGGCGCGCCGTGGTGGTCCGGGCCGCTGATGGTGCTCGGCATGTTCGGCTGCTCGATGCTGCTGACGGCCGGCTTCTTCTCCTGGGTACCGGGCCGGCGGACGTGGTTCACGGCGCTGGGCGCGGGCACGCTCTACGGCTACCTGCTGCACGGCTTCGGCGTGAAGTACGGCGTCCACGCGGGCTGGTTCGATCCGGAGTGGCTGCACGGGCCGCTCGGCGAGATCCTCGTCACGGCGCTCGCGGGCGCGTGCGTGACGCTGCTGTGCACGCGGCCCGTGCGGCGGGTGTTCCGGTTCGCCATGGAGCCGCGGATGGACTGGGCGTTCCGGCGGGACGCGGCGGTACCGGCCCGGGAACAGGAGCGGGAGCGGGAGCCGCGGAGCCGGGAGATGGCCGACGCGTGAGAGCGCCTACCCGGGGAGGCCGAGGAGGGCGCGCATCCGGGCGTACTTCTCGGTCAGCCGTGTGCGGGTGTGCTCGTCCAGTACGGCGAGGCGGCCGGGGTCGGCGTTGTGCGCGAGGTCGGCTTCCTTGACGAGGAGGGCGCCGGGGGTGGTGCGGACGCGGTGGGCGTACGACTCCGGGGGCTCGCCCGGGTGTTTGGTGAGGGCGAGCACGATGGCCTTCGTGCGGGGGCTCAGGGCGGCCGTGTCCAGCCACTCCTCGGTGAGGGCGTGGTCCTCGACGGCGTCGTGCAGCCAGGCGGCGGCGATCTGGTCCGGGTCGCCGCCGCGGGCGCGGACGCCGTGGGCGACGGCGGCGAGGTGCTCGGCGTAGGGACGCCCGGCCTTGTCCGTCTGCGCCGCGTGGGCGGTCCGGGCGAGCGACTCCACGTCGGCGAGGGTGAGGATGTCCACGGTGCGAGTATCTCGTGGCCGGGGCGGGGGGTTTCACTCACCGGCGCTTGCAGGGTCCCCCCGCGCCCACCCGTGCCGCCCTGCGGCACGCCTGCCCCCGGCTATGCAACTGGCGCGGGTACAACGCCCCGTAAGGGGCGCGGGGAACTGCGCGGCCGGCCCCCACTCGCCCGCAGACTCCCAAGACCCGCCACCACCCCGACGACACCACGGCCGCGGCCAGGAGGAAACGGCGGGCGAAGCGCCCCCTCAGGGGCGCGGGGAACTGCGCGGTCAGCCCCTATGCACCCGAGGCCGCCGACGGGCCGCGGGCGTGGCCCGGGCTGCGGTCATCTCGCCGGCTCGCGGCGAGTATGTAGGACGCGGCGGGGCAGCGCCCCGTAAGGGGCGCGGGGAACTGCGCGGTCAGCCCCTATGCACCCGAGGCCGCCGACGGGCCGCGGGCGTGGCCCGGGGCGCGGTCATCTCGCCGCCTCGCGGCAGATCAGGAGGAGCGCCCTGTCGTCGTTGACGTCCTTGGCCACTGCCTCGATGAGGTGCCAGGCGGCGCCGTGGAAGCCGCCGGCGACGTAGCGGTCGGCTTCTCCCGTGAGGCGGTCCATGCCTTCGACGATGTCGCGGTCGGCCGTCTCGACCAGCCCGTCCGTGAAGATCATGAGGACGTCGCCGGGGCGCAGGGAGCCCTTCACCGGGTCGAACTGGGCGCCGTCGTACACACCGAGGAGGGGGCCCTCGGCGGCCTTCTCCTCCCAGCGGCCGCTGCCCGCGCTGAGCTGGAGGCCGGGCGGGTGGCCCGCGGAGTACAGCTCGTAGTCGCCGGAGTCGAGGTCCAGGACCAGGTGTATGGAGGTCGCGAAGCCCTCGTCCCAGTCCTGGCGGAGCAGGTACCCGTTGGCGGCGGGGAGGAAGGCGTGCGGCGGGAGCGAGCCGAGGAGGCCGCCGAAGGCGCCGGAGAGGAGCAGGGCGCGGGACGCCGCGTCCATGCCCTTGCCGGAGACGTCCGTGAGGACGACCTCCATCGTGCGGCCGTTGTTCGTGCGGGCCGCGACCACGAAGTCGCCGGAGAAGGACTGCCCGCCGGCCGGCCGCAGCGCCATCTCGCGGTGCCAGCCGGGCGGCAGCTTCGGCAGCTTGCTCTGCACCCGGATGCGTTCGCGCAGGTCGAAGAGCATGGTGCCGCCGCGTCGCCAGGGCACGCCGACCCGGCTGCGGAACTGGGCGGTGAGGAGGCCGAAGAAGCCGCAGGCGGCCACCACCAGGACGACACCGGGGGTGACGCGGGAGGGGCCCTCGGTGTAGGGGCCGAGCCGTACCGACTCCACGATCAGGGCGGTGGCCGCCGCCGCGTACAGGCCGAGCAGGCTCGCCGGGCGCAGCAGCAGGCCGCCCGCGATGATCGGCAGGACCAGCGCGGCCGGCGAGAACCAGACCGAGTTGGCGAGGGTCATCGAGGCGAGGACCGGGACGGTGAGCAGCAGTCCGACCAGGGCGATCCAGTCGGAGCCGTCGCCACGGAAGTAGTCCACGGCGCTTCTGCGCACGCCGACGCGGACCCGGTGCCACTGCACTTTCCACCGGGCCGGAAGCGTCTCGGCCTTCGCGCGCCGCTCTCGGTCTACTGCCATTAGTTCGGGACCCTATCCATCGGACCAGCTGCTTGGCACGGGAGGTCCCACTTGTCCCCCGTCCGAGACTCACCTTCGGGTGCGACTTCACAGTGAACTTCACCGGAAGCCCCCGCGTCGCCGTCCGGGAGAAATTCGCTGGCTCGTCCTGCAATGCCCTGGTAGTCATGGCGTATGGCGACCGTGCGTGCGACCGAGTTGAAGGTGCTGCGTCCCGAGGAGTTCGACGGGTGGTGGGACCACCTGGTGCGGGCCTTCGGTGCCGGTTCGACTCCGGCCGAGGAGCGTGCGCTGGACCGGTCCCTGACGGAGTGCGAGCGGTCGCTGGCCGTCTGGGACGGGTCCGAACTGGTCGGGACGGCGGGGGCGTTCCGGTTCCGGATGACGGTGCCGGGCGGTGCCGTGCTGCCCACCGCGGGGATCACCATGGTGAGCGTGGCCGCGACGCACCGGCGGCGCGGGGTGCTGACGTCGATGATGCGCCGCCAGCTGGACGACATACGCGAGTGGGGCGAGCCGCTGGCCGCGCTGACCGCCTCCGAGCCGGCGATCTACGGCCGCTTCGGGTACGGCGCCGCGACCTTCCAGCTGCAGGCCGAGATCGACACGGGCCGGGTGACGCTGGACGTGCCGGCCGGCACCGGTGACATACGGCTGCGGTACGCCGACCCGGCCGCCGTGCTCGACGCGTGCGAGGCGGTCTACGCGGAGCTGGTGCCGCTGCGGCCCGGGATGCTGGCCCGGCAGCCGGGCTGGGAGCGGGCGGGCCTGCTGGACCCGGAGAGCGAGCGGGGCGGCGCGTCGGCGCTGCAGTGCGTGGTCGCGGAGCGGGACGGGCGGGTCACCGGGTTCGCCCGGTTCCGTACGAAGCTGGGCTGGTCGCCGAGCGGCCACGACGGCACGGTGTCGCTGGAGGACCTCGCCGCGCTCGATCCGGCGAGCGACGCGGCGCTGTGGCGGTTCCTGTTCGGCATCGACCTGATGTCGAAGCTGACGGTACGGGGGCGGCCGGTCGACGACGCCTGGCAGCACCAGGTCTCCGACATCCGGCGCTGTCTGACGCGGCTGCGGGACATGGGGTACGTGCGTCTCGTCGACGTCGGCGCGGCGCTCGCGGCGCGCACCTACCAGACGCCGGTGGACGTGGTGCTGGAGGTGGCGGACGCCTTCTGCCCCTGGAACGCGGGGCGTTGGCGGCTGACCGGGGACACCAAGGGGGCGTCCTGCGAGCGTACGACGGACGCGGCCGAACTGACCCTGCCGGTAAGGGAGCTGGGGGCGGCCTACCTCGGTGGCGTGTCCCTGCTGTCGCTGGCGCGGGCCGGGCGGGTGGACGAGGTACGGCCGGGGGCGCTGGCGGAGGCGTCGGTGGCGTTCGGTTCACCGGTGCCGCCGTGGCTGCCGCACGGCTTCTAGCGGCGCCGCGCGGTCAGCGTCTCTGGCAGGCGGGGCACCAGAAGAGGTTGCGGGCGGCGAGGTCGGCGGTGCGGATGCCGGTGCCGCAGAGGTGGCAGGGCAGGGTGGCCCGGCGGTAGACGTACACCTCGCCGCCGTGGTCGTCCACGCGCGGCGGGCGGCCCATCGCCTCCGGGGTGTGCTCCGGGCGGACGGTGTCGATGCGGTTGTTCCGGACGCCCTCGTGCATGAGTCCGACGAGGTCGGCCCAGATGCCGTCCCACTCGGCGGGGGTGAGGTCCCTGCCCGCGCGGTACGGGTCGATCCCGTGCCGGAAGAGGACCTCGGCGCGGTAGACGTTCCCGACGCCCGCGATGACCTTCTGGTCCATCAGCAGGGCGGCGACCGTCGTACGGCTGCGGGAGATCCTGCGGTACGCCGCGTCCGGGTCGGCGTCGGCGCGCAGCGGGTCGGGGCCGAGGCGGGCGTGTACGGCGTTCTTCTCGGCGTCGGTGATCAGGGCGCAGGTGGTGGGGCCGCGCAGGTCGACGTAGGCGGTGTGGTCGGCCAGGCGGAGCCGGACGGTGTCGGTGGCCGGGGGCGCGGGGGCGTCGCCGAAGGTGACCTTGCCGAAGAGGCCGAGGTGGATGTGGACCCAGTCGCTGTCGCGGAAGCCGAGGAAGAGGTGCTTGCCGTGGGCCTCGGTACGGGTGAGGGGGGCGCCGTCGATCAGCTCCGCGGCGTCGGAGAACTTGCCCTGCGGGCTGCTGACCCGTACGGGTCCGGTGAGCCGCCGGTAGTCCAGCGCGAGCCGGTGGATCGTGTGCCCCTCTGGCACCGGGATTCCTTTCCCACGCACCCACCCACCCGACTCGGTCGGTGAAGAGGTGAACGTCGAAGGGCGCACGACCACGGCGCCCCGTCAGGGGCGCGGGGAACTGCGCGAACAGCCCCCACGCGCCCGCGGCCGAACGTCTACCGGCCGTCCCCGGAGGGGTGGTGCGCCGGGATCGGGGGGAGGTCGCCCGTGGTCTCGTACGCGGACAGCATGTCGATGCGGCGGATGTGCCGCTCGCCCTCGGAGAACGGCGTGTTCAGGAACGTCTCGACGAACTTCGTCGCCTCGTCCTGCGTGTGCATGCGCGCGCCCACCGCCACGACGTTCGCGTTGTTGTGCTGCCGGCCGAGCGACGCCGTCTCCTCGCTCCAGGCGAGCGCCGCCCGCACGCCCTTCACCTTGTTCGCGGCGATCTGCTCACCGTTGCCGGAGCCGCCGATCACGATGCCGAGGGCGGCGGGGTCCGCCGCCGTCCGCTCGGCCGCGCGGAGGCAGAAGGGCGGGTAGTCGTCGTCGGCGTCGTAGATGTGGGGGCCGCAGTCCACGGGGTCGTGACCCGCCGCCCTCAGCCACTCGACGAGGTGGTTCTTGAGTTCGAAGCCCGCATGGTCGGAGCCGAGATACACGCGCATGGGATGAGTGTGACACGGGCGTGAACGCACGGCAGGGGCGGGGCCGCATACCGAAAGCGTCCCGGAAATTGTGAGTAACACTACAGAACCTCAGGAAAACCTCAAGTAACAATCTGGATTCAAAGGTTCAGGAATCAGTCCGCCTCCGTTTCACTGGACCAACTCGTACGCCGCTCGTACGAGAGCCCGCTCACCCGGCGCAAAGGATTCCCCCCATGACTGGCAACGGTCCCCACGGCCGTCCCCACGACGGTCTCCAAGCAGGACTCAAGAACCGGCATCTGTCGATGATCGCGATCGGCGGTGTCATCGGTGCCGGCCTCTTCGTCGGTTCCAGCACCGGCATCGCCACCGCAGGCCCCGGCATCCTGCTGTCGTACGCACTCGTCGGCACGCTCGTGGTGCTGGTGATGCGGATGCTCGGCGAGATGTCCGCCGCCAACCCCACCTCAGGATCGTTCTCCGCGCACGCGGACCGCGCGCTCGGCCGCTGGGCCGGGTTCTCCGTCGGCTGGCTGTACTGGTTCTTCTGGGTGGTGGTGCTGGCGGTCGAGGCCACCGCCGGTGCCACGATCCTGGAAGGCTGGATCCCGGCCGTACCGCAGTGGGCCTGGGCGCTCATCGTGATGACGGTGCTCACCGCCACCAACCTGGTCTCCGTCGGCTCCTACGGCGAGTTCGAGTTCTGGTTCGCCGGCATCAAGGTCGTCGCGATCGGCGCGTTCATCGTCGTCGGCCTGCTGGCGGTGCTGGGCGTGCTGCCCGGCGCGGACACCGACAAGGCGGGCTTCTCCAACCTCACCGGCCACGGCGGTTTCCTGCCGCACGGGCCCGGCGCCATCCTCACCGGCGTGCTGCTCGTCGTCTTCTCCTTCATGGGCAGCGAGATCGCCACCCTGGCCGCCGGCGAGTCCGAGGACCCGCAGCGCGCGGTCACCAAGTCCACCAACAGCATCATCTGGCGGATCGGCGTCTTCTACCTCGGCTCGATCCTCATCGTGGTCTCGCTGCTGCCGTGGAACGACCCGTCCATCAAGGAGAAGGGCTCGTACGTCGCCGCCCTCGACTCCCTCGGCATCGCGCACGCCGGCCAGATCATGAACTTCATCGTGCTGACCTCGGTGCTGTCCTGTCTCAACTCCGGTCTGTACACGGCCTCCCGGATGGCGTTCTCGCTCGGGCAGCGCGGTGACGCGCCGAAGGCGTTCGCGCGGACCACCGCCCGCGGGGTGCCGACGGCCGCGATCGTCGCGTCCGTCGTCTTCGGGTTCGTCGCCGTCTTCTTCAACTACCGGTTCCCGGACTCCGTCTTCCTCTTCCTCGTCAACTCCAGTGGCGCGGTGGCCCTGTTCGTCTGGCTGGTCATCTGCTTCTCGCAGCTGCGCATGCGGAAGATCATCCAGGCCGAGGCGCCGGAGAAGCTCGTCGTGAAGATGTGGCTGTACCCGTACCTGACCTGGGCGACGGCCGCTCTGATCGTCTTCGTGCTGGGCTACATGCTGACCGACACGGAGGGCGAGAGCAGCGGTCGTACGACGGTGCTGCTCTCGCTGCTGGTCGCGGCGGCGGTGGTCGCGGTCGCCGTGGTGAAGCAGAAGGTGACGGGCGGTGGCCGCGCGGACGCGGAGGCCGGCGCGGACGCCGACTCCGACGCCGACTCAGCCGACCAGGTGTCCGTCGGCTGACCCTCACAGCAGGGTGAAGCTGTCCTTCACCTTCTCGTACGTCCGTACGGCCTGGGCTTCGACCGCCGGCTGGTACCAGGTGTTGATCTGGTACGACTTGCCGCCTGCGTCGAAGCCCAGCAGCCGTGCGTGCCAGGGGGTGCCGCCGAGGGTGAAGGTGTACTCCCAGACGACGGCCGGGTGGCCGCGGAAGGTCGTCTCGGCCAGCCGGATCTTGGTGTAGTCCTGGCCCTGGTGGGCGCTCTGCTCGGAGGCGCTCCAGGTCTCCATAAGGTTGCCGCGGGCGAGCGAGGACTTGGCGACGAGTTCCTGGCCGCCGTCGGGGGAGGTGTAGTGGACCTCGGCGCCCGTCTTCACGTCCCTGCGCCAGCCGGCGGGCGGCGCCCAGGCGAAGCCGCCGGCCTCTTCGTGGGTGCCGGGTGGGAGGGAGCGGGGGCGAGTCGTTCCCTCTACGGTCGGCGCCGATGAAGCGGGCTTGGCCGAGGAGGAGGTGCCGGTCGCTGTCTTGTTGTCGCCGCCGCCCGTTGTGGTGGTGAGGAGGATGGCGAGGGCGGTGACTACGGCTGCTGTTCCCAGTACGGCGAGGAGAGTTGTGCGTTTGGGGGGCTTGCGGTGGTGGGGCGGTGCGGGTGGGTGGGGGCTGGGCGCGCCGTTCCCCGCGCCCCTTACGGGGCCCTGTTGTTCGGAGCGTTGGAGGGGTTCGGGGCGTTGGAGGGTCGGGGCCGTCGAGTTGTCGGGCGGGGTTTCCGAGCGGACCTCCGTGCGGGGTTCCGAGGCCGCCTCTGTCGATGCACTGACCTGTGGCTGTGGGGGTTCGTCCTGCGGGGTCGGGGGGCGCAGTACGTATGTGGGGGTTCGGCGTTCCACGGGGGCCGGGTGGGCCACCGGGCGCAGTTCCCGTTCGACCTCCTCCAGGCCTGGGCGGGCCTCCGGTTCCTTCTCCAGCAGGGCGGCCAGCAGGGCGTGCAACGGGCCTGCGCCGGACGGGAGTTCGGGCTCCTCGTAGAGGACGGCGTGCAGGGTGGCCAGGGTGGTGTCGCGGGAGAAGGGGGAGCGGCCGCCGAGGGCCGCGCACAGGGTCGCGCCGAGCGACCAGAGGTCGGAGGGCGGGCCCTGCGGGCGGCCGGAGACGCGTTCGGGCGCCATGTAGTCGGGGGAGCCGACGAGCATGCCGACCATGGTGAGCGCCTTGGCGTCCTGGATCGCGGCGATGCCGAAGTCGGTGAGGACGACCCTGCCCGCTGCGTTCTCGACGAGCACGTTCCCGGGTTTGATGTCGCGGTGCAGCACTCCCCCGGCGTGCACCTGACGCAGCGCCGCGACCAGGCCGAGGCCGATCCGGGCGGCTGCGCGGGGGCTCAGCGCGCCCTCCTCGGCCATGATCCACTCCAGGGAGCGGCCGTGGACCAGCTCCATGACGATCCAGAGGCGTTCGCCCTCGTCGACGACGTCGTAGACCCGCACCACGTTGGGGTGGTCGATCCGGGCGGTGGCCCTGGCCTCGCGCAGGGTGCGTTCGCGGCGGGTGCGGGTGTCCTCGGCGTCGAGGCCGTCGATCCGCATCTCCTTGACGGCGACCTGCCGGTCGAGCGTCTCGTCGGCGGCCCGCCACACCCGCCCCATGCCGCCCTGCCCGATACTCTCGGCCAGCCGGTAGCGGCCGGTCACCAGCAGCCCGGGGACCCCGCCCGTCCCCGCGCTCTCCGGATTCCCCGGATTCCCCGGATTCCCCGCATTCTCCGGACCCCCCGGATTCCCCGCGCCAACTGAATTCCCTGAATTCTCTGAATTCCCCGGCAATTCGCTGCACCCCCTCAACGACCGCCCCTGCTGACACACAATGGTCACACTTACGGCCGTACCAGCATAGTGCGGAGAAATCTTGTGGTACCTCTTCAAGTGACCGCGAATTCAGGGCGCGGTCCAGGGGGATGCAAGGGGGACGAACATGAGTTCTCGTCGTACGGTCCGGCGGCTGACCGTGGTCACCGGATCGCTGGTCACGGCATCTTTCTCGGCCGTGATGATCCTGCCGTTCACGGCTGTCGCCGACGACCAGGGACCGGGAAGCGGCAAGGGGGGAAAGGCGGTCGACCAGGCGCCGGACGGGGTGCGGCTGACGACCACGCTGCCGGAGAGGATCTCGGTCGACAACAGTTCGCGGAAAACGGCGATCACCGCCACCGTGAAGAATGAGGGGACCAAGGACAGCGGCGACATCAGTCTTCTGGTGGTCGGTTTCGACGGCCTGAAGATCAATGGCGTTCAGGGTTGTACCTCGATCGCGCAGAAAGACCTGCCGGCCGGTTCGAACAGCGCCTTCACATGCTCCGTCGGCGCGCTCGGCGCGGGCAGGTCGAAGTCCTATGCCGTGGACGCCACGTTCGACCTCGGCAGGACCGGGAAGATCTGCCTGCCCGTGCAGAGCGCGGACGGGAAGAAGACGTTCTGGCAGCAGGGCCCGGTGCCGTTCGGTACGACGAACCCGTCGCCGAACGCGCCGGCCACCCCGCTGCTGCTCGGCACCGACAACAAGCCGGTGGGGCCGAGCGGCGACCAGCTGCCGAAGACCGGCGCGGGCGGTGACGTGCTGCCGCTCGGCGCGGCCGGCGCGGGGCTGATCGCGGCCGGGGCGGCGGGGGTGTGGTGGTCGCAGCGACGGCCGCGGCAGCAGCCGTAACAGCCCGAACAGGAGTGGGGCCCCGGGTGCCGAAGCATCCGGGGCCCCACCGCCGTTCGGGTCGGGTCAGCGCTTGTCGACGAGCTTCCACGCCGCGGGCACCGCGCCCATCGCCAGGACCGCCTTCACCGCGTCGCCGATCAGGAACGGGGTGAGGCCGGCCGCGATCGCCGCGGACGCGGACATCCCGGCGGCGTAGGCGAGGTAGGGCACGCCGATCGCGTAGATGATCGCCTCGCCGAGCAGCATCGTGCCGGCCATGCGCAGCACGCCGCGGTCGGCGCCGCGCCGGGCCAGGGCGCCGACGACGGCGGAGGCCAGCATCATGCCGAGGATGTAGCCGAAGGAGACCGAGACACCGGAGGTGCCGCTCGCGAACCAGGGCACGCCCGCGAGGCCGGCCAGCGCGTACAGGGCGAGGGAGAGCAGGCCGCGGCGGGCGCCGAGGGCGGTGCCGACGAGCAGGGCCGCGAAGGTCTGGCCGGTCACCGGGACCGGGGAGCCGGGCACCGGGACGGCGAGCTGGGCGGCGAGGCCGGTGAGCGCGGCACCGCCGAGCACGAGGGCGGCGTCGCGCACCCGGGACGCGGGCAGGAGGTCGGCGAGGACGGTGCCGGTACGGGTCGGCGCGGCGGCGGTGGCGGTGCTCATGGGGACTCCGCGGGGTGGGGGCAGGCAAGGGACTCTGTGACGCTATCCCGACCCGTCTGAGCCGGACACGTCAGCGATCGACAAAGGCCGGAAGCGGCACTTGGTGGGCTCCCCACAAAGGGTGCGGGTTACACGCGGTAGGGGGTGACGCCGATCACTGAGGCAGAGATGTTTCAGTCACGTCAACGGCGTTGAACAGGCCTGTGGAGTTCCGCCAATCGAATCCCAGCGGTCTGGTGGGATTCAAGGTTTCTGGCCTACGCTTCCGGACATGGTCGCCCAGTCCCTGAACCTCACGTCGCGTCGCTATGTCGACCTGCGACGCCAGGGGGCTGCCACCTGTCGCCGTACGCCCTGAGGCCGCGCGGCGGGAGACCGGTCCGGCGCGCCTCGACGTCCGAGACGTGTCGGCCCCGTTCCCGAGGACGGTTTCCCATGCCCCGTACCGCGGCACCTCCGCCCACCTCCGCGCCCCGTGACCGGCGGCGGACCAGCGCCAGTGTGGTCCTCCGCTCGGTCCTGGAGCACGGGCCGGTCGCCCGCTCCACCATCGCCCGGCTGACCGGGCTCTCCCCGGCCTCCGTCACCGACTACTGCGCCCGGTTCACCGAACTCGGCCTGATCCGGGAGACGGAGGCGCCGCGGCGCGTGAAGGGCGTGGGCCGGCCGCACGTACCGGTCGACCTGGACGACTCGCGGTTCGTGGTCGGCGGGGTGCACGTGGCCGTGCCGTACACCACGGTCGCCCTGCTCGACCTGCGCGGACGGGTCGTCGTACGGCGGGAGTTGAAGCACCGGGACACCGATCCGCGCGCGGTGCTGGCGCGGGCCGCCGCGGGGCTCGACGCGCTGCTCGACGAGACGCCCGGCAGCCGGCCGCTGGGCGTCGGCGTCGCCGTCGGCGGCTGGGTGGACCGGGACTCCGGCACCGTCGTCGAGCACCCCCTGCTGGGCTGGCGCGAGGTGCCGGTGCGCGAGCTGCTCGGCGCGCACACCGGGCTGCCGGTCCATGTGGACGGGCACGCGCGCGCGTTGGTCAACGGGGAGCGGCTCTTCGGGCGGGCCCGGTCCAGCCGCAGCGTGCTGCACCTGTTCGTCGGGAACGTGGTCGACGCGGCCTTCGCCACCGGCGACGAGGTGCACCACGGCCCGCGCTCCCAGGCCGGCACGATCGGCCACCTCCCGGTGCCTGGCGGTACCGAGCCCTGCGCCTGCGGACGCACCGGCTGCCTCCAGGTGGAGCTCAGCGAACGCACCCTGGTGCGGCGGGCCCGGGCGGCCGGGGTGACGGACAGCGGCAACCCGATGGACGTCCTCGCGGCGGCCGGGGCCGGCGATCCGGCGGCCGCAGGACTGCTGGTGGAGCGGGCGCGGCTGACCGGGCGGGCGGCGGCGCTGCTGCTCGACGTCCTCAACCCGGAGAGCGTGGTCGTCACCGAGGTCGGCGTGCTCTACCGGGAGGACTGTCTGGCCGCGCTGCGGGAGGCGGTCGGCACGGAGCGGGCGGCCGTGGTCGCGCCGACCAGTTTCGGGGCCTCGGTGCTGGCGGTGGCGGGCGGTTCGGTGGTCCTCGACGTGCTGTACCGGGACCCGCTGAGCGCCTCGCACGCCACGGCTCCGGCCCTGTCACCAGAGCTTATTTAATTCAGAAACTCGGAATATTGACAGCCGTCGTCCACGGCAAGGAACATCCCTCTCATGACCTGTCGCACCCTCTGTTGCTGACGTCTTGACGCGCCCCGGGCGCGCATTTCCCTCTGCGTGAGATCTCTCTTTCCGGCCTTCCGTCGCCGGGAATTCGCCCTGCCTTTCTGCTGCTTTTCTCCCCGGAGCACTCCCATGCCTTCTGTGTCCTCCTCCGGCATCGACCGCCGGCTCTTCCTCACCTCACTGCTCGGCGCCTCGGCGGCCGTGGCCGGGCTGAGCGGCTGCGCGGGCGGCAGCGCGGCCGCCGACACCGCGGGCGCCTCGACCGCTCCGCTGGCCGACAAGGTCCCGGCCGGCACCAGCCTGAAGATCGCCTCCTATCTGGGCGTGCAGCAGCTGGCGTTCAATCTGGCGAAGCTGCCGGAACTGCCGTTCACGGTGTCGAGCTGGGTGAACATCGGTGCCGGTCCTGATGTCATCAACGCGTTCCGCGCCAAGTCCCTCGACCTCGCCAACAATGCGGGAATTCCGCCGATCCAGGCGCAGTACCAGGGTTTCGCCGCAAAAATCGTGGCGATCGAGCTGACCCGCAAGCCGAACTACCTGTTCGCCACCAAGCCCGGCAGCGACATACGCACGGTCGCCGAATTCAAGGGAAAGAATCTCGCCTTCTCGCAGGGGCAGGCCCAGGGTGTGGTGCTGCTGCGGGCGCTGAAGGAGGCCGGGCTCGCCTACGACGACGTGAAGCTGGTCCCGCTGACCAGCAACCAGTTCCTCACCGCCCTGCAGTCCGGGCAGGTGGACGTGGCCCCGCTCGCCAACACCCAGGCGCCGGCCTACCTCCAGCAGTACGGCTCCAAGGGCGCGCACACCATCGCCACCGACGTCGTCGACCTGCTGAACCTGCTGTGGGCGCCGCAGGCGGTGCTGAACGACAAGGCCAAGGCCGCCGCGGTCGCCGCGTACATCCCCGAGTGGGCCAAGGGCCTGGTCTGGCAGTGGGAGAACCCGGGCACCTGGAACGAGGAGTTCTACGTCAAGACGCAGAACCTGACCCTCGCCCAGGCCCAGGGCATCACCAGGCTCGCCAACAAGCCTCTGTTCCCGCCCAGCTGGGACGAGGCGATCAAGTGGGAGCAGGAGACCGCGGATCTGCTCGCGGAGGGCGGGTTCGTGAAGAAGACCGACGTCACCGGGCTCTTCGACCACCGCTTCGAGTCGCTCGCCGCGAAGGCCGTGGCGGCGGAGTACCGGAAGTGACCGCCGTGACCACCGGCACCGTGCCGGTCCCCGTCGCGGAGGCGCAGGCGCGCCGGGTCCGGCCGCGCCGCCGGCTCTCCCCCGGCCGCCGGCTGCCCGCCGCCCGGCTCGCCGGTCCGCTCGTCGTCCTCGCCGCCTGGGCAATCGCCTCCGCCGCCGGGCGGCTCGACCCCGGCGCGATCCCCGCGCCCTGGACCGTCCTGGACACCGCCGTCCACCTGTGGACCGCCGGGACGCTGCGCACCGACGTCCTGACCTCCGTGGAGCGGGCCGGGTACGGCTTCGTGATCGGCCTGGTCGCCGGGGTGCTGCTGGCCCTGGCCTCCGGGCTCACCCGCACCGGCGAGGCGCTGATCGACGGGACCGTGCAGATCAACCGGGCGATCCCCACCCTCGGCCTGATCCCGCTGTTCATCCTCTGGCTGGGCATCGGCGAGACCTTCAAGATCGCCATCATCGCGATCGTCGTCTACATCCCGGTCTACCTGAACACCCATGCCGCGCTGTCCGCGATCGACAGCCGGTACGTCGAACTCGCCGAGGTGCTGGACCTGTCGAGGATCCGGTTCATCCGGGAGGTCGTGATCCCCGGCGCGCTGCCCGGATTCTTCGTGGGGCTCCGGCTCGGCGTCACCGGCTCCTGGCTCGGCCTGGTCGTCCTGGAGCAGATCAACGCCGCCAGCGGCCTCGGCTACATGATGTTCCAGGCCCAGAACTACGGGCGCAGCGACATCATCCTCGTCGGCCTGCTGATCTACGGCGTCTTCGGCCTCGTCTCCGACACCGTGGTCCGCGTCGTCGAACGGAGGGTGCTGTCATGGCGCCGCACACTGAGCAGCTGACCCGCCCCGCCGTCCGGCTCCGCGGCCTGACCCGGTCGTTCGGGGAGCGCACGGTCCTCGACTCCGTCGATCTCGACCTGCCGGCCGGGCAGTTCACCGCGCTGCTCGGGCACAGCGGGTCCGGCAAGAGCACCCTGCTGCGGGCGGTCGCCGGACTCGACCACGGGGTCACCGGCAGCGGTGAACTCACCGCCCCGGAACGGGTGTCGGTGGTCTTCCAGGACTCCCGGCTGCTGCCCTGGCGACGGGTCCTCGACAACGTGGTGCTGGGCCTGGACGGCCGGGACGCCCACGACCTGGGGCGGGCCGCGCTCGAAGAAGTCGGCCTCGGCGGCCGGGAGCGGGCCTGGCCGGGCGAGCTGTCCGGCGGTGAGGCGCAGCGGGCCGCGCTCGCCCGCTCCCTGGTCCGCGAGCCCGAACTGCTCCTCGCCGACGAGCCGTTCGGCGCGCTGGACGCCCTGACCCGCATCAGGATGCACCACCTGCTGCGCGAGCTGTGGAAGCGGCACCGGCCGTCCGTGCTGCTCGTCACCCACGACGTCGACGAGGCGATCGTCCTCGCCGACCGGGTGCTGGTCCTGGAGCACGGGCGGATCGGCCTCGACCTGGCCCTCGACGGGGGTTCCCGCGGGGAGTACCGGTCGCGGTTGCTGGCGGCGTTGGGGGTCACGGAGGACACGTGAACGTCCGCGGGGGCTGCCGCCCCCACACCCCCGCTTCGGCCTTCGGCCTCGTCCTCAATCGCCGGACGGGCTCAAACGTTGCAAAGGACCCCCATGACCCGCCAGCTCCACCTCAACGCCTTCCTCATGAACACCGGTCACCACGAGGCGTCCTGGCGCCTCCCGGAGAGCGACCCGTACGCGCACGTCGACCTCGCGCACTACGTCGGGCTGGCCCGGACCGCCGAACGCGGCACCTTCGACTCCCTCTTCCTCGCCGACGGCCCGCACCTGTGGGGCAGCGTCGGGCAACGGCCCGCCGGGGCGCTGGAACCGCTCACCCTGCTCACCGCGCTGGCGACGGCGACCGAGCACATCGGGCTGATCGCCACCGCCTCCACCTCCTACAACTCCCCCTACAACCTGGCCCGGAAGTTCGCCTCGCTGGACATCATCAGCGGCGGGAGGGCGGGCTGGAACATCGTCACCACGGCGGGGGCGGAGGCGGCCCGCAACTTCGGGATCGACGGGGAGCCCGCGCACGCCGAGCGGTACGCGCGGGCCGCCGAGTTCCTCGACGTGGCCCTGAAGCTCTGGGACAGCTGGGAGGACGACGCGATCGTCGCCGACAAGGCGGCCGGCGTCTGGGGCGACGACGCGAAGATCCACCCGCCCCGGCACCGGGGCACGTATTTCAGCGTTGAGGGCGCCCTCAACGTGCCCCGCAGCCCGCAGGGTTACCCGCTGCTGGTGCAGGCCGGGTCCAGCGAGGACGGCAAGGCGTTCGCCGCCCGGTACGCGGAGGCGGTGTTCACCGCGCAGCAGACCGTCGAGGAGGCGCGGGACTTCTACGCCTACCTGAAGTCCCGTACGGCCGCGGCCGGCCGCGACCCCGACCACGTCAAGGTGCTGCCCGGCATCGTCCCCGTCATCGGCTCGACGGAGG
This sequence comes from Streptomyces sp. NPDC048291, assembly GCF_043201715.1. NCBI lineage: Bacteria > Bacillati > Actinomycetota > Actinomycetes > Kitasatosporales > Streptomycetaceae > Streptomyces > Streptomyces sp. NPDC048291. The sequence goes on from NZ_JBICZC010000002.1 coordinate 241,810, forward strand.
CCGAGGCGCGGGCGCACGAACAGCTCCTGGAGGACCGCATCGTGCACCGGCACGGCGTGGCCAACCTGGAACGGCTCCTCCATCTCCCTTCCGGAACCCTGGAGTTGGACAGCCCGCTCCCCGCCGGGCTGCCGTCCGAGGACGCCATCGAGGGTGCGAAGAGCCGCTACTCGCTGGTCGTCGGGCTCGCCCGCCGCGAGCGGCTCACCGTGCGGCAGCTGATCGGGCGGCTCGGCGGCGGGCGCGGCCATCTGACCTTCGCCGGAACCCCGGAGCAGGTCGCCGACGCGATCGGGACCTGGTTCACCCAGGGCGCCGCCGACGGGTTCAACATCATGCCGCCGGTGCTGCCGTCCGGCCTGGAGACCTTCGTCGACCACGTCGTCCCGATCCTGCGCGCCCGCGGCCTGCTGCGCGAGGAGTACGGCCCGCGCCGGACCCTGCGGGAGCGCTACGGCCTCCCGCGCCCCGCCAACCAGTACACCGCCAGCCCTGTGTTCGCCTGAAAGGAACCGCCATGTCCCTCCAGATCACCAAGATCACCGCGAACATCGGCGCCCGGGTCTCCGGCGTCGACATCTCCCGCCCCCTCGGCCCGGAGACGGCCGCCGCCGTCCGCGAGGCGCTCAACACGCACAAGGCGCTCGTCTTCGACGACGTGAACCTCGACGACGACACCCACCAGGCGTTCGTCCGCACCTTCGGCGAGGTCACCACCGCCCACCCGACGGTCTCCTCGGTCGACGGCGTGCCGAACGTCCTCCCGGTCGACAGCGAGCGCGGCCGGGCCGCCAACCACTGGCACACGGACGTGACCTTCGTCCTCAACCCGCCGCAGGCCACCACCCTGCGCTCGATCACGGTCCCGCCGTACGGCGGCGAGACCCTGATCGCCAGCTCGGCCGCCGCCTACCGCCAACTCCCGGAGCCGCTGCGGGCCCTGGCCGACACGCTGTGGGCGGAGCACACCAACGACTACGACTACGCCGTCCCCGACGAGGAGATCGACGAGCGGCAGGCCGCCCAGCGTGCCCAGTTCACGTCGATCAAGTACCGCACGGTCCACCCGGTGGTCCGCGTCCACCCGCTGACCGGTGAACGCGGCCTGTACATCGGCGGGTTCGCGCAGCGCGTCGTCGGTCTGTCGCCGTCCGAGTCCCGCCGGGTCCTCGACCTCCTCCAGGCCTACGTCACCCGCCCGGAGAACATCCTGCGCCACCGCTGGTCGGAGAACCAGCTGGTCGTCTTCGACAACCGGATCACCCAGCACTACGCCATCGACAACTACGACGGCCTGGCGCGCCGGCTGCACCGGGTGACCCTCGCCGGCGACATCCCGGTCGGCACCGAGGGCAAGGAGAGCTACTCGATCCAGGGCGACGCCTCGCACTACACGTCCGTAGCCGCGTGACCACGGGGCGTTGACGGCGCGTCCGGATAATGGGCGGTCTCTCCCCCCGAGCGGAGAGGCCGCCCATGCTGTGGGCGTTTTTGCCCATCTCACCCATTGGACGAGCCGCGCCCATGCCGCACCGCAGCACCCCGGTCGAGACACCGCCGTCGCACGAGGACGGCGGTGTCGCGCCGTCCCCGAGCCCGTCCCCGAGCAGCGCCCCGGGCCTCTCCCCCGGTCTCAGGCAGCGCCACCCGTCGATGATCGCCCTGGGCGGGGTGATCGGCGCGGGGCTCTTCGTCGGCTCCGGCGCGGGCATCGCCGCCGCCGGGCCGTCCGTCGTCCTCGCCTACGCCCTCTCCGGGCTCCTCGTGATGCTGGTGATGCGGATGCTGGGCGAGATGTCGGCCGCGTACCCGTCGTCGGGCTCGTTCTCGGCGCACGCGGAGCGGGCCATCGGGCCGTGGGCGGGGTTCACGGCCGGCTGGGCGTTCTGGGTGCTGCTGTGCACGGCGGTGGGGCTGGAGGGCATCGGCGCCGCGAAGATCGTGACGGGCTGGCTGCCGGGGACGCCGGAGTGGGCGTGGGTCGCCCTGTTCATGGCCGTCTTCTGCGCGACGAACCTGGCCGCGGTCCGCAACTTCGGCGAGTTCGAGTTCTGGTTCGCGGCGCTGAAGGTGGCCGCGATCAGCCTCTTCCTCGTCCTGGGCGTGCTGGCCGTCGCCGGTGTGCTGCCCGGCACCGACTCGCCGGGCACCTCGAACCTCACCGACTTCCTCCCGCACGGCGGCGAGGGCCTGATCATCGGCGTCCTGGCCTCGATCTTCGCGTACGGCGGCCTGGAGACGGTCACCATCGCGGCGGCCGAGTCCGAGGACCCGGTCCGGGGCGTGGCGAGCGCGGTCCGCACGGCCATGTGGCGCATCGCGCTCTTCTACGTCGGCTCGATGGCGGTCATCGTCACCCTGGTCCCCTGGGACTCGAAGGAGCTCGTCGAGAAGGGCCCGTACGTCGCCGCCCTCGACCAGCTGGGCATCCCCGGCGCCGGGCAGCTGATGAACGTCGTCGTCCTCGTCGCCCTGCTCTCCGCGATGAACGCCAACATCTACGGCTCCTCGCGCATCGCCCACTCCCTGGTGGAGCGCGGCCAGGGCCCGCGGGCGCTGGCCAGGGTCTCCGGGGGCGTCCCGCGTCTCGCGGTCCTGACCTCGTGCTTCTTCGGGTTCGTCTGCGTGCTGCTCAGCTACTGGCGCCCGGACGACGTCTTCCCCTGGCTGCTGAACATGATCGGCGCGGTGATCCTGGTCGTCTGGGCCCTCATCGCCGTCTCCCAGCTGCTGCTGCGCCGCCGCCTGGAGCGGGAGGCGCCGGAGAAGCCGGTCGTGCGCATGTGGGCGTTCCCGTACCTGACCTGGCTGGCGCTGGCCGGCATGGCGGCGGTCCTCGTCCTGATGGCCCGCGAGGCGGACACCCGCGTGCAGCTGTACTACACGGGCGGGATGACGGCCGTCCTGGCGACGGTGGGCTACGTGCGGCAGCGCAGGCGCGCCGACACCTGACGTCCTGCCCCTCTCCAGCCTTCTTGTTGCTAACGTGTAGTTGCAAGCTCTTCGCAATAAGAGGTTCGGAGGGGACCCACACCCATGCCCGTCTACACGCTTCCCGAACTGCCCTACGACTACTCCGCGCTCGCGCCCGTGATCAGCCCCGAGATCATCGAGCTGCACCACGACAAGCACCACGCGGCCTACGTCAAGGGCGCCAACGACACCCTGGAGCAGCTGGCGGAGGCACGGGACAAGGAGAGCTGGGGCGCGGTCAACGGCCTGGAGAAGAACCTGGCCTTCCACCTCTCCGGCCACATCCTGCACAGCATCTACTGGCGGAACATGACCGGCCCGAAGGACGGCGGCGGCGAGCCGCTGGCGGCGGACGGCGTGGGCGGCCTGGCGGACGCGATCACCGAGTCCTTCGGTTCCTTCGCCGGCTTCAAGGCCCAGCTCACCAAGGCGGCGGCCACCACCCAGGGCTCCGGCTGGGGCGTCCTCGCGTACGAGCCGCTGAGCGGGCGGCTGATCGTCGAGCAGGTCTACGACCACCAGGGCAACGTGGGCCAGGGGTCGACGCCGGTCCTGGTCTTCGACGCGTGGGAGCACGCGTTCTATCTCCAGTACCGGAACCAGAAGGTCGACTTCATCGACGCCATGTGGGCGGTCGTCGACTGGCAGGACGTGGCCCGCCGCTACGAGGCGGCACGGTCGCGCGCGGATGTGCTGCTGCTGGCTCCCTGAGCCGCCGACACGTCCTGCCTCGTGATCGTCTTCTCACCGTTCACCGGGGCGGGCGGACAGAGGGGAAGCCCCCGCGAGGACGTGACTCGCGGGGGCTTTCCGGTGGCCTGCGCCTTGCGGACCGGAAGGTTCCAGCGATCCCTACAGGTTGCTGAAGTCGGGGCCCTTGGTCCGGCTCCGCTTGATCTCGTAGAAGCCGGGGACGGAGGCGACCGCGAGGGTGCCGTCCCACAGGCGGGCCGCCTCCTCGCCCTTGGGGGCGGGGGTGACGACCGGGCCGAAGAAGGCGATCTGCTCGCCGTCGGAGCCGGGGACCGCGATCACCGGGGTGCCGACGTCCTGGCCGACCTTGTCGATGCCCTCCTTGTGGGAGGCGCGCAGCTCGGCGTCGAACTCGAAGTCCTCCTGGTCGGCGTAGTCGATCAGGTCGGCGGGCAGGCCGACGTCCGCGAGCGCGCCCGCGACGGCCTCCACGGTCGGGCCCTCGCCGTTGTTGTGGATGCGGGTGCCGAGCGCGGTGTACAGCGGGCCGAGGATGTCGGAGCCGTGCTTCTGCCAGGCCGCGGTGACCACGCGGATCGGCTTCCACGCCTTGGTCTCCAGCAGCTCGCGGTACTCCTCGGGCAGCTCGTCGAGCTTGGGCTCGTTGAGGACCGCGAGGCTCATGATGTGCCAGCGGACCTCGATGTCGCGGACCTTCTCCACCTCCAGGACCCACCGGGAGGTCATCCAGGCCCAGGGGCACAGCGGGTCGAACCAGAAGTCGACGGGGGTCTTGCCTGAGCTGGTCACGGTCTCGGACATGGCGCTCCTCGGAATACGGGCCTTTTCCAGCGGCAACACCGTCACCGGCCACCCCATTCCCGGGCTCCCGCCGTCAGGGGCACGTGGGAGGATCAGTGCTGTCCCGACCACTGACGACGATGTGTGTCGACACGAAGGAGTGCCGCCCGTGCCCGGTGAGAATCTGTCCCGCGACGAGGCCCGGGAGCGGGCCGCCCTGCTGTCGGTCGACGGGTACGACGTGTCGCTGGACGTACGGTCCGCCGTCGGGGAGGGCCAGGACGAGCCCCGCACCTTCCGCTCGGTGACCACGATCCGCTTCCGCTGCAACGAGCCGGGCGCGTCGAGCTTCGCCGACCTGATCGCGCCCGGCGTGACCGCCGTGACCCTCAACGGCAAGGACCTCGACCCCGGGGAGGTCTTCGACGGCACCCGGATCGCCCTGGAGGACCTGGCCGCCGAGAACGAGCTGGTGGTGGACGCCCGGTGCGCCTACTCCCGCACGGGCGAGGGCCTGCACCGCTTCGTCGACCCCGAGGACGGCGAGGTCTACCTCTACACCCAGTACGAACCGGCCGACTCCCGCCGGGTCTTCGCCAACTTCGAGCAGCCGGACCTCAAGGCGCCGTTCCGCTTCGAGGTGCGGGCGCCGGAGGGCTGGACGGTGTGGAGCAACGGCGCCGGTGAACTCGCCGACGGCAGCTGGCGGTTCGCGGAGACCAGGCCGATCTCGACGTACATCACGTGCGTGGTGGCGGGGCCGTACCACTACGTGACGGACTCGTACTCCCGCACCCTGCCGGACGGCTCGACGCTGGAGATCCCGCTCGGCGCGATGTGCCGCAAGGGCCTCGCCCCCTACTTCGACGCGGACGACGTCTTCCTGATCACCAAGCAGGGGCTGGACTTCTTCCACGAGCACTTCGACTACCCGTACCCGTTCGGGAAGTACGACCAGGCGTTCGTGCCCGAGTACAACCTCGGCGCGATGGAGAACCCGGGTCTGGTGACCTTCCGGGAGGAGTACATCTTCCGGGGCAAGGTGACGCAGGCGTCGTACGAGGCGCGCGCCAACGTGATCCTGCACGAGATGGCGCACATGTGGTTCGGCGACCTGGTCACCATGGTGTGGTGGGACGACCTGTGGCTGAAGGAGTCCTTCGCGGACTTCATGGGCACGTTCGCGAACGTGGGCGCCACCCGTTTCCAGAACGCCTGGACCACCTTCGCCAACCGCCGCAAGGCCTGGGCGTACCGCGCCGACCAGCTGCCCTCCACGCACCCGATCACGGCCGACATCCGCGACCTCCAGGACGCCAAGCTCAACTTCGACGGCATCACCTACGCCAAGGGCGCCTCCGTCCTCAAGCAGCTGGTGGCGTACGTCGGCCAGGACGCGTTCCTGGAGGGCGCCCGCCGCTACTTCAAGCGCAACGCGTACGGCAACACGCGCCTCGGCGACCTGCTGTCGGTCCTCGCGGAGACCAGCGGCCGGGACATGGGCGCCTGGGCCGGGAAGTGGCTCCAGACGGCGGGGGTGAACTCGCTGACCCCGCAGGTGCTGCTCGACGGGGACGGCAGGGTGGCCGAGCTGGCCGTGCTGCAGGAGGCCGCGGAGTCGCACCCCGAGCTGCGCCCGCACCGGGTCGCGATCGGTCTGTACCGCCTGGCGGACGGCGACCTGGTCCGGTACGCGCGTGCCGAGGCCGACGTGGACGGCCCCCGTACGGTGATCAGCGAGCTGGCCGGCGCCGAGGCCCCGGAGCTGGTCCTGGTCAACGACGACGACCTCACCTACTGCAAGATCCGCTTCGACGAGGCCTCGCTGGCGACCCTGCGCGGCCACCTCGGCGCGCTCACCGACCCGCTGGCCCGGGCGCTGTGCTGGTCGGCGCTGTGGAACCTGACCCGGGACGCGCTGCTGCCGGCCCGGGACTTCGTCGGCCTGGTGCTGCGGTTCGCGAGCCGCGAGTCGGACATCGGCGTGCTGCAGATGCTCCAGGCCTGGGCGGAGTCGGCGCTGGTGAACTACGTGGCGCCCGAGGGCCGGGAGGCGGCCGGGCGGCTGCTCGCCGAGGGCGCCCTGCGGGAGCTGCGGCAGGCGGCGCCGGGCAGCGAGCACCAGCTGGCCTGGGCGCGGTTCTTCGCCTCGACGGCGACCGACGAGCCCGACCTCCGGCTGCTCCAGGACCTCCTGTCGGGGGCTGCCGCGATCGAGGGTCTGGACGTCGACCAGGAGCTTCGCTGGGCGTTCCTCGAACCCCTCGCCGCGCACGGCCTGGCCGACGAGTCGGTGCTGGCGGCCGAACTGGCCCGGGACGACACCGCGTCCGGCAAGCGCCACCAGGTGCGCTGCCTCGCCGCCCGGCCGTCGGCCGCGGTGAAGGCGCAGGCGTGGGCGCAGGTCGTGGAGTCGCAGGCGCTGTCCAACGCGCTGGTGGAGGCGACGATCGCGGGCTTCGCCCAGTCCTCGCAGCGGGAGCTGCTGGCCCCGTACGCCGGCAGGTACTTCGAGGTCATCGCCGGGATCTGGGCGGACCGCTCGATCCAGATCGGCATGGACGTGGTGCGGGGCCTGTACCCCTCCCTCCAGGACCGTCCGGAGACCCTGGCCGCGACGGACGCGTGGCTGACGGCGCACGCCGACGCGGCTCCGGCGCTGCGCCGACTGGTCCTGGAGGCGCGGGACGACCTGGCACGGACGTTGCGCGGACAGGAGTGCGACGCGCGGTCCGCCGGGGCCTCGGCGAGCTGACCTTTGGCCAACGGTTGCCCTCCGGGTGACCGTTACGCAATTCATTCCATCATGGCCGTAACCCCTGGTCCCCACCCATCCGGACCAGGGGTTTTGGCTCCCTACTCGGCACCCGAACACCCGTCCTTTAGTCCCGTCTTGTCCGTATTCATCGACGAACACGTAACACCGGTTAAGGACCCGGCCGGCCCCGGGAATCCCGAGGCCATGACCCACAACACCCCGCTCTCCCCCCGCCCCCTGCACCACCTGTCCGACGTCCGCCGCCGGGTGCTGACGACGGCCCAGCTCCGCTCGCACGGCGTCGCGGCCACCGAGATCGCCGAGCAGTGCCGGCCGGGCGGCCCCTGGCAGCAACTGCTGCCCGGCGTGGTCCTGCTCCACCCCGGCCCGCCGACCAGCGAGGAACGCCTGCACGGCGCCCTGCTGTTCACGTCCCGCGAACCGGCCCCGGGCGTCCCGGCGCAGCCGACCCCCGACTCCCCCCACCGCCCGGTCTACGCGGACGCGATGATCACGGGCCTGGCGGCGCTGACCCTGCACGGCTTCTCCGCGACCCCGCCGCTGCTCTCCCTCGACCACGTGGACGTCCTGGTCCCGCGGCTGCGCCGGCTGCGCTCCACCTCCTACGTCCGCGTGCTCCGCACCCCGGCCCTGCCCACCCCCGTGCAGGTGACGGGCCTCCCGGTCGCCCCGGTCCCGCGTGCCCTCGCGGACGCGGTGGCGGACCTGACCGACGCGGAGGCGGTACGGCGGCTGCTGACCGAGGCGGTGCGCGGCGGCCACTGCGAACCAGCCGCGGTCGTAAGGGAGTTGACCGAGGCGAAGCTGCTCTCCCGCCCCCATGTGGTGGACGCCGTCGACTCCCTGGTCGCCGAGGGCCGGGCCATCGCGGAGGACCGCCTCTACCGGATGGTCCACGAGTACGGCCTCCCCGACCCGGTCTGGAACGTGGACCTGAGGCTGCCGGGCGGTCCCCACCTGGGCGGTCTCGACGCCTACTGGCCGGAGCAGGGGGTCGCCGTCGAACTCGACACGCGCGCACCGCGCCAAGGCCATCGGCAGGACGAGGACGCGCTGTGGTCCGAGTACGCCCGCAAGCGGGAACACCTGGAGCGGCTCGGCATCACGGTCGTCTACCTCACCCCGCGCAAGCTCCGCGACGCGATGGAACAGCAGGCAGCCGTGGTCCGCACGGCCCTGATGGCGGCCAACGACCGCGACCCGGCCGCGTACGTGGTGGTACTCCCGCGCTGAAAGACCGCCCCCGGAACAACGCCCCCGAAGGGGCGCGGGGAACTGCGCGACCGGCCACGACGACGCGTCACGGCAGCGCCCACAACGGAAGAGGCCGCCGGTTCGGAGGGGAACCGACGGCCTCGGGCTACTCGTGAGGGACGGGAGCCGCCCCGTGGGCGGCGAGGCGCGCGTCGATCTCCCGCACGCCGCCGACCCACCGGCGGCCCTCGCGCGGATCGTGCGGATGGCTCGCGTACATCTGCCGCAGCGCCGGCCCCAGTTCACGCACCGCGCCGTCGTCGCGCAGAAGCCGCCACTCGGTGAAGGCCCGCTCCAGGCAGCCCCGCATCCGTGCGGTGTCCCGCCGGGGCGGATCCGCGTGGAAGCGGGCCGCGCTCAGCCACAGGTGCACGGCGAGGCGGCCGTCGCCGGTGAGATGGGCGACGTGGGCGCGGACCTCGATCCAGTGGGTCGCCTCGGCCGACTTAGCACCGTGCAGGCGGACCGCGTGGTTCTCCGACCGCCGGATGGCGTGCTCCGCCTCGGCGATCCTGCCCAGCCGGGCGTCGCGCCAGATCCCGTCGTAGACGTCGTCGGCCGGAGCCGCCGCCAGTATCGGGTGCTGGAGCAGGGTGTGGAGACCGGCGCCGGCGTGCCCCGGCAGCTCCGGCGCGGCCGGCGCCCGCCGCGCGTCGCCGACCACCACGACGGCCACCCCGAGCATGATCAGGGCGAGTCCGGGCCAGGCGGCACCGGTGGGCAACTGCCCCAGCCAGACCCAGGCGACCAGCGCCGCCACCGGCGCCTCCAGCAGGAGCAGGACGCTGACCGCGGTCGCCGGGGCCCGGCCGAGGGCGAAGTTCAGCGAGAAGAGGCCCAGCAGCTGCGGCAGCAGGAGCAGGCCCAGCAGGGCGTACCAGGCCTGCGCGGTGAAGGTGACCGGCGAGGTCCCGGTGACCAGGCACAGCACCAGCATCTCGACGGTGCACACCGAGAAGCAGAGCACCGAGTACATCGGCGTGCTGACGTCCGGGCGGGCCTCCTCGCTCAGCGCGGTGTAGGCGGCCAGCGCGACCGCTCCGGCGAGCGCGAGGACGTCCCCGGTCACCGCCCGCGCCCCGGTGCCGAGGTCGGCGCCGCTCGCCACCACGGCACCGGCCACCGACACCGCAAGCCCCGTCCACGCGGCCCTGGACGGGCGTCTGCCCTGCGCGGTCGCGATGAGGGCCTGCCACACCGGCTGGGTGGCCACCAGCCCGGTCGCCATCGCCACGCTGGTCAGCTGGGCGCCGGTCATGAAGGTGGCGAAGTGGACGGCCAGCGCCGTGCCCGCGCCCAGCCCGAACAGGACCGCCCTGCGCTGCTCCCTGCGGACCAGGCCGCGCTCCCCGCTGAACACGCGGTGCACCTCACGGCGCCGGGCCAGCAGGAAGGCCGGGCCCAGGGTCAGCAGCCCGAGGGCGTTGCGGCCGAACGCCAGCGCGAACGCGGGGGCCGCGGCGTAGGCGGTCAGCGGGGCGGTGGCGGAGAAGGCGAGGACGGTGACCAGGACGGCGGCACCGGAGACCGCGTCCAGTTTCGTACGCATGGTGGTGGCTGAACCTCGGGTGGGGCGGTGGGTACTGCCAGCACACCAGCGCCGCGCCCGCGGATCACTGCCGTACGCACCCCAACCCCGGGTACAGCAGGCTGTACCACGGTCCCGTCCCGTCCCGCCTCGCCCGCGGCGCGGGTGAGGCGGGACGGCGGGGCACTACTGCCCGCCGACGCCCGGGCGCAGCTCGTCGCGGACGTCGCCGACGACGTGGTCGAGCAGGTCGGCGTAGGCGGCGATCATCCGGGTACGGCTGAACCGCTCGCGGCTCGCCGCCAGCGCGGGAGCGAACAGCTCCCGGTCGGCCACCGCCGCCGACCAGGCGAACGCGATCGCGTCGGGGTCGAAGGGCGTCACGAACCCGTGTCCCTCGACGATCGAGGCGCTGTCGCCGACGTCCGTCGTGACCGGGACGGCGCCGCACATCATGCCCTCGATGAGGCAGAGCGGCGCGGCCTCGCCGGAGGCGGAGGTGAGGGCGACGACGTCGGAGCCGGCGTAGACGGTCTCCATGTCGTGCCGTACGCCGAGCAGGTGCAGCCGGTCGCCGAGGGCGGCCCGGTCGGCGCCGAAGGCGACCTCGATGTCGGCCCACAGGGCGGGGTTGTCCTCGGTCATCCCGGCCCCGCACATGAGGACGTGCCCGCCGCCCTCGCGGGCCAGCCAGGCCCGTGCCGCCCGCAGGAAGAGCGGCACGTTCTTCATGCCGGCGTACCGGGCGGCGAAGACGACCACCGGGGCGCCGGCGGGGATGCCGAGGGACTCGCGGAAGGCGAGCCGCAGCGCCGCGTCCGGCCGGAAGCGGAGCAGGTCGACGCCGTTCGGGATCACGTGCAGCAGCTCGCCGGGGATCCCGGCGGCCTCGTACGCGTCCCGGGTGGACTCGGCGCAGCACACGCAGGCGACCACCGTGCCGTCCGCGATGGCGGCCTTGAGCTCGTCCAGCGCCTCGCCCTGGTTCTCCGGGTCGGACCGGTGCAGGCAGACGACGACGGGGCGGCGGGGCAGCCCGGCCTGGTTGAGCAGCGCGAGCGGCTGCTCCTTCAGGGACAGGATGACGTCGGCGCCGGCCATGGCCCGTGCCGTATCGGCCAGCTCGGGGCCGCTGAAAACCGATGCCGCGACGGTGCCGTCCACGAGTCCTGCGCTGCGGCCGAGGGAGGTGACCTCGATGCCACCGGCCGTAAGCGCCCGGTAACACGCGTCGTCCTCCATGCGCTGCGTGGTGGCTTCTCGGTGGACCTCACCGTGCAGACTCAGCACCCGATGCCACTGCTGTCCGCCCTCTACCAGGCCCAGCAGCACATCACTGTGCACGATCCGGGCTCCCCCGGAGAAAAAACCCTCGTAGACCGAGAGCACACGAAGTCCGAGCCGAGCGCTCACACGACCACCAGCCTTGCACCAGATCGAGCCATCCCCGGGATCCGCGGGTTAGCCGATATGAGGCGGTACGGACGTTTCATTCGGATGAACGGAGTGTCTCGTGTCGAAGTCGGGTTCGTTTACGCGGCATGCGCGGGACGCGCTCCCGCCGACATCGTTCCGCTTCCCTCGCCGCCACCCTCCTGACCTGCACTTTTACGGGGGTGTCCGGCACTCGCGCGCCCTCCGTACGAGCCTTGCCGACGGCAAAAAATCGGCAAGCGATCCACCCGGACGCGCGACGATGTCACGCGTCGCGGCGGGCGTTGAGCCGGGCGGCCCGGCGGGTCAGGTGGTCGCGCTCGGCGAGGTTCGGGGCCTTCAGGGCCGCCTCGGCGTACAGGCGTGCCGCGGTGGTCCGGTCTCCGTCGCGTTCGTGCAGGTAGGCGGCGACCGCGGTGTACCGGGGCAGGGCGGCGTCCAGCTCGGCGAGCGCGGCGAGGCCGGCCCGGGGCCCGTCAGCCTCGCCGACCGCGACCGCTCGGTTGAGCCGGACGACGGGGCTGTCGGTCAGCCGCGCGAGTTCGTCGTACCACTCGACGATCTGCACCCAGTCGGTCTCCCCGGCGGTGGGCGCGTCCGCGTGCAGGGCGGCGATGGCGGCCTGGGCCTGGAACTCGCCGAGGCGGTCGCGGGCGAGGGCCCCCTGGAGGATCCCGACGCCCTCGGCGATCAGCCGGGTGTCCCAGCGACCGCGGTCCTGCTCGGCGAGGGGGACCAGGCTGCCGTCGGGCCCGGTGCGGGCGGCCCGCCGGGCGTGGTGGAGCAGCATCAGGGCGAGCAGCCCGGCGGCCTCGGGGTGGTCGATCCCGGCCACGAGCTGCCGGGTGAGCCGGACGGCCTCGGCGGCGAGGTCGACGTCACCGGAGTAGCCCTCGTTGAAGACCAGGTAGAGAACACGCAGCACGGTGGCGACGTCGCCGGGTTGGTCGAGGCGCACGCCGGAGACCGTGCGCTTGGCGCGGCTGATGCGCTGGGCCATGGTCGCCTCGGGCACCAGGTAGGCGCGGGCGATCTGGCGGGTGGTGAGGCCGCCGACGGCGCGCAGGGTGAGCGCGACCGCGGCGGAGGGGGTGAGGGAGGGGTGGGCGCAGAGGAAGTAGAGCCGGAGGGTGTCGTCGGCGGCGGGGACGGGTCCCGGCGGCGGCTCGTCGTCGACGCGGTCCTCGCGCCTGCGGCGGGCGGTGTCCGCGCGGGTCGCGTCGAGGAACCGCCGCCAGGCCACGGTGACCAGCCAGCCCTTCGGGTCCCGCGGCGGGTCGGCGGGCCAGACCCGGACCGCCTCGACCAGGGCCTCCTGCACGGCGTCCTCGGCCGCCGCGAAGTCGGCTCCGCGGCGGACGAGGACGGTGAGCACACCCGGGGTGAGGCTCCTGAGCAGGACCTCGTCCATCATCACTCGCCCATCATCGGTCGTCCGGCATCAGTCGTCCGGCATCAGTAGTCCGGCATCAGTGGCAGGACTCCGTGACGGTGGGCGGCGCGGTCAGGAACGGGCGCACCTCCAGCCACTCGTGGATGGGCCTGCCGCCCGCCCCGGGGGCGGCCGACAGTTCACCGGCCAGCTCGACGGCCCGCTCCTGGCTGTCCACGTCGATGACCATCCAGCCGGCGATGACGTCCTTGGTCTCGGCGAACGGGCCGTCGGTGACCGGCGGGCGCCCCTCGCCGTCGTAGCGGACCCACAGCCCGTCGGGGGCGAGGGCCTGGCCGTCGACGAACTCGCCGGTCTTCTCCAGCCTGGCCGCGAAGTCGTTCATGTACCGGATGTGGGCCGAGATCTCCTCGGGCGTCCACCGGTCCATGGGCACGTCGTTGACCGGGGCCGGGGCGCCGCGGTAGTGCTTGAGCAGCAGGTACTTGGCCATGGTGGTTCTCCTCGGTGCTCGTGCGACCCATTGTGGCCGCCTTCACCCCTGGGACGGAGCCGGCCACGGGTTCTCGACATCACCGCCGAAGATTTTTTCAGGCCTTCTTCAAGACCAGCTCCGTGTTCCGGTCCGTCGGGTTCCCGGCGAGGGCCTTGCTTGCGCCGGGAGCGTTGAAGGCCAGCTCGCGGTAGAGGGCGGCGAGGCCGGTCTGGGAGAGGTCGGAGAAGTCGGTGCGGTGCGGGGCGGCGGACTCGATCAGGGTGGTGAAGAGCGAGATCGTGCCGTCCTTGTTGTCCACCAGTTCGACGATCCGCGCGAGGTGCGGGTAGTCGACGTGCGAGGCGGTGGTGATCTCCCAGAAGGTGTTGCCGTTGGAGGCCTTGTGCGGGGTGACGAGGTTGCGGTGGATGTGGCCGTTCACCCAGGCCAGCACGTTGGCGTGGCGGTTGAGCAGGGTGACCACCTCGGCGCCGGTGTGGCGGCGGTCGCTCGGGTGGGCCGGGTCGGGGCGGGTGTTGGTCATCGACTGGCTGGTGTGGTGGCTGAAGACGACCGCGTAGGAGTCCTTGTTCTCCTTCAGGGTCTTCTCCAGCCAGGCCAGCTGGACCGAGCCGATGGAGCCGTCGTAGTGGCCGCCCGCGTCCGTCGTGTCCAGGCTGATGCCGATGACGTCGTCGGAGATGCGGAAGGCGTAGTACTGGGTGCCCGCGGCCACGTTGGCGCTGGAGTAGCCGTGGCCGACCGGGCCGAGGCCCTGGTAGGCCGGGTCCAGGTGGGCCTTGAGGTAGTCCGCGGGGGTGTAGGGGGCGCGCTTCTCGTCGGCGGTGACCGAGCGCATCGACCGGGCGTGGGCCTTGAGGAAGTCCCGGTAGCCGCTGCCCTTGGGGTCCTGGGCGTTGTGGATGGCGTCCTGGAGCTTCTTGGCGTCGGCGTCACTGACCGACATCAGTTTCTTGCCGGCGACCGCGGCCTGGACCAGGTACGGGTCGGCGTGCGAGCCGTAGCAGCCGAGCGGCAGGGCGTCGTGGTTGCCGACGGTCGAGTACCAGGGGAGGTTGAGGCCGGGGCTCTTCACCTCGCGGATCGCGGCGGCCAGGTAGCCCGCGAGGTGCGGGAAGCCGAGCGTCTTGTCCTGGTCGCGGACGGTCGAGGAGGCCTGCCAGTACAGCTTCATCCCGCTGTTCTGGACGCCCTCGTAGTGCTTGGGGTCACCGGTGTTGGGGGTGATCCGGCCGCCGCTCATCACCTTCATGAACCACTCCAGTTCGGAGTGGGCGTTGTTGTCGGTGTTGTCGCCGGTCGTCATCACGAAGTGCAGCGGCGAGCCGGTGACCGGGGCGCCGCGCAGCGCGTTGACCCGCTCGACGAGCGAGACCGCGCCGGGCACGGTGAGCGCCTCGTGCGGACGCCAGGCGTGCCGGTCGTGGACGCGCACGTACTCCAGGCGCAGCGGGTGCTGGACGTCCATCAGGTGCAGGTCGGTGAACTGCACGAACGCGGCGAGGGCGGTTCGGCGGTTCTCCCGCCCCGACTTGGCGGCGGCCAGGTCGGAGCGCAGCACGCGCGACCAGCCGGCGCCGTCGCCGAGCCGCTGGTAGCCGGAGCTGTTGCGGGGCGCGGCGACGGAGGCGAGGGTGGTGCCCTTGGTGTAGGGGGCGAGGGCGGCCGCGGGGGCCTTGCGGCCCTCGGCGACCGGCTGCTCCTCGGCCGCGGCGGGTGCGGCCTCGCTGTCGGTGGGACGCAGTGCGTAGCCGACGCCCGCGGAGAGCGAGACGGCTCCGGCGGCGGCGAGCACGGTACGGCGGTTGATCTCCAGTGCCTCGCGGCCCTTGTGGGCCGCGGAGGTGGCGACAGAGCGTATGCGCGACATGGCGCGATCTCCCCGAGTACGAACGCGTCGGCAGTGGTCACGGGCGATCGCTTCCGCGAACTTCCCGCTCACTGTGGATCGTTGGCACCGGGGGTGACCTGCGCGTGAACGCGGCGGCAACGCGCAGCGCCGATCACCGTACGTGGATCAGGTGAGGTGGGGACCGGTCATGGAGCGGATTGCGGGCGGCCCTGGCCCGGCTACTCCGCGTTCATCTGCCGGGGTAGGGGAGGGTCTCCGGTGCTTACGACTGCTCTTGTGCAAACCGTCCCGCGGCCGGCCGCTCCCGCCACAGCCGCAGGGCGACGTCGACCAGCCGGATGTGCCTCAGGTCCGGTACGTCGTCCAGGTCGTGCCAGGCGGCCATGTCGGTGGAGCCGTTCACCTCGTTCGCCAGCTCGCCGCCGACGATCTCGCCGGAGTAGATGATCCGCACGCCGTGGTGGTCGGTGGTGCGGGACAGCAGGGTGCCCCGGGTGAAGCGCTGGTGGAAGGAGTCGATGCCGAGCAGACCGGTCACCTCGATGCGGTAGCCGGTCTCCTCCACGAGTTCGCGGCGGACGGTGTCGTAGGGGTCCTCGCCGTGCTCCATGCCGCCGCCGGGCAGGACCCATTCGGGTGTGCCGTCGTCGGCCGGTGACCGGGCGAGGAGGATCCGGTCGTCACGGACACACACGGCGTAGGCCGCCACCCTGAGCTTCTCGCGCACGTCGGCACGGTAGGGCGTGCGGCGGCCCGCGGCCAACGGGATTTCCTCCCACGGCAAGGGCACAGATAGGGGGTTTTCCCCATACGTTCATATCGATTCGGTCAACGTTCCCAAAAGACCGTTCCGTTGGGTAAAGCTGTGCGCCTACGTGCCGGTACTTGACCAAGTTCCGGCCGCTCCATGCTCGTTCCTTTACCTACAAGGGATGCAGATGACCCTCAGCCCCCAGCACGACCCGATACCGGGCCACAGACGCCTGGGCCGAATAGCCGTCGCCGTCGGTGTCGTGGCCGCGCTCTCCGCCGCCGGGCCGGTACCCCTGGCCGCCGCCGCGACCGCCACCGCGTCCGCCGCCACCGCCGACCCCGGCGTCAAGTCGGCCCACGACAAGCTCGGTTCGGACGACGCGGAACTGCTCGCCGAGGCCAAGTCCGCGGGCGCCAAGAACGTCACGATGATGGTCGCGACCGCGCCGGGGCAGACCGAGCAGGTCGCCGAGGAGCTGGACGCGGTCAAGGGCGGCTCGGTGGGCCGTACGTACGACAAGCTCGGCTACGTCCGGGCGACCGTCCCCACCGGGCGGGCTGACTCGGCGATCGCCGCCGCCGCGAAGCTTTCCTCGGTGCACGCGATCGACCTGCGCCAGGAGATCCGGCTCGACGACCCGACGGCGAGCGGCTCCGACGCCAAGAGCGCCGAGGCGGCCAGGAGCGCCAGGACGGCCAAGGGCACCTACTCGGGGCCGGACAAGAACACCCCCGCCGTGAACCCCTACAACCCCTCCTTCGAGACGGGCGCCGTCGACTTCGTCAAGGAGCACCCGAAGGCGGACGGCCGGGGCATCACCATCGGCATCCTGGACTCCGGCGTGGACCTCGGCCACCCGGCGCTGCAGAAGACCACCACCGGCGAGCGGAAGATCGTCGACTGGGTGACGGCGACCGACCCGATCGTCGACAGCGACCAGACCTGGCGGCCGATGGTCACGGCCGTGTCCGGGCCGAGCTTCAGCTACGCGGGCAAAACCTGGACGGCGCCCGCCGGGTCGTACGAGATCAGCACCTTCAAGGAGTCGTACACCACGGGCGGCGACGCGGCCGGTGACGCCAACCGCGACGGCGACACCACGGACAGCTGGGGCGTGCTCTACGACCCGGCGGCCGGCACGGTCACCGTCGACCTGAACAACAACAACGACTTCTCCGACGACACGCCGATGAAGCCGTACAAGGACGGCTACCAGGTCGGCTACTTCGGCACCGACAACCCGGCGACCGACGTCGTCGAGCGGCAGCCGTTCGTCGTGCAGATCCGCAAGGACGTCCCGATGGACCCGTACGGCGGGACCTGGGTCGGCAAGACGGCGGACTTCGTCAACATCGGCGTCATCGAGTCCGAGCACGGCACCCACGTCGCCGGCATCACCGCCGCCAACGGCCTGTTCGGCGGGAAGATGAACGGCGCGGCCCCCGGCGCGAAGATCGTCTCGTCCCGGGCCTGCACCTGGACCGGCGGCTGCACCAACGTCGCCCTCACCGAGGGCATGATCGACCTGGTCGCCAACCGGGGCGTGGACATCGTGAACATGTCGATCGGCGGCCTCCCGGCGCTGAACGACGGCAACAACGCCCGCGCGGAGCTGTACACGCGGCTCATCGACACCTACGGCGTGCAGCTGGTGATCTCGGCCGGCAACTCCGGCCCGGGTGCGAACACCATCGGCGACCCGGGTCTGGCCGACAAGGTCATCTCGGTCGGCGCGGCCATCTCCAAGGAGACCTGGGCCGCCAACTACGGCTCCCAGGTGACCACCAAGTACCAGCTGCTGCCCTTCTCCTCGCGCGGCCCGCGCGAGGACGGCGGCTTCACGCCCACGCTGGTCGCGCCCGGCGCCGCGATCAACTCCACCCAGACCTGGCTGCCCGGTTCCCCGGTCGCCGAGGCGGGCTACTCGCTCCCGGCCGGCTACTCGATGCTCCAGGGCACCTCGATGGCGTCCCCGCAGGCGGCCGGCGCGAGCGCGCTGCTGCTGAGCGCCGCCAAGGAGAAGGGCATCGCCCTCTCCCCCGCCGACCTGCGCACGGCCCTCACCTCCACCGCCCACCACATCAAGGACGTGCAGGCGTACGAGGAGGGCGCGGGCCGGATCGACATCGTCGACGCGTGGGAGTCCATCCGCGACCACGCCACCGCGCACGACTACACGGTGAAGGCGCCCGTCGACACCGCGATCGACTACGCGCTGAAGACCCCGGGCTTCGGCACCGGGCTGTACGACCGTGAAGGCGGTCTCAAGGCCGGGCAGAAGAAGACGTACGACGTCACGATCACCCGTACCTCCGGCGCGGACAAGGCGATCCGGCACGAGCTGCACCTGGCGAACAACGCCGGGCACACCTTCAAGATACTCGGCTCCGACGAGGTGACCCTGCCGCTGAACCGGCCGGTGACGGTCAAGGTGCAGGCGAAGCCGAAGAGTTCGGGCATCAAGTCGGCGATCCTGGAGGTCGACGACCCGCGGACCGAGGGCGTCGACAAGCAGATCCTGACGACGGTCGTGGTGTCGGACCCGGTCCACTACACCTACGCGGCGTCGGGCTCGGTGCAGCGCAACAGCTCCACGTCGTACTTCGTGACCGTGCCCGAGGGCGCCACCTCCCTGGAGGTCGCGATGAGCGGGCTGGCCGACAAGAGCCAGACGCGGTTCATCGCCATCCACCCGTACGGCACTCCGGTCGACAACACCGGTACCCCGTACTGCTACAACAACTACCTGAACGGCAACGGCTGCACGCCCGACGTCCGTTCGTACGCCGACCCGCAGGCCGGGGTCTGGGAGATCGAGGTCGAGGCGCGCCGCACCTCGCCGCTGCTCGACAACCCGTACAAGCTGGGCGTCACCGTGCTCGGCGCGGACTTCGACCCGGAGACCGTGACCGTGCCCGAGGCGAAGGTCGGCACGCCGGTCACCGCCTCCTGGAAGGTGACCAACAGGTTCGCCGCCCTCGACGGCACGCTGGTCGGCGGCCCGCTCGGCTCCTCCAAGACGGCCCGCCCGGCCATCAAGGAGGGCGAGACCCAGACGACGACGGTGACCGTCCCGGCGGGCGCGAACTCCCTGGACGTGGCGATCGGCAACGTGTCGGACGCCTCGGCCGACCTGGACCTGACCGTGTACGACGCGTCCGGCAAGCAGGTCGCGCAGTCCGCCGACGGCGACTCGGAGGAGGCGGTCTCCATCGCCTCGCCGGCCGCCGGGACCTACACGATCGAGGTCGTGGGCTACTCGGTCCCGGCCGGCTCCACCGACTACGACTACCGGGACGTGTTCTTCTCCGCCGCGCTCGGCTCCGTCACGGTCGACTCGACGACGCCGGTCCCGCTGCCCACGGGCGCCTCGGCCACGGTGAGCGGCCAGGTCACGGCCGCCGCTGCGGCCCCCGAGGGACGTGAGTTCTTCGGCCGGGTGCAGCTGGTCAACGCGCGCGGCACGGTCGCGGGCGTCGCCAGCGTGCAGATCGAGAAGGTCACGCAGTAACGAAGTCCGGTGCTGGGGGGCGGGCGTCCTGCGGGGCGCCCGCCCTTTCAGCTGTCCGGGCACGTCAGGGTCCGCGACTCGGGCAGGTCGCGGACGATCCAGGACCGCTCCGCCGCGATCCGCGTCTCCCCGACCGCGTACCGGTCGGGCACCTGCTGCCCGGCCCGGACGACGACCAGGACGAGGGCGCCCTGCCGGATCCGGCTGTCCGCGTCGGCCTCGAAGAGGACGTCGACCTCCTCGGCGGGCTTCGCCGGTTTGTAGGCACGGGTCACCTTGAGGGTGACGCGTTCCCGGCCGCTGTGCGGGACCTCGTGCACTCCGGTCACCGTGCCCTCGACGACGAGCCGGGCGCAGGCCAGGAAGCGGGCGCCGTCGAGGGATTCCTTGGCACCGCCCGCCGTGCTGCCGGCGGCGCTGTCGGCGCTGCTGCCCGCGCTCTTGCTGTCCGCGCCGTTCGACACGAGCCAGCCGAGGCCGAACACCGCCGAGGCGAACGCGGCCGCGAGAGCGCCGGCGAAGCCCAGCGCGCGGACACCGGGGTGCTGCCACGGCCTGCGGCGCCCGGCCGGACGGACATGGGGCTGGGGCTGGGGCTGCGGCTGCGGCTGCGGCTGCGGGCGTGGCTCGCCCAGGGTGTCCGCGATGACCCCGATCTGTTCACGCAGGAGCGCCACGTCGGCGGAGGCCGCCCGGTGCTCGGCCATGAAGGCGGCATCGGCACGCTGCCCGTCGGTGAGCGGCTCGTCCATGAGGACGGCGAACAGGGCGTCGAAGTCGTCGGCCCGGCCGTCGCGTCCGGCCCGGCCGCCGTACTCGTCGTACTCGTCGTGTTCGTCGTGTGCGTCGTGTGCGTCGTGTGCGTCGTGTTCGGCGGTCATGCTCACACCACCTCGTCCTCGTGCAGGCGGGCGCGCAGGGCCCGTACCGCCGTGTGCAGCCGGCTCTTGACCGTGCCCTCGGGGATGCCGAGCTCCCCTGCTATGTCGCGTACCGGCAGGTCGGCGTAGAAGCGCAGGACGAGGATCTGGCGCTGGGCGTCCGGCAGCTCGTCCAGACCGCGGGCGACAGCGACGGAGAGCAGTCTGCTGTCCTCGCCGGAGGCGTGGTCGGGCTGGCGGAGGGAGGCCAGCCGTTCGCCGAGGCGTTCCTGGCGGCGCTTGGCGCGGTGCCAGTCCATGGCGAGCCGGGAGGCGACGACCGCCGCCCACGCCGACACGTCCCGCGGCGCCTCCTGGCCGCTCGCGGCCCGCTCCAGCAACCGCAGACGTACCTGCTGTACCCCGTCCAGCAGGTCCGCCTGCGGTACGCCGCCCAGCGCGAGCACCGCCCGCACCCGGCGCTCCTGGTCCGCGTCCAGAGGATCACCGTGCTCGTCCCCCTGGGCGCGGCGGGCCTTTCTGCGCAGCACAACCCACCCCCTCACCGCGTTTCTCCTACGACGCCGCAGTCCCCGGAAACGTTCGCCCCGGTTCCCGGAAATCTTCCGCGCGGTGTCCCGGGGGCCTCCGAGGCGTACGTCACACCGGCGCGCGGCGCAGCACAGCTTGCGGTACGACGGCCAAGCGGAGGTAATTTCTGCAGCTCAGCGGGGTTGCGGACGGGAGTTCCGCGGTCCGGTTGGTCCGGTCGGTGGGCATGGCGTGCAAAGAATTGGACAGGCTGGCCCTGGTCGGCCGCATGATGGAAAGGCCGTAGACACACGTCAACGTATGCAGAGGGAGTCGCTGTGAGGGTCGGAATCGTCGGAGCCACCGGTCAGGTCGGCACGGTCATGCGCAGGATCCTCGCGGAGCGCAACTTCCCGGCCACGGAGCTGCGCCTGTTCGCCTCGGCCCGCTCGGCCGGGACCGTGCTCGACGGTGTGACGGTGGAGGACGCGGCGACCGCCGACTACTCGAACCTGGACATCGTGCTGTTCTCGGCGGGCGGGGCCACCTCCAGGGCGCTCGCGGAGAAGGTCGCCGCCCAGGGTGCCGTCGTGATCGACAACTCCTCCGCGTGGCGCAAGGACCCCGAGGTCCCGCTGGTCGTCTCCGAGGTGAACCCGCACGCGATCGCCGACCGCCCGAAGGGCATCATCGCCAACCCGAACTGCACGACCATGGCCGCGATGCCGGTCCTGAAGGTGCTGGACGCGGAGGCGGGCCTCGAAGCTCTGGTCGCCACCACCTACCAGGCCGTCTCCGGCTCCGGGCTCGCGGGCGTCGCGGAGCTGCACGGGCAGGTGCAGAAGGTCGCCGCCGACGCGGAGAAGCTCACCCACGACGGCACGGCCGTCGACTTCCCCGAGCCGCAGGTCTACAAGCGGCCCATCGCCTTCAACGTGCTCCCCTTCGCCGGCAACCTCGTCGAGGACGGTCTGAACGAGACCGACGAGGAGCAGAAGCTGCGCAACGAGTCCCGCAAGATCCTGGAACTCCCCGGGCTGAAGGTCTCCGGCACCTGCGTGCGCGTCCCGGTCTTCTCCGGGCACTCCCTCCAGATCAACGCCCGGTTCACCCGGCCGATCTCCCCCGAGCGGGCGACCGAGCTGCTGTCCGACGCGCCCGGCGTCGAGCTGTCCGACATCCCGACCCCGCTGCAGGCGGCCGGGCAGGACCCGTCGTACGTCGGCCGGATCCGGCGGGACGAGACGGTGGAGAACGGGCTCGCGCTGTTCGTCTCCAACGACAACCTCCGCAAGGGGGCTGCGCTGAACGCCGTGCAGATCGCGGAGCTGGTGGCCGCGGAGCTGTCGCGGTAGGACCGGCCGTCGTAGCGGTGCGGGTGCGTGGGGGCTGGTCGCGCAGTTCCCCGCGCCCCTGACGGGGCGCTGCAGTCGAGGGCGCTGACAGGCATTCTCTGGGGTTTTCCCTCGTCGCCCTCCTCCCGTGTCCCGTGGAAGGATGGCGCAACCCACACATAACGAGGAGATGACCGCGTGCCTGGCACAAACCTGACTCGCGAAGAGGCACAGCAGCGGGCGAAGCTGCTCACCGTTGACTCGTACGAGATCGATCTCGACCTCTCCGGCGCGCAGGAGGGCGGTACCTACCGGTCCGTGACCACGGTGCGCTTCGACGTCGCCGAATCCGGCGCCGAGTCCTTCATCGACCTGGTGGCCCCCGCGGTCCACGAGGTCACCCTGAACGGTGATCCGCTGGACCCCGCGGAGGTCTTCGCGGACTCGCGGATCGCGCTGCCCGGCCTGCTGGCGGGCCGCAACGTGCTCCGCGTGGTCGCGGACTGCGCGTACACCAACACGGGTGAGGGCCTGCACCGGTTCGTCGACCCGGTCGACGAGCAGGCCTACCTGTACACCCAGTTCGAGGTGCCGGACGCCCGCCGGGTCTTCGCCTCCTTCGAGCAGCCGGACCTGAAGGCGACCTTCCAGTTCACGGTCAAGGCGCCCACCGGCTGGACCGTGATCTCCAACTCGCCGACGCCCGAGCCCAAGGACGACGTCTGGGTCTTCGAGCCGACGCCGCGCATCTCGTCGTACATCACCGCCCTGATCGTCGGCCCGTACCACTCGGTGCACAGCGTGTACGAGAAGGACGGGCAGAGCGTGCCGCTCGGCATCTACTGCCGGCCGTCGCTGGCCGAGTTCCTGGACTCGGACGCGATCTTCGAGGTGACCCGGCAGGGCTTCGACTGGTTCCAGGAGAAGTTCGACTACGCGTACCCGTTCACCAAGTACGACCAGCTGTTCGTGCCGGAGTTCAACGCGGGCGCGATGGAGAACGCGGGCGCGGTGACCATCCGCGACCAGTACGTCTTCCGGTCCAAGGTGACCGACGCGGCGTACGAGACGCGCGCGGAGACCATCCTGCACGAGCTGGCCCACATGTGGTTCGGCGACCTGGTCACCATGGAGTGGTGGAACGACCTGTGGCTGAACGAGTCGTTCGCCACCTACACCTCCATCGCCTGCCAGGCGTACGCGCCCGGCTCGCGCTGGCCGCACTCGTGGACGACGTTCGCGAACTCCATGAAGACCTGGGCGTACCGGCAGGACCAGCTGCCCTCCACGCACCCGATCATGGCCGAGATCCGCGACCTCGACGACGTGCTCGTCAACTTCGACGGCATCACCTACGCCAAGGGCGCGAGCGTGCTGAAGCAGCTCGTCGCGTACGTCGGGATGGACGAGTTCTTCACGGGCGTGCAGGCGTACTTCAAGCGGCACGCGTTCGGCAACACGCGCCTGTCCGACCTGCTGGGCGCGCTGGAGGAGACCTCCGGGCGTGACCTGAGCACCTGGTCGAAGAAGTGGCTGCAGACGGCCGGGATCAACATCCTGCGTCCCGAGGTGGAGACGGACGCCGACGGTGTCGTCACCTCCTTCGCCATCCGCCAGGAGGCCCCGGCCCTGCCGGCCGGCGCGAAGGGCGAGCCGACGCTGCGTCCGCACCGGATCGCGGTCGGCCTGTACGACCTGGACGAGGCGACCGGCAAGCTGGTGCGCACCGACCGGATCGAGCTGGACGTGGACGGCGAGCTGACGGCCGTACCGCAGCTGACCGGCCGCGCCCGTCCCGCGGTGTTCCTGCTCAACGACGACGACCTGTCGTACGCCAAGGTCCGCCTGGACGAGCAGTCCCTGCGCTTCGTCACCGAGCACCTCGGCGACTTCGAGTCCTCGCTGCCCCGCGCGCTGTGCTGGGCGTCGGCCTGGGACATGACCCGGGACGCCGAGCTGCCCACCCGCGAGTACCTGTCGCTGGTGCTTTCCGGCATCGGCAAGGAGTCCGACATCGGTGTCGTGCAGTCGCTGCACCGCCAGGTGAAGCTCGCCGTCGAGCTGTACGCCGACCCGGCCGCCCGCGAGGCGCTGCTCACTCGCTGGACCGACGCCACGCTGGCCCACCTGCGGGCCGCCGCGCCGGCGAGCGACCACCAGCTGGCCTGGGCCCGGGCCTTCGCGGCCACCGCCCGCACCCCGGAGCAGCTGGACCTCCTGGACAGCCTGCTGGAGGGCACCCACACCATCGAGGGCCTGGCCGTCGACACCGAGCTGCGCTGGGCGTTCGTGGAGCGGCTGGCGGCGGTCGGCCGCTTCGACGAGACGGAGATCGCGGGCGAGTACGAGCGGGACAAGACGGCCGCCGGTGAGCGGCACGCGGCCACCGCCCGCGCCGCCCGTCCGACCGAGGAGGCGAAGGCGGAGGCCTGGGCGTCGGTCATCGACTCCGACAAGCTGCCGAACGCCGTGCAGGAGGCCGTGATCGGCGGCTTCGTCCAGACCGACCAGCGTGAGCTGCTGGCGCCCTACACCGACAAGTACTTCGAGATCCTGAAGTCGGTGTGGGACTCCCGCTCGCACGAGATCGCCCAGCAGATCGCGGTCGGCCTCTACCCGTCCCTCCAGGTCTCCCAGGAGACCCTCACCAGGACGGACACCTGGCTGGCCTCGGCACAGCCGAACGCGGCCCTGGCCCGGCTCGTCTCGGAGTCCCGCGCGGGCGTCGAGCGCGCCCTGAAGGCCCAGGCGGCGGACGCGGCGGCCCAGTAGGCGGCATCTCTCGGTGTCTCCCGGTACCTCTCGGTACCTCTCGGTACCTCTCGTCGGGGCGTTCGGTGGGATCTCCACCGGGCGCCCCGCCCTATACGCGAAGTACCCATCACCCAGAACGAGTTGAGTATCCGTGCTCACGCCCGGGGCGGTCGCGCGTTGCGAGGATCGACGCAACGGCGCGGCAGAGAGCGCCGGTACGTTCGGCCCGGACAGCCCGGGCCGGCCCGAGCCCGTTACGGAGAACTCGCCATGTCCCGTCGTATCGCCCTGTCCGTGGTCGCCGGTGTCGTCGTGCTCGGAGGTGCCGGGGCCTTCGCCCTCGCGTACGCCGGCGACCAGGACCCGGCGCCCGCGCTGGCCCACACCGCCGTCCAGTACACCGCGCCCGAGGCCGGTCACAAGGGCTCGTTCTCCTTCACCACCGAGGTCAGCGCCCCCTCCGGGGTCAAGAGCCTGAAGGTGCTGGCCTGGCCGGAGAAGTCCGAGTTCGCCAAGAAGCACCTGACCGCCAAGGAGATGACCCAGGTGGAGTCGGCGACCTGCACGCCGGCCGGCGGCAACACCGTCCGGTGCGTGTACAAGGACACGATGTCCGCCGCCGACGTCGCGTCGTCCGTGCACGGCACCTGGCACGTCGCCGTGCTCGCCACGGCGAAGGACGGGCACACCACCTTCGACACCCAGGCCGCGGACTTCACCATCGGCTGAGCCGGTCACCCGACGTGGGTGGCCAGCGCCCTCTCGATGTCGGGCGCCTGGGCGTCCTCGCCCGCCCAGGCCACGTACCCGTCGGGGCGCACCAGCAGCGTCGTACGACGGTCGCTCGCCCAGCGGGCCACGGCCAGGCGGTCCGCGCGTTCCGTACCCGGGTCGTAGGGGCCCTGGGTGATCAGCACGAACCGGCCGCCGCGCAGGGCTTCGTGGAGCCGGCCGCCGCCGGCCGTCGCGACGTCGGGGACGCGGGTGCCGGTGAGGGGGTGCGCGCCCCTGGGCGCGGGGTACCGGTAGCCGATGCCGGTGATCTGGCCGACCACCTTGCGGCGGGCCGGGGCGAGATGGTCGAGTGCGGTGGTGAGCGCGGCCCGCACGGGCAGCTGCCAGCCCTTGGCCATCGCGAGGCGGACGATCGCCCCACTGCTGCGCAGCACCGCCCGGCCGACGGGGTGCCGTTCGCTCTGGTAGCTGTCGAGCAGGTCCGGGGCGGCGTGGCCGTGCAGCACGGCGGCGAGCTTCCAGCTCAGGTTGGCCGCGTCCTGCAGACCGGTGTTCATGCCCTGGCCGCCCGCGGGGGTGTGCACGTGTGCCGCGTCGCCGGCCAGGAAGACCCGGCCCACCCGGTAGCTGGGCGCCTGGCGCTCGTCGCTGTGGAAGCGGGACATCCAGCGGGCGTCGTGCATCCCGTAGTCCCGGCCCAGGGCGAGGCGGGTGATCTCCTTGACCTCGGCGAGGTCCACCGGCTCGTGGTCGGGGACGTCACGGCCGCGGTGCCAGCAGATGACCCGGTAGTAACCGTCGCCGAAGGGCGCCAGGAACGCGAACGCGTCGCCGACCGCGGCGGCCGTCAGCAGCGTCTCGGGCTTCTCGGCGAGCAGCACGTCGGCGAGGACCACGGACCGGATCGCCGACCTGCCGGGGAACGGCAGTCCGACCGCCTCCCGCACCGCGCTGCGCATGCCGTCGGTGCCGACGACGTACGCGGCGCGCAGGTCCTCCCGGCCGTTCACGTGGACGGTCACGCCGTCCGCGTCCTGGGTCAGGCCGGTCACCTCGCACTCGTTGCGGAAGTCGACACCCGCCTCGGCGGCCCGGCGCTCCAGCACCTTCTCCACCTCGTACTGCGGGAGGACGAGGACGTGGTTGAAGCGGGAGGGAAGGGCGCCGAGGTCCAGGGTGAGCCCGTCGAAGAGGTTCAGCCGGGTGATGGGCCGGCCGACGGCCTCCAGGTCGTCGGCGAGGCCCCGGGCGTCCAGCTGTTCCAGGGCGCGGGCGTGCAGGACGAAGGCGCGGGAGAGGTTGCTGATCTTGTGGGGGCGCTTTTCGAGAAGGGTGACCGGGATGCCTGCGGCGGCGAGGTCACCGGCGAGGAGCAGGCCGGTGGGGCCGGAGCCGACGACGATCACGCGGGGGGTGTTCATGGGGGGCCTCCTGGATGCCTACGCCCGTTTGCCAACACTCGATGGCAAACACTCGATGACCAACGCCTACTGGCCAACACATGTTGGCCAACGCTTGTTGGCAAGCCTAGGGCGGGTCGATTTCGCAGTCAACACTTGTTGGCCCACGAGTGTTGGCCTACGCTCGTTGGCATGATCGATACCCCCAGTGGAAACACCGGCGAGGTGAACGGCCCGGTGAACGGCCCGGTGAAAGGCTCGGTGAACGGCCCGGTGAACGGCCCGGCTGCGCGCCGCTCCGACGCCAGCCGCTCCGCCATCCTGGCCGCCGCCCGCGAACGCTTCGCCGCCGACGGCTACGAGCGCGCCACCATCCGCGCCATCGCCAAGGACGCCCGCATCGACCCCTCGATGGTCATGCGCTACTTCGGCAGCAAGGACGGCCTCTTCGCCGCCGCCGTCACGCTCGACCTGCGGATGGCCGACGTGTCCCAGGTGCCGCCCGCCGAGGTCGGCCGGGCGCTGGTGAGCCACTTCCTGGACATCTGGGAGGCGAACGAGGAACTCACCGCGGTGCTGCGGGTCGCCGTCACCAACAAGGCGGGGACCGAACGCCTCCAGGACATCTTCCGGCAGCAGGTGGTGCCGGTGGCGGCGCGGGTGTGCCCGGACCCCGAGCAGGTGGTGACACGGGCGGGGCTGTGCGCCGCGCAGCTGATGGGGCTCGCGCTGACCCGTTACGTGCTGCGGCTGCCGCCGGTCGTGGCGCTGGCGCGCGAGGAGATCACGGCGTGGCTCGGGCCGACCGTGCAGCGGTATCTGACCGCGCCGAGCCCGTGAACGACGCGCCGGGAGCGAAGCGCCGAGGGCGCCGGTCGGCTCCCGTACGTGCGGTACGTACAGGAGGCGACCGGCGCCCTCGGCGGAACAGGAGCAGGGGGCTCGGGGCCCTCGGGTCTACGCCTTGGCCTTCGGCTTGACGACCCGGACCTTGGACTTGTCCAGCACCATCACCAGGCCCGCGATGACCGCGAACAGCACGAGCGGGGCCAGGACGTAGAGACCCAGCGTCTGGACGACGCTCAGGCCCTTGCCGGGGTCGTCACCGTCGTCACGCGTGAGCGCGAGGGCGGGCGACGACATGAGCAGCATCATCAGCGTCGTACCGGCAGCCAGGGCGCCGGCGCGCAGGGCGTTCTTCTTGTCCACGAAGCCAAAGTTAGCTGGCCCATCCGGGTGGCGCGCGTCCGGGGTACCCGTAAGCCGTCCTGGCCCGGCGCACGGGAGGATCTCCGGAAAAAGGTGACGTGGATTGTCACCTTTGGCGGGCACCGTGGTGCCATGGACAAGGACATCAGCACCCAGGACGCCGAAGGCCCACTCGCCGGACGGATCGCGCTCGTCGCCGGGGCCACCCGCGGGGCCGGACGCGCCCTCGCCGTCGAACTCGGCCGCGCCGGCGCCACCGTCTACGTCACCGGCCGCACCACCCGCGAGCACGCCAGCGAGGTCGGCCGGACCAAGGAGACCATCGAGGAGACCGGGGAACTGGTCACCGCGGCCGGCGGCACCGGCATCGCGGTCCCCACCGACCACCTGGACCCCGACCGGGTCCGGGCCCTCGTCGAGCGGATCGGCCGTGAACAGGGGCGGCTCGACATCCTCGTCAACGACCTCTGGGGCGGCGAGCACCTGCTCGTCGGCTCCGTCTTCGGCAAGAAGAGCTGGGAGACACCGCTCGCCGACGGGCTGCGCATCCTGGACCTCGGGGTGCGCTCGCACCTGATCACCGCGGCACTCGTCCTGCCGCTCCTGCTCCGCTCGGACGCGCCGCTGCACGTGGAGGTCACCGACGGCACGGCGGTCACCAACCGCCGCTACCGCGAGAACCTCTACTACGACCTCGCGAAGAACGCCCCCATCCGCATCGCCTTCGGGCTGGGCCAGGAGCTGGCGGAGTACGGGGGCACGGCGGTCGCCGTCACGCCGGGCTTCCTGCGCTCGGAGCAGATGCTCGCCCATTTCGGCGTGACCGAGGAGAACTGGCGCGGCGCCGTCGCCCAGGACCCGCACTTCGCCGTCGCCGAGTCGCCGCACTACCTCGCCCGCGCGGTCGCCGCGCTCGCCGCCGACCCGGACCGGGCCGCCCGCTGGAACGGCAGGTCCACCTCCAGCGCGGAGCTCGCCAGGACGTACGGCGTACGGGACGTGGACGGCAGCAGGCCGGACGCCCTGGCGTACTTCGAGGACGTCCTGTACGGCGGGAAGGACGGCTCGCCGGACGACTACCGCTGACCTCCGGCCTGTCTCGGCCTGACTCGGCCTGACTCGGCCTGACTCGGCCTGACTCGGCCTGACTCGGCCTGACTCGGCCTGACTACCGCCGGTCCTCCGGCTCCGCGCCGTACACGGCGGCGAGGGCCCGCGCGTGTTCGCGGAAGCGGGCCCTCAGACCCGCCGGGGCCAGCACCTCCACGTCCGCGCCCAGCCCGGTCAGCTGGCCGAAGGCGACGTCCTCCGACTCCACCGGCAGGTCGAGCGTGACCCGCCCGGCGGCGTCCGGCGCGGTCGCGGACGCGGATGCCAGCGCGACGGCCACGCCGGCCGGGTCCGCCACGGCGGGCAGCCGGCGCAGGCCGCGTCCGGTCAGCCGTACGGTGACGGTCGTGCGCAGCAGCGCCCGGGCGAACCCGGAGGCGTGCGCCTGCCAGTGCGCGGCCAGGTCGAAGGACGGGTCGCGGACGAAGCGTTCACCGGCGCCGGGGGCGGAGGCGGAGGCGGAGGCGAGTGCCGTGACGCGGTCGACGCGGTAGGTGCGCCAGGCTCCGTCCCCGCCGTCCCCGCGGTCCCCACCGTCCCCGCCGGGCCGTTCGGCCGGGATCCGGCCCACGACGTACCAGACGCCCGCTTTCAGGACGAGCCCGTACGGCTCCAGCAGGCGGGTCACCGTGCGGGACGGCGCGCCGTCCCGGCCCGGTCGCGCGTAGTCCAGTCGGACGGTGCGGTCGGCCCACACGGCGCGGGCCAGCTCCGGCAGCAGCTCCGGCGCGGACGGCTCGCGGAACCAGGCCGGGGCGTCCAGGTGGAAGCGGCGCACCGAGGACTCGGCCGCCGCGCGCAGCGAGGGGAGCAGGGTGGCCGACAGCTTCAGCCGGGCCGTGTCCGCCGCGTCCGACAGGCCCAGATCGCGCAGGGCCGCGGGCAGACCGGAGAGGTAGAGCGTCTCCGCCTCGGTGGGATGCAGCGTGGTGAGCCGGGTGCGGTGGCCCGGCGCCAGGTGGTAGCCGCCCGCCCGGCCGCGCTCGGACCGGATGGGGACGCCCGCCTCCTGGAGCGCCTGGGCGTCACGGATCACCGTGCGCCGGGAGACGTCCAGCTCGCGGGCGAGGGCGTCGGCGGTCAGTCCGGGGCTCGACTGGACGAGAAGCGCCATGCGGATCAGGCGGGCGGCACGCATGGTTCAAGGATCGTGGACCGGCGCCCCGAACGACCCACGCCCCGACTTCCGACCCCCGGCCCCCGGCCCCCGGCCGCCTGACGCCAGCGGGCCGGGGGCCGGGAGCCGGGAGCCGAGTCGTCGTCACCCCGTGGACGGGCTGTCCGTGTGCAACGGGCTGTCCGTGTGCAACGGGCTGTCCGTGTGCAGGGTCCGGAACAGTGCCCGTACCCGTTCCGAGGCCGTCAGCTCCTCCAGGGTCACCGGGCGGCCCTTCGTGTCGGCGATCGGGAGGCGCCAGTTCGGGTACTGGTCCCAGGTGCCGGGGAGGTTCTGGGGGCGCCGGTCGCCGACGGTGTCCGGGAGCCAGACACCGATCATCCGGGCCGGGGTGCGGAGCAGGAAGCGGTGGACGGCCCGGATCTCGGCCTCCTCGTCGCCGGACTCGGAGGCGGCGAGCAGGCCCAGGCGGGTGAGCAGGGCCAGCCACTCCGCGGTGTCGGCCGCCGCTTCGGCGCGTTCCTCGGCGAGCGGGCGGGTGAGCAGGCCGAGGCGGTCGCGGAGTTCGACGTGTTCGCCGGTGAGGCGGGCGGCGGTGGGCGGCAGGTCGTGGGTGGTGGCGGTGGCGAGGCAGTCGGCGCGCCAGTGTTCCGGGGGCAGCGGGCGGCTGTCGCCCTCCCAGTCCCGTTCGAACCAGAGCACGGACGTGCCGAGCACCCCGTGCCGCTGGAGCGTCTCGCGCACCCCCGGCTCCACCGTGCCGAGGTCCTCCCCGATCACCACCGCGCCGGCCCGGGTCGCCTCCAGAGCCAGCAGGGCCAGCATGGCCTCGGCGTCGTAGCGGACATAGGTGCCCTCCGTCGGCGGCCGGCCCTCGGGCACCCACCAGAGCCGGAACAGGCCCATCACGTGGTCGATGCGCAGGGCGCCCGCGTACCGGAAGAGGGCGCGCAGGAGTTCGCGGAAGGGGGCGTGGCCGGAGGCGGCGAGGCGGTCCGGGCGCCAGGGCGGCAGGCCCCAGTCCTGGCCGCGGGCGTTGAAGGCGTCGGGCGGGGCTCCGACGGACATCCCGGCGGCGAAGTGGTCCTGCTGGGCCCAGGCGTCGGCGCCCGCGGGGTGCACGCCGACGGCGAGGTCGTGCACGATCCCGATGGGCATCCCGGCCTCGCGGGCGGTGAGCTGGGCGGCCGTGAGCTGGGTGACGGTGAGCCAGGCGAGGCGGGCGTGGAATCCGACGCGGTCGGCCAGCTCGGCGCGGGCGCGGGCGGTCTCCGGGGAGCGGGGGTCGCGCAGGGCCTCGGGCCACCGGTGCCAGTCGGAGCCGTGCCGCTCGGCGAGCGCGTACCAGGTGGCGTGGTCCTCCAGGGCCTGGCCCTCCGCGGCGCGGAAGGCGTCGTAGGCGGCCTGCCGGCCGGGGGCGAGCGGGGCGGCGGCGGCCGTCTCCAGTGCCTCCCGCTTCAGCTCCCACACGGCGTCCCGGTCGATGAGGGCGCCCTGGTCGAGGACGGCGGAGCGCAGGTGTCCGGCGCGGTCGGTGAGGGCGGGGTTTGCGGTGTACTCGGGGACGGCCTCCGGTCGCAGGTGGACCGGGTCGGGGAAGCGGCGGGAGGAGGGCCGGTAGGGGGACGGGTCGGTCGGGGCTCCGGGTACGGCCGCGTGCAACGGGTTGACCTGCACGAATCCGGCGCCCGCGGTGCGTCCGGCCCAGTCGGCCAGCTCGGCGAGGTCGCCGAGGTCGCCCATGCCCCAGGAGCGGCGGGACAGCAGCGAGTAGAGCTGGACGAGGATGCCGTACGAGCGGCCGGCGGGGGCGGGCAGCCGGTCGGGGGCGACGACCAGGTGGGCTCGGGCGCTGCGGCCGTCGGGTGCGGCGGCGGTCAGCAGGTGGACCCCGGGCGGCAGACCCGCCACGTCGTCCCGGGTCTCCCCGTCCTCCGTCCGCACCTCCAGGCGGGTGCCGGCGGGCAGGCCGAGGGCGATCTCGCCGGTGCCCGCCCAGTGGACGACGGTCGGCGGCAGCAGCCGTTCGGCGAGTTCCCGCTCGCGGTCGGCGAGGGCGGTGCGGACGGCCTCCGGGCTGCCCGCGTCGACGCCCAGGGCGCCCAGCGCGGCGGTCACGGCACCGGCGGAGGCGGTGACCGTACGGTCCGGGGCGGGGCGGTAGGAGGTGGCGACGCCGTGCAGCTCAGCGAGCCGGCGCAGCCCCGGGTCCAGGGCTTCGTTCATCTACAACCCCGGCTCGCTGGTCAGCGGGACCGCGTCGGCCAGCGGCGGTTCGCTGGTGAGGGGCTCGGCGTCGGGCAGCGGCGGCTCGCTGGTCAGCGGGGCCTCGGCGCAGGCGCTCTCGGCGCTGAACGCGCACAGGTGGAACTCCTCCTCGGTCTCCACCGGGGGTTTGAACTGGGCCGGGATCGGATGATGAACCGTTGCGGCCACGGCGGCCTCCTCGTCTGTCGTCGGGTACGGCGGCGAATGCCGGGTCCTGGCAGGCCTACCCCGTGAGCGGGACGGCACTCTCGCCGGAAACCGAACCGACTATTCACTCAGTACATATCCTCGGTGCATACTGATCTCCATGAGTACCCGGCACATCCTCCTGGGGCTGCTGGAGGCCGGCCCGAGCCATGGCTACGACCTCAAGCGACGCCACGACGAGCGCTTCCCGCAGGCCCGCCCGCTGGCCTACGGGCAGGTCTACACGACCCTCCAGCGCCTGGTCCGCGACGGCCTGGCGGAGGTCGACGGCACCGACGCGGACGGCGGCCCCGAGCGGACCCGCTACCGCTCGACGGAGGCGGGCGCGCACGAACTGGCCCGGTGGGCGGGGGCGATCACCCCGCCGGCGCCGTTCGTGGCGAACGAGATCTTCGCCAAGGTCGTGGTGTCGATCCTGGCCGGCGGCGACCCGGCCGCCTACCTGCGCGACCAGCGGGCCGCGCACATGGAGCGGATGCGGGAGCTCACCGCCGTCAAGACGGCGCGGAAGGCCGATCTGACGACCGTGCTCTCGGCGGACTTCGCCCTCAACCACCTCGACGCCGACCTCCGTTGGATGACCACGACGGCGGCCCGGCTCACCACTCTGACCACGGAGGTCGACTCGGCATGAGCACCAAGGGGGACACCCCGATACCGCTTCTGGCGGGCCGGGACCTGGCCAAGGCGCACGGCAGGACCGAGGCCCTGCGCGGCGCCTCGGTCGGGCTGCGGGCGGGCGAGATCCTGGCCGTGACCGGCGCCAGCGGCAGCGGGAAGTCCACGCTGCTGCACTGCTTCGCCGGGATCGTCCGGCCGGACGCGGGCTCGGTGACGTACGCCGGGGAGCGGCTGGACCGGCTGCCAGAGAAGCGGCTGAGCGAGCTGCGGCGGACCGACTTCGGGGTGGTCTTCCAGTTCGGGCAGCTGATCCCGGAGCTGACGGCGCTGGACAACGTGGCGCTGCCGCTGATGCTCGCGGGGACGGCCCGTGCGGACGCGCGGGCGCGGGCCGGCTGTTCCTGGTGGCGACCGTCCTGCTGGGGGTGTCCGCGCTGTTCATGGTGGTGGCCGTGTTCGTGCGCGACCCCTTCGCGCTCCCCCTGTTCGGGCTGGGCGTCGGCCCGCTCGTGGTCTTCTCCCTGTGCCTGCTGGTGGGGGCCGTTGCGGTGTGGCTGGCGGGCTGGTCGTCCCGGTGGCTGGGCTCGGCGCTCGCCGCCCGCACCGGGAGCCCCGCGGTGCTGATCGCGGCGGAACGGCTGCGCGAGGACCCGTGGGCGGCGGCCCGGACGCATGCGGCCGTGCTGCTGGTGACGGTCGTCGGCACGGCCTTCGTGGGGGTGCGGCAGGTGCTCCTCGCCGACCTGCGCGCCTCCGAGCGCGAGGGGCACCTCGGAATGGGCCTGTCGTACTACACCGACGGGCTCGACCTGACGGCCGCCGCGATCCTCGTCGCCCTGGCGATCGTCCTGTCCGCGCTCGCCGTGGGCACCGCGGAGTCCCTGGCCACCCGGCGCCGGGGCCTGGCGGTCCAGACCGCGGCCGGGGTGCCGCACGGGGTGCTGGCCCGGGCGATGCTGCTGGAGACCGCGCTGCCGCTGCTCCCCGCGGTCACGGTGGCGGGCGCGGGCGGCTTGGGGATCGGGGCCCGGTACTCCGCGCTGGTCACAGAGCACGCCGCCGCGGGGGCGCCGTACGCCGCGCTGCTGGTCCCGGTGGGCGTGTACGCGTGCTGCCTGCTCGCCGCGGCCACCTCGCTGCCCCTGCTGCGCCGCTCGGTGCGCCCGGCGGAGCTGCGCTACGTGTGACCGCCGCACGTATGACCGCCGCGTGATGTCAGGACGGGCGCCCGGTCCCGGGGGCGCAGGGGAGCCCCGGGGCGGGGGCGGGCGCGTCGCGAAGGGCCCCGTGGCCGAGCCGGCGGCCACGGGGTATGCGAAGGCCCGGATCGTCAGGCGGAGATGCCGTCGATCCGGGCCAGGGCGTCGTCCGCGCCGTACGGCTGCAAGTACGGCAGCCAGCGCGGGTCCCTATGGCCGGTCCCGATGATGCGCCAGGCCAGGCCGGTGGGTGGGGCTGGTTTGTGCCGCAGCCGCCAGCCGATCTCGAAGAGATGGCGGTCGGCCTTGACGTGGTTGCAGCGGCGGCAGGACGCCACCACGTTGTCCCAGACGTGCTGACCCCCGCGACTGCGCGGGATGACGTGGTCGACGCTGGTTGCGACGCCACCGCAGTACATGCACCGGCCCCCGTCGCGCGCGAAGAGCGCCCTGCGGGTGAGAGGAACGGGCCCCCGGTAGGGAACCCGTACGAATCGCTTGAGCCGGACCACGCTGGGTGCGGGGACTGTGACGGTTGCGCTGTGCATATAGGCGCCCGATTCCTCCAAGGCGACAGCCTTGTTCTCCAGGACGAGGACGAGCGCGCGGCGGAGCGGTACGACGCCGAGCGGCTCGTACGACGCGTTGAGGACCAGGACATGCGGCACGGGTGCCTCCTTGGGCGTCGGCGACGCGTGGCTCGCGCCGGGACGATCTGTGGCCAGTCTCCCCTCATGCCTGGTGGACGCGCCACCATCTCCCGGTAACGGGCTGGGAGTGTTTTCGACCACACCGC
Organism: Streptomyces sp. NPDC048291; assembly: GCF_043201715.1. NCBI lineage: Bacteria > Bacillati > Actinomycetota > Actinomycetes > Kitasatosporales > Streptomycetaceae > Streptomyces > Streptomyces sp. NPDC048291. The sequence goes on from NZ_JBICZC010000002.1 coordinate 277,419, forward strand.
ATTCATCCCCCGGTCGCCGCCCTGTTCAAGCGGGCGTGAGCACGGTCTCTCCTTCTCGTAATCGGTGCGGCGCACACACAATGCCCCGTTAGTGTGGTGATCCTGCCCGTCCGGTGACCTTTTCGTGACCTTGAACCAGTCGTACGACCCGTGACCGCCGTACCGGAGGGCAGTACCGCACCGCCTGGAGGTACCCGCCGTGTCCTTGCCCGCCGTCCTACTGGCCGCCGGTTCGTCGCCGTCGCCGAGCCCCTCGGGTTCGTCGACCCCGGCGGTGCCCACGCTCCAGGACGCCCAGGAGAGCGCCACCAACGCCGCGAGCTGGGTCGAGCAGAACTGGTCGACCTGGCTGGCGATCGGTCTGAAGGTGCTGCTGATCCTGGTGATAGCGGTGCTGCTCAGAAGGGTCGTGCTGCGGTCGATAACCAAGCTCATCGACCGTATGAACCGCACGGCCGAGTCGGCCGAGGGCACCACCCTCGGGGGGCTGCTGGTCAACGCCGAGCGGCGGCGGCAGCGGTCGCAGGCGATCGGGTCCGTGCTGCGGTCGGTGGCGAGCTTCGTGATCCTGGGCACGGCCGCGCTGACGGTGCTGTCCGCCTTCCAGATCAACCTCGCGCCGCTGCTGGCCTCCGCCGGTGTGGCCGGTGTGGCGATCGGTTTCGGCGCCCGGAACCTGGTCACGGACTTCCTGTCCGGCGTGTTCATGATCCTGGAGGACCAGTACGGCGTCGGCGACTCGATCGACTCGGGCGTCGCCTCCGGCGAGGTGGTCGAGGTCGGCCTGCGCGTGACCAAGCTGCGCGGGGCCAACGGCGAGATCTGGTACGTCCGCAACGGCGAGATCAAGCGGATCGGGAACCTCTCGCAGGGCTGGGCCACCGCGGGTGTCGACGTCACCGTGCGGTCCAACGAGGACCTGGACCGGGTCCGCGCCACCCTCGACGAGGTCGCCGAGAAGATGGCCAAGGAAGAGCCCTGGAACGAGGTCCTGTGGGGCCCGATCGAGGTGCTCGGCCTGGACTCCGTGCTCATCGACTCGATGGTGGTCCGCGTCTCCGCGAAGACCATGCCGGGCAAGGCGCTGACCGTCGAGCGCGAGCTGCGCTGGCGGATCAAGCGGGCGTTCGACGCGGCCCACATCCGCATCGTGGGCGGCGAGACGGCCGTCCTCCTGGACGAGGAGATCCCGGAGCGCGCGGCCGGGGTGGCGGCGCCGTCGGCGTTCTCCGACTCGGACTCGCCGCAGGTGGCGGCCACGACGCCGATCGCTCCGCCGCGGTCGGCGACCGGCGGACGGTAGCGGAACGGTTCAGCACGCCCGTTCGAGTAAACGATGGGGCATTCCGGCGCCGAGCGCGCGGGGGTGCCCCATCGTTCTGCCGGGGCACCCGGCGCGGGCTTAGCCTGGCACCAGTACGACGAGGAGAACCAGGGATGAGCGCCGAACCGATCATGGAGAAGGTCATGACGGAGCAGGACCCCATCGATCTGTTGATCGCGATCGAGGAGGCGTCGGTAGCGCCGATTCGACCCGAGTACGTCGAGGGGATGGCCATCGTGCCGCCGCAACCGGATGACCAGCACAACGCCGGCGCCTTCCAGCTCGCCGTCCAGTTCTTCACGACAGGGCTCGACCTGGCGGGCATGGGCAACGGCTATCGAGGAGCGCACCAGGACGGCAGCACCATGGCCCTGGTCATCCCGGACTTCTATGTCCTGCGACGCTCGCCGACGGAACTCGACGAGGCCTACCGCAAAGCCCACAAGGGCTGGTACCCCATCGACATGGTTGCGCTGGTCGGCGAGGTGACGTCGACCAATCACGCGATCGACACCGGCGCCAAACTGGCGACCTACGCCGCCGCCGGCGTCCCGGTCTACGTCCTCATCGACCGCCACGCCAAGACCGCCCACTGCTACACCGACCCCGTTCTCCCCGGCGACGACCCCACCGAGGCGTACTACAGGACCGACGAGAAGGTGAGCCTCGGCGACCCGCTCCCGCTGCCGGCTCCCTACCCCACCCTCGACACGGCCCCCTTCCGGGGGGACTGAGCGGGCCTCGGGTCAGCGGTGTTCGAGGGTGCGCACTATCTGGCAGAGTGCGAGGAACACGGCGCCGTGGTTGAGGGGGGCGTCCGTCGTGAGGCCTTTGCCCGCCCGGACCTCGATGCGGGTCTCGCCCGAGGACTCGTCGAAGGCGACCGTGCCGTCCGCCGTCGCCCTGCCCCGGAACGGACGCCAGTGGAAGCCGAGCGGGTTGCCGTCGCCGACCTCGGACGCCCGCGGGGCCGCACCCAGTTCGGCGCGGACGAAGGAGAGCGGAACGCCGGTGAGGGTGTACGTCTGGGCGCGGTCGAGGGCGCTCTCGGAGACCGGGATACCCAGCCCGCGCGCCGCGCGTACCAGCGAGCGGACCCGCCAGGCAGCTCTCAGCGCCGAGAGCAGAAACCAGACCAGTGCGAACTCGGCCGCCTCGCTCAGCGTCGACCAGGCGAAGCCGCGGAAGAGGAGGGCGATGACGCACAGCATCAGCGCCAGCCACGCGCTGTCGGCGAAAGTGTGCCGCAGCATCCGTGCGAGCAGCCGTCTCCGGTGCACCATCCCGGTCCCCGCCCTCCTGGTCGACGTCGGGGTCAAAGAGCAGAGAACGCCGAGAAGAACCTCGTTGACCAGCACGGACGGGGATCGTGACGCAGCCGTGATCACAAACCGGCCGGTGGCCTGATTCAGACGGTCTTCACAGGTCCCCCGCGTTCTCCCCGCAACCGCGATGATCTATGGTCAGGCCACTACGGGCCCTTGTTCTGGAGCGCGACGTCGCCCGGGGGCCCGTCTCGAATGTGGGGAAACATGAGAAAACTCGCCATAGGCACCGCGCTGTCCGGTGCCCTGGCCCTGGCCGGCATCGCGGCGCCCGCCGCCTCCGCGGCCACTCCGAACCTGGTCTTCTCCGACGTGACCGTGAACAAGGGCAAGGCGATCGTCGTCGGCACCACCAAGACGGTGAACGTGCCGGTGACGTACACGCTGACCCGGCCGGCCGACCTGGTCATCGACAACAAGAAGACGTTCGCCGCCGTGATGCTCTACCGCGGCACGCTGAAGTCGCTCGGCAACGAGCTGGACCCGGAAGTCATGCCCGTCTGCACGACGACCGCCACCACGGACACCACGGTCACCGAGAGCTGCACCGAGACCCTCCCGGTCGACCCGGGCGACTACCTGTACGAGGCCGCGGACGCCACCACGTGGAAGGCCGGGGGCCTCTACGCCCACCTCGACGCCACCGTCTCGGACGACTTCCTCAGCACCGAGTCCGACGTGGCCATCTGGGGCAACCTGACCACGGCCAAGGTGCAGCGCGCCGCCAAGCTGACCGCCGACGCCTCCCCGGAGCCGGTGGCCAAGGGCAAGACGATCACCGTCAAGGGCAAGCTGACCCGCGCCGACTGGGACTCCCAGTCGTACAAGGGCTACTCGGGGCAGAAGGCCGTCCTGCAGTTCCGCGCCGCGGACAGCAAGACCTACACCAACGCCAAGGGCATCACCTCCGGCACCGGCGGCGCCCTGTCCACCACGGTGAAGGCGTCGAAGAGCGGCTACTACCGGTACGTCTTCGCGGGTACGACGACCACCGCGGCGGCGACGGCCACGGGTGACTACATCAAGGTGAAGTGACGGCCCACCGCCGCCGCGACACCCCGCAGGGCCCGTCCGGATCTCCCGGGCGGGCCTTTCGCATGCCCCTTCGCATACCCCTTCTCATGTCCAAGCCCAGGTAACGACTGGGTTGCCGCCCCGGCGGGCTATTGACGCTCTCCTTCCGGCGGCCTACGTTTTCCAGCCAACAGGAAACTTTCCTAACAGTGATCAACGGATGGACGCTTCGGGCGGGTCACCCGGGTGGACCGGAGGTCCGGGTCACTGGGAAACTGAGCGGCTGGAAAGGCAGGTGTCGAACCCCATGGCAGGAACCGCCGGTACGCCGGGCACCCCGCGCGTTCTGCGTGCCATGAACGACCGCGCCGCACTGGACCTGCTGCTGGAGCACGGCCCGCTCTCGCGCACCCGGATCGGCAAGCTCACCGGCCTCTCCAAGCCGACCGCCTCCCAGCTGCTGGCCCGCCTGGAGGCGGCCGGGCTGGTGCTGGCGACCGGCACCAGCGAGGGCCGGCCGGGCCCCAACGCCCAGCTGTACTCGGTGAACCCGCGCGCGGCGCACGCCGCCGGCCTCGACGTCAACCCGGGCCGGATCCGGGCCGCCGTCGCCGACGTCACCGGCCGCACGGTCGGCGAGTACGAGCTGCCGACCCCCGGCCGCCGGTCCGCGCAGTCCGTCGTACGGCAGGTCACCGACGCCCTGGACGGCGCCGTGAAGGCGGCCGGGCTGGCCCGGGACGACGTGCACCGGGTCGTCGTCGGCACGCCGGGCGCCTTCGACCCGAACACCGGCCGGCTACGGTACGCCTCGCACCTGCCCGGCTGGCACTCCCCCGCACTGCTCGACGAGCTCGCCGCCGCGCTGCCGATGCCGGTCGAGTACGAGAACGACGTCAACCTCGCCGCCATCGCCGAACAGCGGCTCGGCGCGGCCCGCGGCCACGGCGACTTCGTGCTGCTGTGGAGCCAGGAGGGCCTCGGTGCCGCCCTGGTCCTCGGCGGCCGGCTGCACCGCGGCTGGACCGGCGGCGCCGGCGAGGTCGGCTTCCTGCCGGTGCCGGGCACCCCGCTGGTCCGCCAGGTCACCAAGGCCAACAGCGGTGGTTACCAGGAACTCGCCGGTTCGCAGTCCGTGCCCCGGCTGGCGCGCGAACTGGGCATCGAGGACCTGCCGGCCGGATCGTACGACGAGGTGGCCGCCGAACTCGTCGCGCGCGCCGCCGACCACGCCTCCGGCCCCTACCACCAGCTGCTGCGCACCTACGCGACCCGGCTCGCCACCGGTCTCGCCTCCCTCGTCTCCGTCCTCGACCCCGAACTCGTCGTCCTCAGCGGCACCGCCCTGACCGCCGGCGGCGAGGTGCTGCGCGCCCTCGTCCAGGCCGAACTGGAGGAGCTGGCCGCCGCCCGGCCGCGGCTCGTCGTCGGCGACGTCCGTCAACACCCCGTGCTGCGCGGCGCGCTGGAGAGCGCGCTCGCGACCACCCGCGACGAGGTCTTCGACACCTCGCGCTGAGCCCCCTCAGACCCCCGCACAGCCAGTCCTTCCCTCGCACACCGCCCGCCCCGGGAGATCTCGCCATGCCCATACCCTCCGCTGCCCGAAAGACGGCTTTTGCCCTGACCGCGGCGGCCAGTTCGCTGGCCCTGCTCACCGCCTGTACCGGCCAGTCGTCCTCCGGTGCCTCCGACGACGCCTCCGCGAACACCACCATCAACTTCTGGCACGCCTGGAGCGCCCCGAACGAGGTGAAGGCGGTCAACGCGCTGATCGCCGGCTTCGAGAAGGCGCACCCCAACATCCACGTCAACGTCGTCAGCAACATGACCGACGACAAGATCAACCAGGCGCTGCGCAGCGGCGGCGACAAGGCCCCGGACGTCATCTCGTCGTTCACCACCAACAACGTGGGCAAGTTCTGCTCCTCGGGCGCGCTGGTCGACCTCAACCCGTTCTTCAAGAAGGCCGGCATCGACCCGGAGACGACGTTCCCGAAGGCGATGAACGAGTACACCCAGTACGACGGCAACCGCTGCACGGCGCCGCTGCTCGGGGACGCGTACGGCCTCTACTACAACAAGACGGCGTTCAAGGCGGCCGGCATCACCAGCCCGCCGAAGACCTGGACCGAATTCACGGCGGACGCCAAGAAGCTGACGATCAACCAGGGCGACAGCTACAAGCAGCTCGGTTTCATGCCGGACTACCACGGCTGGGAGACCACGACCGAGCACTACGCGGCGCAGTTCTCGCCGACGTACTTCACCTCCGACGGCAAGTCGAACATAGCCAAGGACCCGGCTTTCACCGAGGCGTTCACGCTGCAGAAGAACCTGGTCGACGAACTCGGCGGATTCCAGAAGCTGGAGAAGTACCGGGCGACGCTCGGCGACGAGTGGGGCGACAAGCACCCCTTCCAGACCGGTCAGGTCGCCATGCAGCTCGACGGCGAGTGGCGGCTCGGGATGGCCGTGGACGCCAAGACGAAGTTCGACATCGGCGTCGCGCCGCTGCCCGTGCCCGACGACCAGGTCGCGCAGTACGGCAAGGGCTACATCACCGGCACCATCGCCGGTATCGCCGCCACCAGCAAGAAGCAGAACGCGGCCTGGGAGTTCGTCAAGTACATCACCACGGACACCGACGCGGTGGTGAACTTCTCCAACGCCATCCACAACGTGCCGTCCACGCTGGCCGCCCTGAAGTCGCCGAAGCTGACGTACGACCCGCGGTTCAAGACCTTCCTGGACATCGCCGCGAACCCGAACTCCACGACGTCGCCCGCCTCCATCAACGGCGGTGTGTACCTGGCGACGATCCAGAACTTCGGATACGACTACGAGAGCGGCAAGGTCAAGGACCTCAAGTCCGGTCTGGCGGCCACGGCCAAGCAGATCGACACGGACATCGCGCAGGCCAAGTAGCGATGAGCACCATCACGTTGGCGTCGAAGCGCCGCCGGTCGGCGCTTCGGACGGTCGCTTTCATGTCGCCCTGGCTGATCGGGTTCGCGGTGTTCTTCGCGTACCCGCTGATCTCCACGGTCTATTTCTCGTTCATGCACTACGACGGCTTCAAACCGCCGACGTGGAGCGGCACGAAGAACTGGACGTACGTCTTCGAGCACTACCCCTACTTCTGGCCCGCGCTGCGCAACACCCTGTGGCTGGTCGTCGTGATGGTGTCGCTGCGGGTCGTCTTCGGCCTCGGCGTCGGCATGCTGATCACGAAGATCAAGACGGGTACGGGGGTCTTCCGGACCCTCTTCTACCTGCCCTACCTGGCCCCGCCGGTCGCGGCGACCATGGCGTTCGCGTTCCTGCTCAACCCCGGTACCGGGCCGGTCAACTCGATCCTGGAGAAGGTCGGCATCCCGGCCCCGGGCTGGTTCAACGACCCGACCTGGTCCAAGCCGGCCCTGACCCTGCTCGCGCTGTGGGGCGTCGGCGACCTGATGGTCATCTTCATGGCCGCGCTGCTCGACGTGCCGAAGGAGCAGTACGAGGCGGCGGAGCTGGACGGCGCGTCGGCCTGGCAGCGGTTCCGGTTCGTCACGCTGCCCAACATCTCGCCGATCGTGATGTTCGCGGTCGTGACGGGTGTCATCCAGACGATGCAGTACTACACCCAGCCGCTCATCGCCGGAAAGGTCGCCTCGGGCGTCATCCAGGGCGCGGGCACCCAGTTCGAGCCCGGCTATCCCGAGAAGTCGACGCTCACCCTCCCCCAGCTGGTCTACAACCTCGGCTTCCAGCGCTTCGACTACGGCTCCGCGTGTGTCGTCGCCCTCGTGCTCTTCGCCCTGTCCATGGTGTTCACCGCGTTCCTGATGCGGCGCCGGGGCGGTCTCATCCAGGCAGGTGACTGACGATGACCCAGGTACTGGACCGGCCTGCGGAGCTGAAGGCCCCGGTGTCGGAGGCCGAACGCACCGCCCGCCGCAAGGCGTTGCTGAACTGGGTGGCGGTGCACTCCCTCGGCGTGGCCGCCGCCCTGTTCTTCACCCTCCCCTTCGTGTTCGTGTTCCTGACCTCGCTGATGAGCGACAGCCAGGCGCTCAGCCGGGACCTGATCCCGCACACCTGGGAGTGGGGCAACTACAGGAAGGTGTTCGACACCCCGGGCTTTCTGACCTGGTGGAAGAACACCCTGATCTACGCCGGCCTGGGCACCGTCCTGACCGTGGTGTCCTCGCTCCCGGTGGCGTACGCGCTCGCCAAGTTCCGCTTCCGGGGCCGCAATCTGTCCCTCATGCTGGTGATCTCGATGATGATGCTGCCGCCTCAGGTGGTCATCATCCCGATGTACCTGTTCTGGGCGAAGCAGCTTGACCTGTCCGGCACGCTGTGGCCGCTGATCGTGCCGATGGCGTTCGGCGACGCGTTCTCCATCTTCCTGCTCCGCCAGTTCCTGATGACGATCCCGAACGAGTACCTGGACGCGGCGAAGGTGGACGGCTGCGGCGACCTCAGGACCCTGCTGCGGGTGGTGATCCCGATGGCCAAGCCGGGCATCGCCGCCGTCGCCCTCTTCCAGTTCTTCTACGCCTGGAACGACTACTTCGGCCCCCAGATCTACGCCTCGGAGAACCCGGGCGCCTGGACCCTCTCCTACGGCCTGGAGTCGTTCAAGGGCATGCACCACACCGACTGGAACCTGACCATGGCCGCGACCGTGCTGGTCATGGCCCCCGTGATCCTCGTCTTCTTCTTCGCCCAGAAGGCGTTCGTCGAAGGCGTCACGCTCACCGGAGTGAAGGGTTAACCCATACATGCTGCATCTCCCCGGGGGACAACCCCCGGACCCCCGGCCGAACGATTCGATCACCGACGCCCGGAAGCGGAGGATTCCCCAGTGAAACTCACCGTGGTCGGCGGAGGCTCGACCTACACCCCCGAACTCATCGACGGCTTCGCGCGGCTGCGTGACACCCTGCCCGTCGAGGAACTGGTCCTGGTCGACCCGGCCGCCGAACGCCTGGAGCTGGTGGGCGGACTGGCCCGCCGGATCTTCGCGAAGCAGGGCCACGGCGGCCGGATCGTCACCACCTCGGACCTGGACGCGGGCGTGGAGGGCGCCGACGCGGTGCTGCTGCAACTGCGCGTCGGCGGCCAGGCGGCCAGGCAGCAGGACGAGACGTGGCCGCTGGAGTGCGGCTGCATCGGCCAGGAGACCACCGGCGCCGGCGGCCTGGCCAAGGCCCTGCGCACGGTCCCGGTCGTCCTGGACATCGCCGAACGCGTCCGCCGCACCAACCCGAACGCCTGGATCATCGACTTCACCAACCCGGTGGGGATCGTGACCCGCGCCCTGCTCCAGGCCGGCCACAAGGCGGTCGGGCTGTGCAACGTGGCGATCGGCTTCCAGCGCAAGTTCGCGAACCTGCTCGGTGTCACGCCGTCCGAGATCCACCTGGACCACCTCGGCCTCAACCACCTCACCTGGGAGACGGCGGTCCGCCTCGGCGGCCCCGAGGGCGAGAACGTCCTGCCCAAGCTGCTCGGGGAGCACGGCGAGACGATCGCCGCCGACCTGAAGCTGCCCCCGGCGCTCCTCGACCGCCTCGGCGGGGTGATCCCCTCCTACTACCTGCGCTACTACTACGCGCACGACGAGGTGGTGCGGGAGCTGCGCACCAAGCCGTCCCGGGCGGAGGAAGTCGCCGCGATGGAGAAGCAGTTGCTGGAGATGTACGGCGACCCGGCCCTGGACGAGAAGCCGGAGCTGCTCGCCAGGCGGGGCGGCGCCTACTACTCGGAGGCGGCCGTCGACCTGGCCGCGGCCCTGCTCGGCAGCGCCGGCAACCCCTACCAGGTCGTCAACACGTACAACGGCGGCACGCTGCCCTTCCTCCCCGACGACGCGGTGATCGAGGTGCAGGCGGCGGTGGGCCAGGCCGGGCCGAGGCCGCTGCCCGTCCCGGACGTCGACCCGCTGTTCGCGGGCCTGGTGGCGAACGTGACGGCCTACGAGGAACTGGCCCTGGAGGCCGCCCTGCGCGGCGGCCGGGACCGCGTCTTCCGGGCCCTCCTCTCCCACCCCCTGGTCGGCCAGTACGAGTACGCCGACGCCCTGACCGACCGACTGATCGCGCACAACCGGGAGCACCTCGCGTGGGCCTGACCGCAAGTGTCCTCGCCATCGACGCGGGCAACAGCAAGACCGACGTCGCGGTGGTGGCGGCGGACGGCGAGGTCCTCGCCACGGCCCGGGCGGGCGGTTTCCGGCCGCCGGTGGTGGGCGTGGAGCAGGCCGTGGACGAGGTGGCCGCGGCGGTCGCCGAGGCGTACGGCGCCGCCGGGGTCACCTCGGCCGCCCACGTCTCGGCGTGCCTGGCCAACGCCGACTTCCCGTTCGAGGAGGAGCAGTTGGCCGCCGCGCTGGCCACGCGCGCGTGGGGGACGACGGTGGAGGTCCGCAACGACACCTTCGCGATCTTCCGGGCCGGTGTCACCGAGCCGCGCGGGGTCGCCGTCGTCTGCGGCGCCGGCATCAACTGCGTCGGCATGCGCCCCGACGGCCGCACCGCCCGCTTCCCCGCCCTCGGCCGCATCTCCGGTGACTGGGGCGGCGGTTGGGGGCTGGCGGAGGAGGCCCTGTGGCACGCGGCCCGCGCGGAGGACGGCCGCGGGGAGCGTACGGCGCTGGCCCGCGCGCTCCCGGCGTACTTCGGGTACGACAGCATGCTCGCGCTGATCGAGGCACTGCACCGGGAGGAGGTCGAGCCCGCCCGGCGGCACGAGCTGACGCCGGTGCTGTTCGCGACGGCGGCCGACGGCGACCCGGTGGCCCGGGCGGTGGTGGACCGGCTGGCGCAGGAGGTGGTGGCGATGGCGGTGGTCGCGCTGACCCGCCTGGACCTGCTGGACGAGGAGACGCCGGTGCTGCTCGGGGGTGGCGTGCTGGCCGGCGGTCATCCGCAACTCGACGACGGGGTACGCGAGTTGCTGGCGGCGCGGGCGCCGAAGGCGGTGCCGAGGGTGGTGGCGGCGCGGCCGGTGCTGGGTGCCGCGCTGCTGGGGCTGGACGTGGTGGGGGCGGGGGTGGCCGTGCAGGAGAGGGTGCGGCGGTACTTCGAAGGGTGACGGTGGGTGGGGCGGGGGGTGGGGACGCTCACCGGCGCTCGCCGGGTGCCGCCGCGCCCACCCGTGCCGCCCCAGCGGCACGACTGCCCGCGGCTGAGGAGCCCCGCAAGGGGCGCGGGGAACTGCGCGACCGGCCCCCACCGGCCCGCGGCGGAGCGGGGGCCCGAGGCTGAGTCTTCCAGGGGCGCGGGGAACTGCGCGTGCAACCCCCGCCGGCCCGCGCCCCGGAACGCACCGTCACCACCCCTCAGGAACCGAACCGATTCCCCCGGCGTATTCATGGGCAGGGGTTCCGCTGCGATCCGATCAAGATCCAGTGAAGGCCGGTGCCGAATGTCAGTCCGGGCGGCGATACTGGGCGGCGACCGGATGACCATGGGGGAGGTCAAGTGACACACCCGCCGACGAAGAGCGCGGCACCGCCGGGCGCGGGCACCGTGCTGCCCGCGCAGCGGGCCGGCTCCTCCCCCGCGCCCGACCCGGCGCCCCCGCGCCGCTCCGCGTTCGCGGAAGGCGCCGACCGGCTCCGCACCGCCGCCACCACCGAACCCGGCCGGCTCCGCGTCATCGGCGCCGTCCTCGCCGCGCTGATCGTCGCCTTCGGCGCCGTCACCGCCTGGCAGATGACCGACCGCGCGGCCGCCGCCGACGACGTGCTGCACCGCAGCCAGCCGCTGAGTTCGGGCGCGGCCGACATCTACCGTTCGCTGGCGGACGCCAACACCGCCGCCTCCAGCGGCTTCCTGGCGGGCGGTCAGGAGACGCCCGCCTCCCGCGCCCGGTACGAGAAGGACATCTCGACCGCCGCCGCGAAGCTCGTCACCGCCGCCGCCAACTCCGAGCCCGGCTCGCCCTCCGAGGCGGCCATCGCGAAGCTGAACACGCTGCTGCCGGAGTACAAGGGGCTGGTCGAGCGGGCCAGGGTGTACAACCGGCAGGGCTACCCGGTCGGCGGCGCCTACCTGCGGTACGCGAACGAGAAGATGCAGCTGGAGATGCTCCCGGCCGCGCAGGACCTCTACACGAAGGAGAACGCGCGCCTCGCCTCCGACTACTCGGACGCGACGCCGTACCCCTGGGCGGCCATCGTCCTCGGCCTCCTCGCGCTCGCCGCGCTCGCCTGGGCCCAGCTGCGCCACTACCGCCGGACCAACCGCCTGCTGAACCACGGCCTGGTCGCGGCCTCGGCGGCCACGGTGGTCACGCTGCTGTGGCTGGTCGTCGGCCACACCCTGGCCCGGGCCGGTCTGGACGGCTCCTACGACCACGGCGTCCGCTCGCTGAACGTGCTGCACGACGCCCGGATCGCCTCCCTGAAGGCGCGCGGGAACGAGAACCTGAGCCTGGTGGCGCGCGGCGCCGAGACGGTCACGGTCGGCGGGCAGACGTACGACGCGTACTACTACGACTTCGACAAGGACATGACGGCGCTCGGCAAGGGCCTCACCGAGGCCGCGGCGCTCGCGGACGACACGGCCGGCAGCAAGCCCGTCGTGGCGGCCCAGGGGAACATGAAGGTGTGGAAGGAGCGGCACGCCGACGCCCGCACCGAGGACGAGAACGGCGACTACCAGGCGGCGCTGGACAAGGTGATAGGCACGAAGGGCGCGACCGCCGAGTGCTTCGACAGCGTCGACACGAACCTGAAGAACGCGCTGGCGTACGAGGAGACCCGGTTCAAGGAGCAGGCCACCGACGGGCGGGACGCGATGTCCGGACTGCCCATCGGAGCCGCCATGCTGGGGGTCGCGGCGGCGGCCGGCGCGCTGTTCGGCATCGGGCGCAGGCTTTCGGAGTACCGGTGAGAGGGGGCGTGACGATGTTCGTGCGGCGGATGAGGGCCTCCCTGCGCGGCTGGGGCGGAGTGGGCGCGATGGCGGTCGGCTGCGCCCTGGCGCTGGCGTTCGTCCTGCTGCTGCCGCTCACCCAGTCCCGCGGTGCGGGCGGCCAGGGCGAGGGGCTGGGCGGTCCGGGGCTGGCGACCGGCAGCCCGGCGAAGGCCGACGACTGCGTCGACTCCCAGGCGCAGAACGAGACCTGGTCGCCGTCGGGCGCGGACGGGTCCACCATCGACGCCATCAAGGCCCGTACCGGCGCCAAGCGGAAGCTGATCGTCGGCGTCGACCAGAACAGCTACCGCTGGGGCTACCGCAACCCGAACAACTCCGATGCGGAGCTTGAGGGTTTCGACATCGACCTGGTGCACCGGATCGCCCAGGACATCCTCGGCGACCCGGACGCGGTCCAGTTCAAGGCGATTCCGACGAGCCAGCGGATACCGGCGATACAGGACGGCCGCGTCGACATGGTGGTGCGCACGATGACCATCAACTGCGACCGGCTGAAGGACGTCGCCTTCTCCGCGCCGTACTTCAAGACCGGGCAGCAGGTCCTCGCCCCCAAGTCGTCGTCGATCACCGGGTACAACGGCACGCTGGCGCACAAGAGGATCTGCACGGCGGCCGGTTCGACCGCGTACGCCAAGCTGGACGCCGACCGGAAGTCCGGGAAGCTCGCCGCCTCGACGGACATCTCCACCACCGTCCCCAACCAGCTCGACTGCCTGGTGCGGCTGCAGCTCGGCGAGGTCGACGCCGTGGTCACCGACGGCGCGCTGGCCGCCAGCCAGGCCGCCCAGGACCCGACGGTCGAGCTCAAGGGCGCCCCCTTCACGACCGAGTACTACGGGGTGGCGATGAAGAAGGACGCGACCGATCTGGTCCGCCGGGTCAACGAGATCCTGGTGGAGTACCGGTCGGACGGCTGGCAGGCGTCGTACGACAAGTGGTTGTCGGCGACACTGGGAGCGGACTCGACGGCGTCGAAACCACCCGCGCCGCAGTACCTGCGCACCAGCTGACCCGCATCCGCGAGGCCCAGCCCCGACGAGCAAGCGAGAGGTGATCGATGGGCGTCACGGACCCCGCCGGGCCGGTGATGGACCGGGACGAGGTGGACCGTGCGCTGGCGCGGCTCGGCGCGGAGCACGAGGCGATCGAGACCTCGCTGCTCGCCCTGCAGGACCACGCGGGCCGCAGGCTCCTCGAAGGGGCCGAGCTGACCGGGACGACCCGGGAGCGGTGGACGTCCGCCGAGGCCTCGATCACCCTGCTGTGGGCGTATTTCGACGCCTACACGGACGCGTTGCGCTCCGCCCGGGAGATCAGGGCGAGACGCCGCTGGTCCAGCCGTGAGGACCTGGTGGAGCTGACCGAGCTGCTGCGCGGCGAGTCCGTGACGGTGGCGGGCAGCGCGACCGCGACGGCGAACGCGCCGACCCTGCTGTCGGCGCCCGGCCGGCTCAGCGAGCGGTTCTCGCTGAGCGGTCTGGTCGACCGGATGAACGAGCTGTACGCGACCTCGCTGAACATGGTCGTCACCGCCGACGCGGTGTGGTCGGCGCTGCCCGCGCGGATCGATTTACTCGCCGCCGAGCTGCAGCGCACCCGCACGCTGGCGCACTCCGTCGGGGTGCGCCCGGGCGAGCACCCGGCCGGTGACGACCTGGAGCGGATCACCCGCATACTGACGAGGCTCCGCGAGGACGTGGTCTCCGACCCGCTGGCGTTCTGGGTTCCGGCGCCGGGGAGTTCGGCGCCCGGCGGCGGCCGTCCCGACACCACGGTGTACGACCGGGAGGCGCGGGCGCTGGAGGAGGTGCGGCGGGAGATCGACGCCGTGCTGACGGTACGGCAGGACGCCGAGGCCCGGCTGATCAAGCTGCGGGACGTGCTGTCCCGCGCGGACCGCACCCTCGCCGAGGCGCGCACCGCGCGCGGCGAGGTGCTTGCGAAGATCGCGGCGACCGAGGTGCCGGTGGTCAGCGGCCCGCCGACCGTGCTGCAGGAGCAGCTGGCGACGGCCGCCGAGTACCGCAGAGGGGCCCAGTGGCACCGCCTGTCGCCGCTCCTGGAGTCCCTGGAGCAGAAGGCGGAGGACGAACTGCTGCGCGCCCGTGAGTCGTTGACGGCGGTCACCGCGCCGCTCGCGGTCCGCGCGGAGCTGCGCGGCCGGCTGGACGCGTACAAGGCGAAGGTGGCCCGGCACGGGCTGGCGGAGGACCCGTTCCTGATCGAGCGGTACGACGCGGCCCGGCGGATGCTGTGGAGTGCGCCCTGCGATCTCCGGGTCGCGGAGCAGGCGGTGCTGCGCTACCAGCGGTCGGTGGCCGAGGCGCTGGGGGCGCCGCGGGTGCCGCAGCAGAGCGGGCCCGAGGACCGGAGGGGGGAGTAGTCGTGAGTCAGGCGGGAGAGAACTGCCAGCGGCCGGGCTGCGAGGGGTCGTACGAGGACGTAGGCGGCGGTGAGCTGTACTGCGACACCTGCGGTCTGGCGCCGGTCGTCTCCGCTGGGGGTCCCCCCTCTGGGGGAGGGATGGTCGGTTCGCCGCCCACCGGGATCACGGCCGGCGGCAGGGGCTCGGCGGGCAGCGGGAGTTCGGGGTCGAGCAGCCGCGGCAGCAGCCGCAGTTCGCGTACGTCGTCGCAGTCGTCGAAGTCGCGGCGCTCGGTCTCCGGGCGGCTGTCGCGGTCCCTGTCGGGGAAGTCGACGGGCCGTTCGGTGTCGGTGCGCAGCTCCGGTTCCTCTGCGAGCACGTCCGGGCGCAGCCGGCTGGGCGCCGGTCTGGTCACGGTGCCGCAGGTGCCGAAGCCGGACCCGCGCGAGATGGTCCAGGAGAACCCGGAGGTGCCGGAGCGCAAGCGGTTCTGCTCGCGGGCGGACTGCGGGGCGCCGGTCGGGCGGGCCCGCGGGGAGCTGCCGGGCCGGACCGAGGGTTTCTGCACCAAGTGCGGCAACCCGTATTCGTTCGTGCCCAAGCTCAAGGGCGGGGACGTGGTGCACGGCCAGTACGAGGTCGTGGGCTGTCTCGCGCACGGCGGCCTCGGCTGGATCTACCTCGCGGTGGACCGGGCCGTCTCCGACCGCTGGGTGGTCCTCAAGGGCCTGCTGGACACCGGCGACCAGGACGCGATGGCCGCAGCGATCTCCGAGCGGCGGTTCCTCGCGGAGATCGAGCACGCCAACATCGTGCGGATCTACAACTTCGTCGAGCACCTGGACCAGCGCACCGGCTCCCTCGACGGCTACATCGTCATGGAGTACGTCGGCGGCAAGTCCCTCAAGGAGATCGCCAACGACCGCCGTACCCCGGAGGGCCGCCGCGACCCGCTGCCGGTGGAGCAGGCGTGCGCGTACGGCATCGAGGCTCTGGAAGCCCTCGGTCACCTGCACAGCCGCAACCTCCTGTACTGCGACTTCAAGGTCGACAACGCCATCCAGACCGAGGACCAGCTCAAGCTGATCGACATGGGCGCGGTGCGCCGGATGGACGACGAGGAGTCGGCCATCTACGGCACGGTCGGCTACCAGGCCCCGGAGGTCGCCGAGGTCGGCCCGTCGGTCGCCTCCGACCTGTACACGGTCGGCCGGACCCTCGCGGTCCTCACCTTCGACTTCCAGGGCTACACGACCGTCTTCGTGGACTCGCTGCCCGACCCGGACAACATCGAGGTGTTCCGGCAGTACGAGTCGTTCTACCGGCTGCTGGTCCGGGCCACCGACCCCGACCCGGCCCGCCGGTTCGCCTCCGCGCAGGAGATGGCGGAGCAGCTGACCGGTGTGCTGCGCGAGGTCGTCTCGGTGCAGTCCGGCACCGCCCGGCCCGCGCTGTCCACACTGTTCGGGCCCGAGGTGAAGGTCACCGACACCGAGCTGTTCCCGAAGCTGGACGGGGACGTGTCCCGGCTGGGCGCACGGGCGGTGGCCTCCCGGTCGCTCGCGCTGGAGGCGCCGGGAGGGGCCGCGGCCCCCGCCGACCCCGCCCTGGTGAGACCCATCGCCACGCCGGCCGCCGCGCTCGCCCTGCCGGTCCCGCTGGTCGACCAGAGCGACCCGAACGCCGGTTTCCTGGCGGGTCTGTCGACCTCCCTGGTGGGCGAGGTCAGCCTGCTCACCGCGCTGGCCGCGGCGCCGGCGCAGACCGTCGAGACCGAGCTGCGGCAGGTCCGCGCCCGGCTGGAGAACGGCGACTTCGAGGCCGCGCTGGTGAGCCTCGGCCGGCTGGAGGACGAGCGGCCGGACGACTGGCGGGTGGTCTGGTGCCGGGGCCTGGCAGGCCTGGTCACCGGCGACTTCGAGGGCGCGGCGCTCGCCTTCGACGCGATCTACGACGCCTTCCCCGGCGAGACCGCGCCGAAGCTGGCGCTCGGCCTGTGCGCGGAGGTGCTCGGCCAGCTGGACAACGCGGCCGAGTACTACCGGCTGGTGTGGGCGACCGACCCGGGCTTCGTCAGCTCCGCGTTCGGCCTGGGCCGGGTGCAGCTGGCAGCCCGGGACCGGCGGGGTGCCGTACGGACGCTGGAGTCGGTGCCGGAGGCCTCGATCCACTACACGGCGGCCCGGGTGGCGGCCGTACGGGCGCGGCTGCGGCACCGGACCGCGGCGGCCGACGACACGCCGTTCCTGGACGACCTGACGGCAGCCGCCGGGCAGATCGAGGCGCTGGACGCGTACGGTCTGGATCCGGCCCGGCGCGAGCAGTTGTCGGCGGAAGTCCTCGGCTGCGCGCTGGACTGGATACTCTCCGGAGGCCAGGACTCCCAGCCGACCGTCGGCCGGGTGCTGCTCGGCAGCGGTCTGGACGAGCGGGGCCTCCGCTTCGGCCTGGAACGCTCGTACCGCACGCTGGCCAGACTGGCGACCGGCGGTGAGGAGAGGATCGACCTGGTGGAACGGGCCAACCGTTACCGCCCCCGGACGTGGGTGTAGTTGATGTCGCAGATGCCCCAGCAGGCAGCACCGGCGAAGTGCCCGAGCTGCGCGGAGCCGCTCGAATCGGGTGACCTGTTCTGCGGCGCGTGCGGGTACGACCTGTCGGCCGTGCCCGCCGCGCCGCCGGACCACCCGACCCTCACCATGGGCGCCGCCGGTGTGGGACCCTCCGGTGTGAACTGGCCCCCGCCCGAGCCGGAGAGCTCCGAGACGCCCGCGGCACCGCATCTGCCGACCGACCTGCCCGGCACCGACTCGGGCGGCACATCGCTGCCCGCGTCGCCGCCGCCCCCGCACGGCTCGCCCGCAGCCCCGCCCCCGCACGGCTCGCCCGCAGCCCCGCCTGCGCACGGCTCGCCCGCCGCCCCGGCACCGCACGGCACGCCCCCGCACGGCTCGCCGGTGTCGCCGGCCTCCGGGGTGCGGTTCGACCGGCCGCCGGAGCCGGACGAGTACCCGCTGCAGGCGCCGGACCCGCGGGTGGCCGCCTCCGCCGCCGAGACGGCCGGAACCACCGGGAGCGCCGAGACCACCGAGCTGCCGAAGGTGTGCGTGGCCTGCCGCGCGGGCCGGGTCGACGACGACGGGTACTGCGAGAACTGCGGGCACGCCCAGCCGCGCGAGCGCGACCACATGGAGCAGGAGGCGGGCCCGGTGGCCGCCGTCAGCGACCGCGGGCTGCGCCACCACCGCAACGAGGACGCGTTCGCCGTCGGCCACACCACGCTGCCCGACGGCACCCCGGCCACGCTCGCGGTCGTCTGCGACGGCGTCTCCTCGGCGACCCGTCCCGACGAGGCCTCCATGGCCGCCTCCCGGGCCGCCGTCGAGGCGCTGCTGGCCGCGCTGGAGCAGGGCACCCATCCGCAGCAGGCGCTGCACGACGCGATCGTCACCGCCTCCCAGGCCGTCAACGCCCTCGCGGAGGAGCCCCCCTCGGCCCGTGAGCACACCCCGCACCAGAACGCCCCGGCGTGCACGATCGTCGCCTCGATCGTGGCCTCGGGTCTGCTGGTGGTCGGCTGGGTCGGCGACAGCCGCGTCTACTGGGTGCCGGTGGACCGGACCGCGCCGCCCGCCCGGCTCACCGAGGACGACTCCTGGGCCGCGCAGATGGTCGCCGCGGGCCTGATGAGCGAGGCGGAGGCGTACGCCGACGAGCGCGCCCACGCGATCACCGGCTGGCTCGGCGCGGACGCCTACGAGCTGGAGCCGCACACCGCCTCCTTCAAGCCGGACCGGTCCGGCGTGGTGGTGGTGTGCACCGACGGCCTGTGGAACTACGCGGAGACGGCCGAGGAGATGGCCGAGATCATCCCCGCCGACGCGGACGTACGGCCGCTGCACGCGGCCCGGGTGCTGGTGGGCCACGCCCTGGACGGCGGGGGCCACGACAACGTAACAGTGGCGCTGCTCCCGTTCCCGGAACCGCCGCAGGGGGCAGGATCCGCCTGAGGCCGCCGCAAAACGGCCGCAAACGGGAGAGACGCGCGGGGAAACACCGGCGGACCGGAGGGGACCGGTCCGCACACCGTCAGCACCCACCACGCGTGGGGTGGAGGGGGACCAGAGCAGTCATGGCCAATTTCTCGAAATCGAGCGTGCCGCAGTTCTCGGTGGACGTGTACCAGAACGAGTACCTGCCGGAGGGCGGCCGTGAGGTCAACGCGATCGTCACGGTGACGGCGACCGGCGGCGGCACCGTCGGGACCGCGGTCGGCGCGTCGTACGCCCCCGGGCAGGGGCCCGCCGCCGGGGTCGCGATCATGGTCGACTGCTCGGGCTCGATGGACTACCCGCCCACCAAGATGCGCAACGCCCGGGACGCCACCGCGGCGGCGATCGACACCCTGCGCGACGGCACCCACTTCGCGGTGATCGGCGGCACGCACGTGGCCAAGGAGGTCTACCCGGGCGGCGGGCGGCTCGCGGTGGCCGACCGCACCTCGCGCGAGCAGGCCAAGCAGGCGCTGCGCAGGCTCAGCGCGGGCGGCGGGACGGCGATCGGCACCTGGCTGCGGCTCGCGGACCGGCTCCTCTCCTCCGCGGACGTCGCCATCCGGCACGGCATCCTGCTCACCGACGGCCGCAACGAGCACGAGTCGCCGGAGGACCTCAAGGCCGCCCTGGACTCGTGCGCCGGGCGGTTCACCTGTGACGCGCGGGGTGTCGGCACCGACTGGGAAGTGAAAGAAGTCACAGGGATCGCCTCCGCGCTCCTCGGCACCGCCGACATCGTCGCCGATCCCACGGGCCTGGCCGCCGACTTCACGCGGATGATGGAGACGGCGATGGGCAAGGAGGTCGCGGACGTCGCACTGCGGCTGTGGACCCCGGTCGGCACGACCATCAAGTTCGTCAAGCAAGTGGCGCCCACGGTCGCGCAGTTGACCGATCGCCGCACCGAGGCGGGGCCGCGGGCCGGGGACTACCCCACCGGCTCCTGGGGCGACGAGTCCCGTGACTACCACGTCTGCGTGGAGGTCCCCACGGCCGGCCTCGGCCGGGAAATGCTCGCCGCGCGCGTCTCGTTGGTCGTCCCGCAGCCCGACGGAAGCGTCCAGAACCTCGGCGCACAGGGCCTGGTCAGGGCGGTGTGGACGGACGACATGGTCGCCTCGACCTCCATCAACCCGCAGGTCGCGCACTACACCGGGCAGGCCGAACTGGCACAAGCCATCCAACAGGGCCTGGATCTCCGCAAAGCGGGTGATATGGACGGGGCAACGGCCAAACTGGGCCGGGCCGTTCAGTTGGCAAGCGCTTCCGGGAACGCGGATACTGCGAAACTGCTTGCGAAGGTGGTGGACGTGGTCGACGCCACGACAGGTACTGTGCGACTGAAGGCGAAGGTCGAGGAGGCCGACGAGATGACTCTCGAGACAAGGTCCACAAAGACTGTTCGTGTAAAGAAGTGACCTGACAGTCCACACGCAGGACCACCCAGACAGGCTCAGGACGATCCTGACAGAGAGGGAAGCCCGCCATGCCGACCTGCCCGAACGGACACCAGTCGGGTTCCGACGACTGGTGCGAGGTGTGCGGTCACCGCATGGCCGGTGCCGTACCTCCGCCGCCCCCGCCGACCGCCGGCGGCTACGGCTTCCCGCCGCCCGCGCCCGGCGCCCCGGCCGGTGGCCCGATGGGCGGCGGCCGGCATCTGTCCGCCGTGCCGAACTCGGGCGAGCCGGAGCTGTGCCCGCAGTGCCGTACGCCCCGTGAGGGCGGTGCTCCGTTCTGCGAGGAGTGCCGCTGGAACTTCCTGACCAACACGGCCACCTCGTACACCCCGGCCGCCCCGCGCCCGCCCGCGGGCGGCGGCCAGGGCGCGCCGACCTTCCGGCCGCCGGCCCCGCCGACGTTCGGCGGCGGCGACTCGTACGAGTACCAGGGCTCGCGCCCCTCGCAGGTGAACCGTCCGGCCGAGCCGATCCCCTCCTTCGGCAGCGAGCCCTCGGGCCCGACGCCGTTCGCGGGCGAGCGCGGCGGCCAGTCCCCCTTCGGCGCCGACCGCGGCCCCTCGGGCCCGCCGCCCGGCCCGTCGGGACCCTCCGGCCCGTCCGGCTTCGGCGGCGACCGCGGCCAGTCGGGCCCGCCCGCCTTCGGCGGCGCCCCCGGCCAGCCCGGTCAATCCGGCCAGTCCGGCTTCGGTGGCGGCGGCGACCGCGGCCAGTCCGGCCCGCCCGCGTTCGGCGGTGCCCCCGGCCAGTCCGGCCCGCCCGCGTTCGGCGGCGCTCCCGGCCAGTCCGCTCCCCCGCCCTACGGCGGCGAGCGCGGCCCCGCCGCTCCGCCCCCGCAGTTCGGCGGCGCCCCGGGCCAGAACGCCGGCGGCGCGTCCGCGTTCGGCGGTCCGCCCGGCGCCGGCCAGGCCGCCGGCCCCTACACCCGTGAACCCGTCGGCGGCCCCGCCGCCGGGCCCTTCGGCGGCTCGGACCCGTCCCGGCCCCCGGGCGGCCCCGGTGCGACCACCGGCGGCGCTCCCGGCGCCTTCCAGCAGTCGGCCCCGCCCGCGCCCCCCGGCTTCCCGCAGGAGACCAGGCCCCCGGCCGGCGGCCCGCCCTTCGGCGGCGGTGACGACGACTGGGTGATCTCCCCGCCCGGAGCGGCCGGCGGTCCGGCGGGCCCCGGCGCACCCGCCCGTCCCGGCGGCTACGGCTACCCGCAGCCCGGCGCCACCCAGGCCCCGCCCGGCCCCGGCTACCCGCAGGCCCCGCAGGGCCCGGCGACCTGGACGGCGACGATCGGCCCGGACCGCGAGTACTTCATGGCGATGATGCAGCGCTCGGGCCCGGAGGCGGCCGGCCTCAACCTGCCCGCGTACTCCCCGGAGCAGCAGCGCGCGCTCACCGGCAACCAGGTCACCATCGGCCGCCGCCGGCACTCCACCGGCGACACCCCCGACATCGACCTGGCGGTACCGCCGGAGGACCCGGGCGTCTCGCACCAGCACGCGGTCCTGGTCCAGCAGCCGGACGGCAGCTGGGCGGTCGTCGACCAGAACTCGACGAACGGCACCACGGTGAACGGCGGCGAGGAGCCGATCCAGCCCTTCGTCCCGGTACCGCTGCAGGACGGGGACCGGGTGCACGTGGGCGCCTGGACGACGATCACCGTCCGGCGGGGCTGAGCGCCGGCCGCCTCAGGGTCCTAAGCCTGGAGTCCTCGGTCACCCCGTCTGAGACCATGTAGGGGTGACAGAGATTCGGCGCGGCACGCTTCAGGAGAAGACCTTCTACGAGCAGGTCGGCGGGGAGGAGACCTTCCGTCGGCTCGTCCACCGTTTCTACGAGGGTGTCGCCGAGGACCCGCTCCTGCGGCCCATGTACCCGGAGGAGGACCTGGGGCCGGCCGAGGAGCGGCTCACCCTGTTCCTGATCCAGTACTGGGGCGGCCCCACGACGTACAGCGACAACCGCGGCCACCCCCGGCTGCGGATGCGGCACGCGCCGTTCACCGTGGACCGGGCGGCGCACGACGCCTGGCTGCGGCACATGAAGGTGGCCGTGGACGAGCTCGGCCTCTCCGCCGAGCACCGCGAACAGCTCTGGAACTACCTCGCCTACGCGGCCGCGTCGATGGTCAACACCCCCGACTGACCGGCGTCGCGCCGCCGGCGCTCAGCGGACGCTGACGCCCAGCGCGCCGAGCCCCGCCCGGCGTACGGCGATCGAACCGAACGGGGTCCGCAGCCGCAGCCACGCTCCCGAGGACAGCAGCACGACCTCGTCGCCCTGGTCGGTCGCGTCGGACGTCCGCAGGAAGCCGAGCGACTGGGCGGCGTGCACGGCCCGTACCGGGAGCGGGGTGCCGCCCACGGTCCGGGACCAGATGTCCCGCCCGATCCGGTCGAGTTCGGCGCGGGTACGGCCGTCCGGGGCCAACTCCTCGGTGCGGGACCGGAATTCACCGACCGCGGCGGTGACGGTGGCGCGCAGCGCCTGCGGCGCGGGCAGCCCCGGCTCGGGCCGCCAGCCGCCCCGCGGCGGCAGCACTCCGGCCCACGGCGGCCCGGTCACCGCCTTCGGCACGGCGGCCGTCGCGGCCCGTTCGTCCAGTGACTCCAGCAGTTCGCCCGCCGACACGGTCACGTCGAGGGTGACGTCCAGGCCGTCCTCGTACGGCTTGGCGAGCCGCACCGCGCGGATCGCCAGCACCTCGAAGGAGGGCGGCCGCCCGAAGACGGCGAGCGCGGTGCCGGCCGCCTGTAGCCGTACCGCGGCCGAGCGGTCGTAGCGGAGCAGCCGGGAGAGGAAGGCGGCGAGGTCCGCTGCCTCCCCGTCGTCGGCGAGGTGGAGCACCGTCATGCGGCGACGGCCTCCTCCTTGTCCTCGTCGCGGTACTCCGCGAGGAAGTCCCGCTCCTCGGCGGTGATCCGGCGCGGCCGTCCGGCGTCGAAGTCGAACGGCACGACGACCGTCGAGGCCCGTACGTAGACCAGGTCGTCGTCCTTCACCTCGTAGGTGATGGTGAAGGACGCGGCCCTGATCTCGGTGATCCACAGCTCGATGTCGACCGGGTGGTGCCGGTGGACGAGCTGCCGTTTGTAGTCGATCTCGTGGCGCGCCACCACCGACCCCTGCTTGAAGTCCTTGTCCGGGCGGAACAGGAAGTCGATACGGGCCTCCTCCAGGTAGCGAAGGAAGACCACGTTGTTGACGTGGCCGTACGCGTCCATGTCCGCCCAGCGCAGGGGGCAGCGGTAGATGTGGCGCAAGATCGATCAGCCCCGGGTCAGCTTCTTGTAGGTGGCGCGGTGCGGACGGGCGGCGTCCGCACCGAGCCGCTCGATCTTGTTCTTCTCGTACGACTCGAAGTTGCCCTCGAACCAGAACCACTTGGACTCGCCCTCGTAGGCGAGGATGTGGGTGGCGACCCGGTCCAGGAACCAGCGGTCGTGGGAGACGACCACGGCGCAGCCGGGGAACTCGAGGAGCGCGTTCTCCAGGCTGGAGAGGGTCTCGACGTCCAGGTCGTTGGTCGGCTCGTCGAGGAGCAGCAGGTTGCCGCCCTGCTTCAGGGTGAGCGCGAGGTTGAGGCGGTTGCGCTCACCGCCGGAGAGCACACCGGTCGGCTTCTGCTGGTCCGGGCCCTTGAAGCCGAAGGCCGACACGTACGCGCGGCTCGGCATCTCGACCTGGCCGACGTTGATGTAGTCGAGTCCGTCGGACACGACCTCCCACAGCGTCTTCTTCGGGTCGAGGTTGGAGCGGCCCTGGTCGACGTACGAGATCTTCACCGTCTCGCCGACCTTGATGTCACCGGAGTCCGGCGTCTCCAGGCCCTGGATCATCTTGAACAGCGTCGTCTTGCCGGCGCCGTTCGGGCCGATGACCCCGACGATGCCGTTACGCGGCAGCGTGAAGCTGAGCCCGTCGACGAGGACCTTCTCGCCGAAGGCCTTGTTCAGCTTGTCGACCTCGACGACGACGTTGCCCAGGCGCGGGCCCGGCGGGATCTGGATCTCCTCGAAGTCCAGCTTCCGCATCTTGTCGGCCTCGGCGGCCATCTCCTCGTACCGCGCGAGACGGGCCTTGGACTTGGCCTGGCGCCCCTTGGCGTTCGACCGCACCCACTCCAGCTCTTCCTTGAGCCGCTTCTGCCGCTTGGCGTCCTTCTGGCCCTCGACCTTGAGGCGGGTGGCCTTGGTCTCCAGGTACGTGGAGTAGTTGCCCTCGTACGGGTAGGCGCGCCCGCGGTCGAGCTCCAGGATCCACTCGGCGACGTTGTCGAGGAAGTACCGGTCGTGGGTGATGGCCACGACGGTGCCGGCGTACTTGGCGAGGTGCTGCTCCAGCCAGTTCACCGACTCGGCGTCGAGGTGGTTGGTGGGCTCGTCGAGGAGCAGCAGGTCGGGGGCTTCGAGCAGCAGTTTGCAGAGCGCGACGCGGCGCTTCTCACCACCGGAGAGCGTGGTGACGGGCCAGTCGCCGGGCGGGCAGCCGAGGGCGTCCATGGCCTGCTCCAGCTGGGCGTCGAGGTCCCAGGCGTTGGAGTGGTCCAGGTCCTCCTGCAGCTTGCCCATCTCGTCGAGCAGCGCGTCGGAGTAGTCGGTGGCCATCAGCTCGGCGATCTCGTTGAACCGGTCGAGCTTGCCCTTGACCTCGGCGACACCCTCCTGGACGTTCTCCAGGACGGTCTTGTCCTCGGTGAGCGTGGGCTCCTGCATGAGGATGCCGACGCTGTACCCGGGCGAGATGTAGGCGTCGCCGTTGGACGGCTGCTCCAGCCCCGCCATGATCTTCAGCACGGTCGACTTACCGGCACCGTTCGGACCGACGACGCCGATCTTCGCCCCCGGCAGGAAGTTCAGGGTGACGTCATCGAGAATCACCTTGTCGCCGTGCGCCTTGCGCGTCTTGCGCATGGTGTAAATGAACTCAGCCAAGAGAAACCGTCCGGCAGCTTGAAATCTGGCAGTGGGCAGATACACCCCATCTTGCCGTACGGCCAGCCCTGTGCGGAAACTCGTTGGATCCGGGGGCTGTGACCTGGGGGTTCGTCGGTGGGCTGGGGTGGGGGGTCCGGCGGTGTGGGGTGGTGTCGTGGGCTGTGGCCGTGATCGGGGAGGCGGCGAACGACCGGGGGGCCGGGCGGCTGTCGGGGGAACGGTTCGGTGGCGGGGTGCGTCGTGCCTCTTCGGGGCGCGGGGGGCGTGTTCCGGAGAGGGGAGAACGGGTGGGTGCGGGTGGCTTCGCGGAGTGGACAAGGTGGTTCGAGGAGGAGGGCGAGCGTAGACGCGCGCTGGGTGATCCGGACTGGGGGCGGGGTGCGACGCTGCATCCGGCGGTGTGGGCCGGCATCCAGCGTTTCCAGGTCGGGGAGGACGGTGACGGCGCCAATCTGATCGGCAAGGCGGACCAGGCGGGTGACGCCGACTACGGGGAGGCGGTGCGGCTCTTCGTCGCCGAGGAGCAGAACCACGCCCGGCTGCTGGCCCGGCTGCTGGCGGCGGGGGGCATGCCGACGCTGGCCGGGCACTGGAGCGACGCGGTCTTCGTGCGGCTGCGGCGTCTCATGGGGCTGCGCATGGAGCTGCTGGTTCTGATGATCGCGGAGGTCGTGGCGCTGCGTTACTACCGGGCCCTGCGCGACGGCACCGACGACGCGCTCACCACGGAGGTGGCGGGGCGGATCCTGTCCGACGAGGAGCGCCACGTGCCGTTCCACTGCGAACGGCTGCACGCCTCCCTGGCCGAGCTGCCCCGCGCCGCGCGCCGCCCGGTGATGGCCCTGTGGCGGCTTCTCCTGCTCGCCGTCTGCGCCGTCGTCGCCGCGGACCACGGACCGGCACTGCGGCGACTCGGCACCGGGCGCCTCGGGTTCGTGCGGGATGTCATGGCCTCGTCCCGCGCGGTGGTCTCCGCGGTGCTGACGACCGCCCCGGGCGTACGGCGGCAGGCCGCCCGGGACCGGTCCGGGGCCTGACCGCCGGCTGCCGGGGATTCCCGGCTCCCCTCGGCGGGGCGGCGGTCGACAGGACAGCGTTCGGGGAGGAGCGCACGCTGGGAGAGGCGAAAGGTCTCTCATGCCACGGTCCATGCGTGCGCTGGTAGCTGGTCGGGTCGGTGAGCCGGGCGATGTGCTGCGGCTGGAGTCCCGGCCGGTTCCCACGGCGGAGGTCGGCCAGGCGTTGGTGCGGGTGACGGCGACTCCGGTCCACGCCAGCGATCTGCATGTGGTGCGCGGCCGTTACGGCTTCTCCCCCGGGTTCCCCGCGGTCGGGGGGTACATGGAGTGCGTGGGCCGCGTCGAGGCCCTCGGTCCGGGCACCGAGGGGCTGCGGATCGGCGAGCGCGTGGTCGACGTCGCGATCCCGGCGGTACCCGGGCCGCACGTCGAGGGCACCTGGCAGGAGTACCTCGTCGCCGATGCGGCCAGGCTGCTGCCGGTCCCCGACCGGCTGAGCGACTCCGACGCCTGCCAACTCGCCGTCAACCCGTTGACCGCGCTGCTCCTGGTGACCCGCGAGCTCGACGTACAGCCGGGGGAATGGCTGTTGCAGACGGCCGCGGGCTCCACCGTCGGCCGGCTCGTCGTCCAGCTGGCCGGGCATCTGGGGATTCGCACGATCAATGTGGTGCGGCGGCGCGACGCCGTCGAGGAGATCAAGGCGCTCGGTGGCGACGAGGTCGTCTGCACCGAGGACGAGGACCTGGTGCAGCGGGTGGCCGAGATCGCCGGGCCGGCCGGCGTGCGCAAGGCCACCGACTGCGTCGCCGGGGAGCTGGGTGCCCAGGTGTCCCGGGCGCTGGCGCCGGGCGGAGAGCTCGTGGTCTACGGCGCGCTCTCCACCCATCGGCAGACCGACCCGGCGGCGTTGACGATTCCGGTGTCGGCGCGCTCGCTCATCTACGAGACCAAGGTGGTCCGCGGGTTCTGGCTGAACCGCTGGTTCGGTACCGCCTCGCCCGCGGATGTCGTGGACGCGCTGCGCGAGGTGCGCAGCCTCGTCGTCCGCGGTGTGCTGGCCATCCCCGAGGGCCGGGCGTTCCCGCTCGAACGCTTCGCCGAGGCCGTCTCGTTCGCCGAAGCGCCCGCGCACGGCGCCAAACCGCTACTCGTCTTCGAGGACGGCCGCTAGCGGGATCGCAGCGCCTTGTGCAGGAGAAGGGCGGTCACGGCGGCCGCTCCCGCCACTCCGGCCGAGCGGTACGCCCGGGAGGAGCGCCAGGACAGCGCGGACCAGCGGGAGTTGGCCGAGAGGACGGACCCCGTGCTCAGCCAGGAGGCTGCCGAGGCGAAGGACAGGGCCGAGCCGATCGAGCCTGCCGAGAGGGCGCTGCCGATCGAGCCGACGGAGAGGGCGCTGCCGATCGAGCCGACGGAGAGGGCCGAGCCCACCGAACCGATGGAGAGCACGGAGCCCACCGAGCCGATCGACAGCACCGAGTCGTAGGACCACAGGGACAGGACGGAGTCCGGGGACGAGGGCCTGCCGGGTGCGGGTGAGTTGGTCATGACGTCATGGTGCCCGCCCGGGAGTCAGTCGGTCTGCTGATTCTCCCGCTGACGGAGAATCACCAGGACCGCGCCGCCGATCACCACCAGGCCGATGGCCACGCCCGTGATCACGCCGGTCGCCGAGTCGCCGCCGGTCGCGGCCAGGTTGACGTCGGAGGCGGTGCCGCCGACCGAGGCCGGGCTGGGCTCGCTGAGGGTCTGGGTGGCGAGGCCCGCGTCGCTGCCCTGGGTCTTGCAGTCGAGGACACCGGTGAAGCGGCGTTCGAGGCCGTTCGGGCCGGTGATCGTGAAGTCGTAGGCCTGGTCCTCCTGGAGCGGTACGGTCACCGTCCGCGAGGTGTCGGCGGGGATCGTGTACTCGGTGCTCACCAGCTCGAAGGTGAACGGCTTGTCCCCGGTGTTGGCCGCGGTGATGTCCACGCCGCTGCGGGCGCAGTTCTTCTCGGCCGACAGTGCCGGTATCGCGCCCTGGGCCGCCCAGGTCGCGTTCGCGGTCGCGGCGACCGTGGACTCGCTGGAGCCGGCCAGGATCTGCGTCTGGCTGCGGCTCCCGGAGGTGAAGGCCCGGCCGACGGGGACCGTCGTCGACGCCTGGACGGCCAGCTCGGCCGAGGCTCCCCCACTGCTGGACGCGTGGGCGGTGCCCCCAGCCGCGTCGTCGGGGACCTTGAAGTACAGCTCGCTGCCGTCCTGCGCGGTGCTGACCGGCTTGCCGGCCTTGTCGGTGATCCGGACGCCGCTGAGCGCCGCGTCGGACGGCGGGACCACGGTGACCGTGCGCGCGTTGGTGTGCACCGTCACCGGGCCGAGCAGGCCGCCGGGCCGGCCCGACACGGCCGGCGGGGAGAGGGTCAGCGAGGCCTTCGGCTCGTTCTGGCCGCGGGCGTTCTTCTCCAGGTAGTCGGCAAGCTTCTCGGCCTGCGGGTCGACGGCGTCGACGTCCGCGCCGTCCGAGAAACGCCAGATCGCCACCTGGGTGCCGGCCGCCGCGTCCTGCTCGGTGAGGCTGCCGGCACCGGCCTTGCGGGCCAGCGCGGCGAGGTCGTTGACCTGCGGGTAGGAGTTCTGCAGGATCCAGCGGATGCCGCCGGCGTTCTTGTTGGCGCCGAGCGAGGTGCCGCTCCAGGCCGTCTCCTGGTACTTGGCGTCCCGCTGGGCGGGGTTGTGGAGATCGACGCAGTACGTCTGGAGCGTGCCGCCGCCGTCCACGGACATCTCGAACAGGCCGGCGGCCACCTGCTCGTCGCCGCTGTCGCCGTGGACCACGGCTTCGCCGTAGGTCTTCAGGCCGTTCATGGTCGCCGTGGCCCCGCTCTGGTTCTGGGCGGTCCCGTCGTCGGCCGCGGCCCGGCCGGCGCCGGTCAGCGCGACGGCGGCCACCAGCCCGGACACCAGGGTCGCGGCGCCGAGGCGGGCCATGCCTCTGACGACCACGGCGGTGCCGTAGTGCCTGGTGGACGCGCGAGGCGCCGAGGGACCAGAGAACGCAGCGAGCACAGAATTCCCCTTCGAGCAGGACCCGTTGGACGCGGGGGGTGGTCCCACCAGCAGAATCAGCGGCCCCAGGGGCCATGCCCGGCATCCTATGGATCAGCCGGACCGGCCTTTCCCGGTGAGATGGTCCGATGAGCGATCCGATCCGTAATCGTTATCGCGGAGACACGGGCGAGCAGCGCGCGAGCAGGGCTTATCGACAAATCCACCCGGCTGTGAGGGCGGGTGCCGCTGAGCCCATTCGCCGACGAGCCGTCAGCAGGTCGCGAACGGGGCCTGCTTCACGGCGCGTCACGGCGCCGCCGCCACCGCCATCGCCACCGGCTCCGGCTCCCGCTGCTGCTGGGCGGGCGTGTCAAGGGACTCCGCCGGTGTCTCCCAGTCGGGTTCCGGGCGCGGTGGTGCCGGTGCCGTCGTCTCCGGCCTGCCGGTTCGCCGGAAGGCCGCCGTGCCGCGGGCGAGGTCGTGGCCGATCGCGACCGCGTCGATGTCGGCGGAGGTCCACTGCTGGCCCTCCCGGGTCTCGGTGCGCACCTTCAGCCGTCCCTGTACGACGACCGGGTCGCCGACCGTCAGCGAGGTCGCCGCGTTGGTGGCGAGCTGCCGGTTGGCCCACACGGTGAAGAAGTTGGTGTGGCCGTCCGTCCAGGCGTTCTTCTCGCGGTCCCAGTAGCGTGAGGTCACCGCCAGCCGGAACCGGGCCGACGGACCCGCCGCCAGCTCCCGGAACACCGGCTGCGTCGCCACGTTGCCCACCGCGCAGACCATCGTCTCGTTCATCACGAACCCCTCCCTCGCCCGGCCGCCGCGGCCGGGCGGAACCGCGTACGGGTCCGTCCCGTACGGCGGTGTCCACCGCGGCGACCGCGTGCGTGGGATGCATCCGCGTACATCCGCGTGCGTCCGTGTACATCCGTGTGCGCCCGTGAGGGTCGCGATCGCCGTGGGACCAGACTGCCGCCGTCGGACCGGGCCCGCCGAGCGCTGTGGACCACCGCCGGCCTGTGGAGAAATCCACCACCCCAACGAGTGACCCCCATCCCCCGGACGGAGCCCCACCCCGGCTCGGGCAGGGGGCCGGGACCGCCCCCGACCCGCTGCCCCTGCCCCTGCCCCTGCCCCTGCCCCTGTCTCAGCCCACTCCGGCGCCCGTGCGCGTCACCCTCGCGTACTGCTCCCGCACCTCCTGGTAGCGCAGCAGCTCCGCCGCCACCGGATCCAGCACCCGGGCCCGGCCGCAACCGGCCGCAGCCTCGCGGAGCCGGCGTTCCGCCTCCGTGCCGTACCGGCGGGCCGGGCCGCGGGCCGCCATCCGGCAGCCCCACTCGACCAGCGGGCCGCCGATGATCCCGGAGACCATCAGCAGCACCGGAACGCCCAGGTTGGGCGCCGTCACCCCGGTGATCTGGCCCATCAACCACAGCCCGCCGACCACCTGGAGAAGCGTCATCGCGGCCTGGGCCAGCACCGCCACCGGCCACCAGCCCGGCCGCGGTGGCCGCCCCGGCGGCAGCCCGGCCCGCGCCGCCAGGTCGTCGAGCGCCTCCGGAAGGCCCTGCGAACCGCGCACGGCCGCCTCGCGCACCGCCTGCGCCCAGGGCGTGGGCAACCCGGCCGAGGCCCGCTCGGAGACCGTGCGCACCGCCTGCTCGACGCGCTGGCGCGCGGTCGCCTCCACCTCCGGCTGGGCCTTCTGCAGACGTCCGGTCTGCGGCTCGCCGCGCTTGTGGTACCAGCGCCACAGCCGCAGCCAGGGCGTGCCGCAGGCCCGGTTGGCGTTGCGCCGCCAGGCCCGCTCGGCGGCCTCGCCCGCGGCGGTGGCGCCGACCGCGTCCGCGAGCCGCCCGGCGAACTCGTCGCGCGCCTCCTCGGTGAGCCCGGCGCGCCTGCCGGTGGCGTAGACGGGCCGCAGCCGGGTCGCGGCGGCGTCCACGTCGGCCGCGACCCGGCGGGCCGCCGCGCCCCGCTCGGAGACGAACTGGCCGAGCACCTCGCGCAGTTCGCCGACGCCGTCGCCGGTGAGCGCGGACAGCGCGAGCACGGTCGCGCCCGGGTCGCCGTACTCGCCGAGGGCGATGCCGTCGTCGTCGAGCAGCCGCCGCAGATCGTCCAGGACCTGGTCGGTGGCCTCGCCGGGCAGCCGGTCGGTCTGGTTGAGGACGATGAACATGACCTCGGCGTGGCCGGCCATGGGCCGCAGATAGCGCTCGTGCAGGACGGCGTCGGCGTACTTCTCGGGGTCGACGACCCAGATCACCGCGTCGACGAGTTTCAGGATCCGGTCGACCTGCGCGCGGTGCTGGACGGCGGCCGAGTCGTGGTCGGGCAGGTCGATCAGGACCAGTCCGCGCAGCTGGGCGTCCGCCTCCGGGTTGTGCACGGGGCGGCGGCGCAGCCGGCCCGGGATGCCGAGCCGGTCGATGAGGGCGGCGCTGCCGTCGCTCCAGCTGCACGCGATGGGCGCGGCGGTGGTGGGCCGGCGCACCCCGGTCTCCGAGATGGCGACTCCGGCGAGCGCGTTGAACAGCTGGGACTTGCCGCTTCCGGTGGCGCCGGCGAGGGCGACCACGGTGTGCTGGCCGGAGAGCCGGCGCCGGGTGGCCGCCTCGTCCAGGACTCGGCCGGCCTCGGCGAGGGTGTTGCTGTCGAGACGGGTGCGGGAGAGGCCGACGAGTTCGCGCAGGGCGTCGAGGCGGGAGCGCAGCGGGCCGTCGTACGCGAGCGGGGCGGGGGCCGGGGCGCCCGGGCCGCGGGTCTCCACGACGGGGACGGCGGCTTTGGCGGTCTCGGTGACCCGGCGGGCGATGAGGCCGTCGTCCCAGACGTCGCCGTCGGCGGCCGGATCGTCGGCGGCGGGCGGGCGGTCGTCGGCGGTTGCGGTGGTGGGCGGGCGGTCGTCGGCCGGCTCCCGTTGCTCCCGCACGCGTGCGTGCGGGACGTTCTCGGTTTCGGCGGCCGACCCGGCGGCTTCGGCCGCCGCGGCGGCCTGCCTGGCTCCGGGGGCGGCTCCCCGGCCTCCGGCGGTGTCCGCGGACGCCTCGGACGCCTTGGACGCCTTGGACGCCTTGGACGCCTTGGACGGCATGGCTGGCTTCGACGGCTTGGATTCCTGGGGGTCCTGGGGGTCCTGGGGGTCCTGGGGGTCCTGGTGGCCCTTGGGATCCCTGGGGTCTCCGGTGTCCCTGGGAGCCCTGGTGTCCCTGGTGTCCGTCCCGGTCTCGTCCCGGTGCTGGGCGCCGTCCGGGGCCCGGTCTCGTGCGGGCTCCCGTACGGCGTCCGGCGCGGTGTCCGCCGCGGTCGCTCGCGCGGCCGGTGCGGCGGTCTCGAAGTCGCTGGCGTAGTCACCGGTGAAGTCACTGGTGTGATCCATGTGTTCCATGTGATCCGTGTGGTCGTGGTCAGTGACGGCGGTCACCGGTCACCTCTCCTTCTGCAGGACGGACAGGGCGGCGATGAGTTCGGCCTGGGGTTCGGGATGCACGTCGAGGGCGTCGAGCGGGGCGAGGCGGCGCTCGCGCTCGGCGTGCAGGACGCGGTCGACGTGCTCGGTGAGCAGCCGTCCCGCGCGGTCGCGCAGCCGCAGCGCGCCGTGGGCGCCGATGCGCTCGGCGAGCCGCTCCCCCGCGACCTTGGTGCGCCGGCCGCCGAGCAGCGCGGTGGCGACCAGGGCGGCGACGGCCTCGGAATCCGGGGCGACGCTGCGGTCGAGCTCGCGCACCTCGTCCTCGGCGTACTCCTCCAGCTCGCGCCGCCAGCGCCGGACGGCGAGGCCGATGCGGTGCTCGGCGCTCTCCAGGGACGGATCGCGGTCGGTGAGTCCGGAAGCCGCCGAGGCAGGCTCGCGGCGCCAGGCGTCGTCGACGCGTTCGTCGGCGGCGGTGACGGAGCAGAGCAGCAGGGCGGCGAGGCTCTCCACCAGGGCGTCCAGGAGTTCGTCGGCGGAGCAGTCGAGGGGGTAGGCACGCCAGCGCTTGAGGGCGTCTCCGGCGAGGACGGCCCCGCTCTGGAGGCGTCCTCGCACACGCGCGTGCTCGCTGTCGTACGCCGTCTCGACGGCCGAGGTCAGGCGCAGGGCGGCGGCGTACTGGGCGGCGGCGGCGCCGGCCAGTTCGGGCATGCGGGCCTTGAGGGAGTCGAGGAGGCCGTGCGCGGTCCTGGCCAGGGTGTGGCTGCGGGCGCCGGGGTCCTGGGCCTGGTGGAGGAGCCAGGCCCGCAGCGGGGCGACCGCGGTGGCCGGGAGCAGGCCGCCGCCCCAGGCCGACTCGGGCAGCTCGGGCACGGTGAACCGGGGTACGTCACCGAGTCCGGCCTTGGTGAGGAGGGCGCCGTACTGCCGGGAGACCTCGGAGACGACCGTGTGCGGGACCCGGTCGAGGACGGTCACCAGGGTGGCGTCGTACTCCTTGGCGGTGCGCAGCAGGTGCCAGGGGACGGCGTCGGCGTAGCGGGCGGCCGTGGTCACCATCACCCAGACGTCGGCGGCGCAGATGAGCTCTGCGGCGAGGACGCGGTTGTCGACGACCAGGGAGTCGATGTCGGGGGCATCCAGCAGGGCGAGGCCGCGCGGGATGCTGTCGGCGGTCTCGACGCGCAGCACGCGTGCGGAGTTCTCGCCGGGGAGGAAGGGGTCGTCGCTCGGTTCCTGGTGCGGTACCCACTCTCGGGTGAGGTCGGGCAGCACGCGCATGCCGCTGAACCAGTGATGGTCCTCCGGATGACAGACCAGGACCGGTGTGCGGGTGGTCGGCCGCAGCACGCCCGCCTCGCTGACCCGGCGGCCCACCAGTGAGTTGACGAGGGTCGACTTGCCGGCGCCCGTGGATCCGCCCACCACGGCCAGAAGTGGCGCTTCGGGCTCTTTGAGGCGGGGCACCAGATAGTCGTCGAGCTGTGCGAGCAGTTCGTCGCGGTTGGCACGCGCGCGTGGAGCCCCCGCCAGGGGCAGCGGGAAGCGTGCGGCAGCGACACGGTCGCGCAGGGCGGAGAGTGTGTCGAGCAGCTGAGGCCGTACGTCCAAGGTCACCACATGCGAAGAATGCCCAATTTTAGGGGAATTCTGAAGCATATAGACATGTCTGCGTGCCGACAGGACACAACGGGCGGAAGGGGCGACTGGGACGGAGGCACAGTCCAGGCATAACGAGTGCACAACACCCGGTGCGTCGGGCGCCAAAAGCGATGCACGATTCGTACCTGCCTGCGATTATCAGGACCGCTTCACCGAACCTCCACATTGAGCCACGGAGGCGAAGCAACAGGGACACGGATCGGGGAGTTCTATCCTTGTCCCCGGCAACGTCACGGACCCGCCCCCACCAGGGCAGTGCGTACGAGGCCGACACAGCCGGCCCCCGTAGCTCAGTGGATAGAGCAGGCGCCTTCTAAGCGCTTGGCCGCAGGTTCGAGTCCTGCCGGGGGCGCCCTGAGCTACCTGACCCACCTGACCTGCGTGTACGGGTCGGCCGAAGCATCGAGGACGGCGCGGTCGCCTACCGGGCAGCCCGCTGTGCCGAAGTTGGCCAGGAAGAGCCCCTTCGGAGCAGGAAAGCGCCGCCCACGGCCGACGGTCAGACGGGCCGCTGCCGGCGTGCGATGCCCAGCCGGGCGTAGTGGTCGAGGAGGTCCGGCGCGTCGACTGCTGACGGGTCGGCGGCCTCGGTCACCGGGGCGCCCTGGAGCAGGCGTTTGACCGGGACCTCCAGTTTCTTGCCGGTGCGGGTGTGCGGGATGCCCGGGACTTCGAGGATCTCGTCGGGGACGTGGCGGGGCGAGGCGCCGGTGCGGACGGCGTCGCGGATCCGGTCGCGGAGGGCGTCGTCCAGGACCGCTCCGGCCGCGAGGACCACGAACAGCGGCATCCAGTAGCCGCCTTCCGGCTCCTCCACGCCGATGACCAGGGCCTCGGCGATCTCCGGGAGGCGTTCGACGACGTCGTGGATGTCGGCGCTGCCGAGGCGCACCCCGTTGCGGTTCAGGGTGGAGTCGGAGCGGCCGTGGACGATCACCGAGCCGTGTCCGGTGACCGTGATCCAGTCGCCGTGCCGCCACACGCCCTCGTACACCGAGAAGTAGGCGTCGCGGTAGCGGGTGCCGTCCGGGTCGTTCCAGAAGTACAGCGGCATCGACGGCATGGGCCGGGCGACGACGAGTTCGCCGACCCTGCCGGTCACCGGGAGGCCCTCGGCGTCGTACGCGGCCAGCGCCACCCCCAGGTGCGGTGCCGACAACTCCCCCGCCCAGACCGGGGTGTTGGGCGCACTGCCGGCGAAGCCGGAGACCACGTCGGTGCCGCCGCTGATGGAAGCCAGCAGGACGTGCTCGCCGACGTGCTCGCGGACCCAGGGGTAGGCGGAGGCGGGCAGGGCGGAGCCGGTGCAGCCGACCACGCGGACCGCCGAGAGGTCGTGCCCGGACGGGTCGATGCCGAACTTGGCCATGCCCAGCAGGTACTGCGGGCTGGTGCCGAACACGGTCACCCGGTGCCGGGCGGCCAGCTCCCACAGCACGTCGGGCCTCGCGAAGGGCGCGGGGCTGCCGTCGTAGGTGCAGGCCGTGGCGCCGGTGAGCAGGGTCGAGACGACCAGGTTCCACATCATCCAGTGGGTGGTGGTGTACCAGAGGAGGCGGTCGCCGGGGCCGAGGTCCGAGTGGAGGCCGAGGGTCTTGAGGTGTTCGAGCAGGACACCGCCGTGGCCGTGCACGATGCCCTTGGGCAGCCCCGTCGTACCCGAGGAGAAGACGACCCACAGCGGGTGGTCGAACGGGACGGGCACGAAGGCGGGTTCCTCGGTGCGGGTGGCCGCGTCCTCCCAGGGGACCACCAGCGAGGGGTACGGCCGGGCGGGCCACGGCAGGCCCACGTGGTCGACCAGCAAGGTGCCCTTCAACGTCGGCAGCGCGGCGGCGAGTTCGAGGACGGCGTCGCGCCGGTCGTGGGTCGCGCCGTTGAAGAGGTAGCCGTCGGCGGCGACCAGCACGACGGGGTCGAGCTGGCCGAACCGGGCGGCGGCGGCCCGCGGCGCGTAGTCCTGCCCGCATACCGACCACACGGCGCCGATGCTCGCGGCGGCGAGGAACGCGACGATCGCGTGCGGGGTGTTGGGGAGGTAGCCGACGACCCGGTCGCCCGGGCCGACCCCGAGGTCGCGCAGGGTCGCGGCGACGGAGGCGACCTGGGCGCGCAGCCGGTCCCCGGTCACCTCGTACCCGGAGCCGGTCTCGTCGAGGGCGAGGACCGCGGGGCGGTCGGCCGGGAGGTCGCGCAGCGCGTGCTGGGCGTAGTTGAGGGTGGCCCCGGTGAACCAGCGGGCGCCCGGCATCCGTTCCTCGTCGAGCACCCGCCGGTACGGGGTGGCCGCGTCGACGCCGAAGTACTCCCACACCGCGGCCCAGAAGCCCTCCAGGTCGGTGACCGACCAGCGGTGCAGGGCGGCGTAGTCGGTGCCGTCCCGCCCGTTGCGGCGGGCGAAGTCCATGATGCGGCTGTCCGCCACGGCCTGCGGGTCAGGGACGGCGAAAGGGGTGGGGGCGGTGTGGGTGACCGGGGTGGTGTGCGAGGCCGGGGTGTTACGGGAGGCCGGGGTGTTGCGGGAGGCCGGGCGGGTCATGGCGTGGTGCTCCTCGGCAGGCGGTTCTCGATGAGGGTCTCGATGGGGGTCTCGGCGGAGGTCTCGATGGGGCTGTCGGCGGGGGTCGCGAGGGGGCTCCCGGCGGGGGTCGCGAGGAGGCTCCCGGCGGGGGTCGCGAGGAGGCTTCCGGCCGGGTGGGGGCTGCGCGTGGTGTGCAGCAGGGGTGCCCAGGCGGCGGGGTCGGTGAAGCCGCGGCCACCGGCCGGGACGACGTCCAGGACGACCCGGTCCGGCCGCAGCAGGACGGCGTCGGCCCGGCCGGCACGCAGCCAGGCGGCGAGCGTGCCGTCGTCGTGGAGGCCGGTCACCGGGACCACGCGGGCGCCGAGTCCGTGGGCGAGCGCGGTCACCGAGGGCGCGGGAGCGGCGGCGGTCAGGACGGTGAAGCCGTCGCCGAGCACCTCGTCGAGGCGGACCCGGCGGTCAGGGTGGTCACGGCGGTCAGGGTGGTCACGATGGCCACGGCGGCCGTCGTCACGTACCCAGGGCTGCGGGCACTGGGTGCCGGCGAGGCTCCGGCGGGTGCCGCGCCGGACGAGCGGCCCGGCGGTCAGGGCGGGGCTGAGGTCGCGGCCGGCGGCGGCGGTCAGGCCGGGGACGCGGCAGGCGGCGGCCAGCAGCCTGCGGCGCAGCGGGGCGGCACCGTCCTGGCCGCCGGTCATGGCCCAGCCGAGGGCCACCGCGAGCCGGATCACGTGCCGGGCGTGCGGCTGGCGCTCGCTCTCGTAGGTGTCCAGCAGCCGCTCGTCGCCGCCCTGCCGGAGCACCCGGGCGAGTTTCCAGCAGAGGTTGTGGGCGTCCCGCAGCCCCGCGCACAGACCCTGCCCGATGAACGGCGGGGTGAGGTGGGCGGCGTCGCCGAGGAGGAGGACCCGGCCGCCGCGCCACCGGTCGGCGACCCGCGCCCGGAAGGTGTACTCCGCCTCGCGGACCACCTCGAACTCCCCGTCGTACGACGGCGGCAGCCAGGGCGCGACCAGCTCGCGCAGCGGGGGTCGCTCCCCGTCGCGGAGCCGGAACTCCCAGCGGTAGCGGTCCTCGCCGACGCGCATGAAGGTGGCCGGCCGGTCCGGGTCGCAGACCTGGTCGACCCCGCCCCAGGAGCGGACGGCGGCCGGGGTGCGGACGTCGACGACGGTCCAGCTCTCCTCGAACCGCAGGTCCTCCCAGACGCCCCCGATCGCCTGCCGGGTCAGGCTGTTGGCGCCGTCGCAGCCGAGCACCGCCTCGGCACGCAGCTCGTGCTCGCCGGCGTCGTCGCGGTAGGTCACCCGCACGGGCCCGGTGCCGGTGCCGTCCGGGCCGACGGCGGTGACCCCGGTGACCCCGGTGACCTCCGCGCCGGTGCGCAGCTCGCACTCCGGGCGGCGGGCCAGTTCGGCGCGGAGCAGCCGCTCCAGCCGGGGCTGCTCGAACATGCTGGTCTGCGGATACCCGTGCGGTCCGTGCCCGGTGCGGCGGAACTCGGCCATCACCCGGTGCCGGGCGTCGAGCAGGCGCAGCCCGTCGGCCGGGCGGGCGATCCCGTCGAACTCCTCGCCGACGCCCACGGCCTGGAGGATCCGGCGTACCTCGTCGTCGACGACGAGGGCGCGCGGCAGCGGGTAGACGTCCCGGTGGCGTTCCAGGACGACACTGCGGACTCCGTACCGCGCGAGCAGCAGGGCGGCGGTCACACCCACCGGCCCGGCACCGACGATCACTACGGGTACGTCCGCCGAGAACGACTCAACGACCATGTGCGGCTCTCCCGAGGGGACTTGAGCGCCCCGCAAGGGGCGCGGGGCGGTATCCGACATGCGGCTACCGCCGCGTGGGCGCGACCAGCCACGACGGCGCCGCACCCGACACACGGCACGGCACTTCGCGGCGCTTCCAGCGGAGCGCCTAGCCCGCGTCGGTGACCGGCGTGCGCTGCTCGCCGAGGTCGATCCGGCCGTCGGGGGTCGCGATCGTCGCCGTGACCACGTCCCCGGCGTGCAGGTAGCGCGGGTTCTTCGCCTGGCTCCTGAAGAACGCCTTCCACTTCACCGCGGGCGGCAGCAGCGCGCCGAGCTTCTCGACCGCCTTCGGCGGTGCCTTCAGCGCGGTGCCGCCCGGGGTGCCGGTGAGCAGCAGGTCGCCCGGGTCCAGGGCCTGGAAGCGGGCGAGCAGCGTCAGCGCCCGTGCCGGGCGGACGATCATGTCGGCGAGGGTGCGGTCCTGACGCAGCTCCCCGTTGACGCTCAGCGTCAGCCGCAGGTCGAGGAGATGAGCGAAGTCCGCGGGCTCCAGCAGGGCGAGGTAGGGGCCGGTGGGCGTGAAGGTGGGGTACGACTTGCTCTCGTAGAACTGCGTCCTGGTGAGCTGCACGTCCCGCGCGCTGACGTCGTCGGTGACGACGAGTCCGGCGACGTACGAGGGCAGGTCGCGCTCCTCGACCACGGTGCCGACGGGCAGCGGGGCGCCCATGACCAGGCCGAGTTCGACCTCGTAGTCGAGGAGGGCGACGTGCGCGGGCCGGCGGATGGCCTCGCCGGGGCCGCTCACCGAGCCGGACGCCTTGCGGAAGAAGGCGGGCGGGATGTCGCCGGTGAACCCCGAATCGCGCGCGTGGCTGCGGTAGTTGACCATCTGAGCAACCACCCGGCAGGGGGTGGTGACCGGCGAGAGCGCGGCCAGGTCGGCGACGGGCGTGCCCGGCTCGCCCGAGGCGGCGGCCTCCCGTACGGCGGCGCGGTCGGCGATCAGTTCGGCGGTGGTGGCGGCCTTGGTGTGGACGGGGACGGCGTGTTCGCCGCGGACGGCCCACCAGCCGTCGGCGGTGCGCAGAACGCTGGTGCTCATGAGGTGGCTCTCTGTGCGGGGGTCTCGGAGAAGGGGGGCTCTCTGTGCGGAGGCTTTCCGTGCGGGCGACCCGCCGTGCGGGCGACCGCCGTGCGGGCGACCTGCCGTGCAGGCGACCCGCCGTGCAGCCGGCTCGCTGTGCGGGCGGCTCAGGACTTGGCGGCCTTGAGCAGGCCGAG
Source organism: Streptomyces sp. NPDC048291 (assembly GCF_043201715.1). Classification (NCBI taxonomy): domain Bacteria; kingdom Bacillati; phylum Actinomycetota; class Actinomycetes; order Kitasatosporales; family Streptomycetaceae; genus Streptomyces; species Streptomyces sp. NPDC048291. The sequence goes on from NZ_JBICZC010000002.1 coordinate 317,529, forward strand.
CAGGCGGGCGGAGTCCAGCTCGTTGTCGCCGCGCAGCGCCTGGACGACCTCGCGGACCCGCCGCGGGGAGGGGCTCGCGCCCAGGAAGTCGCGGGTGGCGGGCGGCCCCCACTGGGCGAGGCCGCTGGTGGACATCGGGGCCCAGCCGGGTTCGAGGTCGCTGGAGAACAGGTCGCCGTCGGCGAAGTGCTCCAGCATGAGGCGGTCCGGGTCGCGCCAGTAGTCGAAGAGCTGACTGCCCTGGATGTGCCGGCCGATGCCCCAACTGCGCTGGTAGCCACGCTCCTTGAGGTACTCGCCGCCGGCCGCGATCGAGTCCAGGTCGGTCACCTGGTAGGCGGAGTGGACGTACCCCGTGCCGGGCCCCAGGTGCATGGCGAGGGTGTGGTGGTCGGCCGGCGTGCCGCCCAGGTCGCAGCGGACGAACGCCATGACCGGCCCCCGCGCGCGCTGCCCGTCCAGGAACAGGAAGTCGGACACGATCATGCCGAGGGTGTCCAGGTACCAGTCCAGGGCCTGCCCGAACACCCGCGTCTCCAGCACCACATGGCCGAGCCGCTGGATCCGGGAGGGCTCGCGGGGCGGGCGCTGGGCGGCGTTCGTACGACGGTGGCCGGTACCGGAGTTGAGCGGCAGGGGCCGCTGCTCGGGGAGCGCCGGCAGCCGCTCGCCGCAGTGCACGACGCGGACCGGGAAGCCGGACGGGTCCAGCAGGTCGACCGCCCGGCCGCCGCCGGGCACGTCCGCGTCCCGCACGTCCGTCCCCGTGGCCCGGGCCAGCCGGTCCAGGTCGGACCGCTCGGCCGCCCGGAAGACCGGCCCCGTGAAGCGGCCGGTACGCCCCTTGCGGACCACCGTGCACGGCGACCCCGCGAAGGTGCCGCGCAGCCACAGCTCGCCGTCGGTGCGGGCGGCGACGGCGAACCCGAAGTCGCGGGCGAAGACCTCGGCCCGGTCCAGGTCCGGCTTCTCGAACTCCAGCCAGGCCAGGTCCGCCACCTTGATCACGGGGTTCCGGGACCGGCCCGGATGCTCGCCGCGCAGGGCACCCCGCTCGCTGTGGAGGTCCTGGTGGGCCGTCCCGACGGTTTCAGACATGGTGCCCTCCGAGCGACATCACTTGATGACGAAATCATCAATCATGAGATTTCCATCGTCAAGATGTTCCCGGAAGTTAACTGATGAATCCATCAGAACTGCGACCGCCATCGGCGCCACGGCTAGACTCGGCGCATGTCTACGTCAGCCCCGCCCGGCAACCGGTTCGAGCGACGCCGCGCCGAGACCCGTCAGGCGCTGGTCCGCGCGGCCCGGCGAATCCTCGCCGAGACCGGCGACACCGGCACCAGCATCCAGGCGATCGCCGAACAGGCCGATGTCGGCTTCGGCTCCTTCTACAACCACTTCGACTCCAAGCCGGCGCTGTTCGAGGCGGCCGTGGTGGACGCCCTGGAGGAGTTCGGCCAGGCCTTCGACGAGCGGCTGACCGGGATCGACGACCCGGCGGAGCTGGTCGCGGCGGGTTTCCGGCTCAGCGCCCGGATGGCGGACTCGCACCCGGAGCTGATGCAGGTCCTGCGCCGCCGCGGCCTCGGCCACATCCACGCCGAGAACGGCCTGACCAGGCGGGCGCTGCGCGACGTCCAGGTGGGCATGGCCTCCGGCCGCTTCGCCGTCGCCGACCCGACCGTGGCCCTGTGCGCCCTCGGCGGCACCCTGCTGTCCCTGGTGGAGCTGCGGTTCGCCCGCCCCGAGGTGGACGGCGACGAGGCCGCGGCGAACCTCGCCGAGATGACGCTGCGCATGCTGGGCGTACCGCCGGACGACGCCCACGAGGTGTCCCGGCGCCCACTGCCCGACCTCGACCGACAGCGGCCGGCAGCGGCCGGCAGCGGCAACTGACAGCGGCCGACGACAACCGGCAGCGGCCGGTGGCAACAGGCAGCCGGGGCGGACGTCTCCGCTCGCGCGGCTCAGGCCTCGGCGGGATCCTCCGGGACGGCCTCGGCTGCGACCTCGTCGACCACGGCGCGGGCCTGCCGCTCCGGGACGCCGGCCGCGATGAGCGAGGCGACGGCCGTGCGGGTGCCGTCGTCCTCGAAGGTCCCGGTGTTGACCTCTTCCAGCAGGGCGATCGTCATGCCCTCCAGGGCGGCGCCGAGCACCGCGGGCGGGAGATGGGGGTGGAAGACGCCGTCCCGCTGGCCGCGCTCCACGATCGCCGTGGCCCGGACCCGGGCGGGCCGGAGTACCCCGGCGACGCGTTCCGCGCCCAGGTCCCGGTGGGCGAGGGCCAGGAGCATCCGGTAGCGGTCGCCCACCGGCCACATCGACAGGGAGAAGCGCGCGAGGGCCCGGTCGGCCGGCTCCGCGGTCTCCGCTCCCCGCGCCACGGCGGTCTGGAGCGTCTCGGCGGCCTCCTCGGCCAGCGCCTCCAGGAGCGCGGCCCGCCCCGGGAAGTGCCCGAAGAGCGTGCGCCGTACGACACCGGAGGCACGGGCCAGTTCCTCCAGGGTGATGTCGGGGTTCCGGCCGAGTTCCTGGCGGGCGGTGGCCAGGATCCGCGCCCGGTTGGACCGTGCGTTGCGACGTTGCGGCACGCGGCCGACGGGCTGGGACACGGACAACCTCGATGAAGACCGGACGGACGACGGGCGCCCTCATTCTGGCACGCGCGGCCGGAGACGGTGGACAACGTTGTCAGAAGCAGCGGACACGCGTGCCCGCCGCCACCGGTGGCCGTGCCGTCGTCCCACCGGTGGCGTCTGCACGGGGCTCAGGTGCGGTCGACCAGTTCGCTCAGGGTCGCGGCCAGTTCGCCCACCGACTGCTCGCGCAGGAGGTGGTGGGCCGGTACCGGGATGTTCAGGGCCGACTCCAGGGTGCGCTGGAGGGTCAGCGCGGTGAGGGAGTCGATGCCCTGGGTGTAGAGGGGGCGGTTGCGGGCGATGCGGTGGGCCGGGGGGATGTCCAGGTGCTGGGCGAGGTTGCGGCAGAGGAACGTCTCGAACACCTGCCTGCGGTCGTCGCCGGAGGTGTCGCGCAAGGCGCCCAGGTCGAACTCGGTCGTCGGTGTGCCTGACACGGTCTCATCGTCCTTTCGGGTGGCGTGGTCGTGGCTGGGAACTGCGCAGTTCGCTCGGGGCGGGTCCAGGACGCGGGCCGGCGCCGTCGGACCACACCAGCCGGAACCGCCAGCGGTGCAGCCGCCAGCCGTCCGGGGTGCGGACCGCCTCGCCCTCGCTGTAGCCGCCGATGTCGAAGCGGCCGTCCGGGTCCGGGCCGTCCTCGTGGTGCACGTGGGACGCGACGAGGTGGACGCGGATCCGGGCGGTGTCCCCCGACAACCGGATGCCGTAGTTGGCGGCCAGGTGGTGGGTGCGGGCGAAGCGGGACTTGCGGTCGTGGTGGAAGGCGGCGGCCGAGTCGCGGCCCTCGACGGTGCCGACCGGGAACTCCAGGCGGCAGTCCGGGGTGAAGACCGTGGCCGGCCAGGTGGGGTCGAAGCCGTGGTCGTCCTGGGTGTCGAGCAGGGTGATGTAGCGGTCGACCAGCTCGGCGACCGCGGCACGGTCGGCGAGGGCCCCGAACTCGGCGCGCAGCGCGTCGAGTTCGGAGCGAAGTTCGGTGACCGTGTCGGCGCGGTCGAGGGACGGGGAGGTCATGGGGTCCGGGACTCCGATTCTGTCGGGTATGCGGGGGCGCCGGTCGGCTGGATGTGCCACGACAGGCTGTCGGTCGACCGCGGCACCGTCGTGGCCGGTCGCGCAGTTCCCCGCGCCCCTTCAGGGGCGCAGCCGAACCACGGGAGAGCCGACCGACCGCGATGCCACGACAGGCCGTCCGTCGACCGCGCCGCCGTCGTGGCCGGTCGCGCAGTTCCCCGCGCCCCTTCAGGGGCGCAGCCGAACCACGGGAGAGCCGACCGACCGCGACGCCACGACAGGCCGTCCGTCGACCGCGCCACCGTCGTGGCCGGTCACGCAGTTCCCCGCGCCCCTTCGGGGGCGGTGCCGAACCGCGGGTGGGCCGACCGGCTGCGGTGCCGTCTTGGCTGGGGGCGTGGTTCCTCCGTCGGCCTTCGGCCGGGGGTACCCCCATCACGCCGCGCGGCCGCCGGTGAGGCGCCAGCCGCGGGGGTCGCGGTGCGCCGCGAGGCGTTCCGGGCGGCGCCAGGCGGCCACCGGGCGGGGCTCCAGGGGGCAGGGGTCCGCCGCGGCAAGGGCGGCGGCGCGGGCGAGCAGGACGGTGGTGAGGGCGGCGAGCTCGGCGGGGCTCGCCTGCCCCTTCACGACCCTGATGACCAGGGCACCGTCCGCACCGTCCGCACCGTCCACGCGCTCCGTGCCCGCCGCGCTCTCCCGGCTCTCCCGGCCCCCCGGGCCGTCTGCTCCTCGCGGGCTCTCCGGCGCGGTCACTGCGGCGGGTTGCCGTGCTTGCGGCACGGCAGGTCGGCCTGCTTGCTGCGCAGCATCGCGAGGGCGCGGATGAGGGTGGAGCGGGTCTCGCGCGGGTCGATGACGTCGTCGATGAGACCGCGCTCGGCCGCGTAGTAGGGGTGCATCAGCTCCGCCTGGTACTCCTTGATCTTCTGCGCGCGGGTGGACTCGGGGTCGTCCGCCGCCGCGATCTCCCGGCGGAAGATGACGTTCGCCGCGCCCTCCGCGCCCATCACGGCGATCTCGTTGGACGGCCAGGCGAGGGCGAGGTCGGTGCCGATGGACCGGGAGTCCATGACGATGTACGCGCCGCCGTACGCCTTGCGCAGCACCAGGGAGATCCGCGGCACGGTGGCGTTGCAGTACGCGTAGAGCAGCTTGGCGCCGCGCCGGATGATGCCGTTGTGCTCCTGGTCCACGCCCGGCAGGAAGCCCGGTACGTCGATCAGGGTGACCAGCGGGATGTTGAAGGCGTCGCAGAACTGCACGAACCGCGCCGCCTTTTCACTGGCGTCGATGTCCAGGACCCCGGCGAACGAGGCCGGCTGGCTGGCGACGAGGCCGACGACCTCGCCGTCCAGCCGGGACAGCGCGCACACCACGTTGGTGGCCCAGCCGGGCTGGATCTCGAAGTAGTCGCCGTCGTCGACGACCTCCTCGATGACGGTCCGGATGTCGTAGACCCGCCCGGGGTCGTCCGGGACCAGCTCCACCACCCGGTCGGTACGGCGGTCGGCCGGGTCGGTCGTCGCCGAACGGGGCGGCAGGTCGCGGTTGTTGGACGGCAGCAGCGACAGCAGGTGCCGTACGTCCTCCATGCAGCCGCGCACGTCGTCGTAGGCGAAGTGGGCCACGCCGGAGGCGCCTGCGTGGACGTCGGCGCCGCCGAGGTCGTTCTGGGTGATCTCCTCGCCGGTCACCGCCTTCACCACGTCGGGTCCTGTGATGAACATCTGGGAGATGTCCCGGACCATGAAGACGAAGTCGGTCAGGGCCGGCGAGTACGCGGCGCCGCCCGCGCACGGGCCGAGCATCACGCTGATCTGCGGGATCACCCCGGAGGCGCGGGTGTTGCGCTGGAAGATGCCGCCGTAGCCGGCGAGGGCGGAGACGCCCTCCTGGATACGGGCGCCGGCGCCGTCGTTCAGCGACACCAGCGGGGCCCCGGCCGCCATGGCCATGTCCATGATCTTGTGGATCTTCTGGGCGTGGGCCTCGCCGAGTGCGCCGCCGAAGATGCGGAAGTCGTGCGCGTAGACGAAGACGGTACGGCCGTGGACCGTGCCCCAGCCGGTGATCACCCCGTCGGTGTACGGCCGCTTCTTCTCCAGGCCGAAGCCGGTGGCACGGTGCCGACGGAGCATCTCGACCTCGTTGAACGATCCCTCGTCGAGCAGGAGTTCGATGCGTTCGTACGCGGTGAGCTTGCCCTTGGCGTGCTGGCGCTCGGTGGCGAGGGGGTCGCCGTGGCGGGCGGCCTCCTTCATCAGCCCGAGCTCCTCGATGCGCTCGGCGGCGGTCCACTGGCCGCGGTGCTCACGATCGTGCAGGCTCTGGCGGCCGGCTCCAGGACCGGCTTTCTGTTCGAGTGACATTGGCGGGTCACGCTCCCCAGTCGGATACTCGGGTGGTCACGCCCACGGACACGGGCACAGGCACGGGCACAGGCACGGCCGCAGGCACAGGCACGGCCGCAGGCACGGGCACGCCCACAGTCCCGTCGGCGTCCAGGTCGACGGTCGCGCCCGCGTACAGCGCGGCCGGCGGCACCCAGCGCACGGTGACCTGCTCGGGCGGACCGCCGCGCACCGCGACGGCCGCGTTGTGCCGGGGCCCGGACGGCAGGTCGAGGAGCGTCCAGCCGGCGGGCCTGCGGTACGGGTCGGCGCCCAGGTAGTCGTGGCCGGGGTCCCGGGAGAGCCCGGTGCCGAGCGCCTTGAGGTAGGCCTCCTTGCGGGTCCACAGCCGCCCGAAGACCGCGCGCCGTTCGGTGGCGTCGCCGTACCCGGCCAGCTCCGCCTGCTCCCCCGGATGCAGCGCAGGGGCGCAGACCTCGACGGTCTCGGTCCGCGGCAGCCGCTCCACGTCGGCGCCGACGACCGTACGGGAGACGGCGACCACGGCCATGCCGTGGCTGTGCGCGAGGGAGAAGTGCAGCGGCGGGTCGGGGTGGGCGACCGCCGGCCGGCCGTGCGGCTCGGCGCAGCCCGGGCAGGGCTCCCGCACGAACGGCACGGCCCGCGGGGGCAGCCCCAGGTAGCCGCCGAGCAGCCGGCGCAGGGCGACGTGCGCGGAGGCGTACGTCACCCCGTCCGCGGGCCGCACGAAGGACGCGGTCCGCCGGCGCTCGGCCTCGCTCAGCTCGGACAGGTCGAGCAGCTCGGCCGCGGTCTCCAGGGCGGCCCGGCGGACCAGCCAGACGTCCAGCTGCCCGGCGGCGGGCAGTCTCGGCGCGACGGCGAGGCCGGCCGTGCCGAACTCCAGGACCGGCATCCGCCCGATCACCTCGGGCTCGGCACGTCGTGCGCGACCAGGTGGTGCTCGTGCCGGCCGGCGTGCTTGTGCGGGCTGTCCTCGGGACCGAGCTGTCCGGCGAGGCAGTCGACCAGCTCGGCGGCGCTGTTGGCGCGCAGCAGCCGGTTGAGGTTGACGTCGACGCAGAGCGCGGCCTCCATCCGGCGCTGGAGTTCCAGGCCGTTGATGGAGCCGATGCCGAGGCTGTTCATCGGGCGGCCCACGGTGTCGATGCTGTCCGGCGCCACCCGCAGCACCCGGGCGAGTTCGCCGCGGACGTACGCGTCGATGAGCCGGGTGCGTTCGGCGAGGCCGACGGCGGCGAGGTGCGCGAGGCTGGGCGGCACCACCTCGACGATCTGGTCGCGCTCGAACTCGTAGTCCAGGTCGTCGAGATCGTCGTCCAGGTCGTCGAAGACCCAGGTCTGCGTTGTCTGGTCCATGGTCATTCCCCGTGGTGGAGTGAGGAGGGTGGGGTGCGGATCAGGCCGGTGAGGCCGACGAGCAGGCCCAGGAAGCCGAGGGCGGCGACCAGGGTCAGGGCCGGCCGGCAGGCCGCCGCCGCGGCGGCCGGTCCCGCGCCCGGCGCCGGCGCGTGGGCGGCGAGCAGGGCGGCGACGAGCGCGACCGCGAGGACCGCGGCGAGCTGTACGGCCGTCTGGTACAGGCCGCTGCCGGTGAGCCGGTCGGCGGGGGTGAGGCGGGACATCGCCTGCATGTTGAGTGCGGCGAAGGAGAGTACGAAGGCGGCGCCGACCAGGAGGAGCGTCGGGAGCATCCGGCCGGGGTAGTCCAACGGCCACGCATGCGGCCGGAGTTGGAGCAGGGCGCCGGCGAAGGCGCAGGCGGCGCCGGCCACGATGAGGCGCGGGGCGCCGAACGTGGCGACCAGGCGGCCGGAGGCCAGCGCGGTGAGCGCCGGGGGCGCGGCGGCCGGGAGCAGGGCGAGCGCGGTGTGCAGGGGGGACCAGCCGGCGAGGGTCTGGGTCTGGTACGTCAGGACGAACAGGAGGCCCAGGTAGGAGCCGTTGAGGCAGGCGGCGCCGAGGGCGGAGCGGATGAGGGTGGGGTTGCCGCGCAGGGGGCCGGTGTTCAGGAGGGGGTGCGGGGACCGGCGCTCGATCTGCCGGAAGGCCAGCAGGAGGAGGGCGGCGGTGCAGAGCGGCCCGACGGCTCTCGGGTCGCTCCAGTGGTGGGTGGGGAGTTGGGTGATGCCCTGGACCAGGGCGAGGAGGGCTGCCAGCAGGGTGAGGGCGCTGGGGATGCCGAAGGGTCGGGCCGTCGTCGTTCGGGTGCGCCGCCGTGGGGGCTGGTCGCGCAGTTCCCCGCGCCCCTTTGGGGCGCTCTCCGCGCCCCCTGTCGGAACGCTCGGGTCGGCTGCCTTCAGGGCTCTCTCGTCGTCGCCTCCGGGAATCAGGCGGAGCCCGAACGCGAACAGGAGGAGGACCACCGGGGCCGGGAAGGCGAAGGCCCAGCGCCAGGAGGTTTCGGTGAGCCAGCCGGAGAGGAGGAGGCCTGCGGTGAAGCCGCCTGCGCCGAAGAGGGTGTAGACGGAGACCGCTCGGGAGCGGGCACGGCCCTCCGGGAAGGTGCTGGTGATGATGGCCAGGCCGGTGGGGGCGGTGAGGGCGGCGCAGAAGCCCTTGGTCAGGCGGGTGGCGAGGAGCAGCCAGGGGTCGTGGGCGAGGGCGCTGAGGGCGGAGGCGGCGGCGAAGGCGAGGAGGGCCGCCAGGTAGACGGGGCGGCGGCCGAGGAGGGTGACCACGCGGCCGCCGAAGAGGAGCAGGCCGCCGAAGCCGGCGGCGAAGCCGGTCATCGCCCACTGGGTGACGGTCGGCGGCTGCCCCAGGTCCGTGCCGATGGCGGGCAGCGCCACCACCGCCACGGACACCTCGAGCGCGTCGATGAGCATGTTGCCGGCGAGGACGAGCAGCAGGCCCCACAGGCGGGGGCCGAACCGCTCGTCCGAGCCGTTGGCGACCGGTGACGGAAGGGTCCTGGTCACCGCGTCACCCGAGGAGCGTGCCGCCGCTCGCGTCGACGAAGGAGCCGGTGACCCAGCGGGCGTCGTCGGAGACGAGGAAGGCGATGACGTCGGCGACGTCCTGCGGCTCGCCGACCCGGTTGAACGCGGACAGCGCGGACATGGCCTGGACGGCCTCGGGGATGTCGAACAGCGGGTTGCCGTTGCGGGTGATGCCCGGCGCGACGCTGTTCACGGTGATCCCACGCGGGCCCAGCAACTTGGCGTAGTGGAGGGCGAGTTGCTCCACGGCGCCCTTGCTCATGGCGTAGGCGATCTCGTCCGGGTTGGCGAACCGGGTCAGCCCGGAGGAGATGTTCACGATCCGGCCGCCGTCGGGCATGTTCGCGAGCGCCCGCTGGATGACGAAGAACGGCGCCCTGGCGTTGACGGCGAAGATCCGGTCGAACTCCTCCGGGGTGGTGTCCTCGGCCTTGACCCCGCCCATCACACCGGCGTTGTTGACCAGGATGTTCAGCTCGGTCTCGCCGGTGCGCTCCTTGAGTCCCGCCTCCAGGGCGAGGAACAGGTCGTGGACGTCGCCGGGCGTGCCCAGCTCGGCCCTGACCGCGAACGCCCGGCCGCCGTCCTTCTCGATCCCGGCGACCACCTCGGCGGCGGCCTCCTCGCTGGTGCCGTAGTGGACGGCGACCAGCGCGCCGTCGGCGGCGAGCCGTTCGGCGGTGGCCCGGCCCATGCCCCGGCTGGCGCCGGTGACAAGGGCGGTCTTTCCGGTCAGGTTGCCCATCTTCCTTCTCCTGACGGTGGGTTGTGGTGTGTGAGGGACGGGTGGATCGGGGGCGAACCAGCGGCCGAGGGCCTCGTGCAGGCCGTCCGCCGTGTCGCCGGCCCAGGCGACGTAGCCGTCCGGCCGTACGAGCACGGCGGCGGCGAGGCCGTCGAGGGGTTCCGCGGGCCGGGCGACGACCGTGTCCACCGAAGCCGTCCGGTCCGCCGCCGCCCCGGCGAGCGCCGGGTCGGTCACGAGCAGCAACCCCCGGGCCGGGCGGAGCAGTTCGGCCGTGGTGGCCCCCGAGTCGAGCCGCAGCTCGGGCAGCCGAGAGCCGACGAGCACGTTCTCGTCGGCTCCGTCGGCTCCGTCGTCCCCGTACCGCACGTCGAGGCCGCTGATCGTCCCGGCGAGGTGTGCCCGGACCCGCTCGTACGAGGTGAGTTCGCCGACGACCGAGCGCAGCGACTCCACCTCGGGCCCGCCGAGCAGCAGCCGGGCCTGGGCGCGGATGGCGGACAGGACGCGGCGCCCGACGGCGTGCCGTTCGTCGTGGTAGCTGTCCAGCAGGCCCGCCGGGGCCCGGCCGAGGACGGTGGCCGCGAGTTTCCAGCCGAGGTTCACGGCGTCCTGGAGGCCGAGGTTGAGGGCCTGGCCGCCGATCGGCATCTGCTGGTGGGCCGCGTCGCCGGCGAGCAGCACCCGGCCGGTGCGGTAGTGCTCGGCCTGCCGGGAGGCGTCGCCGAAGGAGTTCACCCACAGCGGGGTGCCGTGGCCGATGTCCTCGCCGGTGACGTCCCGCCAGGCGGCGACGATGTCGGCGAAGCCGGTCCGCGTGGGGCGCGGCGGGGTGCCGAACCGGTGGACCATGACCCGGGTGACGCCGTCGCCGCGCCGGGCGGCGATGGCGAGCCCGTTCGGCAGCCGCTGGAAGCGCCGGTTCGGGATGTCGATGCCGTCGACGTCGGCGCGGATCAGCTCCCGTCCGGCGGCGTCGCCGGGGAAGGGGATGCCCGCGAGGCGTCGTACGGCCGACTGCTCGCCGTCGCAGCCGACGACGTACCGGGCGGTGAACTCGCGGCGGTGGCCGTCCTGTTCGGCCACCACCGTGACGCGGTCCGGGTGCTGGGTGAGGGCGAAGACCTCGTGCCCGCGCAGCACCCGCGCCCCGAGCCGCCCGGCCCAGGCGCCGAGGAGTTCCTCGGTGCGGGTCTGCGGGACCTTCCACTGCCCGGGGTGGGTGCTGGGCAGGGTGAGGTCGAGGGGAAGGCCGCCGAAGTGGCCGCGGGGCTCGTTCGGCGGCGGCTCGGGGTCGGTGAAGCCGCCGGGGCCGTCCAGCAGCCCGCGCTGCCCGAGCAGTTCCATCGTCCTGGCGTGCAGGGTGGAGGCCCGGGACTCCGTCGTCGGGGCGTCCAGCCGTTCCAGGACGGTCACGTCGGCGCCGCCCAGGCGCAGTTCCCCGGCGAGCATCAGCCCGACGGGTCCGGCGCCGACCACCAGGACGTGCGTGTCGACCGCGTCGGCACCGGCCACGGGTCAGCGCCTCGCTTCGGCGTACGCCTTGGCGTGGTTCAGGGTGGCGCGGCTGTTGGTGCTGAGCGCACCCTGCACGTACTCCCGGGCCTCGGCGACGCCCGCCTCGGCGCCGAGGATCCTCTCGATGTTCTCCGGGCGCAGCACGACGGTGTGCTGCGAGGAGGCGAAGGTGCCCTCGTCGGTCTCGTGGAAGGTCCAGTAGCCGGTGTGCAGGTTCATCAGGGCCGGCAGGGTGGTCTGCTTGTAGGCGATCTTCCGGCCGTCCAGGCAGACCCGGTACGACTTGGTGGTGTGCGTCGAGCCGTCCTTCGCGCGGGTGTCCATCTCCAGGGTCTGCAGGCCCGGGGTGTCCTCGGTGAGCCGGACGGTCGCCACGTGCGGCAGCCGCTCGGACCAGCGGTCGGCTTCGTTGACGAAGTCGTAGAGGTCCTTGGCGGCACCGTCGACCCGGACGGTGTCCTCGAAGGAGAACGTCAACTCCGCCGAGGCGGTGGCGAGTTCCACGTTGGTCTTCAGCGCGGCCAGCTCGGAGCGGGAGTTGCGGTCGACGGCCTCGTCGATCCAGGCCAGCCCGGCCGGGTCGTCGTCGACGGCGGTGTAGTCGTGCAGCAGCCGCACGCGCGAGGCCCCCGCGCCGGCGGACTCGATGATCCAGGTGCCGCCCATGCTCGCGACGGGCGGGGTGGAGACGGTCTGCCGGAAGGTGATCCGCAGGCCCTCGGGGTCCAGGACGCGGTGCGAGGTCCAGTTCTTGGCCTCGCCGTTGGCGGTGGCCCAGATCCCGATCAGCTCCTCGTTCCCGGAGCGCTCCAGGTGGTCGACGTAGATGGTCGGCGGGAAGATCCGCGGCCAGTTGGCCACGTCGGCGATCAGCCGGTAGACCTCGGCGGCCGGCGCCGAGACCGTGATCTCGTGCTCGACTTCCTTCGGCTCGGACATGGGTGAACTCCTAGGGGGTGCCGGGGTTTTCAGAAGTTGCCGAGGCCGCCGCAGACGTTGAGGGCCTGCGCGGTGATGGAGGCGGCGGTGTCGGAGGCGAGGTAGCCGACCAGGCCGGCGACCTCCTCGGGGGTGGAGTAGCGCCCGAGCGGGATCTTCGCCGTGAACTTGTCGCGGATGGCGTCCTCGCTGGTGTCGTAGGCGGCGGCGTAACCGGCCCGCACCCGCTGCGCCATGGGCGTCTCGACGTATCCCGGGCAGACCGCGTTGACGGTGATGCCGGTGGGGGCCAGCTCGTTGCCGAGGGCCTTGGTGAACCCGACGACCCCGTGCTTGGAGGCGGAGTACGGCGCCCCGAGCACGACGCCCTGCTTCCCGGCCGTCGACGCGATGTTGATGATCCGCCCGCGGCTCTTCTCCCGCATGCCGCCGGTGGTGAGGGCGGCGCGGGTGAGGCGGAAGACGCTGTTGAGGTTGGTCTCGACGACGTCGTACCAGAGCTCGTCGTCGATGTCGGCGGTCACCCCGCCGCCGGACCGGCCTGCGTTGTTCACCAGTACGTCGACGGTGCCGTACCGCTCGACGGCGGCCCGTACGAAGTTCTCGATGGACAGCGCGGACCGTACGTCGAGGGTGGTCCCGTCGACGTCGAGGTCCTCCGCGCGCAGTTCCTTGACGGTCCGCTCGACGTTCCCGGCGTCGCGGGAGCCGATGAAGACGCGGTGGCCCTGCCGGGCCAGCAGCCGCGCCGCGGCGAGACCGATTCCGCTGGTGGCCCCGGAGACCAGGGCGACCCTCTGCTGCTGTTCGGACATGTCTGCAGCTCCGTTTCAGGGCATGGGGGAACCGCCAGCGCCCGGTCAGGACGGGCGCCGGCGGCCGGAGGGGGGTGGGGAAGGTCAGGCAGCGGCGGCGACGTCACCGAGCTGCGTGTTGACGACGGCGAGCAGCTCGCGGGGCGTCTTGGCCTCGGTCACCACGGAGTCGTCCAGCGTGATGTCGTACTCCCGCTCGATGCGCCCGCAGGTCTCCAGGATGGCGAGCGACTCGTAGCTGAGCTCCTCGAAGTCGGTGTCGAGGATGTCCCCGTCGAGGTCGACGCTCTCGTCGGCGCCGGCGGCCTCCAGCAGGATCCGCTTGAGGTCGTCGAGGGTGAAGGACTGGGTGGCCACGGTGATCTTCCTTTCACGACTACGAATGGGAACGCCCGCGGTGCCCCCCGGGGAGGGGGCGGGGAAGGCGGGCGGGTCTTTCGAGGGGCCGGGGTCAGCGGGGCTGGGGGGTGGGGACGCTTACCGGCGCTGGCAGGGTGCCGCCGCGCCCACCCGTGCCGCCCTGCGGCACGCCTGCCCGCAGCTAAGAAGCCCCGCAAGGGGCGCGGGGAACTGCGCGACCCGCCCCCACCGGCCCGCGGTCGCGCCACCGCGCGCACCCCTGCGGCGGGGGGCCTAGGCCCGGACGACCATCGCGGAGTTGAAGCCGGCGTAGCCGCGTGCCAGGACCAGGGCCGTACGGACCTCGGTCAGGCGCGGCTCCCCCACCACCAGGTCGAGGTCGTAGCCCGCCTCCGGCGAGATGTTCACCGTCGCCGGTACCACGCCGTCCCGGACGGCGAGCAGCGCCGTCGCGACGTCCAGCGGCGCAGCCCCCGAGTACAGCCGCCCGGTCATCGTCTTCGGCGCCGTCACCGGCACCCCGTGCGGCCCGAACACGTCACTGATCGCTTCGGCCTCCACCCGGTCCAGCTCCGGCACGGCCGCCGCGTCGGCGAACACCACGTCCACGTCGGCCGCGTCGGCCCCCGCGTCGGCGAGGGCCAGCTCGATCGCCTTGCGCAGCCCCGGCGGGCGCTCGCTGCCCGGCGCCGGGTCGAACGTCGCGCCGTACCCCGCGATCTCCCCGTACACCCGGGCACCGCGCCGTACGGCCGTCTCCTCGGCCTCCAGGATCAGGATCGCCCCGCCCTCGCCGGCCACGTGCCCGGCCGCGGCGGGGTCGAACGGCAGGTAGGACCGGTCCGGCTCCTCCGACGTGGAGAGCCGGTCGCTGGCGAGCTGGGCCACCCACCCCCACGGGCAGATGGACGCGTCGATCGCCCCGGAGACGATGAGGCGCGTCCCCTTCCGGATCTGCCGGCGACCGTGCGCGAGGGCCTCCAGGCCGCCGGCCTGGTCGGAGACGACGACCCCGCTCGGGCCCTTCATCCCGTTGCGGATGGAGATCTGGCCGCTGTTGACGGCATAGAACCAGGCGAACGACTGGTATGCCGAGACGAACTGGCTGCCCCGGCTCCACAGCTTCTGCAGCTCGCCCTGGCCGAACTCGAAGCCGCCGGAGGAGCTGGCGGTGACCACGCCCATGTCGTAGGCGGGCAGGTCGGCCGGAGTGACCTCCGCGTCGGCCAGCGCCCAGTCGGTCGCGACGAGCGCGAGGCGGGTCATGTGGTCGGTCTGGGCGAGCAGCCGGCTCGGCAGGTGCTCCCCGGCGCTGAACCCGGGCACCTCGCCGGCCAGTTTCGCCGGGTACCCGGACGGGTCGAACCGCGTGATGCGGCCGATCCCGCTCTTCCCGGCCCGGGCGGCGGCCCAGTAGTCGTTCGTGCCAAGGCCGTTGGGCGCGGCGATGCCGAGCCCGGTCACCACGGTCCGTGCGCTCATGCGGCGGCGCTCCTGTCCGGTCGGGCGAGCACCATCGCGCTCTGGAAGCCGCCGAACCCGCTGCCCACGGTGAGCACCGCGTCGGTGCGGTGCTCGCGGGCGGTGAGCGGGACGTAGTCCAGGTCGCACTCGGGGTCGGGGGTGTGCAGGTTGGCCGTCGGGGGCACGACGTTGTGCTCCATGGCGAGGACGGACGCGGCGATCTCGATGGAGCCGATCGCGCCGAGCGAGTGCCCGACCATCGACTTGATCGAGGAGACCGGGGTCCGGTAGGCGTGGTCGCCGAGGCTCTTCTTGAACGCGGCGGTCTCGTGCCGGTCGTTCTGCTTGGTACCGGAGCCGTGCGCGTTGATGTAGTCGATGGCCTCGGGGTTGAGCCGGGCCTCGTCCAGGGCGACCGAGATCGCCTCGGCCATCTCCGCGCCGTCGGGCCGCAGCCCGGTCATGTGGAAGGCGTTGCAGCGCGAGGCGTACCCGGCGATCTCGGCGTAGATGTGCGCGCCCCGCCGCTTCGCGGCCTCCAGCTCCTCCAGGACGAACACGGCCGAACCCTCGCCCAGCACGAACCCGTTGCGGGTGCCGTCGAAGGGGCGGGAGGCGTGCTCGGGGTCGTCGTTGCGCGGGGTGGTGGCCTTGATGGCGTCGAAGCAGGCCAGGGTGATCGGGGAGATCGGGGCGTCGGTGGCGCCGGCGATCATCGCGCAGGCCGAGCCCTCCCGGATCAGCTCGACGGCGTGGCCCACGGAGTCCAGGCCCGAGGTGCAGCCGGTGGACACGACCGTGGCCGCGCCCTCCGCGCCCACCGACCAGGCGACCTCGGCCGCGAACGAGCTGGGCACCAGGTAGTTGTAGAGGTGCGGGACGGCGTAGGTGTGGTCGACCAGGTCGAGCCGGCCGCCGTCGCTGACCACCCGGTACTCCTGGTCGAGCCCCATGGTCGCGCCGACCGCGCTGCCGATGGTGACCCCGACCCGGTGGGGGTCGGCGCCGGACAGGTCGAGCCCGCTGTCGGCGAGGGCCTCCCGCGCGCTGACGACGGCCAGTTGGGCCGCCCGGTCCATCCGCCGTATCTCCTGCGGGCTCAGCCCGTGCTCCTCCGGGTCGAAGTCGACCTCGGCTGCGACCCGGGACCGGAAGGAGGCCGGGTCGAAGAAGGTGATGCCGCGGGTCGCGGTGCGGCCCTCGCTGAGCAGGTTCCAGAAGTTCTTGGTACCGACACCGCCGGGGGCGATGACACCGACCCCGGTGATGACCACTCGCCTGGCGTTCACGCCCGGCCCTCCCAGTCGTAGAAGCGCGTGGCGACCGCGTCGGCGGGAGACCGCCAGGTGGCGGGGTCGTACGCCTCGATGAACGGCTTCAGGTCCTCGCTGATCCGCACGAACCGCGGGTCGCTCTTCGCCTCCTCGATCAGCTCACCGCCGTTGTCGGTGTCGAAGTGCTGGAGGTGGAAGTACAGCCCGCGGTACGCGAACAGCTCACGGCGCCGCGTACCCATCAGATGCGGCATCTCGGTCCGGTCGAACTCCCCGAAAAGCCGGGCGACTTCCGCGCTGCTACCCGGTTCCATCCGGGCCACGATCAGAGTGCTGTGCATGAAAACTCCTCAAGGAAAAGCGCCCCGTCAGGGCGCGCGAACGTATCGTTGGGCGCCAACGACAGCGCCCCCGAAGGGGCGCGGGGAACTGCGCGACCAGCCACGACGGCGGGGCAGCCGCGACACGACACGACCCGGCACTCCCGGCGGCGCCGTCAGCGGGCGGGCCCGAACCACCGCTCCAGCGCCATCGGCAGATCCGCATGGCTCCCCGGCGCCACCCAGGCCACGTACCCGTCCGGCCGCACCAGCACAGCCGACGTGCCCTCCAGCACCCCGTCGGCCGGCACCGCCGTGACGACGTCCACCCGGTCCCGCCACGCCCAGACCCGCTCCCGCAGCCGCTCGTTGTCGGCGAGGTCGAGCAGCACGCCCCGCCCGCCGCGCAGCGCCTCCGTGCTGGAGGAAACCCTCCGGTGCCCGGTGAGCGGCACGTTCGGCAGCCGCCGCCCGAGCAGCGCGCCGGCGCCCCCGTCCAGGTCGTAGTGGATCTCCAGGCCGGAGACCATCGCCGCCAGGTGCCTGCTGACCTCGGGGTAGCGGATCAGCTCGTTGAGCACGTCGCGCAGCGGCTGCACCTCGGGTCCAGACAGGAACAGCAGCCCCTGCGCCCGGGTGTTCATCATCAGCCGCTCGCCGACCGGGTGCCGTTCGTCGTGGTACGTGTCGAGCAGCGTCTCCGGCGCCCGCCCCCGCACCACCGCACCCAGCTTCCAGCCGAGGTTCACGGCGTCCTGGATGCTGGTGTTCATGCCCTGCCCGCCGGCCGGCAGGTGGATGTGCGCGGAGTCGCCGGCGAGCAGGATCCGGCCGCGCCGGTACTCGGTGACGAGCCGCGTGCCGTCGCCGAACGACGACACCCACACCGCCTCGGCGTGCGAGATGTCGTCGCCGGTCAGCCGCTGCCAGGCCGCCGCGGCCTCCGCCCAGGTCGGCGGCTTGTCGCGGCGCTGCGGCGGGGTGCCGCGCTCGCAGATGATCAGCCGGGTGATGCCGCCGGGCAGCGGCCCGACCATCACCATGCCGCCGGGCAGGGTCTCCCCGATCATCCGGGGCTCCAGTTCGATGCCCTTCACGTCGGCGAGGTACATCTCCAGCGTGGACGGCGTCCCCGGGAAGTCGAACCCGGCGGCCTTGCGGATGGTGGAGCGGCCGCCGTCGCAGCCGACCAGGTACTCGGCCCGCAGCAGGTGCACGCCCTCGGGGCCGCGCACCTCGACCTCGACGCTGTCCTCCTTCTCCTTGACGGAGAGCACCTCGTGCCGGCGCCTGATGTCCGCGCCGAGCCGGCCGGCCCACTCCTCCAGGACGGTCTCGGTGACCGACTGCGGGATCGTTTTGGCAGCCTGGTGGGCGCCGTCCAGGACACCGAAGTCGACCGGCAGGCCACCGAAGTGGCCCACGTTGCTGACCTCGATGTCGCCGAAGCGGGGCAGCAGGCCGCGCTGGTCGAAGACCTCCATGGTGCGGGCGGTGAAGCCGAGTCCGCGCGACTCTCCGGTGCGCGCGGGCAGCTTCTCCAGGACGATGACGTCGGCGCCCGCGAGCCGTAGCTCGCCCGCGAGCATCATGCCGGCCGGACCGGCGCCCACGACGATGACTTGTGCGTCCATGACACTCCTCGGGAACGGTTCCGTACGGCCCCGTCGGGGAGACCGTCGGCGAAGGCGAACTGTCAGCGGTACAGGCGGCCGATCGCCCGGTTGGCCACGTGCGCGGCCGCCGCGTGCCGCGGGTCGGGCGCCAGCGCCTCGTGCCGTACGGCGACCTCGGCGAGCTTGATGGCGTGCTCGTCGCCGATCCGGACCGCCTCGGCGAACAGGGCGGCCGGGTCGGGGACCTCGGGCAGCGGGGCCGCGGGCCGGGGCACGGCGTGGAACCAGTCGAGCATCGTGCGGCTGACGGCCCGCGCCACCCGGTACGACGGCCACCGCTGCTCCGCCGGCAGGTGCTCCACGACCAGCCGTACGGCGGCGGGCCCGGTGACGGAGTGGATCAGCGGGACCGGGTGCGGGAGGGAGAGCGTGGCGTAGATCCCGGAGAACTCGGCGACGAGTTCGTCCAGGGCCCGTACGACGTCACCGTCACCGTCCCCGGCCTCCTCCACGACGATCCCGCCGTCCGAGTACCGGGCCGCCCAGTACCCCAGCCCCTGCGCCAGTTCGGCCAGTTGCAGTCGGTTGTCGGGGCCGGCGGTGACCACCGCGCGGACCGCGTGCGCGGTGCGGATCACTCCGTGCGTGAGCACCCCGGACAGGCCGGGCAGCAGGCGGGGCCACCAGCGGGCCAGCACGTCGGTCCACTCCCCCTCGGCCAGCTCGCGTTCGAACAGGGCGGTCCAGTCGGCGACCCGGCCGAACCGGCCGAGCGCCTGCCGCCAGTCGGCCTCGTCGGCCGGGTCGAGGGCGAACCGCCGTTCGGGCACGTCGTGGAAGGTATGGCTGCGCAGATGGCCCTCCACCCAGCCGGGCACCTCGTCGGCGTAGCCCATGTGGGCCAGGGCCTCGGCGGCCATCGGCGCGTGGTTGACGAAGCTGCGTCCGTGCTCGTATCCCACGGAACGCAGCCGCTCCAGGGCACCGTTCATGGCGTCGGAATAGGTGAGTGCTGCCAAAGCGATCAGTCCTCGATCGGTCCTGGGTCAGTCCTTGATGTCGCAGATCGCGACGCCCGCGGCGAGGGCCTGCCCCACCTCGGCGGCGATCCCGGTCACGGTGCCGGACCGGTGCGCGGCGAGCGGCTGCTCCATCTTCATGGCCTCGAGTACGACGACCAGGTCGCCCTTCTCGACGGTCTGCCCCTCGGTGACGGCGACCTTGACGACGGTGCCCTGCATGGGAGAGGTGAGGGTGTCCCCGGAGGCGGCGGGCGCCGGGCCGCCCGTGGTGCGGCGGCGGGTCCGGGGCGCGGCGGCGGCCCCCACGAGCGTCCGGTCGGGGGCCCTGCCCAGCACCGCGGGCAGCGAGACCTCCAGCCGGTGTCCGCCGACCTCGACGACCACCGTCTCGCGACCGGCGTCCTCCGTCTCGGCACCGGCGGCCGGGGCCGCCGCGTAGGCCTCGATCCCGTTGACGAACTCGGTCTCGATCCACCGGGTGTGGATCCGGAACGGGTCACCGGTGAAGGCCGGGTCCCTGACGACCGCCCGGTGGAACGGGATCGCCGTGGCCATCCCCTCCACCCGGAACTCGTCGAGCGCCCGCGCGGCCCGCTCCAGGGCCTCCGCGCGGGTGCGGCCGGTGACGACCAGCTTGGCCAGCAGCGAGTCCCAGGCCGGGCCGATCACGCTGCCCGACTCCACGCCCGCGTCCAGCCGCACCCCCGGACCCGACGGCGGTTCGAAGACCCTCACCGTGCCCGGGGCGGGCAGGAAGCCGCGGCCCGGGTCCTCGCCGTTGATGCGGAACTCGAAAGAATGGCCCCGCAGTTCGGGGTCCCCGTAGCCGAGTTCCTCGCCGTCGGCGATGCGGAACATCTCGCGGACCAGGTCGATGCCGGCGACCTCCTCGGTGACGGGATGCTCGACCTGGAGGCGGGTGTTGACCTCCAGGAAGGAGATCGTGCCGTCCTGCCCGACCAGGAACTCGCAGGTGCCCGCGCCGACATAGCCGGCCTCGCGCAGGATGGCCTTGGACGACCGGTACAGCTCGGCGGTCTGCTCCGGCGTCAGGAACGGTGCCGGAGCCTCCTCCACCAGCTTCTGGTGGCGGCGCTGCAACGAGCAGTCACGGGTCGATACGACCACGACGTTGCCGTGCCGGTCGGCGAGGCACTGCGTCTCGACGTGCCGCGGCCGGTCCAGGTAGCGCTCCACGAAGCACTCGCCGCGTCCGAAGGCGGCCACCGCCTCCCGCACCGCCGAGTCATAGAGCTCCGGCACCTCCTCCAGGGTCCGGGCGACCTTCAGCCCGCGCCCGCCGCCGCCGAAGGCCGCCTTGATGGCGATCGGCAGGCCGTTCTCCTCGGCGAACGCCACGACCTCGTCCGCGCCCGAGACCGGGTCCGGGGTGCCGGCCACCAGGGGCGCGCCCGCGCGCTGGGCGATGTGCCGGGCGGCCACCTTGTCGCCCAGGTCGCGGATGGCCTGCGGCGGCGGGCCGATCCAGGTCAGACCCGCGTCCAGGACCGCCTGGGCGAACTCCGCGTTCTCGGAGAGGAACCCGTAGCCGGGGTGGACGGCGTCCGCGCCGGTCTCCCGGGCGGCCCGCAGCACCTTGCCGATGTCCAGGTAGCTGGTGGCCGGGGTGTCACCACCCAGCGCGAAGGCCGCGTCGGCGACCCGGACGTGCAGGGCGTCGCGGTCCGGGTCCGCGTAGACGGCGACGCTGTCGATCCCGGCGTCCCGGCAGGCTCTGGCGACGCGGACGGCTATCTCGCCACGGTTGGCGATGAGCACCCGGCGCATGTCAGGACGCCTGCCGGGTGTGCTGGAAGCGGTCCGCGCCGGTCTCCAGCGGGCCCAGGGAGCCGTCGAAGAAGATCAGCGGCTCCAGACCGTGCTCGGGGACGCCCAGCTCCACCACCTCGCCGACGACGATGGCGTGGTCGCCCGCGGTGTGCACGTCGACCGTGGTGCAGGTCAGGTGGGCGAGGGCCTCGCTGAGCACGGGCAGCCCGTCCTCGGTGAAGTGGTGCGGGACACCCTCGAAGGCGCTCGCGCCCGCGGCGGTCCGGCGTCCGGCGAAGTGCCGGGCCAGCGGCTGCTGGCGCCCGGAGAGGAAGTTCACGGTGAACCCGCCGCTCTGCTCCAGGAGCGTGTGCAGCCGGGACTGGTGGTGCAGGCAGAACAGCACCAGCGGGGGTTCCAGCGAGACCGACGTGAACGAGTTGACGGTGGTGCCGTCCGCGTCCCCGTCGGGGCCGGTGGTGATGACCGTGACGCCGGTCGTGAACAGGCCGCACACGCGGCGCAGATCCAGCGGTTCGACGGGCCGGGTCTCTTCGGCGCGGGTCAGCGACCGCGCTGCTGCGGACATGCGCATCCCTTTCTGGCTTGGCTGGCAGTGGTCAGAGGAGCTTGCGGACCTTGGCGCCGGCCTTGAGGATGCCGAGCAGGAACTCGCGGCCGACGCTGTTCATCTCGGCGGGGGCCTCGACGGAGGCCCAGTACAGGAAGCGGGCCATGGTCAGCGTGGAGGGGTAGATGAACCGCCGCTCCTCGTCCTTCCAGCCGAAGACCGGGTTGACGACCGGGGAGTCCTTGAGCAGCCCGAAGACGATGTCGGCGGCCTCGTCGCCGGTGAGCGCGCCGGCCTCGTACTTCTCGCAGGTCTCGGCGGTGGACTCCAGGATCCGCTTGAAGGAGTCGCTCTGCGGCCACCACAGGCCCGGGTGGGCCACCTTCTCCAGCTCGTCGAAGTGACGTGTGTCGTGGTCCTTGAAGTGCTTGAGGCGGGCCCGGGTCAGCCGCATGGTGCCGGGGGTGATGAAGGAGCCCCAGACCCGGAAGACCGCGTTCCAGAGGCGGAAGTGGGAGAAGGCGATGAAGGAGCTGTTGACCAGGTCGTCGTTGTACTGGAGCAGGCCCTGCTCGACGCGCTCGACGTACTCGAAGCGCTCCGCGGAGAAGTCGCCGTCCTTGAGGGCGGGGATCAGCCGGGAGGTGAGCGCGTCGACGACCTCCATGGTGTTGGACAGGCCGCGGGAGAACAGCGGGTCGAGGAAGCCGGCCGCGTGCGACATCAGGCACCAGCGGTCGCCGATGGTCTGCTTCGAGGAGTACTGCAGCCGGTCGGTGGAGATCCACTCGCGGACCCGGGTGGCGCCGTCGAACTGGCGCTTCACCGCCGGGTACTTGTCGAGGAAGGACTGGAACTCCTGCTCCGGGGTGAGGTCCTTCGGCTTGGGGTAGGTGCGCTCGTCCATCGTCAGGCCGACGCTGCACAGCGGGTTGCGGGACTTGGGGTGGTTGTCGAACGGGATGATCCAGAACCAGCCGCGCTCGATGAGGTGGTGCATGGTGCCGGTGTGCCAGTCGGCCGGCGGGCGCAGGTCCTGGGGGTGGCCGCTGACGTCGTCGAACCGCTTGATGCCGACGTAGTGCGTGAACATCGAGCGGGAGTGGTGCTTGAAGCGGGCGGTGGGCTTGTCGCGCAGGTCGAACTTGTCGGCGAGCGGCGAACGGAAACCGGAGGCGTCCACCAGGTACTTGGCCCGGTACAGCTCGGGCTCGGCGCCGGGGGCGGCGCTGCGGCCGAGGACGGTGACGCCGTCGTCGTCGAACTCGACCTCGTTCGCACGCCAGTTCTGCCGGGGGGTGCAGCCGTACCTGACGGCGACGTGGAACATGAAGGCGTCGCTGTCCTGACGGAACATGTGGCTGTTCTGGTGGAATATCTTCGGCAGGGCGAGCTGGGTGGCCTCGCGCGGGTTCGGCTCTTTTCCGACCTCGTGCTTCATGAAACCGAAGTGGGCCTTCGTGCCGAAGGTCGGACCGATGTCACGGGTGGAGGCCTCGACGCTCGCCAGGCTTTTCAGCTCGGGAATGTCGTGGCGTTCGGCGAGGATGTGGATCCATTCCACGAGCTGCGGGGTCATGGACTCGCCGATGGCGAAGCGCGGGTGCGCGGCGGCGTCGACCAGCAGCACCTTGGCGCCGTGCTTGGCCAGGACGGCACCGGTGACGGAGCCGGCGAGGCCCGAGCCGAGGATGATGACGTCGAAGGTCATGTCCTCGGGTATGCGCGCCGGTTCCGGCGCGCCGTCGGTCTTCTGGGCGACCATGACTGTCTCCTTCGTCGAGGGGCGGTGCGCAACGGGAAATCAGCATGAAAAAAGGCCCCTCGCGGCCCTTCCGTAAAGAAACCGGAAGGACGGCGCGAAGAGCCTGGAACAGGATCTGGAAAAGCGTCTGGGGAAGGGCCCGGAAAAGGGCGCGAAGTATCCGCTGAATTAAGCGTGACATCCTTTGGCCAGAGGGTCAACCCCTGGCGGAGACGGATGACTTGGGATTCTCGGCGAACGCCGGACCGGAATGTGTCGGGGCCAGGAGTCTCAGCAGCAGTCCCCGCAGTTCGTCCGCGCCGCCGGGCCCGAGCATGGCGGAGACGTCCGCGGCGAGCCCCGCGACGGCGCGGGCTACGACACCGAGCTGCTCGCGGCCGAGGTCGGTCACTTCGAGGGCGTAGCGGCGCCGGTCGTGCGGGTCCCGGCCGCGGCGCACCAGGCCCAGCCTGACCAGTTCGTCGACGAGCTGGGAGGCGGCGGGTCCGGTGATGGCGAGCAGTTCGGCGAGCCGCTGCTGGGCGATGGGCCCGAGCACGTCGAGGGCGGAGAGCGGACCGTAGTGCCGCACCCTGAGGCCGGTGCCGGCCAGCTTGTCGTCGCCGTGCTTGCGCAGCCGGTGGTGGGCCTGCCCGACCAGGTACTCGGTGCCCTGCACGAGGGGCTGCGCGGACTCGGGCAGCAGCCGGGCCAGCAGCTCGTCGAGCCGGGCGCTCTCCTCGTCCGTCAGTACGGCGGTGAGCCGGGCGTCCCGCTCGGCGACCGCCCGCCGGCTGGCCTCGACGGCCTCGCGTCCCCGGTCGGTCAGGGAGAGCACGTACTGGCGCCGGTTGTCGGGGTTGCGGGTGCGCCGGACCTCGTCGCGGGCCTCCAGCCGGTCGATGACGCCGACCATGATGGTGCGGTTGATGCCGAGCCGTTCGGCGAGGTCGAGCTGGGACTCCCAGTCGCGGCCGGTGAGCGCGTCGAGGACCAGGAAGTCGCGGGGGTCGCTGTCGCCGCCGTCGTCGGTGGCGGCGAACTGCGCGTAGACGCGGCGCAGGAGGTAGCCGATGAAGTCGGTGAGCGCGTCCGGGAGGACGCCGGGGACCTCCGCGGTCTGCTCGGTCCGGGTCACCGGGCCGCGCTCGTCGTCGCTCTCGTACCGCAAGACAGCACCTCCTGCCCGAGTATATCGACGGCTTGCCGGCCGGCGCCGACACCGACACCGGCCCGGGGGAACCGGCGACCCCGCCCGGAAGTGGTCAGGGCGGGGCCGCCGGGGTCGGTCACAGGGCGACGGGCGGGTGCTCGGCGTCCTGCTGCTCGGGGCGGGTGCCCGGGAGGGTGGCCAGGGCCACGACCAGGGCCAGCAGGTAGAAGGCGCCGCCGAGCAGGAACCCGTACGAGTAGCCGGTGGTGAGGGCGTGCGGGACGCTGCCCGGCAGCTCGTGGTTCGTGATCGCGGTGGCCGCCGCGGCGAGGGCGGCGAGGCCGATGGCGCCGCCGATCTGCTGGGCGGTGTTGACCAGGCCGGAGGCCGCGCCGGTGGCCTGCGGGGCGACGCCGCGGACGCTGACGATGGTGACGGCCACGAAGACCATGCCGAGGCCGAGGCCGACGACCAGCTGGGCCGGCAGCAGCGCGGCCCACGGGGTCTGGCCGGGCTCGATGAAGCTGAACCAGACCATGCCGGCGGTGCCGATCAGCAGACCGAGGGCGATCACGTTGCGCTCGGGCAGCTTGGCGAGCAGCTGCGGGCCGAGGCCGCCGGCCGCGATGCCCATGCCGAGGGCGAAGGGCAGGTAGGCGACGCCGGTGACCATCGGGGCGTAGCCCTTGACCAGCTGCATGTAGAGGGTGAGGAAGTAGAAGGTGGCGAGCATGCCCGCGCCGACCAGGAACATGATCAGGTTAGCGCCGACGCGGCTCTTGTCGGCGAGCACCCCGCTCGGGATCATCGGCGCCTTGCCGGCGCGCTGGATGAGCACGAAGGCGAGGATCAGGACGAGCGCGGCGCCCAGGCCGATCAGGGTGACGCCGTCGCCGAAGCCCTTGTCGCCGGCGCGGTTGATGGCGTAGACGAGCGAGCCGAAGCCCAGGGTGGCGGTGAGTGCGCCGGGCACGTCGACCTTGCCGCGCTCGCGCTCGCCCTCGACGAGGACGCCGGTGCCGAACAGGACGGCCAGGGCGATCGGGATGTTCACGAACATCACCCAGCGCCAGCTCAGGTACTCGGTGAGCGCGCCGCCGAGCAGCAGGCCGACGACCGAGCCGAGGCCGCCCATCGCGCCGTAGACGCCGAGCGCCTTGTTGCGGGCGGGTCCGGCCGGGAAGGTGGTGGCCAGCAGGGACAGGGCGGTGGGGGCGGCGATGGCGGCACCCGCGCCCTGGATCACCCGGGCGGCGATGAGCAGTTCGCCGCTCTGGGCGAGGCCGCCGAGCAGTGAGGCGGCGGTGAACAGGACGAGGCCGGTACGGAAGACCCGGCGGCGGCCGAAGAGGTCACCGGCGCGCCCGCCGGCCAGCAGCAGACCGCCGAAGGCCAGGGCGTAGGCGGTGACGATCCAGCCGAGGCCGGACTCGCTGAGCCCGAGGGCGCTCTGCATGCTGGGCAGGGCGACGGCGACGATCGTGTTGTCGAGGACGAGCATGAGCTGGGCCGCGGCGATCACGAGTAACGCCAGTCCGAGTTTGCCGTCCTGCTGCGGCGGGGCCGCGGCCTTGGGGACGGCCTGAGTGCGGTCTTGCAGCGACATGGGATGTCTCCGTGTCTGTCTCAGGGTTGGGGGGGTGTCGAGCGGAGCGCGGAACCCTCGGGATCCGGTCAGCGGGTGGCGGAGGGGGTCTTGGGAGTCCAGATGGCGAGGTCCTCGTAGGCCTTGCGCCAGTCGTTCTCGTAGGCGTTGCGCAGCGGCTCGGGCATCTTGCCGAGGATGTGGGCGACCTTCGCGGCGTCGATGTCGTCGAGCATCCAGGGCAGGTAGCGGGCCGAGTCGTCGCCGATCCGGGTGCGCTGCTCGGCGGAGAAGTCCGCCCACTGCTCCTGGGAGAGCGTGATGTCCATCAGCTGCAGGGCATCCCGCTCCTCGTGGTCGAGGTGGCCGCCGAGCTTGGCGAAGAGGGTGTCGGTCAGGCCGGTCAGGCGCTCCAGGCCGGAGTCGCGGTCGGCGAGGGCGGCGTCGATGTCGGCGAGCAGCGGGTCGATGACGCCGTGCTCGGCCTCCATGTCGGCGAGCAGGGCCAGTTCGGCGTCCTTGCCCACCAGCGCGGCCTCCATGACCGGCCAGATCTTCACGTCCTCGGAGGTGTGGTGGACGGTCAGGAACTTCTTGAACAGCTCCCAGCCGACCGCGGCGCTCAGCACGTGCCGGGGGTCCTCGTCGACCCGCGCGGTGATCCGGGCGATCCGCTCCAGCTCCCGGCGGAGCGCGTCGTGGATGGCGAACATCATCGTCATGTCGAGGTTCTTGAAGTCCTGGCTCATCGTTCTCTCCCTCACTGCCTCACCGCTTCGTCGTACTGCGAGAGTATCGTCAACCCGCTTATCCATCAAGCTTCCAACTAGCAATATGCCAACCATCAGGGCCTGAACTATTCGCCGGTCGGCGGCTGACGCCACTGCCGTGCCCGAAGGCGCAGGTCAGCGGGTGCTCGCGGGCTCCAGGGCGGGCTCGTCCTGGCCGGTTCCGGCCGGTTCCGGCTCGGAGTGCTCGTCGATGCCCTTGCGGATCCAGGTCAGCGCGGGGCTGGTCATGGCCGTGGTGAGCAGCGCCATCAGCACCAGGACGGTGAACAGCTCCGGCCCGATGACACCCAGCCCGAGCCCGATGTTGAGCACGATCAGCTCGGTCAGGCCACGGCAGTTCATCAGCGCGCCCAGCGACATGGAGTCCCGCCAGTCCCGGCCGGAGAGCCGGGCCGCGAGCGTGCCGCCGCCCCACTTGCCGGCCACGGCGACGGCGAGCACGGCACCCGCCCACAGCCACTGGGTGCCGCTGCCGCCCAGCAGCCCCACGTCGGTCTTCAGACCGGTGCTGACGAAGAACAGCGGCAGCAGCGCGGGCACGGCGAAGGCCCGCATCCGGGCCGCGGTGGCCTCGATCCGGCGGCTGCCGCGCGGGGTGACCACGCCGAACAGGAACGCGCCGAACAGCGCGTGCACCCCGATCCGGTCGGTGGCGTACGCGGCCAGGCTCAGCCCGCTGAACAGGACGACCAGCACGACCCCGTCGGCGTACCGGCGCTCCGCCCGCGCGGCCCACCTGGCCAGCAGCGGCCGTACGACGAGGAACATCACGGCGGTGAAGACGAGCGCGTACCCGGCGGTGGTCAGGGCCTCCACGGGCGAGTTGCTCTTCGTCACCGCGACCACCGCGGCCAGCAGGCACCAGGCGCTGACGTCGTCCACGGCCGCGCTGGCCATGGCGAGCGCGCCGACCCGGGTCCGGTACAGGCCCCGGTCGGTCAGGATCCGGGCCAGCACCGGGAACGCGGTGATGCTCATCGACACCGCGATGAACAGCACGAACGGCAGCTTCCCGGTGCCGGGCGGCGCGAAGTCGCCGTACATGCCGAGGGCGAGCAGCGTGCCGAGCAGCAGCGGCAGCGCGATGCCGGCCTGGGAGACGGCGACGGCCGTTCTGCTGTTGCCGCGCAGGGACTTGAGGTCGAGTTCGAGTCCGACGAGGAACATGAACACGAGCAGGCCGATGTTCCCGAGCACGCCGATGTACGGCAGCGCCGACTCCGGGAACAGCCACGCCTGGCCGGCGGGCCAGAGCCAGCCGAGCAGGGACGGGCCGAACAGGATGCCGACGAGTATCTCGCCGACGACAGGCGGTTGCCCGAGCCGCCCGAGCAACTGGGCACCGGCCCGGCAGGCGAGGATCACCACGGGCACGGCGACGAGCAGGGGGGTGAGCGGATCGGGGGCGGCGGCAGCCATCGCGTTCTCCTGTGAAAGAGGGGGGACCTGTCCTTTTTTGGGGCGCGGGGAACTGCGCGATCAGCCACGACGGCGCCGCGGTCGCCCGACATCCGCGCGGGGCACGGCGATGCGCAGCAAGTGCCGCGATCCGTGGTGGACCGGCCACAGGTCCGATGTGGCTCGTCGCGCAGTTCCCCGCGCCCCTGAAGGGGCGCGTTGTCGGCGCCGGAGCTTTCAAGTGCCGTAAGGACGCGCGGCCTTGGCCTCGCGCAGCGCCGTCGCCCACCACATGAGCTGGTCCAGCATCAGCTTGGCCGCGGCCTCGGCCCCCTCCGGCTCCGCCGGAAACGTGCCGTCGGCGTCGTAGTGCTCCAGCACCCGCGGGAACGTCACGACGTCCTTCATCCCCACGCAGTGGAACTCGGCGAAGATCTGCCGCAGATGCTCGATCGCCCGCACCCCGCCGGCCATGCCGAGGCCGTAGCCGACGAACCCGACCGGCTTGGCCTCCCACTCGGTCTGGAAGCTGTCGATGAGGGTCTTCAGCGGCCCCGGAACGCTCCGGTTGTACTCCGGTACGACGACCACGTACGCCTCCGCCCCGGCCAGCCGGGGCCGCAGCGCCGCCGCCCGCGGGTCGGCCTCGTCGAGGCTGGCCGGCAGCAGGTGCTCGGCGACGTCGACGACGTCCAGGACCAGGTCGTCGCGGCGGGCGGCGACCCGCGCGAACCAGCCCGCGACGTCGGGGGCGAGCCGCCCGTCGCGGGCGGAGCCGACCAGCAGCGCCACCCGGACCGGCAGGGTGACCAGACCGGCGGCGGTCACGGCCGGGCCGCCCGCAGCCGCGCCGGCGCCTCGACCGGCGTCAGCGCGAGGAACTCGGTGGCCTCGACCCGGGAGAGGATCCGCCGGGTCAGGGCGGGCATCTTCGTCGTACCGTCGTCGGTGAAGACCACCGGTCCGGTGACCCGGATCCGGCGGCCCCGCGTGGTGATCTCGCAACCGCCCGCCGCCAGCACGTTCTTGACCCAGTCGGAACCGGGCCCGTACGGCAGCGTGATGACGATGTCCGCGCCGCGCCGGAACAGCTTGACGGGCGTGGTGAACTCGCGCCCCGACTTACGGCCGCGGTGGTGGACCTTCCCGAAACCGGGCAGCCGGCTGAACAGCGGCCCGACGAGATGGTTGGCGAACCGCCGGTTGAAGCGGGCGACTTTCCTGTCGATCGGCATGTCTCAAGTCCCTTGCTCCGTCGGGTCCTTGGTTTCTGATGGGGCGTACGGCGCCCGGCCCCCGCCGCCGTCAGCGGGGGCCGGGCGCGGCCGGGGCGGCGGATCAGGCCGCGGGCTTGCCCGCGGCGGGACCGCCGGCCGGACCGCCGGCCGGGGTCAGCGGGCCGCCCGGCCTGCCGCCGGACTTGAGGAAGCGCTCCAGGGAGAAGTTGTCGACGATGCCCCAGCGCTCGGCGATCCGGTCGCCCTCGAAGCGGAACCAGATGATCGCCTGGTGCTGCACCTGCAGCCCGGTCGGCTGGATGCCGATGAACGGGCCGGTGTGCCGGCCGTGCATGACCCAGCGGATGGCGGCCTTGTCGCCCATCGATATGAAGTCGAGGATCTCGTACTTGATGTCGCTGAACGCGGACTGCTGGATCCGGATGGTGTGTTTGAACGCCTCCGGGCCGCGCATGGAGTCGTCGTGGCTGCCGTGGTTGCGGAAGTCGGCGGTGAGGTAGCGGTCGGCGGCCGACAGGTCGCCGAGGTCCAGGCCCTCATGGAAGACCTTCTCGATCAGTTCCTTCTGCTGGTCCGCGGTGAGCGTGGTCGGCATGGGTGCGTTCTCCTCTGCTGAAGTGGGCGGGTTTCCACGGGTGTCGAGGGTCTTGCGGTCGACCTGGGTGACTCCCCTGGGCACGGCGCCGGTGGTCCACACGATCCGCAGCCGCAGCCGGTCGAACCGCCAGCCGTCGGGGGTGCGCCGGGCCGTGCCGGTGAACCGGCCGCCGAGCTGGAAGTACTGGGTCGGGTCCGGCGGCAGCGGCGAGCCGTGGTGCACGTGGGAGGCGATCAGGCTCCAGCTCAGCTCGGCCAGGTCGCCCTCGACCTCGACCTGGGTCTCCGAGCCGTGGTGGTGGGTACGGCCCCAGCGCGCCATGATCTCGGTGGTGAAGCCGGACACCCCGGCGAGGCCCCGGTGGCTGCCCACCGGGAACGTCATCTCGACGTCCTCGGTGAACAGGGACCTCGCCCAGGTCTCGTCGAAGCCGCCCTCGTCGAGGCCGGCCAGATAGCGCCCGGCCAGGTCCCGCAGGCTCAGCACGTCGGTGAGCCGGGCGACCTCGGCCGTCATGACACCCGGCGCGCTTCGGTCCGGGCGTCCGTCGCGTAGATCACGACGTCGTCGGGACCGTGCACGACGGCCTTGCCCTCACCGGTGAGCGCGTCGCCGTCGTGGCGCGCGGTGATGTCGATCTGGATGTACGCGGCCCGGTGGCCGTTGGGGCTGATCTGGGTGACGTCGAGATTGAAGTCCTCGCGCAGGGAGAACTCCAGCGAGTCGTCGCCGGTGACGGTCCAGGCGCCGGTGCCGGTGCTCTTGCGCGTGGTGACCGAGAGCGAGCCGTCCGGGGCGAAGGCGACGGTGTACTCGTCCACCTCGCCGTCGTGCGTGACCGTACCCGTCCATTGACCGACGGGTGTCCAGGTGGAAACAGGCATCGACCACACTTCCTCAAGTCGGGGCGGAGAGAAAACAAAAAATCCGCGCCCCGGTCGGGGCACGGATTTCGGGAAGGACGCCACGGGCTCGAATGCAGAAGCCCGGGAGAAGCGCCACCGCCGTCAGGGCATGGGGGCGCCGAAAAGAGTGTGACACCTCTGTTCGGTTGCGTCAACTTCCCTTTAGATAAAGCGAGTTGACAATCAGGCGGGTAATCGAAGAAGCCCCCGCGGCAGGGGGGATGGGCCGCGGGGGCTGCTTCGCACCGGATCCCCGCACGGATCCGGTTTCTTGCGGGTGATGGTCGGTGAATTCCGTGCGACAGCTACGACGGCGAAGAGTTGGTCGAATTGACCGCGGTCGCCGGGTCGCGCGCCGCCTATTCGGTCTCGCTCCTGCGCGCCAGTGCGAAGAGTTCGTCGAGGTCGTACTCGGCCCGCCGGGGGCCGCCGTGGCGGGTGAGTTTGCCGCGGCTCGCCCATTTGCGGATGGTCGCCTGGGTGACGCCCATCGCGAGGGCGGCCAGTTCCGTCGGGACCGTGCGCGGCTTCGCCGGTCCGGTCGCCTCCTCGCCCGCCTTCGGCCGGTCCGGTTCCGTCATGTCGTCGCCACCTCTCTCGCCCGGTTCGCGACCAGCAGCCACTGGCGTGGCGGCAGGGCGTGGCCGGCGTCGCAGGTGACCTGGTCGGGCACCCGGTCGCCGCCGTCCGCAGGCAGCACGCCGTAGAGCGTCCCGGCGCACTCCGGCCGGGTGCAGGCGCCGAGGGCGAACCGGCGTACCGGGCCCGGGCCGAGCAGTCGGCCGAAGTCGGTGCGGAGTTCGGCGAGTTCCTCGTCGAGGTCGGCGCCCGCCGGGTGCCCGGCGAACCAGGGCAGCTGCCCGCGCAGGAACCCGACCAGCGCCGGCACCCCGCGGCCGGCGGGGCGGGCGCCGGTGCGCTCGTCCACGACGAGCCGCGCCCACAGCCCCATGACCTCGGCCGTCCGGGCCCGCAGGGCCAGCGCCCGTTCGTCGAGGACGATGCCGACGGTGGCCCGGCTGCCGCTCACCCGCTCGCGCAGCACCGGCGCCCCGGGCGCCAGCGCCTGGTCGCTCTCCCGGTACAGGTCGAGCAGGGTGCGCAGCGCGCCGTCGATCCGGTCCAGGCAGCGGACGCAGATCCGGCCGCAGCGCCTGCGGCAGTCGCGGCTGGCGTGGTCGTCCGTGAGTCGCTCCGGCTCTTCCATTCGGATCCCCCGAATCCTCGGTCCGTGTGGAACTGCGTCCAGTCTCCGGGCGGCCGGCGGCCGGTTCAACGCACGGCGGTTCAGGCTTCCCACAATCCTCCGCAGCTCTGTCAGCGGAGTGTCAAACCTGTGTCAAGTGGCCGGATTTGAGCCATGTTACAAACAGACCTGTCTGATTGAGGACCAAGCCGAACCTTCGCTCGTCGCGCATGTTTCCGGACAACCATGCCCGTAGCCTGCGAAGTTGAGATCCTGTGGAGATCATGAGGAGGTGGACCACCACCGGGGTCCTCCCATGAAACAGGCATGGTTGTATGATTCTTACCACCATTGGCACCGGTGCCCGCGGACAGTGCATGCACCGGGCACACTGTTGGCAGGGAAGGCGGGTACGACCTGATGCAGGCGCGATCCGAGCACACGCGTCAGGCTCTCGTCCATGCCACCGCCGAGCTCATCGCGGACGGTCGGCTGTCCGACGCGGGACTGGTCAACATCTGCCGCCGGGCCGGGGTCAGCCGGGGGGCGCTGTACCACCACTTCTCCTCCACCACCGCGCTGACCGCGGCCGTGTACGAGGAGGCGAGAGCGCGGGTGGAGGCGCTCACCGAGGAGGCCTTCGCGGGTCCGGCGGCGGACGCGCCCAAACGCTTTCTGTTCGCGCTCGGCGAGGCCATGCGCACCGAGAAGGTGGTCCGGGCGGGCATGCAGCTGGCCGCGGACGGCTCGGCCGGACCGCCCCGGCTCCGCGACGACATGCTCGCCGCGGTCCACGAGCGGGTGGCGGAGGCGCAGCAGGAGTCCCCGGAGCCGGCCGCGGACCTCGCCGGCCTGGCGGTGGTGATGGCCGCGGGCATCGAGACCCTCGGGCACTCCGACCCGGGCTGGTGGGACGGCGAGATCACCCAGCGCCTGTGGCGGCTGCTGCGCCCGCTGTTCGACCGGGACCGGCCGCCGGGCCGGGGCGGCGAGCGCAGGATCTGAGAGCGGGCCGGTCACTCCTCGGGCGGCGTCGTGCGCAGCCGCCCGACCAGGCCCGGCGTGGCGAGGCCGGGCAGCAGGAACTTCCACAGGACGCTGGTGCGTTCGGGCAGGTCGGCGCGGCCGGTGTAGGCCTGGGACATGATCTGCAGGCCGGTGAAGGAGCCGACGATCAGCGAGGTCGCCTCGCGCACGTCCACCCCCGGCAGGATCTCGTCCCGCTTCTCGGCCTCCTGGAGCAGCGCCAGAATGGTGTCCATGGACTGCTCGTAGGTGGTCTGCGGCGGGCAGTCGAACGACGTCTGCTCCGTGGTCAGCCGCACGCTCGCACGCAGCACCGCGTCGTGCTGCAGGCGCCGGGCGAACTCCAGCGTCAGGTCGATCACCGACTGCAGCCTGACCGGCCGTTCGGGCACTTCCAGGGCCTCGGCGTGGGCCTGCACCAGGGCCAGCGCGATGGCTTCCTTGGAGGGGAAGTGGTGGTAGAGGGACCCCCGGGTGAGTCCGGTGCGGGCCAGGATCTCGTTGGTGCTGGCGGCGTCGTAGCCGCGCTCGTCGAAGACCTGGGCCGCCGCCTCCAGGATCGACCGCCGTGACCGCTTGCCGCGTTCCTGCTGAGCCATGCCAGATCCTTACGCTCTCCCACTGAATTCAACAGACTGGTCTGTATCGTAAGCCGCATGGCCGGCCTACGGTCAGTACCGCGACGGGAGTTGTCAGAAAGCGGTTCCCCGGCCGCACGCCGGAACCGGGTGTGACCTCGGCAAACGCGCGAGGGGGCTACGGACTGCCGATCCGGAAACCGACCCCCCGGACGGTGACGATCCAGGCACCCGAGCCCAGTTTGCCGCGCAGGGTGCCCACGTGGGTGTCGACCGTGCGGCCGCGCGGCGACCAGGCGTCGTCCCACACCTGGGCCATGATCTGGCGGCGCGGGATCACCGTGCCGGGCTGCGAGGCCAGCAGGTGGAGGAGGTCGAACTCCTTGCGGGTCAGGTCGAGGGGCCGTCCGTCGAGGGTGGCCGTGCGGGCGCCGGGGTCGATGCACAGCGGCCCGTGGGCGACGACCCGGCCGGCGGCCGGCTGGTCCGCCGGCCGTACCCGCACCCGGCGCAGCACCGCCTCCATCCGGGCCAGCAGTTCCCGGAACCCGTACGGCTCGACCAGGTAGTCGTCCGAACCCGCCTGCAGGCAGAGCACGCAGTCGAGCTCCGAGCCGCGCGCGGTGACGGCGATGATCGGCAGGTCGCTGACCGCCCGGATGCCCCGGCACACCTCGAGTCCGTCGAGGTCGGGCAGGTCGAGGTCGAGCAGCACCAGGTCGGCCTCGCGGTGGCCGCGCAGCGCCTGGGCGCCGGTGGTCGCGCCGTGGGTGGCGTAGCCGTGCCGGGCCAGCC
Organism: Streptomyces sp. NPDC048291; assembly: GCF_043201715.1. Classification (NCBI taxonomy): domain Bacteria; kingdom Bacillati; phylum Actinomycetota; class Actinomycetes; order Kitasatosporales; family Streptomycetaceae; genus Streptomyces; species Streptomyces sp. NPDC048291. Next base: position 351,919 of record NZ_JBICZC010000002.1, read on the forward strand.
CCTGCCGGAGGGGGTCGGCGGCCCGGGGGTCGCTCTCCACGACCAGGACGTTCAGCGCTCCCGCCCGGGGCGCGCCGGACACGGGGGCCGGGCGGGCCGGCTGCCCGGCCGAGTGGCCGGCCGGGTGCCCGGCCGGGACGAGCGGGCCGTGCGAGCGGTGGTGCCGCGGCGCCGGCGCCACGAGGTCCGCGTACTGGCGGTTCATCTGCTCCCCCTGAGGCACATCCACGTCATCTCGGACTGCGGGTTCAGGACCAGACCGTACCAAACAGACTTGTCTGATTGTCAACCGCCAAGGTTCTCCGGCGCGGCGCTCGAACCCCTTGTCACGACCCCTACCGTGAGCTGCGATTTCGTCGGAATACCGGACAAGTGGGAGGTGGTACTCCGTTAAGTCTCCCCACGGCAAGACGTGACCAAGGATCACGCAGCTCCGGTGAATCATACAACCTTGCACGTTTCGCGGTTGCAATACCGACATAACGGTCGCCTGACATCGATGGCAGACCCCCAGGGGTCCCCGACTCGCCCAAGAAATCGCCTCGCCTCTTGCAGAACCGGACCGACCTGTCTGTATCTTGTGGTGCAGAACGTCGGCCACGGGGGGTGACAGCCGACGTACGGCTTGTTGCCCCCTCCTTTCCGTCACACCGACACAGGAGCGCTGCACATGCCGCACCTCACCGACCGGGCCATCGCCCCGAAGCCGCTGCTTCCCGGACTGACCACCACTGTGCCGCGTGAGTACGTCCACCGCGCGGCGGTCTCCGAAGTCCTGCTCACCGGCTGGGAGCGCGACGAGTCCCCGGGCGCCGACGGCTTCGACGGCTTCGTCGTCCGGGCCCAATGGCCGCGCAGCCACGCGCTGTTCGCCCCCGACGGCGGATACCAGGACCCGATGCTGCTGATCGAGTCGATCCGCCAGATCGGGTCCCTGCTCGCCCACGCCGAGTTCGACGTGCCGTTCGGCCACCAGTTCCTCATGTCTGACATGTCCGTGACCGCCGAGCCCGACCTGCTGGTCACGGACGCGGTCCCCACCGACGTCGAGATGCACGCGGTCTGCCGGGACGTCGTGCGCCGCGCGGGCCGGCTGCGGGAGATGCGCTACGACGTCACCGTGGTCCGGGAGAACGGGGCCCGCGCCACCGCCTCGGCCGCGTTCCGCTGCATGAGCCCGGAGGTGTACCTGCGGATGCGCGGCGAGCGCCCCACCACCACCGACCTCACCCCGCCGCCGGCCCTCGACCCGGCCGCCGTGGGCCACGCCACCGCCCGGCACGTCGTCCTGTGCGCACCCGCGCCCGGCACGTACGGCAGATGGGAACTGCGGGTCGACACCGCGCACCCCACCTACTTCGACCACCCGGTGGACCACATACCCGGCATGTTCCTCCTGGAGGCCGCCCGGCAGGCCGCGCACGCCCGCACCGGGGCACCCTGCGCCCTGCTGCTCGGCATGCGCAGCGAGTTCACGCGGTACGCCGAACTCGACGCGCCCTGCTGGATCACGGCCGACCCCGAACCGTACGGCGACTCCGGCGACCTGCTGGTACGGGTGCACGGCAGCCAGCGGCAGGAGACGGTCTTCACCGCCGAACTCGTCCTGCGGCCCCGTGTCCGCTGACCCCGACCGCTCCCCGGGAGAGTCACCGTGCCCGTCCTTCTCATCACCGGCGCCTCCGGGTTCGTCGGGGCCCATGTGACACGCGAGGCACAGCGCCGGCGGGCAGGCCTCCGGCTCATGAGCCACCGCCGGTCCCTGCCGCGGTCCTGTGCCGGGGCGCGGACCGTGCACGCCGATCTCACCGACCCCGGCTCGCTGCGCGGGGTGTGCGACGGGGTCGACGTGCTCCTGCACTGCGCGGCGCAGATCGGCGGCAGCGCCGCGGCCAACGAGGCGGTCAACGCGCGTGGCACGGCGGCGCTGGTCGCCGAGGCGCGGCGGGCCGGAGTGCACCGGATCGTCCAGCTCAGCACGGCCTCGGTGTACGGCCGCGGCACCTTCCGCGGTGACCGGCCCGAGGAGCTCACCCGCAATCCCGGTTCCGTCACCTCCCGCACCCGCGCGGCGGCCGAGGACGCGGTCCTCGCGGCCGGCGGTGTGGTGCTCAGGCCGCACCTGGTCTTCGGCGTGGGAGACACGTGGGTCGGTCCCTCCCTGGCACGGCTGCTGCGGGCCCTGCCGGGAGAGGTGGCCGGCTGGCTGTCGCGGGCGTCGGTCATCGGCGCGCCGGACCTGGCCCGGCTGCTGGTCGCCACCGCGCTGGCGCCGGACGGGGTCCTGACCGGACGGGTGTACCACGCGGCGGATCCGGCGCCGGTCACCGTGGGCAGTGCGCTGCGGGCGGTCGCCGGCTGTGCGGGGATCGACTGGCCGCGTGACAACCTCACCGTCGAGGGGGCCAAGGCGATCCTCGCGGCCAAGGGGGTTGCGCCGGGCACGCTCGACATCCTCACGACGGACCACTTCTTCGCGGCCGACGCGCTGTGGTCGGAGCTCGGTCAGTGTCCGGGCGGTGGCTTCGACACGTGGTTCGGCCGTACCGAGCCGTGGTATCGGGCGGTCCTCGCGGCGAGGTGAGGTTGTGCCCGGCACCTTTTCTGTGCGGCGAGCTGCCGGGCGCCAAAGGGGGTGCCGGGACAGGTTGTCGGGCGACTGCGGGTGGGTTTCTGCTGGTCGCGCAGTTCCCCGCGCCCCTGAAGGGGCGCGTCGGGTGGACGGTACGGTGAAGCAATGCGTCTTCGTTGTGCTGTGCTCGACGACTTTCAAGGTGTGGGCGGGGAGTTCGGGGACTGGGGGTCGCTCGCCGACCGGGTCGAGGTCGTCTCTTTGCGGGAGCATTCGGCCGGTGAGGACGAACTCGCCGCCGCTCTCGCCGACTTCGACATCGTGGTCACGCTGCGCGAGCGCGTCGCCTTTCCCGGGTCGCTGCTCGGGCGGCTGCCCCGGCTCCGGCTGCTGATCGCCTCGGGGATGCGCAACAGTGTCATCGACTACGCGGCCGCCGAGGCGCACGGGGTCACGGTGTGCGGTACGGAGAGTTCCTCGACGCCGCCGGTCGAGCTGACCTGGGCGCTGCTGCTCGGGCTGGCCCGCGGGCTCGTCGAGGAGAGCAACGCGGTGCGCGGCGGCGGGCCCTGGCAGTCCACCGTCGGCGCCGACCTGCACGGGCGCCGGCTCGGGCTGCTGGGGCTCGGGAAGATCGGGAGCAGGGTGGCGCAGGTCGGGCTCGCCTTCGGGATGCGGGTGAGCGCCTGGAGTCAGAACCTCACCGAGGAGCGCGCAAAGGAGGTCGGGGTCGAACTCGCCCCGAGCAAGGAGGACCTGCTCGCCACCAGCGACTTCGTCTCCGTCCATCTGGCGCTCGGCGACCGCACCCGGGGGCTGCTCGGCGCCGCCGAACTCGCCCTCATCAAGCCCACCGCCTACCTCGTCAACACCTCCCGCGCCGCCCTCGTGGACCAGGACGCGCTGCTCGCCGCGCTGCACGAGGGCCGGATCGCCGGCGCCGGTGTCGACGTCTTCGACATCGAGCCGCTGCCCGCCGGCCACCCGATGCGCACCGCGCCCCGGCTGCTGGCCACCCCGCACCTCGGCTACGTCTCCTACGCCAACTACACGACGTACTACGGCCAGGCCGTGGAGAACATCCGGGCCTTCCTGGCGGGCGCCCCGGTACGGCGGCTGCCTCAGGGGGCGTCCCGACTCCGGCCCTTGGAGTGATCGTCCGGTGATCGGCGTGACCAGCCGCAGGTCGGGGCGTTGAAAGGGAAGTGCGGCGGCTGGTCCTGCCGCCGCACTCCCCGAGCAACAAGAAGGAGAACGTGATGTCTCGCATCGCGAAGGCCGCCGTCGTAGCCCTCGGCACCGGCGCTGTGGTGATCGGCGGGGCCGGCCTGGCCCTGGCCGACGCGGGTGCCAACGGCGAGGCCGTCAACTCGCCCGGCGTGGTGTCCGGCAACGTCATCGAGGTTCCGGTCAACATCCCGGTGAACCTGTGCGGCGACACCGTCGACGTCATCGGTCTGCTGAACCCCGCGTTCGGCGGCACCTGCGCCAACGAGGGTCACCTCAAGAGCGGCGACAGCAAGAACGGCGGCTACGGCTCCTGAGCCACTGCCCGCGGAGGAGCCCCGGCGCCCTGGGCGCCGGGGCTCCTCCGCTGTCCGGGGCGCCTCAGGCGTACCGGTAGATCCGGCTCACGTCCTCCAGCGACTCGGGGGTGACGTCCCACGGCGGCAGCTTCCCGCCCCGGGCGACGACCCGGTCGCGCTGCGGGTCGCCGGGGCCCGGCGGCCTCGCCGGCAGGTAGTGCTGCCCGCGGTGCCGGGCCTGCCAGCGCTCCCACTGGAGGTCGAGGAAGGCGTGGTGGAACCAGAAGACGGGGTCGTTGACGGAGGCGCCGCCGAGCATCGCCCCGCCGACCCAGCGGTGCACCCGGTTGTGGTTGTGCCAGGACGCCTTTCCGCTGCCGGTTCCCCAGCCCTCCAGCCGGTTGCGGAAACCCCGGGTGACCGTCGAGTCCCACGGCGGGACGTCGTAGGCGGGGTCGGCCAGCGCCCGGTCGAGGTCGGCCCCGGTGGGCAGGTCGATCGGGTCGCGGGCCCGGCCCAGGTCCCGGGCGAGGAACTCGCCGTCGGTGATGCCCTCCGTGATGGTCCAGTGCCCCGCGGCGTAGGCGAAGGGGCCGGTCATCACCTGCTGGTCGCGGGCCCGGCCGGTGCCGCCGAGCAGGTCCTTCGTCCACGGCGTGCCGGACGCCGAACGGTCCCTGGTCCAGTCCCAGTACGGCACCGTCACCGACCCGTCCACCCGGCGCAGGGCCTGCTCCAGGTCGAGCAGGAAGCGGCGGTGCCAGGGCAGGAAGGAGGGCGCCATATGGGCGGCGCGCAGTCCGTCCTCGCCGTCGGGCGTGTAGTACTCGATGTGCGTCCGCACGAAATCGTCGTACTCGCCCCGCCGTTTGACCTCCAGGAACGCCTTCACGAGCCGCCCCCGCTCGGCGGCCGTCAGGCTGCTGACGTCCTTTCGCACGTACGCCATGGTCTCCCCCCATGTGCATGTGTCCCCCGCCCGTCGGACCCGGCGCCGGATCGCGCAGCCGCTGCCCCGGACCCATCTCGTCCACGGCCGCCCGGGTCGCCGCCAGCGGGGTCGGGTACGAGCTGTAGTGGTCGACCATGCTGAGCCAGGTGCCGTCGGCCCGACGCATCAGATGCAGCGGCCGGCCGTCCACGGTGACCTGCCACTCGCCGTCGTCGACGGCCCGCTCGGCCGCCGGTACGAGGGCGCCCCGGATACGGCGGCCCCGGTAGGTCTCGTCGAAGGAGGTGTCCGTCGGCCCGTCCGCCCGGGGCGACGGGCGGGAGGCTGCGACGACCGGGGCGAACGCCAGGGCGACCACGGAGGCGAACAGCCCCCGGGCCGCCTCGCGCCGCGTCGGTCTGCCCGCCCCGGCTCTGCCCGGCCGCCCGGCTCCCCGCTCCGCGCCCACCGCCACACCACCGACTCCGACGACCATGCTCACTCCTCGTACCGTTCACCGGCCACTGTCGGTACCGGTAACCGTCCGAGGGGCCGCCCGGTCACCCCCGCGCCGCATTCCGGCCCGGAGACGGGCGGAACGGGCCGTACCGCGAGGAGGGTTACTTGCCGGGGCCGGCGCCCAGGTCGCCGCCGACGACCGTCTGGAGGACCGGACCGAGCACCCCGACCTCGGGCATCTTCAGGTGCGGCACGCCGTAGTGCTGCGGGTCGGGTGCGCTGAGGGGCGCGTCCAACTCCAGGCCGGGGGTGAGGGTGCGCAGGTCGGAGGCGGGGATGTCGACGCCGACGTGGTCGAAGCCGGCGCCGAGGGCACGCGGGAGCGGCACGCTGAGGCCGACGCCGGGCAGCTGGCCGTTCAGCGGAACCTGCGGCAGCGCCCCCTCCGGGATGAGCCGGCCCTCGACGTAGCGCGGCCCCTCCGGGACACCGGGGATCAGCAGCGGCAGCTCCAGGCCGAGCCTGGGCATCTGCGTGCCGAGGGACTTCTCGACGCCGTCCAGCGGCACGGGGACGGGGACCCCGCCGGCCGCGACGGCGGGCGTGGCGGCGGCCCCCACGGCGACGGCGACGCCCGCGACGACGGCGGCAAGGGTTCCTCGGGTGATCGGCTTCATGTCAGGTACGGGCCTTTCGGGATACGAGAGGAGCGACGTCCGTACCGGGTAACGAGCCGGAATCGGCATCAGCTCACAATTCGCCCGGGTGCCGCATTAGTCGGCTGTTCGCCAATTCACGGCCACCGATCAGCTCGTCCAGAAGTCCCACCACCGGGTCAGGATCAGCATGCCGACGACCCCGGTGTGCAGCACCGGCAGCACCCAGGTGAACTCGTCGAGGAACTCCCGCAGCGGGCGCGGCGCGGGCAGGAAGCGACGGCTCACGGCGAAGGAGGTGACGTACCAGAACAGGACGATGGTGGCGACCCAGGCCAGGCAGCACCACAGGCACAGCGCGCCGATCCGGTACAGCGACTGGAACTGCAGCCAGGTGACGAATCCGATCCCGAAGGCGCAGCCGGCGTCGAAGGTCAGCCAGTACCAGGCGGGGAAGCGGGCACCGGCCAGCAGGCTCATGCCGACACAGATCACGACGGCGTAGGCCGCCAGGCCCAGCATCGGGTTGGGGAACCCGAACGCCGAGGCCTGGGCGCTCTTCATCACGCTGCCGCAGGACACCACCGGGTTGAGGCTGCACCCGGGCACGAAGCGCGGGTTCTCGAGCAGCTTGAACTTGTCGAGGGTGATGACCCAGGAGGCCAGCAGCCCGGCCGCCCCCGCGACCACCGTCAGCAGCGCGAACCCCCGCCCGGCGCCCGCGGTCCTCGCCATCAGCCGCGCAGGCTGCGGGCCGGCAGGACGACGTGCGCGGCGGCCGTCAGGGTCTCGTCGGCCCCGGCGAAGTCCTTCAGCGCCTCGGGCGTGACGAGCTTGCCGGGCTCGCCCTCGGGCCACGGGCGGGTGGTGAACACCAGGTAGGCGTAGCCGCGTTCACCGACCGCGGCGAGCCACTCCGCGGGCGCGGGGCACTGGGCGTTGAGCGGGGCCAGGCTGAGGACGGCCTGACCGGCCTCGACGAGCAGCGTGACGGGCAGGCTGGGCCGGGCGGTGCCGTCGACGAGGTCGCCGCCGACCGGCAGCCCGTTGTTCGCCAGCAGCGCCTCGATCGCGGCCCCGGTGGCCTCGGGACCGCCCGCGGCGTCACCGAGGGAGTAGGCCAGCAGGTAGGGCATGTCGCTGCCGTCGGGGGCCTCGCCGCTCCAGGCCAGCACGACGAGGGTGCCGAGGTCGGCGAGGCGGAACGGGCGGGTTTCGCTTGGGGTTGAGGTCACCGCGCGACCCTACCGACGGGCCGTGCGGCGGCCGGGTACTCGCTCACCCGGTCGGCGGACACCCGCCGACCGGGCCACACGAACGAGGGACACCCCCTGGTGTCCCTCGAACGCCCCCGGCCCGCCCCGGCTCAGCCCTGCAGCGGCAGACCGCCCAGCAGCGGGTTGTGCTGGTTGAGGGCGCCGGCCGCGGTCTTGACCGTGTTGAGCGGGGAGCGCTTGTTCTCGGTGTCGAGCGCGTTCGACTGGTGCCGCAGCGGCATCGCCTGGTTCAGGTCCAGGCCGTCCTTGGTGATCGTGTTCACGGCGCCGTTGAGGCTGGTGGGCGTGAGGTCGGCGGTGTTGTAGGCGAACGCGGGCGCGGCGACGCCGACGAGAGCCACGGAACCGGCGGCGACGGCGACGGCCTTCAGCGACTTCATCATGTTCCTTTCTTCGGCGACTTTCGGCAACGCAAGCCGCCCGGGGGAATTCCGACGTCCTGCCCAACGATGCCCCGGCGGACCGGAAACCCCGTTTTCGGAAGACATATGAGATCCCGTGAGCACCGGCCGCCGGGTCGCGGTTCGGCGAAAGGCCGGAGAACGGCCGAGAAAGGCCGGAGAAAACGGACCGGCCGTCCGCCCGCGGGGTGCGCGGGCGGACGGCCGGCCGAAGGGAACAACCGCCGCGTCAGTCGCTGACGCAGGTGTTGCCGAAGCCCGGGTTCAGCAGGCCGATCACGTCGATGGTGTCGCCGCAGACGTTGAGCGGCACGTGGACCGGAACCTCGATCACGTTGCCCGACAGCACGCCGGGGGAGTGGGCGGCGGCGCTGTTCGCACCGCTGTCGGCGGCAGCCACACCGGCGCCGCCGGCGACGGCCGCGGCGGCGGCGGCGGACAGGACCAGGCCCTTCGCGATACGCGACATGGAGAGGTCTCCTTGGGGTCGAAACAAACATTCGGGCGGATGCCCAGCGCTGTGTCAACGCGCTGTGCCGCCCCGGGTTGTGCCGCCGAAGGAGTGATCTCCGGGGAGCCGCCTTCACGACTCCGACACACTTGCCCGGTTTTGACGGATTAATACGGATAGCGACTAGAGTTGCGAACCTCCCGACTTACCCGTATTGGCATCACATCGCACTCATCCCGCACCCTCGTCTCCCTGTCTCCCGTCTCCCGCTCCCGTCTCCCTGAAGGAACGAAGCCGGTCATGCGCAATCCCCTGGGCCCGCTGCTGCGCCGTGCGTCGGCGAGCGCGCTCGTCCTCGCCTCGGCCTGGGCACCGGGCACCGCCCGGGCGACGGCCCCGCCCGCCCCCGAGGCTCCGCGCATCCCCTTCGCCGAGCGCTACCACGCGGTGCTGCACGGCGGTTTCGCCCGCGCGGCCAACGCGTCCGTCAGCTGCCGCACGATGCCCGGCGAGCCGTCCGAACCGCCCTGCCAGGCCGCCCGGGAGGGCCAGGTCCCGGCGGTGAACGGGAACTTCGACATGTTCTACGTCGACGTCGACGACAACCCCGACACCTACAACTCCTCCCGCGCCGAGCTCCGGCTGCCGGCGGGCTCCCGGGTGACGTACGCGCGGCTGTACTGGGGCGGCAACCTGCTGGCCGGCGAACAGAAGCCGGCCGCCGACGACGGGCGGGTGCTGATCGCCGAACCCGGCGGCGCGTACAAGGAGTTGCTCGCCGACACGGTGGTGGGCCACCGCGTGGGCCGGGGCGCCGACGCCTTCCAGGCCTCGGCGGACGTGACCGCGCTGGTCCGCTCCAGCGGTTCCGGACTGTGGACGGTCGGCCAGGTGAACGCGGCCTCGGGCAGGTCCCGGTCCGGCGCCTGGGGCGGCTGGACGCTGGTCGTGGCGTACGAGGACCCGGCGCAGCCGCTGCGCACGCTCTCCCTCCGGGACGGCTTCAGCTCCCTCGACACGCCGGTCGAGGTACGCCTGAACGGGCTACACGCCCCGCGTGGCGCCGACGGGATGGTGGGCCTGGTGGCCTACAACGGCGACCGGGGCGGCACCGGCGACTCGCTCACCTGCACCACCGCCGGGCACGCACCCGTCCCGCTCCAGGACTCCGCCGACCCGGCCGACGACGTACTCAACTCCACGATCAACGAACCCGGCCCGGTACGCGCCCGGCGTGAGCCCGCGTACGCCAACACGCTCGGCTACGACTCGGATGTGTTCGATCTGGGCACCGGTCTCGCCCAGGGCGGTGACCAGCTGAGCTTCCGGCTCGTTTCCCAGCGCGACGCGGCGTGGGCGGGCGCGCTCTTCGCCGCCGTGGAGGCGCAGTAGTACGCCGCGTTCCCGCCCGCAGTCCCGAGCGCGCCCCCCGTGAGCGAGGAATCCGCGTATGCACCGATCAGCCACCGACCCTCGGCCACGGGTCCTTCACCTGGCGCAACCCGTCGAGGGCGGCGTGGCCCGGGTCGTCCTGGACCTGGCGAAGGCCCAGCTCACGGCCGGTCTGCGGGTCACGGTGGCCTGCCCCGGCGGTGAACTGGCCGAGCGCGCGCGGGACCTGGGCGCCGAGGTGCGCGGGTGGCGCGCCGACCGCTCCCCGGGCACCGGTCTCCCGGACGAGGTACGACGCCTCGGCCGGCTCCTCGACGAGGTACGGCCCGCGCTGGTGCACGCGCACAGCGCGAAGGCGGGCCTCGCCGGACGGCTCGCCGTGCGCGGGCGCGTCCCGACCCTGTTCCAGCCGCACGCCTGGTCCTTCGAGGCCGTCGGCGGCGCCACCGCCGCGCTGGCGCTGAGGTGGGAGCGGTGGGGCGCACGCTGGGCGCACCGGGTGGTGTGCGTCAGCGAGGCCGAGCGCGCGACCGGCGTGCACGCCGGTATCCGCGCCCGGTACACGGTCGTCCCGAACGGCATCGACACCGAGCACTTCACCCCGGGCGCCCCCGACACCGCGGGCTCCCCCGGCTCCCCGGCCGCCCCGAGTGCCCTCGCCTCCTCCGGCTCCCCGGCCGACCCCGGCGCCCTCACCTTCCCCGGCTCCCAGGCCGCTCCGAGTGCCCTCGTCTCCCCCGGCTCCCCGGCCGACCCGGGCGAGCGGTCCGCGCGGGCTCCCCTGGTCGTCTGTGTCGGGCGGCTGTGCCGGCAGAAGGGCCAGGACGTGCTGCTGCGGGCCTGGCCCGAGGTGCTGCGCCGGGTGCCGGGCGCCCGGCTGGCCCTGGTCGGCGACGGACCCGACCGGGAGACGCTGCGCCTGCTCGCCGCCGCTGCCACTCCCCCCGCCTCCGTCGCCGCCCCCGTCGAGTTCGTGGGCCCCGTCGCGGACGTCCGCCCCTGGTACCGGGCCGCCGACCTGGTGGTGCTGCCCTCGCGCTGGGAGGGCATGGCGCTCGCCCCGCTGGAGGCACTGGCCTGCGGGCGGCCGGTGCTGGTCACCGATGTCGACGGCGCCCGCGAGAGCCTGCCGCCCGGCCAGGCGGCGCACTGCCTGGTCCCGCCGGGGCGGCCGGGTGCGCTCGCCGGGGCCGTCGCCGCGCTGCTCCTCGACCCGGAGCTGCGCGCCTCGCTCGGCGACCGGGGGCGCCGGCACGTCCTGTCCACGCACGACGTGCGGCGCACGGCGCAGGCGGTCGCGGAGCTGTACCGCGAACTCCTCGGCGGGCAGCCGCTGGTGTCCTTCGAGCGCAGGGAGTCCATCCACTCGTGACCGCGGAAAGCACCGTCCCCTCCCCCGGCGCGCAGCCCCGGGACCACGGACTCTCGCCCGTCTCCGTCCTGCCGCCGCGCGCCGCGGGCGGCTTCCGGTTCCCGCTGCGGCGACCGCCCGTGCGGCCCGCCTCCCCGGCGCCGCTGCTCGCCGCCGACCTGTGTGCCGCGCTGCTCGGCGCGGCCGCGCTCGACGAGGCCGTCCGCCGGCCGGTCCTGGTCGGTCTGCTGCTGGCCGGGGCGATACTGCTGCGCCCGCAGACCGTCCGGCGCATGACCGGGATCCTGGACGAACTCCCGGCCGTCTGCGGCCGGATCGCCGTCGTCTGGCTGGGCCTGGCCGCGGCCGTCGCCGCCTGGGACCCGGACCGCGCGCTCTCCTTCCACATCCTGCTCCTCGGCTTCGCCCTGCACGCGGCGGCGGCCGGCGCGGGCCGCGGCCTGGTGCACTGGCGGCGCCGCCTCGCCCTGCTGCGCCGGCCGCGCGCCGCCCTGGTCATCGGCCCGGCCGCCACCGCCCAGCGGGTCGCCGCCGCCGTGCTGCGCCACCCGGGCTGCGGAGTGCGCCCGGTCGGCGTCGTCGCCGAACACCCCGAGGGCGCCGGGGGCCTGCCCGTGCTGACCACCGGCGAGGAGGTCGAGCGGGCCCTGATCCAGAACGGGGTCCGGGCCGTCCTCACCGTCCACCCCGCCGTCCGCACCCAACAGGGCCCGCTGCTGCGGGCGCTGGCCGAGTCGGGCTGCGTGGTGTGGGAGGTCGACGCGGACTCACCGGCGTACGAGATGCGCGACCAGCTCGCCGGGTTCTCCTGCCGCCGCCTGGAGATGGGCTCGCGGCGGCGCGGCAGCGCCGGCAAGCGGGTCCTGGACATCGCCGTCTCCGGGGCGGCGCTGGTACTGGCCGGACCGCTGCTGCTGGTCTGCGCGACGGTGCTGCGGATCACCGACGGACCGGGGGTCGTCTTCCGGCAGGAGCGGATCGGCAAGGACGGCCGCCCCTTCACCCTGCTGAAGCTGCGCACCCACCGCCCGGTCGACGAGCACGAGGCGGCCACCCGCTGGAGCGTGGCCGGCGAGATCAAGATGAGCCGCTTCTGCCGCTTCCTGCGCCAGACGTCCCTGGACGAGCTGCTCCAGCTGTGGAACGTGCTCTGGGGCGACATGAGCCTGGTCGGCCCGCGCCCCGAACGCCCTTATTTCGTCGGCCAGTTCAGCCAGAGCTACCCGGGCTACGCGGCCCGCCACCGGATGCAGACCGGCATCACCGGACTCGCCCAGATCAACGGGCTGCGCGGCGACACCTCCATCGAGGACCGGGCCCGCTTCGACAACGCCTACATCGACAACTGGTCGCTGTGGCAGGACGTCTGCATCCTGCTGCGCACCGCCGCCGCGCTCGTGCGCTCGACGGGGAGCTGAGAATGAGCTTCGCACTGTCGCCGGCCAGGCCGCTGCGGCTGCCGCCGGTCCTGGCCGCGGTCGCGGTCCTCGCGGTCCTCGCGCTGCCGCTCGCCCCGGGCGGCGAGGAGAGCGGTGCGGGGCCCGCCGATGCGGTGTCCGCCCTCGTGGTGCTGTACGCCGCGCTGCGGGCGGTACGGGAACGGCGGCGACCGCTGTCGGCGACGGCCGCGGTGGTGCTCGGCATGCCGGTGGTGGGACTGGCCGTCGCGGCGATGGGCGCGGCCTCGCCGGGCGCCGGGGTGACCGGCCTCGGCCGCTACCTCCAGGTGTTCGTCCTGGTCCCCGCAGCCGTCGTGCTGCTGGTCCGGGACCGCGCCGACTTCCGGCTGCTGGCCTGGTCGTTCGTGGGGCTCGCGGTCTGGCAGGGCGCGGTCGGCGTGCACCAGTACGTCACCGGGACCGGGGCGTCGTACCAGGGCGAGGAGATCCGCGCGGTCGGCACGTTCGGACCGCAGGACGTGATGGGCATGGCGACGGTGGTGTCGTTCGGCCTGGTCTGCGCGCTCGGGCTGACGCTCGGGCACTCCCCGGTACGGCAGCGGGTGGCGGCGGGGGCCTGCACGCTCGGACTGCTGCTGCCGCTGGCCGTCTCCTTCAGCCGGGGCGCCTGGATCGCGACGGTCCTGACCTGCGGTGCGCAGCTCGCCCTGGCCGGGCTGCGGCGGGCGCTGAAGACGGTCGCGGTCGCGGCCGCGGCCGGCGTGGTGCTGGTGGGCGGCTTCGGGGTCGGTACGGCGATGCTCCAGGAGCGGCTCAGCAGCATCGGGCAGGTCACGGACGCGCCGGACCAGTCGGTGGTCGACCGGTACACGCTGTGGGCGGCGGCGACGGGGATGTGGCGGGAGCACCCGGTGACCGGCGTCGGCCTGAAGAACTTCCCCGCGTACCGGGACGCGCACGCCTCGCTGGCGCTGTCGTCCGGGAGCGACACGGAGGGGGCGGGGGCGGCGTACCGGAAGCAGCCGCTGCTGTCGCCGCACAACATGTACCTGCTGGTGCTCAGCGAGCAGGGGCTGCTCGGGCTGCTGGCCCTGGCGGGCAGCTGGCTGGCGCTGCTGGCGTGCGGGCTGCGGGGGCTGTGGCGGGTGCGTGCGGGTGACGGGCTCGACTGCGCGCTGGTGGGGTGCGGGTTGCTGATCTGGCAGCTGGTGGATTTCGCGTACGCCGACATCGGGGGGCCCTCGACGGTTCTCACGGCGGTGGTGTTCGGGGCGGTGGCGTGGTGGGCGTTGGTGGGGGCGGAGCGGGACGAGAAGGCTGCGGCGCGGTGACCGTGACGCCTTCTCAGGCTTCGGGGCTGCCGGAGGTGGACGGGCCGGACGTCGGCTGCGGGCCGGTGGGGGCTGAGCGCGCCCACGCGGCGGAGCCGCACCTGTCACAGCCCCGCGCCCCTGAGGAAGTTGCCGAGCCCGGCGTCGAGAACCCACCCCCCACTCGTGGTTTCCTCGCCAAGGCCGCTCTGGGCACCGCCGTCTTCTCCGTGCTCGGGTCGGTGCTGGGGCTGATCCGGGACCAGTCGCTCGCGCGGCTGTTCGGGGCCGGGCGGGACACCGACGCGTTTCTCGTGGCGTGGACCGTGCCCGAGTTCGCGGCGACGCTGCTGATCGAGGACGGGCTGGCGTTCGCCCTCGTGCCCGCGTTCAGCGTGGCCCTCGCCCGGCGGACGCAGGGGGCGCCCGGCGATCCCGTCCGGGCTCTCGTCGCGGGGACGCTGCCCAAGCTGGCCCTGGCCTTCGCCGGCGTCGGCGCGCTGCTGATCGGCGGGGCGCCGCAGCTCGTGGAGGTGCTCGCGCCCGGGCTGCGGGATCCCGGGCTGGCCGTCGGCTGCACCCGGCTCACCGCCACCTGTGTGCTGACCTTCGGGCTGGCCGGGTACTGCAGCGCCGCCCTCCGCGCGCACCGGCGCTTCCTCGCCCCGGCCGCGATCTACGTCGCCTACAACGCCGGCATCATCGCGGCGATGTTCGCGCTCGGCGGCCACTGGGGCGTCAGGTCGGCGGCGTTCGGGGTGGCGGCGGGGGGTGCTCTGATGGTCGCCGTACAGGCTCCGTCGCTGCTGCGGCAGTTGCGGGACCGGCCCAAGGCGCGGGAGGAGGGCGTGACCGGGACCGGGGAGCGGCCGCTGAACGTGGCACTGATGGCCACCGTGCTGCTGTTCGCGCTGTGCCGGCAGTCGCAGGTGCTGATCGAGCGGTTCCTCGCCTCGCACCTGCACTCCGGGGCCATCTCGCACCTGAACTACGCGCAGAAGGTCGCGCAGATCCCGATGACGATGTCGATGATGCTGTGCACGGTCACCTTCCCGGTGGTGGCCCGGGCGCTGGCCGAGGGCGACACCGAGCGGGCCCGGAGCCGGGTCGAGCGGGATCTGTCGGTGGCCGCGAGCGTGGTGCTGCTCGGCACCGCCGTGGTCGTGGCCTGCGCGCCGCAACTCGTCCACCTGCTGTTCCAGCGCGGGGCGTTCACCGCCGCCGACACCGCGGCCACGGCCGGGGTGATGCGCGTGTACGCGCTCGGGCTGCTCGGCCAGACCCTGGTCGGGGTGCTGGTCCGCTCCTACTTCTCGGCGGGCCGCGCCAGCTGGTACCCGGTGGGCGCGATGGCCGCCGGGATCGTGGTGACCTCCTGGATCGGCGCCCTGACGGTCGGCCGGTACGGCGTCACCGGCATCGCCGCCGCCAACGCCGCCGGCATCACCGCCACCGCCGTACTCCTGCTGGCCGGCATGGGCCCGCGCAGCGTCCCGATCCGTACCCGGCGGGTGCTCGTCGAGCTGAGCCGGCCGGTGCGGGCGGCGGTCGCCGCGACCGCCGTCGGGATCTTCGCCGCCGCGGAGCCGGCGGACCCGCTCACCGGTCTGGCCGCCGGCGTCACGGCCGTCACCGTCGTCTTCGTCCTGCTCGGCTGGGCCCTGGACGCCCAGGGTTTCGCACCCGCACTCCGTTCCGTAGCCACCGTCACCCGAAGGCTCGCGCATGCCGTCTTCCATTGAGTCCGCCACCGCGAGGTCCGGACGCGTCACCGGCCCGGTCCCCTGGGTCGCCATGTACCACTCCGTGGGCGACTGTTCCGACGACCCGTACCGCGTCACCGTCTCCCCCGCCCGGCTGGAGAAACAGCTGGGCTGGCTGCGCCGGCGGGGGCTGCGCGGGGTGTCGGTGTCCGCGCTGCTCGCGGCCCGGGCCCGCGGCGAGGGGCGCCGGCTGGTGGCGCTGACCTTCGACGACGGGTACGCCGACTTCCTCGACCACGCCCTGCCCCTGCTCGACCGCTGGGGCTGCGGCGCCACCCTGTTCGTGCTGCCCGGGCGGTTCGGCGGCGACAACGCCTGGGACCCGCTGGGCCCGCGCAAGCCGCTGCTCACCGCCGACGGCGTCCGACGGGCCGCCGGCAGCGGGGTGGAGATCGGCTCCCACGGGCTCACCCACGTCGACCTGACGAAGGCCGACGCGGAGACGCTGCGGGCCGAGACCGCGGACAGCCGGGCGCAGCTGGAGGAGCTGGTGCAGGCCCCCGTCGAGGGCTTCTGCTACCCCTACGGCACCGTCGACCAGCGGGCCGTCGACGCCGTGCGGGACGCCGGGTACGGCTACGGCTGCGCCATCGACCCGGGCCCGCTGGGCGGCCCGCACGCACTGCCCCGCGTGCACATCGGGCAGCACGACCACGCCGTACGCCTCTTCCTGAAGTACCGGCTGCACCGGCTGCGCCGCCGTCCCGTCGAGGGGCTGTGAATGAGGGCACTGCATGTCATCACGGGCCTCGGGGTCGGCGGCGCGGAGCAGCAACTGCGGCTGCTGCTGCGGCATCTGCCGGTCTCCTGCGACGTCGTCACGCTCACCAACCCGGGGCCGGTCGCGGACGGGCTGGCCGCGGACGGGGTGCGGGTGGTCCACCTGGGGATGGCCGGGAACCGGGACCTGGCCGCGCTGCCGCGCCTGGTCCGGCTGATCCGCGGGGGCCGTTACGACCTGGTCCACACCCATCTGTACCGGGCCTGTCTCTACGGCCGGATCGCCGCGCGCCTCGCGGGGGTCAGGGCGGTCGTCGCCACCGAGCACTCCCTGGGCGACTCGCAGCTGGAGGGGCGTGAACTGACGTCGGGTGTACGGGCGTTGTACCTGGCGGGCGAGCGGCTCGGGCGGTCCACGGTGGCCGTCTCGCCGACCGTCGCCGAGCGGCTGCGCCGGTGGGGGGTGCCGGGGCCGCGGATCGAGGTCGTCCCGAACGGCATCGACCTGGACCGGTTCCGCTTCGACCCGGACCGGCGCCGGCGCGTCCGGGACCGGCTCGGCATCCCGCGGGACGCCTGGGTGGTCGGTGCCGTCGGGCGGCTCGCGCCCGGCAAGCGGTTCGGCGTCCTGGTCGAGGCCCTCGCCCGGCTCCCCGCCGACTCCAGGCTGCTGCTGGTGGGCGGCGGCCCGGAGGAGGACGCCCTGCGCGGCGCGGCGCGGGCGGCCGGGGTCGGCGGCCGGGTGCTGTTCGCGGGCGAGCGGCCCTACGCCTCCGACCGCGCCGAGGACCCCGACCTGCCCGCCCTCACCTCCGCCATGGACGTGTTCGCCTCGCCCTCCGCCGAGGAGGCGTTCGGTCTCGCGGTCGTCGAGGCGCTGGCCGCCGGACTGCCCGTGCTCTACAGCTCCTGCCCGGCCGTCGAGGACCTGCCGCCCGCCGCCGCCCCGGGCGCCCGCCGGGTCACGGGCGGTGCCGCCGCCTACGCCGGGGCGCTGGCCGCCGTCCGCGCCGCAGGACCCGGCCCGCGCGGCGTGCCGGACGCCGCCCGTCACTACTGCATCACCCGCAGCGCCGCCCAGCTCATGGACGTCTACGCGGCCGCACTCGCCACCACACCTCAGGGAGCCAGTACGCCATGACCGAGAACACCGTCCGAGCACCCCGCCCGTTCCCGCGCGCGATCCCGCCCTGGTCGCTGCTGGCGGCCGGGGTCCTCGCCGGCGGGCTGCTGGGCGGCGCCTACGGCGTGCTGACGCCGCCGAGCTACACGGCGACCGCCTATGTCATCGCCGTCACCGCCGACAAGTCCGACACCGCGTCCGCGCAGGGCTTCGCGCAGGCCTACGGCCGGGTCGCCACCCAGCTCGCGGTGCTCGGGGACGCCCAGATGTGGGCCGGGGTGCCGCTGAAGACGCTGCAGAGCAGTGTGCAGACGGAGACCTCGCCGGACGCGCCGATGGTCGCCGTCTCGGCCACCTCGCCGCACGCCCTCCAGGCCACCGACATGGCCAACGCGGTGGCCCGCTCGCTCATCCAGCACGCCGACGACACCAAGAGCGACACGAACGTCGAGCTCCTCCAGTTCTCCCGGGCGCCGAAGCCGACCACGCCGACCTCCACGTCCTCGAAGGTGACCGCTCTGGTGGGCGCGAGCGCGGGCGGGCTGCTGGGCGGTCTGGTGCTCCTGGTCCGGCCCCGGCGCCGGGTGGAGGAGGCCGCCTTCCAGGCCTCGGTGCCCGGCCCGGCCGTCGCCGCCGACGTACACGGACAGCTGTGACGACGACGGCCCACCCGACGCTCGCCGCGTACACCACCGAACTCGTCACCGACGAGGGCGTCTTCGCCGAGCTGGCCCCGGCCTGGGGCCGCCTCTACCGGCGGTGCGGCACGGCCACCCCGTTCCAGAGCCACGCCTGGCTGCACTCCTGGTGGCGCTCCTACGGCACCCCCGGCCGGCTCCGCCTGGTCCTGGTCCGCTACGGCGGTGAGCTGGTCGGCGCGGCCCCACTGACGCTGGTGCACCGGCCGCTGCCCACGCTGGTGCCGCTCGGCGGGGCGATCTCCGACTACGCGGACGTACTGCTCGCCGACGGCGACGACGGCCGGGTGGCGGGCGCCCTCACCCGGGAGCTGGCCGAGGCGGCCCGGACGGCGCTGATCGACTTCCGCGAGGTGCGGCCCGGCGGCGCGGCGGAGCGGGTCTACGAGCGCTGGCGCGGACCGTGCCGGAAGGTGCCGGACTCGGTCTGCCTGGAACTGCCGGCCGTGCCGATGGACGAGCTGGTCGGGCGGCTGCCGTCCGGCAAGGCCCAGCGGGTGCGCGCGAAACTGCGCAAGCTGGGCTCGCTCGGGGTGCGCCGGGACGTGGTGCCGCCCGACGGGGTGGACGCGGCGCTGCGCCGCCTCCTCGACCTGCACCGGCTCCAGTGGCAGGGGCGGAAGGTGACCACCGAGCACCTCCAGTCCCGGTTCCAGGAGCATCTGGTGCGCTCGGTGGGGCCGATGGTGCGGTCCGGGGACGCGGTGGTCACCGAGTTCCGGCTCGACGACGAGGTGGTCGCCGTCGACCTGACCCTGCTGGCGCCGAGTCTCGCCGGCGGCTACCTGTACGGGGCGCATCCGCGGCTGCGGGAGCGCAAGGCGGACGTGGCGGTGATGCTGCTCGACGCCTGCGCGCAGCACACCGGCAGCGGTGAGCGGGGCGCGCTGAGCCTGCTGCGCGGCGACGAGCCGTACAAGCACCACTGGCGGCCCCTGCCGGTCGTCAACCAGCGGCTGCTGCTGGCCCGGCGGCGCACCGCACCGCTGCTGACGGCGGCGCTGTGCGACGCCGCCGCCCGGCGGCGGATCAGGGAGGTGCGGCAGCGGTGGAAGGAGCGTCGGCAGGA
This sequence comes from Streptomyces sp. NPDC048291, assembly GCF_043201715.1. NCBI lineage: Bacteria > Bacillati > Actinomycetota > Actinomycetes > Kitasatosporales > Streptomycetaceae > Streptomyces > Streptomyces sp. NPDC048291. The sequence continues at coordinate 371,039 of NZ_JBICZC010000002.1, forward strand.
GTAGGCGGTGCCGGGCCGGTCCGTGCGTCAGTCGAGGCTGAAGCAGAGCTCCTCGCCGAGCCAGTACTCGATCCAGGAACCCAGGTCCAACGACGTGCAGCCGGACGCGGGCGTGGCGCTGGGCGCGACGGCCGGGGGCGAGGTGCCCGGGGACGGTGTCGGGGTCGGTGTCGGAGTCGTGGTCGTGGTCGTGGTGTCGGTGCGGCCGAAGAGGGCATCGCGGTAGACGTGCGCGGAGCGCGGGTTGACCGAGCACTGCCAGACACCGTGCGGGCAGTAGTCGGTCAGCGTGTTGTACAGCGGCTTGTGCTCGTCCATCCAGGCGAGCATCCGCCGCATGTACTCGGCGTTGTCCCCGTTGCGGAAGAGACCCCATTCCGGATAGGAGATGGGTTTTCCGTGGGCCTTCGCGAAATCGACGTGCTGCTGAAGTCCGTAGGGTTCCCGCACCTGTTGGTCGAAGGACAGTCCGGACGGCTGGTCGTAGGAATCCATGCCGATGATGTCGACCGTGTCGTCCCCGGGATAGCACTCCGTCCACGGAACGGCGTCGCGGCCCCGGCTCGACGTGAAGTCGAACCGGAATTTCTGGCCCGGCACCGCACGCATGGTGGTGACGATTCTTTTCCAGTACGCCTTCCAGGCCTCCGGGTCCGGCCCGCAACGATGGGTGTAGGTAATGCCGTTCATCTCCCAGCCGAGCACGATGACCGTGTCCGGGACGCGCAGCTCCACCAGCCGCTCGGCCAGGGCCCGGAAGTGGTGATCGAAGTCTCCGGCGGCGCCCTGCCGCAGCAGCGAGCGGACCTCGTCGTCGCCGATGCCCTCCTCGTTGCGCTCCTGCATCGGCACGTTCAGGACGAGCGTCCGGTCGGCCTTCTCCCGTCGCCAGTGCGCCCAGACGTCCAGGAAGCCGGGGGCGCCCTCGATGTCGGCCCAGCGGTTGCCGGGCAGATACGTGTGCGCGACCTTCAGCTCGGTGCCGCCGAGCCAGCTGCTCAGCTGGGCCATGCGGGCGACGCCGAGCGGTCCGGAGTCGAGGAACGCCCCGAAGGCCGGGGGCGTCGCCCTGGCCGACGCACCGACGGCCGGTGCGTCGGCGGCCGGGGTCGGGGTCGGGGTCGGCAGGGGTGCCGCTGATGCCGGGACGGACGTCGTGGGGGTCGGGACGGCTGTCGCGGGTGTGGGAGCCGGTGGGCCGGTGATCCGCGCCGCCCCCGCACCCACGGCGAATCCCGGGCCGGTCGCCAGGGTCGCCGAGGCGGCGACGACGGCCGCCGCGGCCACGGCCGGCCGACACCACCGGAACCGCGTCCGCTTTCGCAGCTGTGGGGCCATGCCTGCTCCTTTCTCCACCAGTACTCGTACTAATCCGTTCGCAGCACCCCTGAGAAAGTGCCAGTTACTGACACTCAGTCATATCAATATGAATTCCGCCAGTGCGGTTGCGGCTTTCGGGTACCCCGAACGCCCGCACGGGTGAACAGACGCAAAGGAAATGGTGCGTGTCGCTGCTAGACATCCGGGTCCCCGCGGTTCTGCTGCGGATCGACCGGAATCCCTTTCACCACGGCACCCTGGGGGCCGTGCGCTCGCTCGGCAGAGCCGGGGTGGAGGTCCACGTGGTCGCCGACTCCGCGGGCAGCCCGGTCCGCAGGTCCCGCTTCGTACGGCAGCTGCATCCACCGCCGGCGCCGGGCGCGTCGCCCGCCGACATCGCGGCCGTGCTGCGCCGGGTGGCGGCGCGGATCGGCCGTCCCGCGGTGCTGATCCCGATGGACGACGCGAGCGCCATCGCGGCCGGCCGGCTCCGCGCCGACCTCGCGCCTGCCTACCTGCTCCCGCAGCAGCCCGGCACCCTGCCCGAACGCGTCGCCGACAAGGCCGAGTTGGCGGAGGTGTGCGCGGCGGCCGGGATCCCGCACCCGCCGACCCTGGTCCCGGACAGCGCCGAGCAGGCCGCCGCCGCGGTCCGGCGGCTCGGGCTGCCGGTGATCGCCAAGTGGAGCCGTCCCTGGCTGCTGCCGGCCGGGGCCGGGCTGCGCAGCACGGTCGTGGTGCGCTCGGCACAGGAGGCGGTGGAGCTGTACCTGCGCAGCGAGGAGGCGGGCAGCAGGCTGCTGCTCCAGGAGTTCCTGCCGCCGGGCCCGGACCGCGACTGGTTCTTCCACGGCTACGCCGACCGCACCGGGCAGGTGCACGCGGGCGGCCCCGGCCGCAAGCAGCAGGCCTGGCCGCGGGGCGCCGGGCTGACCGCGGTCGGCCTGTGGACGCCCAACCCGCAGGTCCGGGCGCTGGCCGAGCGGCTCACCGGCGAGCTGGGCTTCCGGGGCATCTTCGACCTGGACTTCCGGCGCTGCGGCAGCACCGGCCGCTACCACCTCCTCGACTTCAACCCCCGTCCGGGCGCCCAGTTCCGGCTCTTCACCGACAGCGCCGGCCTGGACGTCGTACGCGCCCTGCACCTGGACCTGACCCACCGTCCGCTGCCGGACGGGGCGCCGCTGGCCGGGCGGGCGTTCGTGGTGGAGAACTACGCGCCGCTGAGCGCGCTGCGTCCGGCCCCGCGCGGGCGGGAGCTGGCCTGGTCCGCGCCGGACGACCGGGGGCCGGGCCTCGCGATGTGGGCGCTGTGGGGCCGGCACGTGGCGGGCCGGCTCCTCGACCGGCTGCGCGACGGGTCGGCCGCCCGGGCACCGCACCCGCACACGCCCGTGGTCCGCCAGGCCGGCGAGCCCCTGGTGCCCGCACCCCAGACCGGGGAACCCCTCGTGCCCGCACCCCAGACCGGGGAACCCCTCGTGCCCGCGGCCCAGACCGGGGAACCCCTCGTGCCCGCACCCCAGACCGGGGAACCCCTCGTGCCCGCACCCCAGACCGGGGAACCCCTCGTGCCCGCACCCCAGACCGGGGAACCCCTCGTGCCCGCGGCCCGGGACGAGGAGTTCACCGGCGTGGCCGGGGTCCCCGCCGCGCCCGGTGCCGCCGGCCTCTCCGGTCTGCCCGACCGGTCCGACGACGAGAAAGCGAGCAGCTGCTGATGTACGACCTGCTGGTGGTGGGCGCGGGCCCGTACGGCCTGTCCATCGCGTCCCACGCCGCGGCGGCGGGCCTGAACGTGCGGGTCTTCGGCCGCCCGATGGCGTCCTGGCGCGACCACATGCCCCGCGGGATGTTCCTCAAGTCCGAGCCCTGGGCATCCAACCTGTCCGACCCCGAGGCGCGTTGGCGGCTGGACGTCTACTGCGCGGGCCGCGGCGTGACCGCCCGGCACGGGCAGCCGATCCCGCTGGACATGTTCGCCGAGTACGGCCTGTGGTTCGCCCGCAACGCCGCACCGCCCGTCGACGAACGCATGGTCACCCGGGTCGCGCCGCGCGCCGGCGGCTTCGAGGCGACGACGGCGGACGGCGAGGTCGTGCACGGCCGGACGGTCGCCCTCGCCATCGGCGTGCTGCCGTTCGTGGAGATCCCGGCCGCCGTGCGCGGCCTCTCCCCCGACCTGGTCACGCACAGCAGCCACCACGCCGACCTGGACCGGTTCCGGGGCCGGGACGTCACGGTGATCGGCGGCGGCCAGGCGGCCCTGGAGACGGCCGCGCTCCTCGCCGAACTGGGCGCCCGGGCACGGGTGCTGGTGCGTGCGGACGAACTGTTCTGGAACGAGGTGCCGCCGCCCTGGCAGCGCCCCCGGTGGCAGTCGGTCCGCGCCCCGCACAGCGGGCTCGGCCCCGGCTGGCGGAACTGGTTCTACTCCGAGCGGCCCGGCCTGTACCGGCGGCTCACCGAGCCGACCCGGACCCGGATCGCGGCGAACGCCCTTGGTCCAGCCGGCGCCTGGTGGGTGCGGGAACGGGTGGAGTCCGGGGTGGAGGTGCTGCTCGGCCGCGAGGTCACGGCGGCGCGCGCGACGGCGGGCGGGGTACGTCTGGACACCGCGGTGCGCGGCGGCGGGGTGGGCACCCTGGAGACCGAACACGTCATCGCGGCCACGGGGTTCAGGGCGACCCGGGGGCGGCTCACGCTGCTCGCCGACGACCTGCGGACGACCCTGGTGACCGGGGCCGACGGGGCGCCCGAGGTGGGCCGGGACTTCGAGTCGTCGTATCCCGGGCTGTTCCTGGCCGGTCTGGTCACGGCGGCGGGCTTCGGTCCGGCGATGCGCTTCGTGCACGGCGCCGGCTTCACCGCGCCGACGCTGGTGCGCGGGGTACGGCGGCGGCTGCGCTCGGGGCCGGCCGGCTGGGGCGTCCCGGCCGGGCGGCGGGAGTCGGCGCCGGACGCGGTGCGGAGCTGACGGGCGGGGTGCCGGGCCTTTCGGCGTCCGGCACCCCTTCCGCTACGGCCGACGGGAGGCCGTTCGTCCCCGGCGGTACAGGACCGCCCCACCCGCGACGAGCACGGCGCTGACGCCCGAGGCCGCGAGCATGGCCGCACTTCCGGTGTGCGGCAGGGTGGGCGGCGCCCCGTGATGCTGCCCACCGTGCGGAGGCGTCCGGCCCGGCGGCGGGGACACCGGCGGGTGGGTGGCCGGCGGCGATGTCGGGGGCCCTGTGGTGGGCGGCGGGGACGTCGGCGGTTTGGTGGTCGGAGGCGGAGACGACGGCGGGGGCGGGGTGTCTTCGCCGTAGGCGGGCGGGCTGTCGTCGCCGTACGCGCGGGGGGTGTCTTCGCCGTAGGCGGGCGGGCTGTCGTCGCCGTACGCCCGCGGGGTGTCGTCACCGTACGCGGGCGGAGTGTCGCCGCCGTAGGCCGGAAACGCGTCCTCGCCGTAGGCCGGAGGCGTCTCACGGCTGTCGGGTGGCGGGGTTGCGCCGGTCTCGCCGCCGGAGTTCCCCTCGGAGCCGTATCCCGAGCCCTCGCGTGCGCGGTCGCGGGCGTGCTCGTCCGAACCCGGCTCGCCCGCGCAGGAGTTGCCGACCGTCGGATGCGACGCGGTGGCGGTGCCGGCCGAGTCGGTGCAGTCCTCGGCCGGAGCGCTCGGGCTCTGGGCGGCACCGCCCGACACGACGCCCGGCGAACCGGCCGCGGTCCCGGTCGGGTCCGTGCCGGCGAGCGCGGGACTGCCGTACAGGGACAGAATGCTCGTCGCGGCGGCGGCCGCGAGCACTCCCCTGCTGAGGGTCTGTCGCAATCTCGTTGTCTTCCTGCTCGACGAAGTGGAAAGCCGGCCTCGGACCGCGGATGCGAAGAACCGGCGGTCCGAGGCCGGCCATGACACAGCCGGGGGGTTGGTGCGCTGTGTGACGCCGTCAGACGTTGGCGCAGGGGTTGCCGAACGACGGGTTCAGCAGACCGATGACGTCGACGGTGTCGCCGCAGGCGTTGACCGGGACGTGGACCGGAACCTCGATCACGTCGCCGGAGACGACGCCCGGGGAGTTGGTGGCCGTGCCCTGCGCACCGGCGTCGGCGAAGGCGGGGACGGCACCGCCCAGCGCCAGGATGGCGCCGGCGATCACAGCAGCGGTCTTCTTCATGAACTTTCCCTTCTCTGCGGTCATGCCGAATGTCGGCCGAAACCGAGCGAGCACAGCTTGAACGGCTCGCACCATGACCGGCAGTTTGTAGAACGAGGAATAGACAGCCGAAGAAACTACGGAACGCAAGCCGTCGGTTAATTCACTCGAACGCCTCCGCAGAATTGACATAAAGAGCGGAAACGCTTCTTCGACGCTTCGGCCGGCGTCGGGAATTACGCGCCCACGACGAAAGCCCGCCCGGGGGCGCATGAACGCGCACCGCCCGGGCGGGCTTCACGGGACCGGGGTCACTGGTTGGCGACGCCGTTGGCCGCGAGGACCGCGATGTCGTCCAGGACGTGCGACACCGGCTCGTCGCCCTTGGCCTGGGTCGAGTTCTCGGCACACTGCTGGTTCTGTGCGGCGGACAGGACCGGGATGTCCTGGGCCACCCCGACGGCGGCGATGAGGCCGAAGATCCCCTGGGCGTTCGCCTTCGCCGGGAGACCGACGCAGAGCTTGTTGAGCGAGCTCTGGACCAGGGTGGCCTGCGGGCTCATCCTGCCCTTGGTCACCGAGTTGCCGAACGCCTCCTTGGCGCCGTTGCCACTGGCGGAGGTGGTGCCGTGGTCGTTGCCGGTGGCAAGCGCCTGGGGGGCTGCCGCCGCCGACACACCTACGACGGACACGGCGACCGCCGCCGCGGCCATTGCCTTCTTCAGCATTTCGCTATTCCTTTCCTGCCCCGGCTTCAGGCCGGGACGGACGTTCCTGCCCGGCATCAACCGCCCGCATCCGGAATGGTTTCGGCACCCGGCGGCACGTCACCCGTTCGGACCGACGGCCACCCGGAATTCCCCGGAAACCCGGGCCGTCGCACAATCCGGCGGCTGCCGGACCATGGGCCGTTGGAGTGAAGCGGAGCAACCAAACGGAGCGCGCGCAGTTGACCAGAGCGCTCCGGTGGACGGGGTATCCTCAGAAGGGAACTGACAAGTGATCAAGAAGGTTCTGGCCGCCGCCGCAGTCGCAGCCTCCGTCGTCGGCGCCTCCGCTGCCGCCGCCTCGCCGGCCCTGGCCACGGGCAACGACCACGGCACCACCTCCGCCAGCGGCAACGGTGCCCAGCAGGCGTTCGGCAACTCCGCCACCTACGGCAACATGAGCCCCCAGCTGGCGCTCATCCAGGGCTCCTTCAACAAGCCCTGCATCGGCCTCCCGGCGAAGCTGAACCTCCAGGGCCTGGCCGGCCTGGGTGCCGTCGGCGTCCTCCAGGACGTGCCGATCCTGTCCGCGCCGCAGAACCAGCAGTGCGTCGAGAACTCCACCCAGGCCAAGGGCGACGAGCCGCTGTCGCACATCCTGGACGACATCTCCGCGCTGTCCGCGAACGGCACCGGCAACAAGTAGTCCGGAAGTACGCCGGACCCCGGTTCGAGCGCGCCGGTCGGTTGATCCGACTGCGCTCCGCCAATCGGGGCATTCCACGCAACCTGGGCGAATCCGGGTAGGTTGACGATCACGCAGCTCCTCCCCGGAGCTCGCCTTTCGAAAGGGAACAAACATGAAGAAGCTGTGGGCAACCGCGGCTGTCGCCGTCACCGTCGCCGGTTTCGCGGCCACGGCCGCTCCCCAGGCCCTGGCCACCGGCAACGACAACGGCACCACCTCGGCCAGCGGCAACGGCGCCAAGTCGGAGTTCGGCAACTCGGCCACGTTCGGCGACCAGAGCCCGCAGCTCTCGCTGGTCCAGGGCTCGCTGAACAAGCCGTGCGTCGGCCTCCCGGTCAAGGCGAACCTGCAGGGTCTGATCGGTGCGGTCGCCGTCGGCGTCGCCCAGGACGTGCCGATCCTGTCCGCGCCGCAGAACCAGCAGTGCGTCGAGAACTCCACCCAGGCCAAGGGTGACGAGCCGCTGTCGCACATCCTGGACGACATCTCCGCGCTGTCCGCGAACGGCACCGCGAACCAGTAGTCCGCAGACTCCGCGGGCGGCGGGCCACCGGTTCCTCCGGTGGCCCGCCGCTCTTTGCTCACCTGCGGTACAGCGCCTCGATCTCGGCCGCGTACCGGGCCGTCACCGCGTGCCGCTTGACCTTCAGAGACGGCGTGAGCAGGCCGTTCTCCTCGTTGAACTCGCCCTCCACCAGGGCGAAGGCCCGGATCGACTCGGCGCGGGAGACGGCCAGGTTGGCGTGGTCGACCGCCTTCTGCACCTCGGCCCGCATCCGGTCGTCGCCCACCAGCCCGGCGAGCGGGGTGTCCGGCGGCAGTCCCCGCACGGACAGCCAGTGCGCGACCGCCTCGGGGTCCAGGGTGACCAGGGCGGCGACGAACGGCCGGTTGTCGCCGACCACCAGGCACTGGCCGACCGGCGACCGGCTGCGCAGCCGGTCCTCCAGGACGGCCGGGGAGACGTTCTTGCCGCCGGAGGTGACCAGGATGTCCTTCTTGCGGCCGGTGATGGTGAGATACCCGTCCGCGTCCAGCGCGCCGAGGTCGCCGGTCTCGAACCAGCCGTCGTCCGCCAGCACTTCGGCGGTCGCGGCCGGGTTGTTCCAGTAGGCCCCGAACACCACCGGTCCCTTGACCAGCACCTCGCCGTCGTCGGCGATCCGTACGGCCGTGCCCGGGATCGGCTGTCCCACCGTGCCGGGGCGCGGGGCGAGCGGCGGCACGATCGTGGCGGCCGCGCTGGTCTCGGTCAGGCCGTAGCCCTCGTAGACGACGATGCCGGCCGCGTGGAAGAACAGGCTGAGGTCGCGGTCGAGCGGTGAGCCGCCGCTGATCGCGTACCGCATCCTGCCGCCGAGCTCCTTGCGGATACGGCGGTAGACCAGCAGGTCGTACAGCGCCCAGGCGGCGTACAGGCCGGGCCCCGGGCCCTTCCCCCTGCCAAGGAACTTCGCCAGGTGGGCCGTGGCGAACCGCACTCCGGTCCGCTCGGCGCGGTCGAAGGACGCGGCCCGCCCGATCTTCTCCGCCGTCGCCCGCCCGGTGTCGTGGATCTTCTCGAAGAGGTACGGCACCCCGACCAGGAACGTCGGCCGGAACTCCCGCAGCGCGGGCCGGAGTTCGTCCGGCTTCACGCTCGGGAAGTGGCCCATCTCGATCCGGCCCAGCAGGCAGGCGATCTGGAGCGTACGGCCCAGGATGTGGGCGAGCGGGAGGAACAGCAGGGTGGACGCGGCCCGGCCGGTGACCGCCTGGAAGACGGGGTGCAGCAGCTCGACCGTGTTGGCGGCCTCGGCGTGCAGGTTGGCGTGGGTGAGGACGCAGCCCTTGGGGCGGCCGGTGGTGCCGGAGGTGTAGCAGACGGTGGCGACCGTGTCGGGGGTGAGCGCGGCGCGGCGCTTCGCCACGTCCTCGTCCGGGACGCTCCGGCCGAGGGCGGTCAGGTCGGCGAGTGCGCCGGCGTCCAACTCCCAGATCCGCGGCGGGTGTTCGTGGGCGGCCGTGCCGGTGGTGACGGTGGCGGTGTGCTGCGCGGTCTCGGTGACGACGTGGCGGGCGCCGGAGTCCCGGACGATCCACTCCACCTGGTCGGCGGAGGAGGTGGGGTAGACCGGGACGGTCACACCGCCGGCCGCCCAGACGGCGAAGTCGAGGACCGTCCACTCGTAGCGGGTACGGGACATGACGGCGACGCGGGCGCCTGCGGTCAGGCCGGCGGCGATGAGGCCCTTTGCGGCGGAGGTCACCTGGGCCGCGAAGGCTTCCGCGGTGACCGGGCCGTCGCTGCGGCGGATCGCGGTGGCGTGGGGTTCCGCCGCAGCGTTGGTGTAGGGGAGGTCGGCGAGGGAGCCGGTGGTGAGGGGTGGCGCCAGCGGCTCTCGGCGTGCCTCGCGTACGACACCCTTCGCGTCCTTGATGACCTCGACTCTGCCCCGATCTGCCAGATCCGTCAGCCGACGTGCTCGTTCGAGGTCGCTGCGTACGCTCATGGGGCGTCAACTTACTCGGAAGTAAGGAGAGGTCAATGGGTTCGGAGGGTTCGGAGTTCGGGTGCGGGTGGGTGGGGGCTGGTCGCGCAGTTCCCCGCGCCCCTAAAGGGGCGTTGCCTCGCCGATCGCTGTGGACAACTCGGCGACGTCCTTGTCCTCGGTCACCCTTGCCAGAGTCGTTGCCCGGGACTGGAGCTTGGTGAGGCTCGGTGCTCCCGGCATGCCGTACTCCCCCTCCGCCAGCGCGTCCGCGAAGTAGGCGGCGACTGCCGCCACTTGGAAGCGTGGGGAGGCCGACCAGACGTCGTCGTAGAGGGTGTTGGTCTCCATCGAGCCCGTGTTCTCGTGGGGGGAACGGGTGTTGGGGTCGAGCCAGCGGACCGTGGCAGTGGCGAGGTGGCCGGTCGTGCCGGGGACGGTGCGGACGGCGTAGAGGGCGGTGACCGTGTGGCCGGGGCCGATCTCGCCACCGTCGACCCGGTCGTTGCGGAAGTCCTGGTCGGCGACCTTGCGGTCCTGGTAGCCGATCAGGCGGAAGTCGGCGACCGTGTGCGGGTCGAAGGCCACCTGGGCCTTGGCGTCGCGGGCCACCAGGTCGATGTTCTGCGGGAGTCGGCGGCAGAAGACGTCGGCGGCGGTCGCGGTGTCGGAGACGTAGACCGTGTGGCCGTCGCCCTTGTCGGCCAGGCGTTCCATGAGCGCGTCGCCGTAGTCGCTGCCCACGCCGACGCCGAACAGGGTGATGCCGTACTCGCGGCGGTCGCCGTCGATGCGCCTGAGGATGGCGTTCGGGTCGGTCTCGCCGTCGTTGGCGAGGGCGTCGGAGATCAGGACGACGCGGTTGGTGGCGTTCTTGCGCAGGCCCTCGACGGCGGTGGCGTAGCCGGTCTCGACGCCCTCGCCGAGGTTGGTGGAGGAGAGCGGGGCGAGGCCGTCGACGGCGTCGTGGATCTCGGCGCGGTGGCCGCCGAGGCGGGTCATCGGGAGGACCGTCTCGGCGTGTTCGCTGAAGGTGACGAGCGCGACCGAGTCGTCGTCGCGCAGCCTGTCGGTCATCGTGTCCAGGGACTTCCTGGCCAGGTCGAGGCGGCCCGGTTCGCCCATGGAACCGGAGACGTCGATGACGAAGGTGAGGGCGGCCGGGGGACGTTCGTCGGGGTCGTCGGCGGCGGGGCGGGTGGCGAGGCCGACGCGGACCAGGGACCAGTCCGGATCGCTGGTGCGGGCGCCGTCGACGGTGACCGTGAAGCCGTTGTGCTCGGGGGTGCGGTAGTCCTGGCGGAAGCTGTTGACGAATTCCTCGGGCCGGACGGTCGAGGGGTCGGGGCGGCCGCCGTCGGCGAGGGTGCGGCGGGCGTAGCCGTAGGAGGCGGTGTCGACGTCGAGGGCGAAGGTGGAGAGGTGGTCGGAGGGTGCGCCGGTCTCGTCGCCCGCGGCCCGGGAGGGGTCCGGGGCGTCGGTGGCGGTCGTGTAATTCGCGCCGTCGGCGCGGTTCTCGTCGGCGCCGCAGCCGGTCAGCAGCAGGGTGCCCGCGGTGGTGAGAGCGAGCAGTGCCGCGCAGGTCTGTCGTCGGGTCCGGTGTCGGTTCATCGCTGTGCCCCCTGTGCCGGTCGGAGTCGACTTCCCGACTCTTCTTCCTGACTTGTCGTCGACTGTGACGGCGCGGGGGGCCGGAACGTGCGTCCCGTTGCGTTGCGGATGGATCTCGAAGCGGCCACGGACCAGGGGTTTCGAGGCCGGAGGGAGATCGTCCGGTGATCTAGGAGACGATGTCCTTGCGGGCGAAACCCCGGAAGGCCAGGGCGAACAGCACCAGGGCGTACGTTATGGAGACGGCCGTGCCCTGGATCATGCCGGACCACTCCAGGTGGGGTTGTACGGCGTCCGCCCAGGCGAACTGCCAGTGCGCGGGCAGGAAGTCGCGCCAGTGGCCGAGGGCGGTGACCGCGTCCAGGACGTTGCCGACGATGGTCAGGCCGACCGCGCCGCCGACCGCGCCGAGGGGCGCGTCGGTCTTCGTGGAGAGCCAGAACGCGAGGCCCGCGGTGACCAGTTGGGACAGGAAGACGTACGCGACGACGATCGCGAGGCGCTGGGCGGCGGTGGTGGTGTCGAGTGAGCCGCCGGTGGGGATCTGGAGCGGCCCCCAGCCGTAGGCGGCCGTGCCGACGGCCAGGGCGACCAGCGGCAGCAGGATCATCGCGGCCAGGCTGAGGCCGAGCGCGACGACCAGTTTGGACCAGAGCAGCCGGGCCCTCGGCACGGGTGCCGCGAGCAGGTAGCGCAGGGAGGACCAGCTCGCCTCGGAGGCGACCGTGTCCCCGCAGAACAGGGCGACCGGGATGACCAGCAGGAAGCCCGCCGACACGAACAGGTTGACCGCGGCGAAGTTGGCGCCGGACGCGGTGGCCGTGTCCAGGAGGGTGACCTGGCCGTTCTGCTCGCCCGGCTGGCCGCCGATGGCGAACGCGATCAGCAGCACGAACGGCAGTACGGCGAGGATCCCGCCCATCACCAGGGTGCGGCGGCGCTTGAGCTGGCGGACCAGTTCGACGCGGAGCGGCAGGGTGCGGCCGGCCCGGTAGCCGGAGGCGACCGCGGCCTTCTCGGTGAGAGTGCTCGTGCTGCTGCTCATGCGGAACCTCCGATCAGGGTCAGGAAGGCGTCTTCCAGACGGCGGTGCGGGCCGACCGACGCGACCGGCACGTCGAGGCGGACGAGTTCGGCGACCAGGCGCGGTGCGCTGCCGCCGGGCTCCATGCGGACGAGCAGGCCGTCGTCCGTGCTGGTCACGGAGGCCACGCCGGGCAGCGCGGCCACCTTCTCCACGACCGGCTCCTCCACGGGGGTGCCGGTGCCGACGAGGAGGGTGTCGCCGGAGCCGATGATCTCGGCGACCGGTCCGGCCTGGACGAGCCGGCCGCGGTCCATCACCACGAGGTGGGTGCAGGACTGCTCGACCTCGGCGAGGAGATGGCTGGAGACGATCACGGTGCGGCCGGCGGCCGCGTAGCGGATCATCACCTCGCGCATCTCGCGGATCTGCGGCGGGTCGAGGCCGTTGGTGGGTTCGTCGAGGATGAGCAGGTCCGGCAGGCCGAGCATGGCCTGGGCGATGGCGAGGCGCTGCCGCATGCCCTGCGAGTAGGTGCGGACCGCGCGGGCCAGCGCGTCGCCGAGGCCGGCGATCTGCAGGGCCTCTTCGAGGTGGGCGTCCTCCGCGGGGCGCCCGGTGGCCTGCCAGTACAGCTCCAGGTTCTCCCGGCCGGACAGGTGCGGCAGGAAGCCGGCGCCCTCCACGAAGGCGCCGACCCGGGAGAGGACGGGGGTGCCGGGGCGGATGGCGTGGCCGAAGACCCGGACCTCGCCGCCGTCCGGCCTGATCAGGCCCATCAGCATGCGCAGCGTGGTCGTCTTGCCCGCGCCGTTCGGGCCGAGGAGACCCAGCACCTGGCCCTTCTCGACGCGGAAGGACAGCTCCCGGACCGCGTACCGGTCGGTCGAGCCCTTGTAGCGCTTGCTCAGGTCCGTTATCTGGAGCGGGACTTCGGCGAGCGCCGGGTCGGGGGCAGGGCCCGCGGTGCGGCGGCGGCCGGTGAGCAGCAGGGCGAGGGCGGCCAGCGCGCCGGCCGCCGGCAGCCACCACACCCAGGCGGGCAGCGGTGCGGCGGCCGTGTCCACCTGGGGTGCCGTCGGCACGCTCAGCGGGCTCCTGAGGGTGACGGTGTAGGTGGCCGGGGCGGTCGGGGAGGCGTAGCCGAGGTCGGTGGAGGCGAGGACCAGGCGGAGCCGGTGGCCCTTCTGCACCTCGTGGTCGATGGCCGGGAGGGTGATCGTGACGTCCCGGCCGGCCTTGGCGCCCTCGACGCGGATCGGGGCGACCAGCTGGGAGGGCAGCACCTGCTGGGTGCCGTCGGGGCCGACGTCGTACACCTTGCCGAAGAGCACGGCGTCGTCGGTGGTGGAGGTGAGGTGGACGGTGGCCGTGGGGGCGCCGGTGATCTGCACGTTGTCGGTCATCGGTGCCGAGTCGAAGCGGGCGTACTGGCCCGGGAAGTCGAGGGAGACGCCGACGCCGAGGGAGGAGAGCTGGGAGAGGCCGCCGCCACCGAGGCCGGGCAGCGCGGAGACCGCGGGCGGGCTGGCGCCGGCCGGGTTGGCGACGCGCTGGGTGCCGCCCTTCAGGGCGATGTCCTTGCGGTCGCTCTCCAGGCCGGGGTAGCTGTCGGCGGTCGCGCCGCGCAGCTGGGCGGCGCCGTCGGTGGAGTCGACGCCGCCGGTGCGGGTGACGCGGAAGGCCGGGCCGGTGTCGGTGGCCTTGTCGCCCTTGAGATACCGGTCGAACCAGGAGGTCACCCGGCTCTCGACGCGGCTGGTCTCCAGGTTTCCGCCGTCGTGGCCGCCGGCGATCCAGTCGACGTCGACGGGGGCGCCGTTGGCCTTGATGGCCTTCGCGGCGGCGTCGGACTGGTCGAGCGTGAAGAGGGAGTCGGTCTGGCCCTGGAAGAGCAGCGTCGGCACCTTGATGCGGCTGCCGACGGCGGAAGGCGACCGCTCTTCGAGGAGCTTGACGGCGGCGGCGTCCGGCCTGCCCGACTCGGCGACCCGGTTGTACATCGCGCACAGCTCGGGCTGGAACTCGGCGCAGCCGCCGCCGGTGTTGAAGAAGATCCCGGCCCAGAGCTTCTTGAAGACGCCGTTCGGGAACAGGGCGTCCGAGAGGTTCCAGTACGTGATGGACGGGGCGATGGCGTCGACCCGGTCGTCGTAACCGGCGGTGAGGAGGGAGATCGCGCCGCCGTACGAGCCGCCCGCCATGCCGACGCGCGGGTCGCCGGGCTTGTCGAGCTGGACCTGGGGCTGCTTCGCCAGCCAGTCGATGAGCTTGGAGACGTCGGCGACCTCGCCCTTCGGGTCGTTGAGGCCGATCTTCCCGGTGGACCTGCCGAAGCCGCGGGCCGACCAGGTGAGGACCGCGTAGCCGTCGCGGGCCAGGTCCTCGGCCTCGGTGCGCATGTCGTCCTTGCTGCCGCCGAAGCCGTGGGCGAGGAGGACGGCGGGGCGGCGGCCGGTGCCGGCGGCGGTGAAGTACGAGGTGTCGAGACGCACCCCGTCCACGGCCATCACCTTGTCGGAGCGGTGCACCGGGGCCGGGTCGTCGGAGGCGACGGCCGTCCACGTACCGGCGCCGGCCAGCACGACGACGACGGCCGCGGCGGCCAGCAGCCGTCGCGGCCGCCCGAGCAGCGCTCGTAGGCCGGGGGGTCGAAGATCCATGCTTCAACGGTACGGGCCCGCACGGACATCCGATGCCGACGGTGGGCTGAACAGCGGGCCATCCCCGAGGAGTACGACCCTGTTCCCGCCTACTTCGACCGCGGTACACGGGGCTACCGCCCCACCCGATCCCGCCGCAACGACGGAATCCGGCGGCGCCGAACCGGCCGGTGGTCCCCCGCGGGCCCGGTGGGGGCCGGTCGCGCAGTTCCCCGCGCCCCTGAGGTGGGCGTCCGCCCCGACGCTCGCAACACACCGCCGCTCCACCGAACACCACCGCGCCGCCCAATCCCGGCGCCTCGCCCGATCCCCCCGCAACGGCCGAGTCCGGCGGCGCCGAACCGGCCGGTGGTCCCCCGCGGGCCCGGTGGGGGTCGGTCGCGCAGTTCCCCGCGCCCCTGGGTCGGGCGTCCGCCCCGGCGCTCAGAACCCACCGCTGCTGCACCGGACCGGTCGGTCATCCACCGCGGGACGGTCGCGTAGGTGGACTTGCCGGCGCTCAGGGCTGGGTGTCGTCCGGGATGGAGACGACCCAGTGGGTTTCCTTGCGGGGGCGGAGGTAGAAGGCCCAGTAGAGGGTGGCGGCGGCGGTGATGCCGCCGGTCCAGAGGAGGTAGGTCGTTTCCTGCTGGGTGAGGATGTAGCCGAGGACGGCGATGAGGAGGATCGGCATCGCGGGCCAGAGCGGCATGCGCCAGGCCTGGGTGTGCTTGTGGTGGCCGCGGCGGGAGAGGAGGGCCGCGACGGCGACGAGGAGGTACATGCCGGTCACCGAGACGCCCGTGACGCCGTAGAGGGTGTCCAGGTTGACGAAGCAGAGCACGGCGCCGGGGACGCCGACGGCGAGGGTCGCGACCCAGGGGGAGCCGAAGCGGCCGAGGCGGGAGAGGGCGCTGTTGACCGGCGCCGGCCAGGCCTTGTCGCGGGCCGAGGCGAACAGGACGCGGGAGTTCTGGATGACCATGACGATGCCCGCGTTGATGATCGCGAGGGCCACGCAGAGGCTGACGAAGGTGCCGACCGCGGAGTTGGACCAGGCGGTGACCATGGAGCTGATGTCGCCGCCGGTGAGGGCCTTGAGGTCGGTCGCGCCCATGGTGATCGCGGCGACCGGGACGAGGATGATCACCGTGGAGATCGCGAGGGTGGCGAGGACCGTGCGGGCGACGTTGCGGCGCGGGTCCTCCAGTTCCTCGGAGAGGTAGACGGCCGTCGAGAAGCCCTGGGTGACGAAGAGGGCGATGGCGAGGCCGGAGACGACCAGCATGGCGGTGACCGTGGTGGTGTGGCCGCCCGTGTCCGCGACCTGCATCGAGGTGAGGCTGCCGATGCCGCGGTGGCTGTGGGAGAAGCCGAGGACCGCCACCACGCCTGCCGCGATGACCTCCAGGACCAGGAAGATGCCGGTGATCCAGGCGTTGGCGCGCAGGTCCAGGAGGCCGGCGAGGGTCGCGAGGAGCATCACGCCGGCGCCGGTCATGGCCGGGTCGAGGTGGACGATCGGGGCGAGGTAGTCGGCCGTGCCCATCGCGATCACCGGCGGCACGATCATCACGACGAGGAGGGAGAGGACGAAGACCAGCCAGCCGGCGAGGCGGCCCGCCATCGTCGAGACCATCGCGTACTCGCCGCCCGCGCTGGGGATGAGGGTGCCCAGCTCCGAGTAGCAGAAGGCCACGGCGATACAGAGGAGGGAGCCGATGGCGATCGTGAGGGCGGTGGCGGTCCCGAGGGAGCCGAACAGGTCGGGGACGACCACGAAGAGCGTGGAGGCCGGGGTGACACAGGAGAGGGTGAGAAGGGTGCCGCCGACCACTCCGATGGAGCGCCTGAGCGTCTTGGGGCTGTCGGACGCCTCGGGGAGGGCGGTATCGACAGGGCGGAGCGTGTCGGTCATGCGGCGGTTCCGATCGACTCTGGCGGATGCCTCCGGCGTTGGACTGTGCTGCATGGAACCCCGACGAAAACCATTGCGTCAATGGCTGTTTACCTTCGGATTCCGCACTCGTAAAGCGACGCCCGTCACATCGCTTTCGCAGGAGCAAGCGACCGAATGAGGCAATCACCAAGCTTTCGATTCGCATGACCTTGGTTTTGAAGGTCATGAACGCAAAGAACTTAAGTCACCCGTTTCATCCCATGGAAACGAGAACCGCAGCATCGCCGACAAAAAAAGTCGGGGCCGTCCGGTATCCGGACGGCCCCGACGGGGTCAGGCGGTCATGCTCAGTGGTTGCGCGGGAAGCCCAGGTCGACGCCGGACGGGGCCTCGGAGGGGTCCGGCCAGCGGGTGGTGACGACCTTGCCGCGGGTGTAGAAGTGCGTGCCGTCGTTGCCGTAGATGTGGTGGTCGCCGAAGAGCGAGTCCTTCCAGCCACCGAAGGAGTGGTAGCCGACGGGGACCGGGATCGGGACGTTCACGCCGACCATGCCGGCCTCGATCTCCAGCTGGAAGCGGCGGGCAGCGCCGCCGTCCCGGGTGAAGATCGCGGTGCCGTTGCCGAACGGGGAGGAGTTGATCAGCGCCACGCCCTCCTCGTACGTCTCCACGCGCAGGACGCACAGGACCGGGCCGAAGATCTCGTCCTGGTAGGCCTTGGCGGTGGTGGGCACCTTGTCGAGCAGCGAGATGCCGATCCAGTGGCCGTCCTCGAAGCCCTCGACCGTGTAGCCGGTGCCGTCCAGGACGACCTCGGCACCCTCGGCGGCGGCGCCGGAGACGTAGGAGGCCACCTTGTCGCGGTGGACGGCCGTGATCAGCGGGCCCATCTCGGAGGTGGGGTCGTTGCCGGGGCCGATCTTGATCTTCTCGGCGCGCTCGCGGATCTTCTCCACCAGCTCGTCGCCGATCGCGCCCACCGCGACCACCGCGGAGATGGCCATGCAGCGCTCGCCGGCCGAGCCGTAGGCGGCGGAGACGGCCGCGTCCGCCGCCGCGTCCAGGTCGGCGTCCGGGAGGACCAGCATGTGGTTCTTGGCGCCGCCGAGGGCCTGGACCCGCTTGTGGTTGGCGGAGGCGGTGGTGTGGATGTAGCGGGCGATCGGCGTCGAGCCGACGAAGGAGACCGCCTTGACGTCCGGGTGCTCCAGGAGCCGGTCGACGGCCACCTTGTCACCGTGCACGACGTTGAAGACGCCGTCGGGCAGGCCGGCCTCGGCCAGCAGCTCGGCGAGCTTGACCGCGGCCGAGGGGTCCTTCTCGGACGGCTTGAGGACGAAGGTGTTGCCGGTCGCGATGGCCATCGGGAACATCCACATCGGGACCATCGCCGGGAAGTTGAACGGCGTGATGCCCGCGACCACGCCGAGCGGCTGGCGGATCGAGGAGACGTCGACGCGGGACGCGACCTGCGTGGACAGCTCACCCTTCAGCTGCACGTTGATGCCGCACGCCAGGTCCACGATCTCCAGACCGCGGGCGACCTCGCCGAGGGCGTCGCTGTGCACCTTGCCGTGCTCGGCGGTGATCAGCTCGGCGATCGCGTCCCGGTTGGCGTCCAGCAGGGCGCGGAAGCGGAACAGGATCTCCGTGCGCTTGGCCAGCGAGGACTGGCCCCAGGTCACGAAGGCGTCCTTGGCGGCGGCGACCGCGGCGTCGACCTCGTCGACGGACGCGAACGCGACCTTCGTGGTGACCGCGCCGGTGGCCGGGTCGGTGACCGGCCCGTAGTTGCCCGACGTGCCGTCGACGGACTTGCCGCCGATCCAGTGGTTGACGATCTTCGTCATGACCGGTTACTCCTTCACAGATGGCGGCGTCGGGTGGAGACGTGCCGTTCGTAGAGCTCACGTGCCTTGACCGCGGCGGATCGGGTCGCGGTCTCGGCCACAGGTACATCCCACCAGGCCTGCGCGGGAGGCGGGCCCGACACAGTGTCGGCCGTTTCGGTCTCCACGTAGACACATGTGGGAGTGTCGGCGGCCCGCGCCTCGGCGAGCGCCGTGCGCAGGTCCCGGACGGTCTTCGCGCGCAGGACGCGCATGCCGAGGCTGGCCGCGTTGGCGGCCAGGTCGACGGGGAGCGGGGCACCCGTGAGGGTGCCGTCGTCGGAGGGGAAGCGGTACGCGGTGCCGAACCGCTCGCCGCCCACCGACTCGGAGAGCCCGCCGATGGAGGCGTAGCCGTGGTTCTGCACCAGCAGCACCTTGATGGCTATCCCCTCCTGCACGGCGGTGACGATCTCGGTCGGCATCATCAGATACGTGCCGTCGCCGACCAGCGCCCACACGTTCCGCTCGGGCGCCGCGAGTTTCACCCCGATGGCGGCCGGTATCTCGTAGCCCATGCAGGAGTAGCCGTACTCCAGGTGGTACTGGTCCCGGGACCGGGCCCGCCACATCCGGTGCAGGTCGCCGGGGAGCGAGCCGGCCGCGTTGACCAGGACGTCGGTGTCGTCGACGAGCGCGTCCAGGGCGCCGAGGACCTGCGGCTGGGTCGGCCGGATGTCCGGCTCGTCGGCCTCGTAGCAGGCGTCGACGCGCTGCTCCCAGCGCTCCTTGTCCTCGGTGTACTCGGTGACGTACGAGTCGGCGGTGCGGTGGCCGTCGAGGGCCTGCCGCAGCTCGGTGAGAGCGCTGCGGGCGTCGGCGACCAGGGGCAGGCCGGCCAGCTTGTGGCCGTCGTACGGGGCGATGTTGAGGTTGAGGAAGCGGACGTCCGGGTTCTCGAAGAGGGTGCCGGAGGCCGTGGTGAAGTCGGTGTAGCGGGTGCCGATCCCGATCACCAGGTCGGCGGTGCGGGCGAGTTCGTCGGCGGTGGCGGTGCCGGTGTGGCCGACGCCGCCGACGTCCTGCGGGTGGTCCCAGCGGAGCGAGCCCTTGCCGGCCTGCGTCGAGGCGACCGGGATGCGGGTGGCCGCGGCGAACTCGGCCAGTACGGCCTCGGCACGGCTGTGGTGGACGCCGCCGCCCGCGACGACCAGGGGCCGGCGCGCGGTCCTGACCGCCGTCACGGCCGCCGCGAGTTCGGCGGGGTCGGCGCCCGGTCGCCGTACGGTCCACACCCGCTCGGCGAAGAACTCCTCCGGCCAGTCGTACGCCTCGGCCTGCACGTCCTGCGGGAGGGCGAGGGTGACGGCGCCGGTCTCGACCGGGTCGGTGAGGACCCGCATGGCGGCGAGGGCGGAGGGGATCAGCTGTTCGGGGCGGTTGATCCGGTCGAAGAACTTCGAGACGGGGCGGAGGGTGTCGTTGACGGACACGTCGGCCGCGTGCGGGACTTCGAGCTGCTGGAGGACCGGGTCGGCGGGGCGGGTGGCGAAGACGTCGCCGGGCAGGAGCAGGACCGGGAGGTGGTTGACGGTGGCGAGGGCGGCGCCGGTGACCAGGTTGGTGGCGCCCGGACCGATGGACGTCGTCACGGCGTGCGTGGCGAGCCGGTTCGACTGACGCGCGTAGCCGACCGCCGCGTGCACCATGGCCTGCTCGTTGCGGCCCTGGTGGTACGGCATCTCGTCGCCGTGCTCCAGGAGCGCCTGGCCGAGGCCGGCCACGTTGCCGTGGCCGAAGATGCCCCAGGTGGCGCCGATCAGGCGGCGGCGCTCGCCGTCCCGCTCGGTGAACTGGACGGCGAGGAAGCGGACAAGCGCTTGCGCGACGGTCAACCGAATCGTCATCGGTAACCCTCCGTATGGTCCGGGTGGAAGCAGATCCGCCACTCCCGCGTCGCACCGGGCCCCGCCATGACGTTCAGGTAGTACATGTCGTGCCCGGGCTGCGCGATCGACGGGCCGTGCCATCCGTCGGGAACGAGCACGGCGTCGCCGGAGCGGACCTCGGCGAGGACGTCCGTACCGCCCTCACGGGAGGGGAATACGCGCTGATACCCGATACCGTTCGGTCCGTCGATCTCGAAGTAGTAGATCTCCTCCAGCTCCGACTCCTCGCCGGGCCGATGCTCGTCGTGCTTGTGCGGCGGGTACGAGGACCAGTTGCCGCCGGGCGTGATCACCTCGACGGCGATGAGCTTGTCGCAGTCGAAGGCGGACGCGGAGGCGAAGTTGCGCACCCGGCGGGCGCTGGTGCCGCTGCCGCGGTCTTCGACGGGGACCTCCGGCGCGGGGCCGTAGCGGGCGGGGAGTTGTCGCTCGCACTTCGCTCCTGCCAGGGCGAAGCGGCCTCCCGCGCCGGAGGCGATCTGGACCTGGGCGTCCCGGGGCACGTACGCGAAGTCGGAGACTCCGCTGAACACGCTTTCCCGGCCCAGGATCTGGAACTCGTTTCCCTCTGTTTGCACCGTACAACCGCCCTGTAGCGGAAGCACGATCCATTCGCTGTCCCCGGTGGTGAACAAATGCGTTCCGCCCGGGGGCAGTTCGACGATCCTCAGGCTGCTGTGCGCCCAACCGGCCCGCTTGGGGTCGATGTCGAGCGCGTACTGGGCGTTCGTGGTCGAACCCTTGGTGAGGTGCAGCTCGTTGGTCGTCATCTTCTCGCCCTCACAGGAGTCCGACAGCGGTGTCCACGGCGGCGGCCACGTCGCCGTCCGCCGGGTACAGCAGCGAGCGGCCGACCACCAGGCCGCGCACGGTGGGGAGTTGCAGGGCGCTGCGCCACTTCTCGTAGGCGCCGTCCTGATCGTCGCCCACCTCGCCGCCCAGCAGCACGGCGGGCAGCGTGGACGTCTCCATGACCTGGGCCATGTCGTCGGGGTTGTCGGTGACCGGCACCTTCAGCCAGGTGTAGGCCGAACTCCCGCCGAGGCCGGAGGCGATGGCGATGGACTTGGTGACCGCCTCGGGGGACAGGTCGTTCTTGACCTTGCCCTCGGGGGTGCGACGGCTGATGAACGGCTCGACGAAGACCGGCAGCCGGCGCGCGGCCATGTCGTCGATGGCGCGGGCCGTGGACTCCAGGGTGGTGAGGGAGCCCGGGTCGTCGTAGTCGATGCGCAGCAGCAGCTTGCCGGCGTCGAACCCGAGGCGCTGTATGTCCTCGCCGCGGTGCCCGGTGAAGCGGTCGTCGAGCTCGAAGGAGGCGCCCTGCAGTCCGCCGCGGTTCATCGAGCCCATGACGACCTTGCCGTCGAGGGCGCCGAGCAGGAGCAGGTCGTCCAGGATGTCGGCGGTGGCGAGGACGCCGTCGACGCCGGGCCGGGACAGCGCCAGGCAGAGCCGTTCGAGCAGCTCGGCCCGGTTGGCCATGGCGAGCTTGTCGCCGCCCACGCCGAGGGCGCCGCGGGCCGGGTGGTCGGCGGCGACGATCATCAGCTTGCCGTCCTCGTTGAGGAGCGGACGGCGGACGCGGCGGGTGGCCGCCTCGGCGATGGCCTCGGGGTGGTGGGTGCGGGTGTGGACGAGGGCGGAGACGTCGACCTTCACCTGCGGGGCGGGGACGCCGGCGCCGGCGCCGTCGACGGGGTGCGCGCCCGCGACGCGGCCGGCCCTCACAGCACCGCTCCGGCGGCGAGCGCGGCGTCGATCTCGTCGCCGGTCGGCATGGCGGAGGAGCACTCCAGGCGGGAGGCGACGATCGCACCGGCCGCGTTGGCGTGCCGCATGATCTTCTCCAGGTCCCAGCCTTCGAGGAGGCCGTGGCAGAGGGAGCCGCCGAAGGCGTCTCCGGCGCCGAGGCCGTTCAGCACGTCGACGGGCAGCGGCGGGACCTCGGCGGAGTCGCCGTCGCGGCCGACCGCGAGGACGCCCTTGGGGCCCTGCTTGACGACGGCGATCTCGACACCGGCGTCGAGGAGGGCCTGGGCGGCGGCCCGCGGCTCGCGCACGCCGGTCGCGACCTCCACCTCGTCGAGATTGCCGACGGCGACGGTGGCGTGCTTGAGCGCCTCGGCGTAGAACGGCCGGGCCGACTCCGGGTCCTTCCAGAACATCGGCCGCCAGTCGAGGTCGAAGACGGTGGTCCCGGCCTTGGCGCGGTGGGCGAGGGCCGCGAGGGTCGCCGTACGGCTGGGCTCCTCGCTCAGGCCGGTGCCGGTGATCCAGAAGATGCGGGCGGACCGGACGGCGTCGAGGTCCAGCTCGTGGGCGTCGATCTCCAGGTCCGGGGCCTTGGGCTGCCGGTAGAAGTACAGCGGGAAGTCGTCCGGCGGGAAGATCTCGCAGAACGTGACCGGGGTGTTCAGGCCGGGGACCGGGGTGACCCAGCGGTCGTCCACGCCGAAGCCCTGGAGGGCCTCGTGCAGGTAGGCGCCGAAGGCGTCGTCACCGGTGCGGGTGATGACGGCGGTGCTGCGGCCGAGGCGGGCCGCGGCCACGGCCACGTTCGTCGCCGACCCGCCGAGGAACTTGCCGAAGGACGACACCTGGGCGAGCGGGACTCCGGTCTGGAGCGGATAGAGATCCACCCCGATCCGCCCCATGGTGATCAGGTCGTACGCCATCGGCTTCCCTTCGTCATGGCTCTCCCGTGGTTTGTAGTCCGGGAGGGGACGTCGTGTCAATGGTTTGTCCGGACATTCTGACGAGAAGCGGTGGCTGGGGGCCGACAGCACCTACGGGGGTGGGTACAGCGGTGGGTGCGCGGGTGCAGGCCGGGGGGGGTGGTTGGTCGCGCAGTTCCCCGCGCCCCTGAAGGGCCCGCTATTGTTCACGCAGATGTCAACGCGCCTCGCCGATGAGCCGGCGCATTCCTGTGGCCCGGCTGTGTCACAAAGTCGTCCCCTGTGTCACACATGTCGCGTGTACGCGGGCTCTCGGTCACACCCGGTCCACAGCTGCTTGCGCACAGTCACTCTCCGTCGTTCACCGGGCACAGGCTTTGTGATCGCCAGCGCAGCGCCCGGCTCCCCCGACGACCGCCTCAGGTCGCCCCCGCGGTGCGCGCAGGGAGGTGCACCTCATGACCGACCGACGGCTCTGGTCCTACAAGGAGATCGCGGCGCACATCCGGGTGCAGCCGGACACCGTCCGGTCCTACCGCAAGCACGGGCTGCTCCCGCCGCCGGACCATGTCGAGGGCGGCAAGCCCTACTGGTACGCCGACACGGTCCGGGCCTGGGTCGCCTCCCGGCCGGGCAACCGGGGGCGCAGAGACTTCTGAGCCCGGTCGCGGGGGCCCGTCAGGCCCAGGGCTCGATGACCGTCACCCCTGCCGCCGGCGCCGCGCCCATCGCCGCGAGGGCCGCCGGGGCCGCGTCCAGGGTGATCGTCGAGGTGACCAGGAGGTCGGGGCGGAGGGTGCCGGCGCGGACCGGTTCCAGCATGGCGGGGTAGGTGTGGGCCGCCATGCCGTGGCTGCCGAGGAGCTCGAGCTCCAGGCCGATCGCGCGGGCCAGCGGCACCGGGGTGTTGCCGTCCGGGGACGGCAGCAGGCCCACCTGGACGTGGCGGCCGCGGCGGCGCAGGGAGTTGACCGAGGCGGCCGAGGTAGCGGGTGAGCCGAGGGCGTCCAGGGAGAGGTGGGCGCCGCCGGAGGTCAGGTCGCGGACCGCCGCCGCGGGGTCCGCGACGTCCGACGCGTCGACGGCATGGGCCGCGCCGAACTTCCTTGCCAGGTCCAGGGCTTGGGGCGACACGTCGACCGCCGCCACCCGCGCCCCCGACGCCGCCGCGATCATCACCGCGGACAGGCCCACGCCCCCGCAGCCGTACACCGCCACCCACTCCCCCGCCGCGACCCTGCCCTGCTGCACCACCGCGCGGAAGGCGGTGGCGAAGCGGCAGCCCAGGGAGGCGGCGGTGGCATACGACATGTCGTCCGGGATCGCCACCAGGTTCACGTCGGCGTGGTCCAGCGCCACGTACTGGGCGAAGGAACCCCAGTGGGTGAAGCCGGGCTGGGTCTGGCGTTCGCAGACCTGCTGGTCGCCGGCCGCGCAGGACGGGCAGCTGCCGCAGGCGCAGACGAAGGGGACGGTGACCCGGTCGCCGGGGTGCCAGGCGGTCACTCCGGGGCCGACCTCCTCGACGACCCCGGCCAGTTCGTGGCCGGGGACGTGCGGGAGGGTGATGTCCGGGTCGTGGCCCTGCCAGCCGTGCCAGTCGCTGCGGCAGAGGCCGGTGGCCTCCACGCGGACGACCACTCCGTGGGGGGCCGGGCGGGGGTCGGGGACGTCCCGTACCTCGGCAGGGGTGGCGTAGTGGTCGAAGACGACTGCTCGCATCGCGCGGGCTCCTTTCGGGGGCTGCGCGAAGGCTAAGCGCCGCGGGGCTCCTGTTGCAGCGCCAGTTCCGGCTCGTCGTGGCCGGTCGCGCCCACGCGGCGGCAGCCGCATGTCGAATGCAGCCCCGCGCCCCTTTGGGGCGCCTCAAGCGCCTGCCGTTCGCCCTCGCTCAGGCCGAACCGGTCGTGGAAGCGGCGCAGGGGGGCCGGGGCCCACCAGGTGGCCTTGCCCGTGAGGCGCATGATGGCCGGGACCAGGAGGCTGCGGACGACCATCGCGTCCATCAGGACCGCCAGGGCGATGCCGAGGCCGAGCATCTTGGTGTTGGTGACCCGGGAGGTGCCGATCGCCACCATCACCACCGCCAGGATGATCGCCGCCGCGGTGATCAGGCCTCCGGTGCGCTGGAGGCCGAGCCGGACCGCCCGTTCGTGGTCGCCTGTCCTGTCGTACTCCTCCTTGATGCGGGAGAGCAGGAACACCCCGTAGTCCATCGAGAGGCCGAAGGCCACGCAGAACATGAGGACGGGGAGCGTGGTCTCGATCGAGCCGGGGCTGGTGAAGCCCAGCAGGTTCGAGAGGTGGCCGTCCTGGAAGACCCAGACCACCGCACCGAACATCGCCGTCAGGCTGAGCGCGTTGAGCACGACCGCCTGTATGGGGATGAGGACGCTGCCGGTGAGGAGGAAGACCAGCAGCAGGGTGACGATCGCTATGATCGCCGCCGCCCAGGGCAGGCTCTCCCCGATGGCGTGCTTGGAGTCGACCAGGACCGCGGCCGTGCCCGTCACCTTCGTGTCGAAGGGGGTGTTCAGCGCGCGCAGTTCGCCCACCAGGCGCTGGGCGCCGGCGTCCACCGACTCGCCCCTCGGCTGCACCGTGAAGTACGCCGCGTCGCCCTTGACCAGCGGTCCGGCCACTCCGGCCACCTCCGGCAGGGCCGCCACCCGCTCCTTGTAGGCCGTGTACTGCGCCTGGGTCGCCCCGCCCGCGGCCAGGACTTCGAGGTCACCGCCGGGGTTGCCGGGGAAGCCGTCCCGGATGTGCTGCTGGACGACGTGGGACTCGGCGCCGGCCGGGAGCTGGCGGTCGTCCGCGGTGCCGAACCTGACGCCCAGGAACGGCAGTCCGAGGACGATCAGGAAGGCCGTGGTGGCGACGGCGAAGAGCGGGGCCCTGCGCATCACCAGGGTCGCGGCGCGGGCCCAGGCCGTGCCCTCGGTGCCGGAGGGGCGTGCTTCCCGGCCCCTGCGGAACACTCTGCGCAGGTCCAGTGCGTTGACCCGGTCGCCCAGCAGGATCAGCGCCGCCGGGAGCAGGATCAGGGCGGCCCCCGCGGCCAGCAGGACCACCGCTATGCCGGCGTAGGCGAAGGAGCGCAGGAAGTACTGGGGGAAGACGAGCATCGCCGCGAGGGAGACGGCCACCGTCAGGGCCGAGAAGAGCACGGTGCGGCCCGCGGTGCGCAGGGTGGTGCCGACGGCCGTCAACGGGTCGGCGCCCGTGGCGAGTTCCTCGCGGAAGCGGCGGACGATGAAGAGGGCGTAGTCGATGGCGAGGCCGAGGCCGAGGGCCGTGGTCAGGTTCATCGCGAAGACGGAGACGTCCGTGAAGGACGTGATGCCGCGCAGGACCGCGTTGGTGCCGAGGATGGCGACGATGCCGATGCCGAGCGGGAGCAGGGCCGCGATCGCGCTGCCGAAGACCATCACCAGCAGGACCAGGGTGACGGGCAGGGCGATCAGCTCGGCGCGGGCCAGGTCCTCCTTGATGATCGTCTGCATGTCGCTGCGGACCGCCACCATGCCGCCGACCTTGACCGCCACCGGTCCGTGCGTGCCCCGGTAGTGCGGGGCGATGCGGTTCAGGGTGTCGGCCGCCGCCTTCTCGTCACCGGTGATGCGGGCCGCGATCAGCGCCTCGTGGCCGTCCTCGGCGCGCAGGGACGGCGACTTGGTCTGCCAGTACGAGCCGACGCCTATGACGCCCTTCTCGCCGGAGAGGCGGGTGACCAGGGCCTTCGCCTCCGCCGCCACCGCCGGGGCGTCCACCGAGCCGCCCCGCGCGTCCACCAGCAGGAGCAGGTTGGGCTGGGAGTCCGGGAACTCGCGCTCCAGCGCCTTCGTCGCGTACGTCGACTCGGCGGCCGGGTCCTCCCAGCCGCCGCTGCCGAGCCGGTCGGCGACCCCGCTGCCCGCCAGCACGGCGAGCGCGGTGATCACCAGGGCGAGCAGCAGCGAGAGCCGGGGGCGGGCGGTCACGAACCGGGTCCAGCCCCCTGGCCGGGCCCCGCTCCCGGCCTCCGAGGGCTTGTTGACTTCGGTCATCCTGCGGTGTCCCCTTCACCCTGACCACTGCCTGCCGGTACGCATCCGCTTCGTGCGCAGGGCAGCATGGGTCGGCCATTGCCAATTAGACTGGCAAACACGAGTCGTCGCTCGCGTTCCATCAGAATGCGAGCGACCGCTCGCGTTTGTCAATCGCGTTCGAAGAGCTGGGGATAACGCGTGCCCGACAAGCCCGACATGCCGGAGCGGCCCGCCACCGCCGGCCCCGACGACCCCGCCGGCACGGCCGCGGCCAAGGAGCAGCCGCGCCGGCGGCAGGCCCGCGGCGAGCGGCGCATCCAGCAGCTGCTCGAAGCCGCCGCGTCGGTCTTCTGCACCTCGGGCTACACGGCCGCCAGCACCAACGCCATCGCCCGCGAGGCCGGCGTCTCCCCCGGCACGCTCTACCAGTTCTTCCCGAACAAGGAAGCGATCGCGATCGAGCTGGGCGACCGGCTCATGCACGTCCTGCGGGACACCTACGGCGAGGCGCTCGCGCCGATCGACCCCGGCACCTCGCTGGCGGACGCGGTCGACGCCACCGTGGACCGCCTCACCGCCTTCAACACCGAACACCCCGTGTTCTTCGCGCTGATGCACGGCCCCGACGTGCCCGGCGGGATCGCCGAGGCCCACGACGCCCTGCACACCAACCTGCTCGGCCGCATCGAGGGCCTGCTCGCCTCGCTCCTCCCGCCGGACGCCGACAAGGCCTACATCACGCGCACGGCGCATGTCAGCCTCGGCATCTACAAGGCGGGGCTGGAGCTGGTGCTCAGCCACGAGGGCGCCGAGCGCCAGGCGTACATCCAGGAGATCAAGAACGTGCTCACCCGCTACCTGGAACCCCTGGTCGGCGAAGAGCTCGGCCGCCCCTCCCGCTGACCGGCCACCCCCTCGAACCACCCAGACTGCAATACACGGCACATCTGCCTAAAGTGCGGGTAAATCGCGCCAATCCCGATTCGTCGATCCGATTCGTCGATCCCGATTCGGAGATCCCGAGCCGACGAGCGCCACCCGCACCCGCAGGAGCACAAGGGGGACCGCCGTGACCCACTCTCCGCCGCCCGGCCGGCCGCAGGCCCGGATCCCCGGTCCGCTGCAGCCGCCACCGCCGTACCCCCGCATCCGCGCCGGCCTGTGGCGGCGCTGCCTCGGCGGCGGGCTCGCCCTGTGGGCGCTGACCGCGGTGGTCACGTACACGACGAAGAACACCACCCTGCTGCCGACGCTGATCCTGCTCGGCAGCTTTCTCGTCCCGGTCGCCTTCGTGCTGTGGGCGTACGAGCGGCACGGCCGCGACCTCGGGGTCAGCGCGATCCTCGGCTGCTTCCTGACCGGCGGCACGCTCGGGGTGCTGGGCGCCTCCGTGATGGAGTCCTACCTCGTCCGGCCGTCCTGGGGGATGTTCGTCGGCGTCGGCCTGATCGAGGAGGCGGTGAAGCTCGGCGCGCTGGTGTTCGTGCTGCGCCGGATGCCCGGGATCCGGGGCATGCGGGCCGGGCTGGTGCTCGGCGCCGCCGTCGGCTTCGGCTTCGCGGCCCTGGAGAGCACCGGGTACGCGTTCAACGCGGCCGTCTCCACCGAGGGCGTCGACCTGCGCGCGCTGATCGAGACGGAGATCCTGCGCGGGGTGCCGGCCCCCTTCGGGCACGGCCTGTGGACGGCGATCGCCGGCGGTGTCCTGCTCTCCTTCCGGCGCCCGAACGGCCGCTTCCGCGTCACCGCCCCGGTCGTGGCCGCCGGCCTCGGGGTCGCCCTGATGCACGCGCTGTGGGACTCCACGCACGGCATCGCGATCTGGCTGGTGGCGCACCTGGCGGGCACCGGGCTGGACCGGCAGCTGTTCGCCGAGGGGTACATCCCGCGCCCCAGCGCGGCACAGGAGCACCTTTTCACGGTGTTCTCGGTCGGCCTGCTGGTACTCGTCTCGCTGCTCGGCGTCGCCTGGGTGCTCTCCCTGACGCGCCGGGACCCCTCTTGGAGAAATACCCCCTAGGGGTATAGTGTGACCACAGTGGGGTTCTCTCGTGGGCCCCATCGGCCCCACACGCCTCGACGAGGAGAACGACATGACCGCCCAGACCGACACCCCGGGCTCCGTGACCGCCGTCTACAAGGTGACCGGCATGAGCTGCGGACACTGTGAGGGTTCCGTCTCCGCAGAGATCTCCGGGCTGCCCGGCGTCAGCTCGGTGACGGCCGTCGCGGCCAGCGGCGAGGTCACGGTCGTCTCCGCCGCCCCGCTCGACGAGGAGGCGGTCCGCGCCGCCGTCGACGAGGCGGGCTTCGAGCTCGCCGGCCGCGTCTGAGCACCCGAACACCGAGCACCACAAGCACCGCAGGCAGTACGCACGACGGAAACGTATCTCTCCGCCGGGCCGTGCCGACCAGCTGATACTGGCTCCGTGCGGTCCGGTCCGTTGTCTGGAGTCCGGACATGACGACCAGCACCACCACCAGCACCACGCAGGCACCGACACCCATAGCCCTGCCGCGCCCGGCCGACGGCGAGTCCGAGGTCGAGCTGCTCATCGGCGGGATGACCTGCGCCTCCTGCGCCGCCCGGGTCGAGAAGAAGCTCAACCGCATGGACGGCGTCACCGCCACCGTGAACTACGCGACCGAGAAGGCGAAGGTCACATACCCCCAGGGGGTTCAGGTCACCGACCTGATCGCCACGGTCGTGAAGACGGGCTACACCGCCGAGGAACCCGCGCCCCCGGAGCCGGAACAGCGGCCGGAACAGGAGACCGGGCCCGGGCGGGATCCCGAGCTCGCCGCCCTGCGCCACCGCCTCCTGGTCTCCGTCCTGCTCGCCGCCCCGGTGGTGCTGCTCGCGATGGTCCCGGCGCTCCAGTTCGACAACTGGCAGTGGCTGTCGCTGACGCTCGCCGCCCCGGTGGTCGTCTGGGGCGGCTGGCAGTTCCACCGGGCCGCCTGGACCAACGCCCGGCACGGCGCCGCCACCATGGACACCCTGGTCTCGGTCGGCACGCTGGCCGCGTTCGGCTGGTCGCTGTGGGCGCTGTTCTTCGGCGACGCGGGCATGCCGGGCATGCACGACGCGTTCCGGTTCACCGTCTCCCGGATGGACGGCGCGTCCACGATCTACCTGGAGGTGGCCTCCGGGGTCGTCGCGCTGATCCTGCTCGGTCGCTACCTGGAGGCGCGCTCCAAGCGGCGCGCGGGGGCGGCCCTGCGGGCGCTGCTGGAGCTGGGCGCCCGGGACGTGGCGGTGCTGCGGGACGGCCGTGAGGTGCGGGTGCCGGTGGCGTCGCTCGAGGTCGGCGACCGGTTCGTCGTACGGCCCGGGGAGAAGGTCGCCACCGACGGGACCGTGGTCGAGGGGGCGTCCGCGGTGGACGCGTCGATGCTGACCGGCGAGTCCGTGCCGGTGGACGTGACCGTCGGGGACGCCGTCACGGGCGCGACCGTGAACGCCGGCGGGCGGCTGGTCGTCGCGGCGACCCGGGTCGGCGCCGACACGCAGCTCGCGCGGATGGCGCGGCTGGTGGAGGACGCGCAGAACGGCAAGGCCGAGGTGCAGCGGCTCGCCGACCGGATCTCCGCGGTCTTCGTCCCGGCCGTCATCGTGATCGCGCTCGGCACCTTCGGGGTCTGGCTGGGCGTCACCGGGGACACGGCCGCCGCGTTCACGGCCGCCGTCGCCGTCCTGATCATCGCCTGCCCCTGCGCCCTGGGCCTGGCCACGCCGACCGCGCTGATGGTCGGCACCGGGCGGGGCGCCCAGCTGGGCATCCTCATCAAGGGCCCGGAGGTCCTGGAGTCCACGCGCCGGGTCGACACCGTCGTGCTCGACAAGACCGGGACGGTGACCACCGGGCGGATGAGCCTCCAGGAGGTGTACGCCGTCCAGGGCGCCGACGCGGACGAGGTGCTGCGGCTCGCGGGCGCCCTCGAACACGCCTCCGAGCATCCGGTCGCCCGGGCGATCGCCGCGGGGGCGGCGGAGAGGATCGGCACGCTGCCCGCGGCCGAGGATTTCGAGAACGTCCCCGGGCGGGGCGTACGCGGGCGCGTGGAGGGCCGTGAGGTGGCCGTGGGGCGCCTCTTCGACGTGGTGCCGGAGGAGTTGACCCTGGCCCGCTCCCGGGCCGAGCAGGAGGGCCGTACGGCCGTCCTGGCCGGCTGGGACGGGCAGGCCCGGGGTGTCCTCGCCGTCGCCGACACGGTCAAGGAGACCAGCGCCGAGGCGGTCCGGGAGCTGCGCGCGCTCGGGCTGACGCCGGTGCTGCTGACCGGGGACAACCGGGCGGTGGCCGAATCGGTCGCACGGGCGGTCGGGATCACCGAGGTCGTCGCCGAGGTGCTGCCCGAGGAGAAGGTGGACGTCGTACGACGGCTGCAGCGCGAGGGGCGGACGGTCGCGATGGTCGGCGACGGCGTCAACGACGCGGCGGCGCTGGCCACCGCCGATCTGGGGCTGGCGATGGGCACCGGGACGGACGCGGCGATCGAGGCCGGCGACCTGACCCTGGTGCGCGGGGACCTGCGGGTGGCGGCGGACGCGATCCGGCTCTCCCGGCGGACCCTCGCCACCATCAAGGGGAACCTCGGGTGGGCCTTCGGCTACAACGTGGCCGCGCTCCCGCTGGCCGCCGCCGGTCTCCTCAATCCCATGATCGCGGGGGCCGCGATGGCCTTCTCGTCGGTCTTCGTGGTGACCAACAGCCTGCGGCTGCGCACCTTCCGCTGAAAGTTACCGGCGGTTCGGCCCAGTGGATGTATGAGTCCCCCTGGAGTCCAACGCGCACCTCACATAAGCTCTTCACAAGGCTCGCGCATCATCCTTACGCTTGAGCTCCGATCACCATATCGGGGCTCTTGCGCATCTATCGGACAGATGCAAGAGACGCAGATCACAGTGATGTGAACGTAACCATCGAAGGGGTTCGAAGGTCTAAGTTGGCGATGTCAGAGATGCGTCTTGGGGGGCGCTGACCTGGCATCTGGGGATGTCTTGGGGGACTTCCTCAGAGATGCGTTGCCGGGGCACGTACGACGGGAAGCTTTGAGCGGCCCTCCCGTGCCGTACGGGTCCCGGCAGATCGCACCGCATCACTGGATCAAGTACGGCGAGTTCTGCTCGTTGTGCTCACAGCAGCGATTCAGGCGCTGCCGTACCGAGCGCCCGGCCGGATCCCGTGGGGGGAATCCGCACCGGGACACGGGAAGGCGCCCTGGTCGCCGGCCCGTGGGGGGACCGGCGCTCCAGGGCGCCTTCTGCTGTGCCCGTATGGTCGCTAGCGCGTTCAGCGCTCCTCGACGGGCACGAAGTCGCGCTCGACGACGCCCGTGTAGATCTGGCGCGGGCGGCCGATGCGGGAGCCCGGCTCCTTGATCATTTCCTGCCACTGGGCGATCCAGCCGGGCAGCCGGCCGAGGGCGAACAGGACCGTGAACATCTCGGTCGGGAAGCCCATGGCGCGGTAGATCAGGCCGGTGTAGAAGTCCACGTTCGGGTAGAGGTTGCGCGAGACGAAGTAGTCGTCGGAGAGCGCGTGCTCCTCCAGCTTCAGCGCGATGTCCAGCAGCTCGTCGGACTTGCCGAGAGCGGAGAGGACGTCGTGCGCGGCCGACTTGATGATCTTGGCACGCGGGTCGAAGGACTTGTAGACCCGGTGGCCGAAGCCCATCAGGCGGACGCCGTCCTCCTTGTTCTTCACCTTGGTGATGAAGGAGTCGACGTCGCCGCCGTTGGCCTGGATGCCCTCCAGCATCTCCAGGACGGACTGGTTGGCGCCGCCGTGCAGCGGGCCCCAGAGCGCCGAGATACCGGCCGAGATCGACGCGAACATGTTCGCCTGCGACGAGCCGACCAGGCGGACCGTCGACGTCGAACAGTTCTGCTCGTGGTCCGCGTGCAGGATGAGCAGCTTGTCCAGCGCCGAGACGACGACCGGGTCCAGCTCGTAGTCCTGCGCCGGCACCGAGAACGTCATGCGCAGGAAGTTCTCCACGTAGGAGAGGTCGTTGCGCGGGTAGACGAACGGGTGGCCGACCGACTTCTTGTACGCGTACGCGGCGATGGTCGGAAGCTTGGCGAGCAGGCGGATGGTGGAGAGGTCGCGCTGCTTCGCGTCGAACGGGTTGTGGCTGTCCTGGTAGAAGGTGGACAGCGCGGAGACCACCGACGACAGCATGGCCATCGGGTGCGCGTCCCGCGGGAAGCCGCGGTAGAAGTTCTTGACGTCCTCGTGCAGCAGCGTGTGCCGCGTGATCTCGTTCTTGAACGTGGTGAGCTCGTCCACGGTCGGCAGCTCACCGTTGATCAGCAGGTAGGCCACCTCCAGGAAGGTGGAGCGCTCGGCCAGCTGCTCGATGGGGTATCCGCGGTACCGGAGGATGCCCGCCTCGCCGTCGAGGTAGGTGACGGCGGATTTGTAGGCAGCGGTGTTGCCGTAGCCGCTGTCCAGGGTCACAAGGCCGGTCTGCGCCCGGAGCTTCCCGATGTCGAAGCCCTTGTCACCGACGGTGCTGTCGACCACCGGGTAGGTGTACTCGCCGTCGCCGTACCGCAGTACTACTGAGTTGTCGCTCACGTCTTCCCTCACCGACGTAGTGCCTCATCTTCGAGGTGCCCTGACTGTCTCTACCATCCCCCATTTGGCTCAGGAGAGTGCACTCGGGGTCGACCGTTGGGCCCATCGGCGGCACTCAGTGCCGCCAACCCACTCATCCTGCCCCCTCGTCCCCCCATCGGGAAGGGCTCTGTGACCTTCACGACTCATTTGATCGATCATTTTTCCGGAGATCGCTCCGTCCGAGCCGGAAGTCCAGTGCCGTACAGCGCCGACCTGCCGACACGGTGCGTACCGCCTGGCCGATCGCCTTGCGCGAACCGACGAGGACGACGAGCTTCTTGGCCCGGGTGACCGCCGTGTAGAGCAGGTTCCGCTGGAGCATCATCCACGCTCCCGTGGTGACCGGGATCACCACCGCGGGATATTCACTCCCCTGTGAACGGTGGATGGTCACCGCGTAGGCGTGCGCCAGTTCGTCCAGTTCGTCGAATTCGTACGGCACCTCCTCGTCCTCGTCGGTCAGCACCGTGAGGCGCTGGTCGACCGGGTCGAGCGAGGTGACCACGCCCACGGTGCCGTTGAAGACGCCGTTCTCGCCCTTCTCGTAGTTGTTGCGGATCTGGGTGACCTTGTCGCCGACCCGGAACACCCGCCCGCCGAACCGCTTTTCGGGCAGCTCGGGCCGGGCCGGGGTGATGACCTGCTGGAGCAGGCCGTTGAGCACGCCGGCGCCGGCCGGTCCGCGGTGCATGGGGGCGAGCACCTGTACGTCCCGCCGCGGATCGAGCCCGAACCTGGCCGGAAGGCGCCGGGCGGCGACGTCCACGGCGAGCTTGCCCGCCTCCTCCGTCTCGTCCGCCACGAAGAGGAAGAAGTCCTTCATGCCGTCGGTGACGGGGTGTTGTCCCGCGTTGATCCGGTGCGCGTTGGTCACCACGCCCGACTGCTGGGCCTGCCGGAAGACCTGGGTGAGCCGGACGGCGGGGATCGGGCCGCCGTCGGCGAGCAGGTCCCGCAGCACCTCCCCCGCCCCGACGCTGGGCAGTTGGTCCACGTCCCCCACGAAAAGCAGGTGCGCGCCGGGCGGTACGGCCTTGACCAGCTTGTTGGCGAGGAGCAGATCGAGCATCGACGCCTCGTCCACCACCACGAGGTCGGCGTCGAGCGGCCGGTCCCGGTCGTAGGCCGCGTCCCCGCCCGGCTTCAGCTCAAGGAGGCGGTGCACGGTCGACGCCTCGGCGCCGGTCAGCTCGGCCAGCCGCTTGGCGGCCCGCCCGGTCGGCGCGGCGAGCACCACCTTCGCCTTCTTCGCCCGCGCCAGCTCCACGATCGACCTGACAGTGAACGACTTGCCGCAGCCGGGCCCGCCGGTCAGCACCGCGACCTTCTCGGTCAGCGCCAGCCTGACGGCGGCCTCCTGCTCGGGGGCGAGGTCGACGCCGGTACGGTCCTTCAGCCAGCCGAGCGCCTTGTCCCAGACGACGTCCCGGAACGACGGCATCCGGTCGTCGTCGGTACGGAGAAGGCGCAGCAGCTGGGAGGCGAGGGCGACTTCGGCCCGGTGGAAGGGGACGAGGTAGACGGCGGTGACGGGTTCGGCGTCCGGGTCCGGGCCGGGGACCTTCTCCCGTACGACGCCCGGATCCTCCCCGTCCTCGGGCGGCGCGGCCAACTCGCCGAGACAGTCGATGACAAGGCCGGTGTCGACCTGGAGGAGTTTCACGGCATCCGCGATGAGCCGCTCCTCGGGCAGGTAGCAGTGCCCCTGGTCGGCGGACTGGGACAGCGCGTACTGCAGCCCCGCCTTCACCCGCTCCGGGCTGTCGTGCGGAATCCCCACCGACTGGGCGATCTTGTCGGCGGTCAGGAACCCGATGCCCCACACGTCGGCGGCGAGCCGGTACGGCTGGTTCTTCACCACGGAGATCGACGCGTCCCCGTACTTCTTGTAGATCCGCACGGCGATCGACGTCGACACCTCGACGGTCTGGAGGAAGAGCATGACCTCCTTGATCGCCTTCTGCTCCTCCCAGGCGTCGGCGATCTTCCTCGTCCGCTTCGGCCCGAGCCCCGGCACCTCGACGAGCCGTTTCGGCTCCTCCTCGATGATCCGGAGGGTGTCCACCCCGAAGTGCTGGGTGATCCGGTCGGCGAACACCGGCCCGATGCCCTTGACAAGACCGGACCCCAGATAGCGCCGGATCCCCTGGACGGTGGCCGGCAGCACGGTCGTGTAGTTCTCGACGGTGAACTGCTTCCCGTACTGCGGATGCGACCCCCACCGCCCCTCCATCCGCAGCGACTCCCCCACCTGGGCGCCGAGCAGGGCCCCGACGACCGTGAGCAGGTCACCGGCGCCTCTGCCGGTGTCGACGCGGGCGACCGTGTACCCGTTCTCCTCGTTGGCGTACGTGATGCGTTCGAGCACGCCTTCGACGGTGGCGAGTCGTCGTTCGCCTGTGGGGGTCCCCGCCTGCTGAGCCATGATCCGACGGTACCGGTGGGCTCTGACAGCGGGCTCCGCATCCATGTCGGATTCCTGCCAGCCGTAGCCCGGGGCCGGGTGGTTGAGTCGTCCCCATGACGACGAATCACCTCCTCCGCGACCAGGCCCTCGCCTTCCGCTCCCACCACGTCCCCGGACGCCCGCTCGTCCTGCCGAACGCCTGGGACGTCACGAGCGCCCGCCTCGTCGAGGACGTGGGCGCCGCCGCGGTGGCCACCACCAGCGCGGGCCTGGCCTGGGCGCTCGGCGCGGCGGACGGCGACCGGCTCGACCGCGACCGGGCGCTCACCGCGGTCGCGCGCATCGCCGAGGCGGTACGCGTACCGGTGACCGCCGACATCGAGACCGGCTACGCGCCGGACGCCGCGGGCGTCGGCGACACGGTCCGCGCGGTGATCGCCGCGGGCGCGGTCGGCGTCAACATCGAGGACGCGCTCTACGGAAGCGGCGAGGGCCCGCTGCGGGCGGTCCCCGAACAGGCCGAGCGCATCGCCGCCGCCCGCGAGGCCGCGGACGCGGCGGGCGTACCGCTGTTCGTCAACGCCCGCATCGACACGTTCCTCAGCGGCGCCGGCGGAGTCGCCGAGACCCTGGAGCGGGCCTCGGCGTTCCTCGCCGCGGGCGCCGACGGGGTCTTCGTCCCCGGGGTCGTCGACCCCGACGCCCTCAAGATGCTGGTCGCGGGCGTCGACGGCCCCCTCAACGTCATGGCGGGCCCCGGCGCACCCGCGGTCGCCGACCTCGCCGCACTCGGCGTCGCCCGCATCAGCATCGGCTCCGCCATCGCCCAGGCCGCGCATGCGGCGGTCCGCCGCGCCGCACGGGAACTACTGGAGACGGGGACTTACGAGTCGCTGACCGACGGTCTGGGCTACGGCGACCTCAACGACCTGCTGGGCCGCTAGCCCGCTTCACCTCTTCGAGGAAGGGCGCGAAGGCGGGGGCGGGGAAGGTGAGGGTGGCTCGGGCGGGGGCTTTGGAGTCGCGGACGGCTGTGTGGGTGGGGGTGGTGGCTATCTCGACGCAGTTGTTGCCGTCGTCCGGGCCCGAGTAGGACGACTTCCGCCAACCGGCTGCCTTGAGGCCGTGGATGAAGGCGCTAAAGACCCCGGCGCGGAAGGCCAGGACTGGGCCGGTCGGGGCCTTGGAGTCTCGGACAGCTGTGCAGGTAGAGACAGTGGCTATCTCCACGCACTCGTTGCCGTCGCCACCGCCGGAGTAGGACGACTTCCGCCAGTCGGTGTTTTTGAGGTCGCCGATGAAGGCGGTGAAGGCTTCGGCAGGGAAGGTGAGGGTGGCCCGGGCGGGGGCTTTGGAGTCTCGGACGGCTGTGCGGGCGGGGGTGGTGGCTATCTCCACGCACTCGTTGCCGTCGTCCGGGCCCGAGTAGGACGACTTCCGCCAGTTGTCCATGGGGTGCCTCACAGCTCTTTCGCCAGCCGGTTGATGAAGTCACGCGACCGTTCGGGGCCGAGTGCTACCGCTTCAACCTTACGGAAGCGCGTTCGAAAGGCGTTCAGTTGAGCTTCTGAGTCGATGAAGGCCGAGCCATGGGGCACGTCGCGGACGACAGTGTCCAGCTTGGTAACAGAGCTGCCCGCGTACGTCATCGTGCTTGCGGCCTGGGCGAAGCCGTCCAAGTCGAAGGGGATGACACGTACGGCAGCGCGGTCCGCTTCGGAGAATTCCAGGATTTTGGCGAGTTGAGCTCGGGAGGCGGCGCGATCACTGACCCTGATGCGAAGGGCCGACTCATGGATCACCAATTCGTAGGGAACTGCGATCTGCTGGCGTCGCATCCTGTGCTGGACGCGCAGCTCAAGTTCCTCTGAGGTGAGTTCAGGCACCCTGGAGGAGAAGACGGCACGAGCGTAGCCCTCCGTCTGAATCAGACCCGGAACGTACAAGATCGCCACCTCGTGAAGGTAAGCAGCATGGTGATCCAGTTCAGCGAGGTCCAGGAATGACGTGGGCAACAGCCCCCGGTACTCCTCCCACCAGCCCCGCGTCCGGTCGGTGGCCATCTCGACCAAGGCCTCGACGAACTCGGTGTCCGTACAGGCGTAATGAGAGGCCAGTCGACGCACCCGCTCCTCGCTCACACCCGTGAGCCCCAGCTCGATGTGGCTGATCTGCACCCTGTTCGCCCCGAGAAGGGCCGCCGCCTGCGCACCGGTCATGCCGGCGGCCTCACGGAGCCTGCGCAACTCAACACCCAGGCGCACCTGACGGGCTGTCGGCTCACGCCTCTGGACCATGAGTTGCTCTCCTCTTTCGGGGGCGGATCACGCGATCAGCTTGCCACGGGTAACAGATTACCCATACCGTCGGTGACGCAACACTCACACAGCGGAAGTGCACCGCTCCGCCCTGCCAAAGCGGCCGCGGCAACGCCACCGCGCGTGAAACTCCCCCAGGTTCACCGGAGTTGATGACGCATGCCCGAAGCCTGGGAGTACACCCTCACCATCCCGAACGACCTCCGGGCGGTCACCGTCAGCCGGCACACCCTCAGACTCGTCCTCACCGCGCACGAACTCGGCGACTTCCTGGACGTCGCCGAACTGCTCGCGACCGAGCTGGTCTCCAACGCCGTACGGCATACGAAGGGGCCCGCCGCGCTGCGGGTCCGCTGGTCGCCTCCCGGGACTCTCCGGATCGGTGCCTGGGACGCGGACCCGGAACCGCCGGAACCGCCCGTGCCGTTGGAGCGGCTCGGGGAGGTGGAGGACGGGCGGGGGCTGGCGCTCGTACGGGCCTGTTCGGATCTGTGGGGGTGGCAGCCGCTGTCGAGGTTCGGCAACCGGGGGAAGTACGTGTGGTGCGAGCTGGCCGCGGCCTAGTTCGGATAACGCGTTGTGGGGCCGGATGCGCCGCCATAAGGTCACCGGCATGTCTGTGCGTCTGCGTATGCGTCAAGCCCTGCCGGAAGCGATGCGTGCCCGTGACAGGGTCGCGGTGAGCGCCCTGCGCTCGACACTCGCCGCGCTGGACAACGCGGAGGCGGTGCCCGTGGGCGAGACGGAGCTGCGCGGTCTGGCCCTTGAGGCGTCGCCGGTCGGGGCCGGTGCCACCGAGGCGGCGCGGCGGGAGCTGAGCGAGCGCGACGTGGTGGATGTCGTGCGTGCCGAGGCCGCCGAACGCCTGGAGGCCGCGGCGCTGTTGACCGCGCCCGCGCATGCCGACCGGGCCGAGCGGCTGCGCGCCGAGGCCGCCGTGCTGCTGCGCTTCGCCGACGGGACCGCAGGGGACCACTGAGCGCTCGCGGTGGGACGGACGGCGCTTCGCTGACGTCGGCCCGCGAGAGCCGAAGACGGGAGCGCACGGCGCTGTATCGGCTGTCAATGGATCGGAGACCCACCGGATATGACCAGTCAACTGTTCGCCGTCTGCTTCCACGCGACCCGGCCGTCGGACCTGGCGCGGTTCTGGTCCGGGGTCCTGGGCTGGGAACTGGGCGACGGCCCGGACGACGGCGTCACGATCCGGCCCCCCGACGCCGCCGGGTTCCGCATCCGTTTCCTGCCGAGCCAGGAGCCGAAGACCGGTCAGAACCGGGCGCACTTCGACCTGACGAGCGCATCGCCGGAGGAGCAGCGGCAGACGGTGGCGAGGGCGCTGGCGCTCGGCGGGAGACACATCGACGTGGGGCAGCTCCCGGAAGAGGGGCATGTCGTGCTCGCCGATCCGGACGGCAACGAGTTCTGCGTCATCGAGGCGGGCAACAAGTTCCTCGCCGACACCGGCTTCATCGGAGCGCTGGCCTGCGACGGCAGTCAGGAGGTCGGTTACTTCTGGAGCGAGGCGCTGCGGTGGCCGCTGGTCTGGGACCAGGACCAGGAGACAGCGATCCAGTCGCCCGACGGCGGTACGAAGATCACATGGGGTGGTCCGCCGGTGGCGCCGAAGACGGGGAAGAACAGACTGTTCCTCGATCTGGAGCTGCCCGCCCACGAGGACTGGGAGACGGAGCTCGGCCGTCTGATCTCGCTCGGCGCGACGCGTGCGGACGGCGGCGGCGCCGACCGGGTGCCGATGCTCGACCCCGACGGCAACGAATTCGTCGTCCACAGGCACCGGTGAGAAACGGGCCGGCGTGAGTCCACCGGGGTTCGACCGTAAAAGTCCGGCCGTTCCGGTGGCGAGAACCGGCCAGGGCGGTGATGGTGGGCGGCGGGGATATTTTTCGCGCGCAGGGAGAACCCGAGATGCCCGAAGTCACTACTCCGTACCCGACCGGAACCCCGTGCTGGGTCGATCTGATGGCGCAGGACCAGCAGGCCGCGCTGGACTTCTACCGTGACCTGTTCGGCTGGCAGGGCGAGGTCGGCGGGGCCGACTTCGGCGGGTACGCGGTCTGCACGCTGCAGGGCAAGCCGGTGGCCGGCATCGGCTCGGCCATGGCGCCCGAGGGGCAGCCGGAGCCGCCGACCGTCTGGACCACCTACCTGGCCAGCACCGACGCCCAGGCCACCCAGGACACGATCGTCTCGGCGGGCGGCACGCTGATCGCCCCGGTGATGGACGTCGGCGCCATCGGCCGGATGCTGATCGCCGCCGATCCGCAGGGCGCGGTGTTCGGGGTGTGGCAGCCGGGCGACTTCCACGGCGCGGGCGTGGTCAACGAGCCGGGCGCGCTGATCTGGAACGAGCTGAACACCAGCGACGTACCCGCCGCCACCGGCTTCTACGGCGAGTCCTTCGGGATCGAGATCCAGCCGATGGAGGGCGCTGGCGGGAACTACTGGTCGCTGAACGTCGGCGGCCGGGGCGTCGGCGGCGCCGCCCAGCTCGGCGACGACCGTCCTGGCGTCCCGCCGCACTGGCTCACCTACTTCGCGGTCGACGACGTCGACTCCACCGTGGACGCCCTGGTCAAGCGCAACGGCACGGTGTTCCAGCCGCCGTTCGAGATGATGGCCGGCCGCATGGCCGTGGTCGCCGACCCGCAGGGCGCGACCTTCGCGGTGTTCAAGCCGAAGCCCATGTAAGACGGCCGGCGCGAGACGGCGCGAGACGGCGGCGGCAGAGCGGCACCTTGCCGAAAGCGCCAGAACCCGACCCCCTTCCGCTTTCCTGACCGCCCGGGATACCCCTGAGGAGACCGGCGGTACGGGAACGGAAGGGGACGGGATCATGGGGACCGAGCAGGCCGGGCACGGCTGGCGGGTGGACGGGCGCTGCACGAACTGCGACGTGGCACGGCAGCTCGCGCCGGGGCTCGTCGGGGAGGTGGCGGGGCGCTCGGCCGTACTGCGCCAGCCGCGCGACGCGGCGGAGGCGGAGCTTCTGCACGCGGCGGCGCACGCCTGCCCCACCCGGTCCGTCCGGCCTCCGGGCGGGCGGCTGGACCCGGCACGGGATCCGTTCCCGATGCCCCTGGACGGCGTCGGCTCCGACCCCGGCGCCGTGCTGCTGTGCGGGCACAACTCGCCGCACACCGCCGGCGCCAACTCCTACCTCCTGCGCCGCCCCGACGGCACGTCCATGATGATCGACACCCCGCGCTGGAGCCCGGCGCTCGCCGCCCGCTACACGGCGCCGGGGCCCGTCACCGACGTACTCCTCACCCACCGCGACCACGCCGCGCACGGCCGCCGCTACGCCGACCGGTTCGGCGCCCGGCTCTGGATCCACGAGGGCGACCTCGCCGCCGCCCCGGACGCCGACCGGGTGCTGCGCGGCACCGGACCGGCCGAGATCGCCGACGGCGTCCTCGCCCTCCCCTTCCCCGGGCACACCCGGGGCAGCGTGCTCTACCTCGCCGACGGGCGGTACTGCTTCAGCGGCGACAGCTTCTACTGGTCGCGTACGACGGCGGA
This sequence comes from Streptomyces sp. NPDC048291, assembly GCF_043201715.1. NCBI lineage: Bacteria > Bacillati > Actinomycetota > Actinomycetes > Kitasatosporales > Streptomycetaceae > Streptomyces > Streptomyces sp. NPDC048291. The sequence continues at coordinate 412,985 of NZ_JBICZC010000002.1, forward strand.
CATCGAGGTGGTCGACAGCGTCACCTGGTACTCCGTCCGCGAACTGGCCGCCTCGCTGACCCGGGCCGCCGCCGAGGAGCTGTGCTTCGAGTGGCTGCTGCCGGGACACGGCGACCGCCGCCACCTCCCCCACGAGGATATGGCCGCGCGGCTACGGCATCTGGCGGCCCGCACCCGCCAACTCCGGCCCCGTCCGGTGGACTTCACCGCAGTCCGCTGGTGAACCCCCATCTCCCGGGTTCAACCCCCGTCCGGCGCCTCGCGGTGGTAGGACAGGGCTGCGTACCGGTCCCGCCGGCAAGGGGAGTTGGGCATGACGGCACAGAACATCGACGATGTCGTGGACGGGCTCGCCGGGATCGTGCGCGAGGCCGAGCGCACGGGTGACCGGATCGGGTACTTCGCGGCGCTGTACCGGCAGGTGACCGTCGAGATCCGCGCCGCGATACACAGCGGGCAGTTCGACGACGGCCCCCGCATGGACCGTTTCGACACGCTCTTCGGCAACCGCTACTTCGACGCGTACGACGCCTGGCGCCGGGACCGGAGCGGGCCGCGCTGCTGGCGCGAGACGTTCGGGCTGCTGGACGACGCCGACACCGTCATCGTCCAGCACCTGGTCCTGGGCGTGAACGCGCACATCAACCTCGACCTGGCGGTCGCCGCCGCGGCGACCGTCCCGGGCCAGGACATCCAGGTCCTGCGCCACGACTTCCTGCTGATCAACGACATCCTCGCGCGGGTGGTGCTGGCGGTGCAGGACTCCGTCGACGCCCTGTCGCCCCTGCTGTCGCTGCTGGACAAGGTCGGTGGCCGCACCGACGAGCGGATCCTCGACTTCAGCGTCCGCGAGTCACGCCAGGAGGCCTGGTACAACGCCGTCCTGCTGGCCGGCCAGAACGAAGCGGAGCGCGCGGCCACCGTCGAGCGGCTCGACACCCGGGCCACCGTGCTCGCCCGGCTGATCGCACGGCCCGGCGGCATCGTCCGGCCGGCCCTGGAGCTGATCCGGCACACCGAGAGCGACGACGTCCCGGCCGTCATCAGGCATCTGGACAGCGCCGTGCCCCGATGACGGCTGCGACCGTCTAGAGGCCCGCCGCCGCCGGACGAGGTCACGGACCGGAACTCCCCAGGTCAGGGCGCGAGTGGACCAGCCCCCTCCGGCTCTCCCTCCGGCTCTCCCTCTGGCAGCCCTCCGGTCACGATTGGATTTCGGCCACCTCCGGGCCCTTGCACCATCGCCGTGTAATCGATTCCAATCCTCGGTACACGAAGTCGTGTAATCGATTCCACGAGGAGGTGGAGCGGCGATGGCGAGCATCAAGGACGTCGCCGCCGAGGCGGGCGTTTCCGTCGCCACGGTGTCCCGGGTCCTGAACGACCATCCGTCGGTCAGCGACGACGCCCGTACCCGCGTACTGGCCGCCGTCCAGGCGCTGGGCTACCGCCCGAACGCCGTCGCCCGCTCCCTGCGCACCGACCAGACCCGCACCCTCGGCCTGGTCATCAGCGACGTGATGAACCCCTACTTCACCGAGCTGGCCCGCTCGGTCGAGGAGGCGGCCCGCGCGCTCGGCTACAGCGTCATCATCGGCAACGCCGACGAGCGGCCGGAGCTCCAGGACCACCACGTACGGACGCTGCTCGACCGGCGGATCGACGGGCTGCTGGTCTCCCCCACCGACGGCGGCTCGCCGCTGATGCTGGAGGCGGCCCGGGCCGGGACGCCCATGGTGTTCGTCGACCGGTGGATCCCGGGCGTCGACGTGCCGGTGGTGCGGGCGGACGGGCGGGCCGCGATCCGCGACCTCGTCGCCCACCTGTGCGGGCTGGGGCACCGGCGGGTCGCGATCATCGCCGGGCCGGCGGCCACCACCACCGGCAGCGAACGTGTCCAGGCCTTCCGCGAGGCCCTCGCCGAGTACGGTGTCCCCCTCCCCGACGCCTACATCGGCCAGGGCGACTTCCAGGCCGAGAGCGGGCGGCGGGTCACCGAGGGGTTCCTCGACCTGCCCGAGCCGCCCGAGGTCGTGTTCGCCACGGACAACCTGATGGCGCTGGGCGCGCTGGACGCGGTGCGGGCGCGGGGGCTGCGGGTGCCATGTGACATAGCACTGGCCGCCTTCGACGACATCCCCTGGTTCGTGCACACCGACCCGCCCGTCACCGCCATCGCCCAGCCGACCGGCGAACTCGGCCGGGCCGCCGTACGCGCGCTGGTCGACCGCATCGAGGGCCGGCCGCCCAGGTCCGTCACCCTCCCGGCCCGGCTCGTCGTCCGCCGTTCGTGCGGCGAGGGCCGCGGCGAGAGCGCCGGTGACAACGAGAGGCAGACCCCCGTGCAGAACCAGACCCCTGTGCAAAGGAGCACGTCGTGAGCAACCCGGACGAGTTGCTGCGTATCGAGGGCATACGGAAGTCCTTCCCCGGCGTGGTCGCGCTCGACGGCGTCGACTTCGACCTGCGCCGGGGCGAGGTACACGTACTCCTCGGTGAGAACGGCGCGGGCAAGAGCACGCTCATCAAGATGCTCTCCGGCGCCTACACCCCCGACGCGGGGCGGATCCTGGCCGGCGGCGAGGAGGTGCGCATCCATGGTGCGCAGGACTCCGAGCGGCTCGGGATCGCCACCATCTACCAGGAGTTCAACCTCGTACCCGACCTCACGGTCGCCGAGAACATCTTCCTGGGGCGGCAGCCGCGCCGTTTCGGGATGATCGACCGGAAGCGGATGGAGGCCGACGCCCAGGTCCTGCTGACCCGGGTCGGCGTGAACGTGCCGCCACGTGCGCGGGTCCGTGAACTCGGTATCGCCCGCCTCCAGATGGTCGAGATCGCCAAGGCGCTCAGCCTGGACGCGCGCGTGCTCATCATGGACGAGCCGACCGCCGTGCTCACCTCGGAGGAGGTGGAGAAGCTCTTCGCGATCGTGCGGCAGTTGCGCGCGGACGGGGTCGGGATCGTCTTCATCACGCATCACCTGGAGGAGATCGCCGCCCTCGGGGACCGGGTCACCGTCATCCGCGACGGGAAGAGCGTGGGCCAGGTGCCCGCCGCCACCCCGCAGGAGGAGCTGGTCCGGCTGATGGTCGGGCGGTCCATCGAGCAGCAGTACCCGCGGGAGCGGGGCGAGGCCGGTGCGGCGCTGCTGTCCGTGGAGGGGCTGACCCGGGACGGCGTCTTCCACGACGTGAGTTTCGAGGTGCACGCCGGGGAGGTCGTGGGGATCGCGGGCCTGGTGGGCGCGGGCCGTACGGAGGTCGTACGGGCCGTGTTCGGGGCCGATCCGTACGACAAGGGGGCCGTGAAGGTCTCCGGTGCGGCGCTGCGGCGGCACGACGTCAACGCGGCCATGACCGCAGGGATCGGGCTCGTCCCCGAGGACCGCAAGGGGCAGGGGCTGGTCCTTGACGCCTCCGTCGAGGAGAACCTCGGCCTGGTGACGCTGCGCAAGGCGACCCGGGCCGGGATCGTCGACCTCAGGGGGCAGCATGTGGCCGCCGAGCGGATCGCCGGGCAGCTGGGCGTGCGGATGGCCGGGCTCGGCCAGCACGTGCGGACGCTCTCCGGCGGCAACCAGCAGAAGGTCGTCATCGGCAAGTGGCTGCTCGCCGACACCAAGGTGCTGATCCTCGACGAGCCGACGCGCGGCATCGACGTCGGCGCCAAGGTCGAGATCTACCAGCTGATCAACGAGCTGACGGCGGCCGGGGCGGCCGTACTGATGATCTCCAGCGATCTACCGGAGGTCCTCGGGATGAGCGACCGGGTGCTGGTGATGGCCCAGGGCCGGATCGCGGGCGAACTGACCTCGGACGAGGCCACCCAGGACGCCGTCATGTCCCTCGCCGTGAGCACCCCGACCACCGCGGCCACCTCCACTCCCGCCTCCACCCCCACCGCAACCGACAAGACCGACAGGACCGACAAGGAGGCCGGACGTGGCCACTGACACGCTCAAGAGCGGGAACGCGGGCGCCGGTGGCGTCTCCGGCGTGCGCCGGCTGCTCCTCGACAACGGCGCGCTCACCGCGCTGATCGTTCTCGTCATCGCCATGTCGGCGCTGTCCGGGGACTTCCTCACCACCGACAACCTGCTCAACGTCGGCGTCCAGGCGGCCGTGACGGCCATCCTGGCGTTCGGCGCGACGTTCGTGATCGTCGCGGCGGGCATCGACCTGTCGGTCGGCTCGGTGGCGGCCCTGTCGGCCACCGTGCTGGCGTGGAGCGCCACCTCGCACGGGGTGCCGGTGTTCCTGGCCGTCGTCCTCGCCGTCGCGACCGGCATCGCGGCCGGTCTGGTCAACGGCTTCCTCATCGCCTACGGCAAGCTGCCGCCGTTCATCGCGACGCTCGCGATGCTGTCGGTGGGGCGCGGTCTGGCGCTGGTGATCTCCGGGGGCTCCCCGATCGCCTTCCCCGACTCGGTCTCGCACCTCGGTGACACCCTCGGCGGCTGGCTGCCGGTGCCGGTGCTGGTCATGGTCCTGATGGGGCTGATCGCGGCCTTCGTGCTCGGCCGGACCTACATCGGGCGCTCGATGTACGCGATCGGCGGCAACGAGGAGGCCGCCCGGCTGTCCGGGCTGCGGGTGAACAAGCAGAAGCTCGCCATCTACGCGCTGTCCGGGCTGTTCGCGGCCGTCGCCGGCATCGTGCTGGCCGCCCGGCTGTCCTCGGCGCAGCCGCAGGCCGCCAACGGCTACGAACTGGACGCCATCGCGGCGGTCGTGATCGGCGGCGCCTCGCTGGCCGGCGGCACCGGCAAGGCGTCCGGCACGCTGATCGGCGCGCTGATCCTCGCGGTGCTGCGCAACGGCCTCAACCTGCTCAACGTCTCGGCGTTCTGGCAGCAGGTCGTCATCGGCGTCGTCATCGCGCTGGCCGTCCTGCTGGACACCCTGCGCCGCAAGGCCGGGGCCACCCCGCTCGCCGCCGGCACCGGGGGCAACAGGGGCAAGCAGGCCGGGACGTACGCGCTGGCCGCGGCCGTCACGGTGGCCCTGGTGGCGGCGACCTCGCTGCTCCACACGGGCTCGTCGTCGAGCAACCCGAAGATCGGCCTGTCCCTGTCCACCCTCAACAACCCCTTCTTCGTGCAGATCCGGGCCGGTGCCCAGGCCGAGGCGAAGAAGCAGGGCGTGGACCTGACCGTCACCGACGCCCAGAACGACGCCTCGCAGCAGGCCAACCAGCTCCAGAACTTCACCAGTTCGGGGCTGGGCGCGATCATCGTCAACCCGGTCGACTCGGACGCGGCGAGCAACTCCGTGAAGGCCGCCGACAAGGCCGACATCCCGGTCATCGCCGTCGACCGCGGCGTCAACAACGCCAGGACGGCGACGCTGGTCGCCTCCGACAACGTCACCGGCGGCGAGCTGGCCGCGAAGACGATCGCCGAGAAGCTCGGCGGCCAGGGCAAGATCGTGATCCTGCAGGGCCAGGCCGGCACCTCCGCGGCCCGGGAGCGGGCGCAGGGCTTCGCCAACGGCCTGAAGGCCTACCCCGGTATCCAGGTGGTGGCCCAGCAGCCCGCCGACTTCGACCGCACCAAGGGCCTCGACGTGATGTCGAACCTGCTCCAGGCCCACCCGGACGTCCAGGGCGTCATCGCCGCCAACGACGAGATGGCCCTCGGCGCGATCAAGGCGCTGGGTTCAAAGGCCGGTTCGTCGGTCTCGGTGATCGGCTTCGACGGCACGCCGGACGGCCTGACCGCGGTGAAGAACGGCACGCTGTACGCGTCGGTGGCCCAGCAGCCCAGCCAGCTCGGGAAGATCGCCGTGGACAACGCGCTGAAGGCCGTCAAGGACCAGAAGATCCCGTCGGCGATCAAGGTGCCGGTGAAGGTGGTCACGAAGGACAACGTGGCCGGTTTCACGGGCTGAGACACCAGGGAGGCGGCCGGGCGGTTGAATTGAGCCCCCGGCCGCCTCACCCCATCCGCCGTCCAGCCGTTTAGGGAGTCAACCGATGTACGACTACGACCTCCTGGTCGTGGGTTCGGCCAACGCCGACCTGGTGATCCGTGTCGAGCGGCGGCCGGGCGCGGGTGAGACCGTGCTCGGCGGCGACCTCGCCACGCACCCCGGCGGCAAGGGCGCCAACCAGGCGGTCGCGGCCGCCCGGCTCGGTGCCCGTACCGCCCTGCTGGCCCGGGTCGGCGACGACGCGCACGGCAGGCTGCTGCTCGACTCGCAGCGGGCGGCGGGCGCGGACCCGGTGGGCGTGCTGGTGGGCGGGGCGCCGACGGGGGTCGCCCTCATCACCGTGGATCCTTCCGGGGACAACAGCATCGTCGTCTCGCCGGGCGCGAACGGCCGGCTCACGCCGGCGGACGTGCAGGCCGCGGTGAGCCTCTTCCACGCCTCCCGGGTGGTCTCCGCACAGCTGGAGATCCCGCTGGAGACGGTGCTGGAGGCCGTACGGAACCTGGCCCCCGGCAGCCGTTTCGTCCTCAACCCCTCCCCGCCGCGGCCCCTCCCCGGTGAGGTCCTCGCGGCCTGCGACCCGCTGATCGTGAACGAGCACGAGGCGCGGGTGATCCTCGGCGAGGCGTGCGTGAGCGAGGAACCGGCCGACTGGGCGCGGCTGCTGCTCGCCAAGGGCCCGAAGTCGGTGGTGGTGACGCTGGGCGCGGAGGGTGCGCTGGTGGCCGACGGCGGCGGGGTCTCGCACGTCCCCTCCGTGAAGGTGGACGCGGTGGACACGACCGGCGCCGGGGACGCGTTCACGGCGGCCCTCGCGGTACGGCTCGGGGCGGGCGCGTCGCTCGCCGAGGCGGCGGCGTACGCGGCGCGGGTCGGGGCGGCGGCGGTGACGAAGCGGGGTGCGCAGGAGTCGTACCCGACGGCGGCGGAGGTCGACGCGCTGTGAAGCGGGCGGGGATTCTCAACCGTCATCTCGCGGGCGCGCTCGCCGAGTTGGGGCACGGGCACGGGGTGCTGGTGTGCGACGCCGGGATGCCGATACCGAAGGGGCCGCGAGTGGTGGACCTCGCCTTCCGGGCGGGGGTGCCGTCCTTCGCGGAGGTGCTGGAGGGGCTGCTGGCCGAGCTGGTCGTGGAGGGCGCGACGGCGGCGACGGAGACCCGCGGGGCCAACCCGGCCGCCGCCGCACTCCTCGACGGCCACTTCCCCGACCTGGCCCTGGTCCCGCACGCGCGGCTGAAGAAGCTGTCGGCGGACGCACACCTGGTCGTACGCACTGGCGAGGCCCGGCCGTACGCGAACGTGCTGCTGCGGTGCGGGGTGTTCTTCTGACGCGGCTACGGTTCCGGGAACACCAGCGGCACGCCGTACCGCTTCTCCGCCGCCCGCAGGGCCGGGACGAGGGTGGTGCGCAGCGCGTGGACGGCATCGGCGTGTTCGGGGGCCGCGAGGAAACGGGTGCGCAGCTTGGCGCGGGCAGGTTCGCGCACCGCCTCGACGGGGCGCATGCAGGCTGCGTAGATTCGGCCCAACTCCCTTTCCTTTAATGGAAGTTCACTCGCGTCAGCGGTCTGCATCAGCTGGTCGGCGAGGGCGAAGTAGTCCAGTTCGTCGCGGGCCTCGATGCCGTACCGGGCGAAGCAGTCCGGCAGGGTGTGCAGGGCGCGGACGGTGGCAGGATCCCGGCGTAGTGAGGTGACCGTGCCGAACCACTGCCCCTGCACGTCGGCGTAGCGGTCGCGCAGGGCCCCGGCGGCCGTCTTCCCCCGGGCGAGGCAGGCTCGTACCCCGGCCGCGGTTCCGCTCCGGGCGGGGGCGGGGCCCGCCGACAAAGCGGGCACGGTGGCGCTCTCGCTGGTGCCGTGACGGGCGATGAAGTCCAGGTCGGGGAGTTCGGAGAAGCGGATGAAGGCGGCGGGGTCCGAGGCGGGCAGGGTGAAGCCGCGCTCACGGGCGCAGGAGGCCGCCGCGGCCTGCTCCACCTGCCGCACGAACACGTCCAGCCCTTGCGTCCAGCGGGACTCCGCGCCGGTCGCGGGCAGGACCATGCGCACGGGATCGGCCGGCAGGATGTCGCCGAGCCGGGCCGGGGTCACGGTGACCGCACGCGGGCCGGAGGCGGACTGCGCGGCCGGGGCGGCCGTACAGGAGGTGGCGGCGGCAGTGGTGAGCAGCGCGAGGGCGGCGGCGGTGAGTGCGCGGCGTGGCGAACGGAACATCCGGGTCACGGGTCCTGCCTGCGGGAGGAGGGGTGCCGCGGTCCGCTCGGGCCCACGGCACCCCTGGAGCCGGAACAGGTTCAGTGTGTGATCTCGACGTAGTCGCCTTGGTTGTTGTAGCTCACCACCGTGAACTTCGCGTTGTCCTTCACGTCGGAGCACAGGACCTTCTTGTCGACGGCATAGCTGCCGTCCGCGGCCCAGAGGTAACCCGCGCTGCAGGTCTTCCAGGTCTTGGTGGAGGTGTAGTAGAGACGGCCGGCGTAGGAGTCGGAGTCCGAAGGCAGGTCGCCCGAATAGACAAGATTGACCGCTTTGGTGAGGTTGAGATCGCTGCAGCTGCTGGTCGCCGACTTCAGCGCCGTGTTCCCGACGCCGTCGCGGGGCCCGGTCGCCAGCGACGTGACCACACACGCGTTCGCCGAGGCGGACGCGGCGGGTGCGAGTACCAGACAGCCGGCGGCGGAGACGAGTGCGAGCGCGCCCGCGGCGATGGCCTTCCTCATGTTTCCCCCATGGATTGGAGTGGCTCGGTCTCCCGGAACGCTCGCAGAACGGGCCCCTCGGGGACCACTTCCTTCGAGGGTGTTCTAAAGTCCCGTGCCGCACGCCGGAATTCACGGTTCCGGCGGCGCGGGCCGGGAGGCCGGCCGGAGCAGCGCGGCGCCCAGTGGGGTGAGGGTGTGCAGCACCGTGTTGTGGTGACGGTGGCTGTGGACCAGGCCGGCGTCGCGCAGCACGGTGGTGTGGTGGGTGGCCGTGGGCACCGACACCCCCAGGAACCTGGCCAGTTCGGAGGTGGTCGCGCCGAGTGCGAGGGAGCGCAGGGCAGCCGCCCGGGTCCGGCCCAGCAGGGCCGCGAGCGAGGCGTCCGGCGGGCGTTCGGGGACGGGGCGGCGGACGCCGTGCACGGGGTAGACCAGCAGCGGCTGGAGGGTGTCGTCGGCCATCGAGACCGGTGACTGCCAGCAGAAGTAGGAGGGGACCAGGCGCAGTCCGCGGCCGGCCAGGTGCAGGTCGCGGTCCTCGACGTAGTCGACGTGCAGGACCGGCGGGTGCCAGCGGATGGCGGGTGACAGGCCGGTGAGGAGTCCGTCGACGCCGGCGGCGAGGGCGTCCCGGCCGCGCAGGGCGCGTTCCGCGGCGACCGTGGCGAGGATGCGGTTCTCGTAGGGCGCGACGACCGCCTCGTGGTAGGCGCGCAGGAGTCCGGCCAGGTCCTCGCGGGCCTCGCGTTCCGGCAGCCGGGACGCCCAGTCGGGGGCGCCGCTGGACCGGTCCAGCAGCCCGATCTCGTGGGCGACGCGGTCGGGCGGGGTGTCGACGATCGCGGCGAGCCCGCGGTCCAGGCCGTCGGCGGCCTCGTGCGGGGTGAGGAAGTCGGGCAGGTAGCGGGCCCGGGGCAGCACGGGGACCAGGAGCCGGCGGACGGCCGTGCCGAGCCGGGTGCCGGCCAGGGTGGTCCGGGTCTCGCGGTACCAGTCGGCGTACGCCCAGCGGCCCCGTGAGGTCTGCAATCGGTGCAGGCTGCAGGCGATCTCCCAGAGCGGGTCGGGGGCGCTCGCCACCCGGACACGGGCCAGGTCCCGCGGCGTGAAATGGATGCGCAGCACGAGAACCCCCGTAGTCGACTGCGACGCTTCCGTGCCCCCGGGACATCGCGCCCCGGGACCGATTCGAGGGGGCCCGGTCCGTCGACCGAACCCCCTCGGCTTTCCCCTCCGTATCAGAACCCCCGCGATCCCCCCGGATCCCCCTCCGAAAGCCCTGACGCCAAGTAGACCGGCGGGGTGGGGGGAGGGTTGTACGCGGGTTGAAGATTTTTTCGCGACGGATGACGGCACGGCCCCGCGCAGTGAGCCCGCAGCCGGCGCTGCCGTCCCGGATGACGTGGTGGCAGCGGCCGTTCCCCGACGCCAACATCCCGCTCCTGCACGGACGCCGCCCCGCCCTGATCGACAGCGGGTTCGTCGGCCATGCCGGGGAGACCGCGGTCTGGAACCCCGCGCACACCGGTGGACTCGCCCTGGTCGTGAACACCCACTGGCACTCCGGGCACGCCAATTAACGACAATCTAAGGCAACCGCGAAGACAGGCGGTCCATAGGATCCGTAGGATTCGACGAACGCGCAGGCGTCCCGACGACACCTGCCCCACCCCGGATCGGACGGGGTGGGGCAGGCTCTCGGGGAAGCCGGCCAGGGGAAACCGACTATTCAGCCGCGGCGCGCCGCGGGCGGATTCAGCGGACCGTGACGGACACGTTCTTGGAGACGGCGCTGCCGTCCTTGACGCGCAGAACCTCGACGCCCTTCTTGTCGAACTTGTCGGTCAGCTTGTAGGCCGCCTTGGAGACCTTCGCGGTCGCGGGCAGCGACACCCACTTCTTGCCGTCCTTGACCTGGAGGGTCACCTTGCTGCCCTCCTTGACGCCGTCGACCTTGCCGGTGAAGGTGACGACATCGCCCAGGCGGACGGTGCCGGCGCTCGCCTTGAGGGTGATGGAGGGAGCCGGGGCCGGGGCGGCGACAGCGGCGGTGGCACCGGCGGCGACAAGGGCGGCGGAGGCCACGGCGACGGTGGCGATACGCATGTTCACAGAGAACTCCTTGGTTATCAATTGCCTTTTCCAACCGCAATCCCGGGCCATTTACTCGCCCTTGCGGCTGACTCGAATCCTATAGACACGAGCAGGCAGGGCGCGGTTCCGACCGAATGGAAAAAACCTGAACTGACAGGTGAAACACAGCAAATTGAAAAAGGCCGTAACCCGTGAACAGGGAATATAAAAAAGACCTGTGTGAAGAAGTCCTCACACAGGTGCCGTCAGCCCTCCAGCCGGACCGGCATCAGAAGCGAGAAGGCGCTCTCGTCGTCGGGTCGGCGGATCGTGATCGGCGCGGTGGGCACGCCGAACTCCAGAACCAGCCGGTCGCGGGCCCCGGAGGCCAGCGCGGCAAGCGCGGCCAGCAGGAACTCGCGGTTGACGGCGACGCGGTTCGGGTCTTCACCGGCATCGGCCCCGTCGGCATCGGCGCAGAGGGTCACCGCGCCGTCGTCCGCCACCCCGAGCACGCTGAGATCGGGCGCCCCGGCCTCCCCGGAGCGGACGGGCCCCGTCTCCAGGGCCCGCCGGAAGGCCGCCACCTCGACGACCGCGCGGCGGCCACCGGCCCGGGGCAGGAGACGGTGGTAGTCGGGGAACTCGTGGGCGAGACACCGGCCGGCCGTCTGCCTGTCCCCGGCCTCCAACGTCACGCGGTCACCGTCGAGCGAGAGTCGCACCGGCCCCTCGCCGTCCGACAGCGCTCGCATCGCGTCGGCGAGCGCGCTGGGCACGACGGCCTGCACCCGGCCCCCGTCATGCCCGGCGACGCCGACCCGTGCGAACGCCATTCGGTACCGGTCGGTGGCCACGACACGCAGGCTCTCGCCCTGGACGTCGAACAGCACACCGCCGAGCATCGGCAGTGCGGGGTCGGTGCTCACCGCGAAACGGACCGCGTCCAGCGCGGCTGCCAGTTCCGGCGCGGCGACGGACAGCCGGACGGCGGGGATACGGAGCGAGGTCATGACGTTCTCCCGGTGATCGAGTAGTGCGCGGAGCGCGGAGAACTCGCTGCGGGCGTCGGACAGCCCCAGTTCGAGACGGCGCAGGTGTGCTTTGAAGAGCTCCCGGACCAGATCGGTGTCCGCGCCGGACCAACTGGCCAGCACCAGCCGGATGTCCGCCAGCGGCATCCCGGCCCGGCGCAGCCGGGCCAGCAGCCGGGCCTCCTCCAACTGCTCCGGCTCGTACCAGCGATAACCGCTCACCGGATCCACCCAGGCCGGGACCAGCACACCGGCCCGGTCGTAGAACCGCAGGGCACTCACGCCCAGGCCGCTGTCACGGGCCAGCTCCCCGATGCTGCGCATGTCGTTCTCCACACCCGGCACTCTGGGCCCTGCACAAGGTCGAGGGTCAACCACGCGGCAGCCGCGCGCCCCTGCTCTCGGCGACACGCTTCACGTCCCGCAGCGATTCGCTCAGCCGCCGGGCCAGGTAACGGAGTTCCTCGGCGGTCAGCCGCTGCTCGGCGAGGAGTTCGGCCGCGTGGTCGAGCAGGTCGTCCGCCATAGCGAGGTGCACACTCTCGATCCGGTCGGCGAGCCGGGAGACGTATCCCGTCCCGTCGCCCACGAGATACCCCGGCTTGCCGTCCGCACCGGTCCACGGAAGCAGACGCCCGCTCACGCGTAGATCTCCACGTGGTCGAGATAAGGCCGGACGAGCGGGCTGTCCTCGCCGCGCAAGGGGGCTTCACGGCCGACGTACGGGCACGAGTACGGGTATGTGTACGCGAGCGGCACGACCGCCCTGCGGCGCCGTCGCCCGCGAGCGGGCAGGAGGAACCGGAGCAACGGCTCGACCAGCCGGGACAGGAGATGCGTCATGCCGACCTGCTTTCTCACCTGCGGTGACTTCACTGTGTGGCGATTCCCTCACAGAGTGGGGTCGGGAGTGGCTACGCTTCCAGGGGCGGGGACTTGACAGAGCCTTTGTCAGGAACGGGAGTTGGCCGCATGAGCGAGCGCCAGAAGCCTCGGACGCAACGGGAGAAGTACGGGGAGGAGCTGAGGCTGCGGCGGACGACCGCCGGTCTCACCCAGGAGGAACTGGGCGAACTGGTCGTGTGCTCGCCCACGCTGATCAGTCACTTCGAGGCGGGGCGGCGGCTGCCGAAGCCGGATGACGCGCGCCGGATCGACCGGGCCATCAAGACGGACGGGTTCTTCGAACGGTGGCTGCAGGACCTGGACTCGAAGTACAACGACTATTTCGCGGCCGTGGCCGAGCTGGAGCAACAGGCGACGGTGATCCAGCAGTTCGCGCTGTCGTTGGTTCCCGGCGTGTTCCAGACCGAGGACTACGCAAGTGCACTCTTCCGCGCGTACCGGCCGACCTATGTGGCTGAGGAACTTGACGGGTTCCTCGTCAACCGAACAAAACGCCGCCGAATCCTCGACGGCCCCGACCAGCCGGTCATCTGGACGCTACTCGACGAGTCGGTGTTGCGGCGCCACGTCGGCGGCGCCCAGGTCATGGCCGTACAGTTGCACAAGATCGCGGACATGGCCGAGGCGGGGCGACTACGGCTTCATGTGCTTCCGTACGGTGTCGGAGCACACGCTCTCCTGCAGAGCTACCTCACGCTCATGAGCTTTGAGGACTCCGCCCCTGTGGCCTACGTCGAAGGCTTTCTCACCGGCAACCTGATGGACGATCCGGCGCTGGTGAGTGCCAGCCAGACGGCCTACGCTCTGGCCTTGAGCGACGCGTTGTCGCACCAGCAGTCACTTGCCGTCGTCAGAGCGGCAGCGGAGGAACACGCACATGGCCAGCAGTGAGCCCATCGCCACCGGGTGGTACAAGTCCAGCTACAGCGGTGGCACCAACGACGACTGCCTGGAGATCGCCCGCGGTCACGCCACCGTCCCCGTGCGCGACAGCAAGGCCGGTTCCACCGGCCCCGCGCTGGTGTTCTCGGCGGGCGGCTGGGCCGCGTTCGTAGGGGCCGTGCGGGACGGGCATCTCAGTAGCTGACGCCCCGGAAGTGCAGGAAAGCGGTGCGCAGTTCGGGGTCGCGGAGGAGGGCGAGGGTCTCCTCCTCCGCCACGAACAGGGCATCGGCCGCCGGGTGGCCGGACTGGTGGAACATGGCGACGAGCACATCGATGAGGGGGCGGTTCCAGGCGACCCGGACGATCCGCGTCGCCTTGTCGTGCTGTCCCCTGTCCATGGCTATGCGCCACAGCTCGACGGAGTCCGTGGCCGTCGAGTAGGCGTCCGTGCGCCCCTTGACCAGGACCGCTCTATTGAGGCCGAACACCTCGATGCAGGCCCGTCCCCGGTCGGTCAGGCCCCGGTACGTGCCCAGCGGGAGCACCAGCCGCAGGTGGTCCAGGGGGTCCTCGGCCGTCGGGTCGACGAGCAGGGGGCTGCCGTCGGCCGCGACCGGAAAACGGCTCCGCTTCTGGTTGCTGTTGCAGAACGAGCAGGCGAGCACATGGTTGAGCCAGTCGAAGGTGCGCAGCGGAGCGAGGCTCTTCGGCTCGAAGTGGTCGATGTCCGTGCCCTGGCCGTCGCCGCAGTACATGCAGCGCTCGTGGCCCGGAGCCATCTCCGCCAGCCCCTTGGCGAGTTCGGGGCGGACCTGTCGGCGGTTCGCCCAGAGTTCCTTCGCCCTGTCCTTGCGTTCCTGCTCCGTGGCCCGCTGCCTGATGTCGTCGGTGTAGTCCCGCAGCCGTTCCATCGTGGCCGCCTGCAAGACGGCACGCCGAAGCCGGATCACTCCCTCTCGTCCTTGATCTCCTCCGCGATCCGGTGGAGGTGCGCGCCCATCTCGTCCAGACGGGCCGACGGCGAGCTGGCGAGCCGTTCCTTGAGCTCCCGGTAGCGCGCGAGGGACTCCGCCGACGGGACCCCGTCGTAGATCTCCGCCTCCAGCTCCACGAACTCGGCCCTCGCCTGCTCGGCCCGCTCGGAGTAGGGCGTGTCGAGACCGAAGAGGTCGGAGAGGACGGCGTCGTCGCCGCTGCCGTACACCACCCGGTCGTACAGCTCCTGGTCGATGACCTCGGGCGGGCGGGCCTCGTCCACGCCGGGCAGCCGGATCAGGCCGCCGGGGTCGGCCGCCTGGCAGATGTAGGGGCTGTGCGTGGTGACGATGAACTGGATACGCGGGAAGTGGGCGGTCAGCCAGGGGCCGATCCGGCGCTGCCAGGACACGTGCAGATGGGCGTCGATCTCGTCGATGATGACGACGCCGGGGGCCGTCACCGTAGCCGACCCGAATCCGCCCTCCCGGAAGTCGGGCTCCCACATGTGCTCACCGAACACGTCGTGCAGTTGCTTGAGGATGTCGACGACAAGCGCCGCCACCGTACGGAACCCGTCGCTCATCTCCCGCAGCGGGAAGCGGCTGTCCCGCCGCTCCACCCACAGCCCCTCCGAGTCGACGTCGTTGATCCGGTACCCGTCCGGCAGCAGCCCGTCTCCGAGCAGCAGCAGAGCGAACGCCTTCAGCTCCCGCGCACCCCATCTGCCCTCCAGCCCGCGCAGATGCTGCTCGATCAGCCAGGTGACCCCCTCGGCGAGTGAGGCGTCCTCATGGAAGAGGCTCGTGTGCCTGGCCACGGGCCCCGACGCCAGCATCAGCCGCTGTACCTCGCCCGAGCCGCCGGCCATCCGCCGGAACGGCCCGTAGGCCGCGGAGAACCAGCCCGCGGGATTGTCCGCCCACGGACCACGGCGGGCGATGCTCGTCTGCCCTCTGGTGTACTTGATCTCGTCGAGTCCGGGCAGGGGGGTACCCCGGCGGACCGGAACCCTGCCCGCGAAGCCGTCGCGGGGCGTTTTCCAACGCAACCCGGCCCGGAAGGGACCGGCGGGCGGGCGGCCCTGCGAGAAGCGGTCGTGCCCCGTGTCCCGGCTGATCTCGACCTCGACCTCACCCGCCGTGCTCTGCTCACTCACCCAGTTCTCGAACACCGGCACCAGACTGCGGGCCACCCCCGGCCCGCTGAGCGCCAGCGCCATCGCCCGCAGCAGCGTCGTCTTGCCCGAGCCGTTGCGCCCCGCGAGCACCGTCCATCCAGCGTGACTTCCGTCGGGGCGGGTCAGCGTGAGGTCGACTTCGCGGGGGCCGTGGAAGGACTTGATGTCCTTCACGATGATCCGGCTGACGTACATGGTCGTCGGCGTCCGTTCGCTCGGGTGTCACACCCGATCCTAGGGCCGTGGCCTGCCCGGCAGTGCGGGAAACGGGCAGGCCACCGACCCGTCAGTCCGCCGTGTGCGCCACGAACCGCTTCGCGGTCTCGGCGAGCACCTCCCGTCCGTCGCGCGCCCACAGGCCGTCGTTGAAGAGTTCGACCTCGATGGGGCCGGTGTAGCCGGCCGCCTCCACGTAGCCCTGCCACTCGCGCATGTCGATCGCGCCGTCGCCGATCTGGCCGCGGCCGTTGAGGACGCCCTCCGGCAGCGGGGTGGTCCAGTCGGCGAGCTGGAAGGTGTGGATGCGGCCGCCCGCGCCGGCCCGGGCGATCTGTGCGGGTGCCTGGTCGTCCCACCAGATGTGGTACGTGTCGACGGTGACGCCGACCTGGTGGGCCGGGAAGCGTTCCGCGAGGTCCAGGGCCTGGGTGAGGGTGGAGACCACGCAGCGGTCCGAGGCGAACATGGGGTGCAGGGGCTCGATGGCGAGGCGGACGCCGTGCTCTTCGGCGTAGGGGCCGAGTTCGGCGAGGGCGTCGGCGATGCGTTCACGGGCGCCGTGCAGGTCCTTCGAG
The DNA here is from genome assembly GCF_043201715.1 of Streptomyces sp. NPDC048291. Lineage (NCBI taxonomy): Bacteria > Bacillati > Actinomycetota > Actinomycetes > Kitasatosporales > Streptomycetaceae > Streptomyces > Streptomyces sp. NPDC048291. The sequence continues at coordinate 429,472 of NZ_JBICZC010000002.1, forward strand.
CCCGCAGGGAGGCCGCCGGAGACCAGGACGAGGGTGTCCGTGCCGAGGGTCGCGGCCTCCTCGATCGCCCGCCGGTTGTCGGCGAGCGCGGCGGCCCGCTCGTCCGGGTCGATGGCCGTGAAGAAGCCGCCGCGGCACAGGGTGGTGACGGTCAGGCCCGCCCCGCGCAGCAGTTTGGCGGTCGCGTCGAGGCCGTAGGACCGGACCGGCTCACGCCACAGACCGACGCCCGGCACGCCCAGGTCCAGGCAGGCGTCGGCCAGTTCGGGCAGCGAGAGCTGCTTGACGGTCATCTGGTTGATCGAGAAGCGGTCCAGGGACGTCATCGAGCGGCTCCGTACAGGGCGAGGAGGGTCTTCATCCGTTCCTCGGCAAGTTTGGGGTCCGGGAACAGGCCCAGGCCGTCGGCGAGTTCGTAGGCGCGCGCGAAGTGCGGGAGGGAACGCGCCGACTGGAGGCCGCCGACCATCGTGAAGTGGGTCTGGTGGCCGGCCAGCCAGGCCAGGAAGACCACGCCCGTCTTGTAGAAGCGGGTGGGCGTCTGGAAGAGGTGGCGGGAGAGTTCGACGGTGGGGTCGAGGAGGGCGCGGAAGCCCGCCGTGTCGCCCGTGTCCAGGATCCGGACCGCCTCGGCCGCCAGCGGTCCCAGCGGGTCGAAGATGCCGAGCAGGGCGTGGCTGAAGCCCTGCTCGTCGCCCGCGATCAGCTCGGGGTAGTTGAAGTCGTCGCCGGTGTAGCAGCGGACGCCCTGCGGCAGGCGGCGGCGGATGTCGATCTCGCGGCCGGCCTCCAGCAGCGACACCTTGATGCCGTCGACCTTGTCGGGGTGGGCGGCGATGACCTCAAGGAAGGTGTCGGTGGCCGTGTCGAGGTCGGCGGAGCCCCAGTAGCCCGCCAGCGCCGGGTCGAACATGGGGCCGAGCCAGTGCAGGACCACCGGCTCGGTGGCCTGGCGCAGCAGGTGGCCGTAGACGTCGAGGTAGTCCTCGGGGCCGGTGGCGGCCGCCGCGAGCGCCCGGGAGGCCATCAGGATGGCCTGGGCGCCGGTCTCCTCGACGAGGGCGAGCTGCTCCTCGTAGGCGGCGCGGACCTCGGCGAGGGTCGCCGGGCCGGTGAGCTGGTCGGTGCCGACGCCGCAGGCGATCCGGCCGCCGACGGCACGGGCCTCGGCGGCGCTGCGGCGGATCAGCTCGGCCGCGCCCGCCCAGTCCAGGCCCATGCCGCGCTGGGCGGTGTCCATCGCCTCGGCGACGCCCAGGCCGTGCGCCCACAGGTGGCGGCGGAAGGCGAGGGTGGCATCCCAGTCGACGGCGGCGGGCGCGTCCGGGCTGGTGTCGGCGAACGGGTCGGCGACAATGTGCGCCGCCGAGAAGACCGTACGGGAGTTGAACCCTCCCCCAGCCGAGGACAGGGAGATTCCTGGCTCACGTCGCCTGTGGCCCTGCGGACCAGCGGGTCTTACACGATCTACACCAGCCGGGTTGGAACCAGCCCGGTTTTGAACCGCGAGTGAAGAAGTTGTTGCGCTGGCTTGGCTCTCGCTCAGCACGTCGGAAATGTTACCAGGTGTCCCGGGGGTGCCTGCGAGCGGCTCGGTGCGCGGCTCGTAGACCCGGAACGACCCGTCGGGGGCGGGGAGGTGGATGGTCACAGCTCGATCTCCGGTACGTCGATGCGGCGGCCCTCCGCCGACGACTTCAGGCCCAGCTCGGCGAGCTGCACGCCGCGGGCGCCGGCCAGCAGGTCCCAGTGGTAGGGGGCGTCGGCGTAGACGTGCTTGAGGAACAGCTCCCACTGGGCCTTGAAGCCGTTGTCGAACTCGGTGTTGTCGGGGACCTCCTGCCACTGCTCGCGGAAGGCGTAGGTGGCGGGGATGTCCGGGTTCCAGACCGGCTTGGGGGTCGCGCTGCAGTGCTGGGCACGGCAGTTGCGCAGGCCGGCGACCGCTGAGCCTTCGGTGCCGTCCACCTGGAACTCGACCAGCTCGTCGCGGTTGACGCGGACCGCCCAGGAGGAGTTGATCTGGGCCACGGCGCCGCCGTCGAGCTCGAAGATGCCGTACGCGGCGTCGTCGGCCGTCGCGTCGTAGGGCTTGCCGTTCTCGTCCCAGCGCTGCGGGACGTGGGTGGCGGTGAGGGCCTGGACGGACTTCACGCGGCCGAACAGCTCGTGCAGCACGTACTCCCAGTGCGGGAACATGTCGACGACGATGCCGCCGCCGTCCTCCGCGCGGTAGTTCCAGGACGGGCGCTGGGCCTCCTGCCAGTCGCCCTCGAAGACCCAGTAGCCGAACTCGCCGCGGACCGAGAGGATCCGGCCGAAGAAGCCGCCGTCGATGAGCCGCTTCAGCTTCAGCAGGCCGGGCAGGAAGATCTTGTCCTGGACGACGCCGGACTTGACGCCCTTGGCGTGGGCGAGGCGGGCCAGCTCCAGGGCGCCCTCCAGGCCGGTGGCCGTGGGCTTCTCGGTGTAGATGTGCTTTCCGGCGGCGATGGCCTGCTGGAGGGCCTCCTCGCGGGCGGAGGTGACCTGCGCGTCGAAGTAGATGTCGATGGTGGGGTCGGCGAGGACGGCCGACAGGTCCGTGGAGATGTGCTCGTCCGACAGGCCGTGGCGGTCGGCGATCTCGCGGAGCGCGTGCTCGCGGCGGCCGACGAGGACCGGTTCCGGCCACAGCACCGTGCCGTCGCCGAGGTCGAGTCCGCCCTGTTCGCGCAGGGCGAGGATCGAGCGGACGAGGTGCTGGCGGTAGCCCATGCGCCCGGTGACGCCGTTCATGGCGATACGCACCGTCTTGCGGTTCACGTGTGTCCCTTCGTCCGCGTGCGTCCCAGTGACGCAGCAAGCGCTTTCTATATGGTCTGAAGCTAGCCTTTGACCCCTGGTCTGTACAAGACCGTGATGGGGTCGAGTTGTTCGAGGGGGCGAACAACAGGAGTGAATGGCCTTATGGTCTGCACGGCAAGGGGGCTTCCTATGAGCAAGCTGTCGATCGGGCCGCTGATCAGGTTGATCAGCCTGTCTACGACGACGTACGACGAAATGCGCGACCGGAGGACGACGAGATGACGGTGACCCTGGCGGACGTGGCGGCCCGCGCCCAGGTCTCGCCCGCGACGGTGTCGCGCGTACTGAACGGCAACTACCCCGTGGCGGCGTCCACGCGGGAGCGGGTGCTGCGGGCGGTGGACGAGCTGGACTACGTCCTGAACGGGCCGGCGAGCGCGCTCGCGGCGGCCACCTCCGACCTGGTCGGCATCCTGGTCAACGACATCGCGGACCCGTTCTTCGGGATCATGGCGAGCGCGATCCAGGCCGAGATCGGCGGTCCCGGCGGGCGTGCGGGCGGCGAGCGGCTGGCGGTGACCTGCAACACCGGGGGGTCGCCTGAGCGGGAGCTGACCTACCTGACCCTGCTGCAGCGGCAGCGGGCGGCGGCGGTGATCCTGACCGGCGGTGCCATGGAGAACGCGCCGCACGCGGCGGCGGTGGCGGCGAAGCTGCGCAAGCTGGCGGACGCCGGGACCCGGGTGGTGCTGTGCGGCCGGCCGCCGGCGCCGGACACCGACGCGGTGGCGCTGACCTTCGACAACCGCGGCGGCGGCAAGCAGCTGACCGAGCACCTCATCGGGCTCGGCCACCGGCGCCTCGGCTACATCGCGGGCCCCGAGGAGCGGACGACCACCCGGCACCGCCTGGAGGGCCACCGGGCCGCGCTGGCCGAGGCCGGCATCGAGGAGGATCCGCGCTGGACCGTGCACGGGCGGTACGACCGGCGGGCGGGGTACGAGGCGACGCTGGAGCTGCTGCGCCGGGACCCCTCGCTCACGGCGGTGGTGGCGGCGAACGACTCGGTCGCGCTGGGCGCGTGCGCGGCGCTGCGGGAGTCGGGGCTGCGGATCCCGGCGGACGTGTCGGTGGCCGGCTTCGACGACCTGCCGTTCAGCATCGACGCGGTGCCGTCGCTGACGACGGTGCGGTTGCCGCTGGCGGAGGCGGGGGCGCGGGCCGGGCGGATCGCCATGGGGCGCGAGGAGCCGCCGCCGGGCGGGATCGCGACAGTACGGGGGGAGCTGATGGTGCGGGGGTCGTCGGGGGTGCCGCGCACCTGACCACCCACCGGCGACGAGAACCCCGACAGCGGGGGCGCGGCTCAGGTGCCCCCGACCTCCCCTCGTCCCGACGGTCGCGGTCCGGCTGCGGGCCTTCGGGGGTTGCTCGCGCAGTTCCCCGCGCCCCTGAGGGGCGCGGGGAACTGTTTCGACGCACGGATCCGGGTGCCCGAGGGTCGGGCACCCGGATCCGTCCTTCGCTGTCAGGGAGTGTCACTCACCGGCCGCCACCGCCGCCGCCGTGGCCACCGCCACCGCCGCCACCATGGCCACCGCCACCGCCGCCACCGTGACCGCCACCGCCGTAGCCGCCACCACCGTGACCGCCACCGCCATAGCCGCCGCCACCGTAGCCGCCGTAGCCGCCGTGACCGCCGTAGCCGTTGTCGTCCCAGCCGCCCCAGCCGCCCCAGCCGCCGTAGCCGCCGCCACCGCGACCGCCGTAGCCGCCGCCGCCGTAGCCGCCGCCGCCGTGACCGCCGCCGCCGTAGCCTCCGCCGCCATGGCCGCCACCGCCGCCGCCGTGGCCACCGCCACCGCCGCCGCCATGGCCGCCGCCGCCACCGCCACCGCCGTTGTCCTGGTAGGAGACGACGTGGTCTGGCGCCGCGTGGGTGGCCGCACTGGCGATTCCGGCTCCGGCGCCGAGCGCCAGGATGGGTGCCGAAATCGCAGCGATGGCGACCCTCTTCATACGTGTGGTGTGCGCGCGCATGGTTTCGCCCCTCTCCGAGGGTGTGGTTGTGTGACGACGGCCGCCGTGTGTCGCAAGGGCAGGCCGCCCTGCGTGCACTCCAGAGCCTGCGCGCAGCCCTGAGCGCGTCCGCCGCCCGCGATGCCGGTTCTCCGCACCCTGTCCGGGCTCTCCGGCGGACCACGTCACGTCCTCGTTGAAACGGACATAAGTGACGTTCGTGTATAAACCTACGGCGCGGGCGCGACGAAGTCAAAAGCAGGACCTCGACCAAGCAAAAAAGAACAAGTAAAGCCTGCGGAGCCGCCGTTCGGGCCGACGCCTTCCGGCCGGGCGGGGTGGCGGGATAGCCTCGGAGGCGCGATATCTCTGACTCAGTCAACCATCGGGATCCCGCCATGACCGTCCAGGACATCCGTGCCTTCAACCGCTTCTACACCAACCTCATCGGCGCCCTCGACTACGGCCGCCACCTCTACGCCCCGTACACCCTCACCGAGGCCCGGGTGCTCTACGAGCTCGCGCACGCCGCCGACACCGACGCGGCCGACCTGCGGTCCGATCTCGCGCTGGACGCCGGGTACTTGAGCCGGATCCTCAACAAGTTCGAGGAGGCCGGGCTGGTCGAGCGGGCGCCCTCGGAGAAGGACCCGCGGCGGCGGCGCGTCTCCCTCACCGCGGGCGGCCGGTCCGCCGCCGAGCTGCTGGACGAGCGGGCCCGCGAATCGGTCGGCTCGCTGCTGGGCGCCGTCGACCAGGGCGAGCGGGCCCGCCTCGCCGAGGCGATGCGCACCATCCGCACGATCCTCGGCGACGGGCACGCCCCCGAGGGCTCCGGCGAGGTCGTGCTGCGCGAGCCGCACCCCGGCGACCTGGGCTGGATCGTGCAGCGCAACGCCGCCCTGTACGCGGCCGAGTACGGCTTCAACGCCGACTACGAGGGGCTCGTCGCCCGGATCGTCGCCGACTACGCCGAGGACCACGACCCGCACCTGGAGCGGACCTGGATCGCCGAGTGGGCCGGGCGGCCGGTGGGCTGCGTGATGTGCGTACGGGACGACGCCCCGGGCGCCGCACGGCTGCGGCTGCTGCTCGTCGAGCCGGAGGCCCGCGGGCTCGGCGTCGGCGACCGGCTGGTCACCGCCGTGACCGACTTCGCGCGCGGGGTCGGCTACCGGGAGCTGGTCCTGTGGACCAACGACGTGCTGTCCGCCGCCCGCCGCGTCTACCAGCGGCACGGCTTCGTCCTCACCGCCGAGAAACCGCACCGCTCCTTCGGCAAGGACCTGGTCGGCCAGGACTGGCGACTGGACCTGCACGCGACCGGCGAGTGAGAAGTAGGTTGGTGGACATGAAGTTCGCCTTCTCCACCCTCGGGGTCCCCGGTCTGCCCGTGCCGGAGGTACTGGCCCTCGCCACGGCCCACGGCTACCACGGCGTCGAGCTGCGCGCCCACCCCGAGGAGCCGGTGCATCCCGGCCTCGGCCCGGCCGCGCGCTCCGACGTGGCCGCCGAGTTCAAGGCGACCGGGGTGGAGGTCCTGGGCGTCGCCGGGTACGCACGCCTCGCGGCGCCCGGCGAGGACGCCCCGGTCCTCGACGAGACGCGCCAACTCCTCCAGCTCGCCCACGACCTGGGCGCCTCCTACGTCCGCGTCTTCCCGGGCGCCGACCCGGCGCTGCCGGCCGCCGAGTCCGACGCGATCGCCGCCCGGCGGCTCGGCACGGTCGCCGAGGACGCCGCCGCGCTCGGCGTACGGGTCCTGCTCGAGACCCACGACTCGCACCGCACCGGTGCCGCCGCGATCCGGATCCTCGGCCCGGTCGGCCACCGCATGGTCGGCTCGCTCTGGGACGTCATGCACACCTGGCTGGGCGGCGAGCAGCCCGCCGAGAGCTTCGCGGCGCTCGCCCCGCACCTCGGCTACGTCCAGGTCAAGGACATCGCCTCGGCCGACGACACCACGCCGCTGCCGCTCGGTGCCGGGGTGCTGCCCCTGTCCGAGTGCGTCGAGGTGCTCTCCCGGCACGGCTGGGACGGCTGGCTGTGCTGGGAGTACGAGAAGCGCTGGTACGAGGCCGCGCCCCCGCTGCCCGGCCTACTGGCCGCCGGCCGCGAGCACCTGGCCCGACTGCTCAACGACTCGGCCTGACCCCCGCACTCACGCGCCGACCGCCGCGGTCACGCGCCGACCCGCGCGGTCACGCGCTGACCCGCGCGGTCACGCGCTGACCCGCGCGGTCATGGGCTGACCCCAGCGGTCGTGGGCTGTCCCGCGCGCTCACGCGCCGACCGCCCCGGTCATGGCTGACCCGCGCGGTCGTGGGCTGACCCGCGCGGTCGTGGGCTGACCCCAGCGGTCGTGGGCTGTCCCGCGCGCCCACGCGCCGGCTCCCGCGGTCACGCGCTGTCCCGCGCGCTCACGCGCCGACCGCCCCGGTCATGGCTGACCCGCGCGGTCGTGGGCTGACCCGCGCGGTCATGGGCTGACCCCAGCGGTCGTGGGCTGACCCGCGGTCACGCGCTGTCCCGCGCGGTCATGGGATGGCCCGCGCTCACGCGCCGGTGGCCGGGAGCCCCCACCCGGCGGCCAGTTCCCCGAACGCCTCGTGGAAGGCCGGGAAGGTCTTCTTCACGCACTCCGGGTCGTCGAAGGAGATCCCGGGCGTGCGCAGGCCGGTCACCGCGAAGGACATCACGACGCGGTGGTCGCCGTAGGTCTTGATCTCGGCCGGGGCGGGCGTGCCGGGCCGGATCTCGATCCAGTCCTCGCCCGTGGCGACCTCGATGCCCAGCCGGCGCAGGTTCTCCGCGCAGGCGTCGAGCCGGTCGCACTCCTTCACCCGGGTGTTGGCCACGTCCTCGATGCGGACCGGGCCGTCCGCGAAGGGGGCGATCGCCGCGAGCGTGGGCATGGTGTCGGAGATGTCCCGCATGGCGACGGTGAGACCGCGGAGTGTGCCGGTGCCCCGCACGGTCGTGCCGCCTTCGGCGACCTCGACGTCCGCGCCCATCCGCCGCAGGACGTCCACGAACCCCAGGTCGCCCTGGAGCGCGCCCCGCCCGAGCCCCGGGACGGTGACCTCACGGCCCGTCACGGCCGCCGCGGCGAAGAAGTAGCTGGCGGTGGAGGCGTCGGGCTCCACCGCGTAGGTGGTGGCCCGGTAGCCGCCGGCCGGGACGACGTAGACCTCGCCCTCCCGCGCCACCTCCACGCCGAACGACCGCATCATCGCGATCGTGATCTCCACGTACGGCGCGGACACCAGGTCCGTCACCCGGATCCGCAGGCCCCTGCGGGTGAGCGGGCCGAGCAGCAGCAGGGCGCTGAGGTACTGCGAGGACTGCCCGGCGTCCAGCGTCACCTCGCCGCCCTCGACCCCGGCCGCCTCGATGCGCAGCGGGTGGTGGCCCTCGGCCGCCTCGTGGCGCAGGTCGACACCGAGGTCGCGCAGGGCGCGGGTGAGCGGGGCGAGGGGGCGGCGGCGCATCTGCGCGGAGGCGTCGAAGCGGTAGCTGCCGTGGCCGGCCGCGGCGAGGGTGGGCAGGAAGCGGGCGGTGGTGGCGCCGTCCCGGCAGTAGACCTCGGCCTCGGGCAGCGCGGGGCCCTGCGGGCGGCCGTCCACCTGCCAGGTGTCGCGGGTACGGCCGACGCGGTAGCCGAGCCGGGCCAGGCCCTCGGCGAAGCCCTCGGTGTCGTCGGAGCGGAGGGGGCGGACGAGGGTGGTGACTCCGTCGGCGGCGGCCGCGAGGAAGAGGGCGCGGGCGGTGACGGACTTGGAGCCGGGGACGGCGACAGCGGGCATGGGCCGATGATCTCTGGTTTCCCGGAGGCGGGAGGCGTTTGTCCATGGGGTGGAACAGGTTGTTCGATGTGTGCGGGCCGGTGGGGGTTGTTCGCGCAGTTCCCCGCGCCCCTTTCAGGGGCGCTTCACCAACGCCACTTTGATCCCTCGGCCCCCGAGTTACGGAAATCCGGCGTCGCCCGGGAACCCACCCCCCGCCCCGTCCGTCCAAAGCGCAGGCTGTCGGAAGAGTCTTCGTGGTGCGGTGTCGGCACTCGCTGCTGGCTGCGATCGCTGACCTACCCTCTCCGCCGCACCACGGCCGTCGGCCCGCCGCCATCGACGTGCCCCCCTCCAATGCGCCGATGGCGGCCCCTTTCTGGTTACTGTGCATTTCCCCACCGTAAGGAGTGCACGTGCCCTCCAGACGTACCGTTCTCGCCGCCACCGCGGGCGTCACCGCGGGACTGGCCGTCGGCACCAGTGCGAACGCCCTCGACTCCGACGACAAGAGGCTCCGCGCGCTGATCTCCCGGATGACGGTCGAGGAGAAGGTCGGCCAGCTGTTCGTGATGCGGGTCTACGGGCATTCGGCCACCGACCCCGACCAGGCCGACATCGACGCCAACCTCGAGGAGATCGGCGTCCGCACCGCCGCCGAGCTGATCGGGAAGTACCGGGTCGGCGGGATCATCTACTTCACCTGGACGCACAACACCCGGGACCCGCGGCAGATCGCCGAGCTGTCGAACGGGATCCAGCGCGCCTCGCTGGAGCAGCCGCGCGGCCTGCCCGTGCTGATCGCCACCGACCAGGAGCACGGCGCCGTCTGCCGGATCGGGAAGCCCGCCACCCTCTTCCCGGGCGCCATGGCCCTGGGGGCGGGCGGCTCCCGGGCCGACGCCCGTACCGTCGGCCGTCTCTCGGGCGCGGAACTGCGGGCGATGGGCGTCCGGCAGGACTACTCCCCCGACGCCGACGTGAACGTGAACCCGGCCAACCCGATCATCGGCGTACGGTCCTTCGGGGCCGGCCCGGACGCGGTCGGGGCGCTGGTGGCCGCGGAGGCGCAGGGGTACCAGGACGCGGGCGTGGCGGCCACCGCCAAGCACTTCCCGGGGCACGGCGACACCGCCGTCGACAGCCACACCGGCTTCCCGGTGATCACGCACAGCCGGGAGCTGTGGGAGAAGCTGGACGCGGTCCCGTTCCGGGCGGCGATCGAGGCCGGCATCGACTCGGTCATGACCGCGCACATCCAGTTCCCGGCCCTGGACGGCTCCGGCGACCCGGCCACCCTCTCGCACCCCGTCCTCACCGGCATCCTGCGCGGTGAACTCGGCTACGACGGGGTCGTGGTGACCGACTCCCTGGGCATGGAGGGGGTCCGCACCAAGTACGGCGACGACCGGGTGCCCGTGCTCGCCCTCAAGGCCGGCGTCGACCAGCTCCTCAACCCGCCCACCCTGGACGTCGCCTGGAACGCCGTCCTGAAGGCCGTCCGGGACGGGGAGCTGACCGAGGCCCGGCTGGACGAGTCGGTCCTGCGGATCCTGCGGCTGAAGTCCCGGCTGGGGCTGCTGGACCGGCCGTACGTCAACGCGAAGGACGTCGGCCGGGTGGTCGGGGCGGCGAAGCACCTCGCCGCCGCCGACCGGATCGCCGAGCGCACCACCACGCTGCTGGTGAACGAGGGCGGACTGCTCCCGCTCTCCCCCCGCACGCACGGCACGGTGCTGGTGGTCGGCGCCGACCCGGACGCGCCGTCCGGTACGACGGGCCCGCCGACCGGCGTGCTCGCCGCCGCCCTCACCGAACTGGGCTTCACGGCAAGCGCGTTGTCCACGGGTACGGCTCCTTCCCCCGCGACCGTCGACCGGGCCGTCGCGGCGGCGCGGGCGGCGGACGCGGTGGTGGTCGGGACGTACAACGTGACGGCGGGCGGCGGACAGCGGCAGCTGGTGGAACGGCTGGTCGCGACCGGCGTCCCGGTGGTGGCGGTGGCGGTGCGCAATCCGTACGATGTCGCCCAACTCCCCTCCGTACGGGCCTGCTTGGCGGCCTACTCCTGGACCGACGTCGAACTGCGGGCCGCGGCACGGGTGATCGCGGGCCGGGTGGCACCGCGCGGCAGGCTGCCGGTGCCGGTGCAGCGGGCGGACGATCCGACGCAGGTGCTGTACCCGATCGGTCATGGGCTGACGTATTAGACGTACGCCACAGAACCGGGCGTAACACCCCCAACGGGCGGAAAGCCTCCCGTACAGCTGACGCGGAACGTGATCGCGGGCCACGCTGGCAGGGGGGGTCGGTATGCGGAGCAGACGTTTGGCGGGGCTTCTGGTGGCGCTGGCCGTCGTGCTGCTGCCGGCCGGCTGCCGGACGTCGTCGTCCGGGGCGCCGGCGGGCAGCGCGCGGTCGACCGCGAGCCCGGCGCTGCCCGGGTACGGCGCGCGGTTCCTCGCGGTGGGCGAGTGCAGCTCGTTCGGGACCGCCGGCTTCACCGAGGTGCCCTGCTCCGGTGAACGCGCGGCGGCCCGGGTGATCGCCCGCTACGACGGCACCGTCGCCGGCGGTCCGCCGTGCCCGGCCACCACCGACTTCGTGCTGCACATCGGCGCCCAGCGCACGGGCGGCGGCGAGAACGGCGACGGAACGATCCCGCAGGGCTACGCCTGCATGCGCAACCTGGAGCCGCCGCACCCCGGTGACCCGGGCGGGGGCGGCGGGCCGCGCACGATCGTCGGCGACTGCGTCTACGGCTCGGGCAGCGGCGAGGTCCGGGAGACCGCCTGCGACGGCTCGGGAACCCACAAGCCGCAGTACCGGGTGGCGCGAGCGGTCACCTCACGGGCCGACTGCCCGCCGTCCACCGCCCTCTACGTCCAACTGGGCGGGCAGCATCCGGTGGGCTGCGCCCGGCGCGTGTGAACACTCCTGTCGGTCACGGAAGCCCACCTCGGATTCAGCGCGAGAACGCCAAGTCCGCGGCAACCGACCGATCTTGATGCTTGGTCAGTTGCATGCCCATCAGACCGGAAAGGCCGCCTGGAAGGCCAGGCGCGGGGCGGCGGCCGCACCGATGCGGGCGAGGAGGTCGTCGAGCGCGAGGTACTCCTCCCAGGGCTCGAGGTGGGCACCGGTCCCCTCACCATGACTCGGCCTGCCGGAACAGCGTGATCGCCTCGGCCAGGAACCAGACGCAGAAGAGCAGACACGCGACCCACAGGGCCCACAGGATCCACCGGACCTCCCGTCGGATGCGCACGCGCGGTTCGCCCTCCCTCAGCAGAGGATCCAGCCCGAGCTCACCGAGCTTCGTCCCACCGTGCCCCGCACCCACACGCAGCGGTGTCCCGCGTGGACCGTGACCGGGCCCGCGCGGTGGCTGTACTCGCCCTGGTCGACGACCGGGCGGTTGCCGCGGGCCTGGACGCTGACGGACATGGTCCGCCTGCCGCCGGACTTCTTGGGGAGGGTGATCGCGCAGACGTAGCCGCCCTGCCGGTAGACGTGCACGGTGCCGGTGGCGAAGGACAGGGTCCGCACCTCGCGTCCGGCGCAGTTCGCGGCCGTCACCGCCTGGGCCTCGGCCGGTGCCACGAGCGCGAACACCCCGGAGGCGGCCAGCACGGCCACGCCGAGCGCCAGCCGCCGGCGTATCGCACCACTGTCCACAGTCGTCCCCTCCCGTACCGCAGCTGTGCACCAGCCATGACCGTACTGATGTACGGACGCCCGACATATGTCGGATGGTTGCACGGCGGTCGGGAAGCCGGGGTCAGCGGGTCGCGCCCACCGGCTCCTCCGGTTCCTCGGGCTGGCCGACGAAGGTGCGCCACAGCTCGGCGTACCGGCCGTCGCGGGCCAGGAGTTCGTCGTGGGTGCCGTCCTCGGCGACCCGGCCGTGGTCCATGACCACCACCCGGTCGGCGCGGGCCGCGGTGGTCAGCCGGTGGGCGACCACCAGGGTGGTACGACGGCCCGTCAGGCGGTCGGTGGCCATGTTGACCTGCGCCTCGGTCGCCAGGTCCAGGGCCGCCGTCGCCTCGTCGAGGAGCAGCACGTCGGGGTCGACCAGCTCGGCGCGGGCGAGGGCGATGAGCTGGCGCTGGCCCGCGGAGAGGTTCCGGCCGCGCTCGGCCACCTCGTGGAGGTAGCCGCCGTCGAGGGTGGCGATCATCTCGTGGGCGCCGACCGCGCGGGCCGCCGCCTCCACCTGGGCGTCGGTCGCGTCCGGGCGGCCGTAGGCGATGGCGTCCCGGACGGTCCCCGGGAAGAGGTACGCCTCCTGCGGGACCACCCCGAGGCGATGGCGGTAGGCGGTGAGGTCGAGGTCGCGCAGGTCGGTGCCGTCGACCGTCACCCGGCCGCCGGTCGGGTCGTAGAACCGCGCGACGAGCTTGACCAGGGTCGACTTGCCGGCGCCGGTCTCGCCGACGAAGGCGACGGTCTGCCCGGCGGGGACGGTCAGGTCGATGCCGGTCAGGGCTTCTTCATCGTCGCCGTACGCGAAGTGCACGTTCTCGAAGGCGATGTCGCCGTGCAGGGAACCGACCTCGCGCGGCCTGTCCGCCGCCACCGTGGACGTCGGCTCGCGCAGGAGTTCCTGGATGCGGCCGAGGGAGACGGTCGCCTGCTGGTAGCCGTCGAAGACCTGCGAGAGCTGCTGGACGGGGGCGAAGAACAGGTCGATGTAGAGCAGGTAGGCGACCAGGGCGCCGGTGGTGAGGGTCGCCGCCTCCACCCGGTGGGCGCCCGCCATCAGGACGCTCGCCGCGGCCACCGACGACAGCAGCTGGACGAACGGGAAGTAGACCGATATCAGCAACTGGCCCCGGATACGGGCCTTGCGGTAGCTCTCGCTGCGTTCGGTGAAGCGACGGCCGCTGTCCCCCTCGCGCCGGAAGGCCTGCACGATCCGCAGCCCCGACACCGTCTCCTGGAGGTCGGCGTTGACCACCGACACCCGCTCGCGGGCGAGTTCGTACGCCTTGACGCTCGCCCGGCGGAAGAAGAAGGTCGCGACGACCAGCGGGGGCAGGGTGATGAAGACGACCAGCGCGAGCTGTACGTCGATCACCAGCAGGGCGACCATGATGCCGAAGAAGGTGACGACGGAGACGAACGCGGTGACCAGGCCCGTCTGCAGGAAGGTGGAGAGGGCGTCGACGTCGGTCGTCATCCTCGTCATGATCCGGCCGGTCAGCTCCCGCTCGTAGTAGTCGAGTCCGAGCCGCTGGAGCTGGGCGAAGATCTTCAGCCGCAGGGAGTAGAGGACCCGTTCGCCGGTGCGGCCGGTCATCCGGGTCTCGCCGATCTGGGCCGCCCACTGGGCGAGCACCGCGAACAGGCCGAGCAGCGCGGCCGCCCAGACCGCGCCGAGCGCCATCCTGCTGACGCCCTGGTCGATGCCGTGCCGGATCAGCACCGGGAGCAGCAGGCCCATGCCGGCGTCCACGGCGACGAGCCCGAGGCTGACCAGCAGCGGCGCGCCGAAGCCGCGCAGCAGGCGGCGCAGGCCGTAGGAGTCCTCGGGGCGTACGGCGCCGGCCTCGTCGATGTCGGGGACGTCGGTGGCCGGGGGCAGCGCCTCGACCTGGGCGAGGAGTTCGGGGGTGGCCGGGGTGCCGGCGAGGGCGAGGTCGCGGGGCGTGCGGTCACCGGTCCACAGGCGCGGGGTCACGCCGCGCTCGGCGTCGAACTCGGCGTCCAGCTCGTCCCGTACGGACGTGTCCTCGCGCGGTTCGAGGGGCAGCGCGTGTCCCGGGGAGACCCCGCCCAGCTCGTCAGGGTCGGTGAGGAGCCTGCGGTACAGGGCGGAGCGCTGCTGGAGCTCCTCGTCGGTGCCGATGTCGGCGAGCCGGCCGCCGTCGAGGACGGCGATGCGGTCGGCGAGGTTCAGGGTGGAGCGGCGGTGCGCGATGAGGAGGGTGGTGCGGCCCTCCATCACGTGGGCGAGGGCCTCGTGGATCTCGTGCTCCACGCGCGCGTCGACGGCCGACGTCGCGTCGTCGAGGACGAGGAGCCGGGGGTCGGTGAGCAGGGCGCGGGCGAGGGCGACGCGCTGGCGCTGGCCGCCGGAGAGGGTGAGGCCCTGCTCGCCGACCTTGGTGTCGTAGCCGTCGGGCAGCCCGGCGATGAAACGGTCGGCCTGGGCGGCGCGGGCCGCGGCGAGGATCTCGTCCTCGGTGGCGTCGGGACGGCCGTACGCGATGTTGTTGCGGACCGTGTCGGAGAAGAGGAACGAGTCCTCGGGGACCAGGCCGATCGCGGCCCTGAGCGAGTCGTGGGTCAGCTCGCGGACGTCGTGGCCGCCGATGAGGACGGCGCCGTGGGTGACGTCGTAGAAGCGGGGCAGGAGGAGGGAGACCGTGGACTTGCCGGAGCCGGAGGAGCCGACGACGGCGAGGGTCTCGCCCGGCCGGATCTCGAAGCTCAGCCCCTTCAGGACCGGGCGCTCATGCTCGTACCCGAACGACACGTCGTCGAACTCGACGGTCGCGGGCGCGTCGGCGGGGAGGGTCTTGGTGCCCTCCTTCATGGTGGGCCGGGTGTCGATCAGTTCGAGCACCCGCTCGGTGCCGGCCCGGGCCTGCTGGCCGACGGTGAGGACCACGGCGAGCATCCGGACCGGGCCGACCAGCTGGGCGAGGTAGGAGGAGAAGGCGACGAAGGTGCCGAGGGTGATGTGCCCCCGGACGGCGAGCCAGCCGCCGAGCGCCAGCATCGCGACCTGGCCGAGGGCCGGGACGGCCTGCAGGGCCGGGGTGAACGTGCTGTTCAGCCGGATCGTGCGCAGCCGCCCCGCGAAGAGCTTCCGCCCGACCTCCTTGAGCTTGCCGGTCTCCTGCTCCTCCTGCCCGAACCCCTTCACCACGCGCACGCCGCTCACCGCGCCGTCGACCACGCCGGCCACGGCGGCGGCCTGGGCCTGGGCGTACCAGGTGGCCGGGTGCAGCTTGCTGCGGCTGCGCTTGGCGATCCAGTACAGGGCCGGGGCCACGGCGAGGGCGACCAGGGTGAGCGGCGGCGACAGCCAGGCCATGATCGCGAGGGAGATCACGAAGAGCAGGACGTTGCCGATGGTCATCGGCAGCATGAAGAGGAGGCCCTGGATCAGCTGGAGGTCGCTGGTGGCCCTGCCCACCACCTGGCCCGTGGACAGCTCGTCCTGCCGCCGTCCGTCGAGCCGGGTGAGGGTGTCGTACATCTCGGTCCGCAGGTCGTGCTGGACGTCGAGGGCGAGCCGGCCGCCGTAGTAGCGGCGGACGAAGGTGGCCGCGTAGACGAGGACGGCGGCACCGATCAGGGCACCGGCCCAGGGCCCCATGGACCGGCTGTGCCCGCCGATCACGTCGTCGATGATCACCTTGGTGATCAGGGGTACGACGGCCAGCACCGCCATTCCGGCCAGCGAGGACCCGAGCGCGAGCACGACGTCCCGGGGATGCCGCCAGGCATACCCCGCCAGCCTGCGCGCCCAGCCGTCCTGCCGCCGCTCCCCCTGTTGCGCTGCCACGCGGGTGCCCTCCGTTCGCCCTGTTCTTCCGCATCGCCACAACACGAAACGAAGCGGATTTCATCCCTCCGCAACAAAACGGGGGGGCCGAGTGGGCGGGGCGGACGAGGCCGAGGGGGGCGGGGCCTGCGGCGGGTGCCTACTCGTGGGCGCTGATCACGCCGCCGGCGCTGAGCACGATGTACACGCCGTTGGCGTCGAGGCCGACGTCGTGCTGGTTCGCCTCCAGCGTGGCGTCGACCGAGCCGTCGTTGCCGAGGATCTGCGCGCGGTACCGGAGCTCGCCGACCTTGGTGACCTCGGCCGTCCAGCCGCCCGCGAGCTTGAAGGTGCCCGGTCCGGTGTGGCCGCCGCCCATCCAGGAGTGGACGTCGCCGCCGAGCGTGAGCACGACGAACATGTCGTTGGCGTCGAGTCCGGCGTCCGACCGGCCGGTCTCGATCGTGGCCAGGACCGCGCCCCGGCTGACGATCTCCGCCCGGTAGTGCTCGGCACCGAGCCGGTAGACCTCGGCCTTGCTGCCGTCCGCCAGGGTCCGGGTACGGACCGGGGCCGCCGTCCTGGCCGCCGGAGCCGCCGTCTTCGCGGCCGGGGCGGCCGGGGTGACGGTGCGGGACGGGGCGAGCGTCTCGGTCCGCACGTCGGCGGGGGTCCTGCCGGTGCCGGTCGCGGCGGAACCGGACACCTTCTGCTCCGGGCGGGCGGCGCCGTCCTTGCTGCCTCCGCTCCCTCCGCTCTGGCAGGCGGTCAGCGAGAGCGCCGCGGCGGCGGCGACGGCCACCAGGGCGGCGGAGCGGACGGTACGGCGGGCACGGCGCGTGGTCGTCATCGAAATCCCCCATGAGTCATCAGGACGCTCTGTCCTGTGCACGGTGAGATGGCGATCGAGCGGGGGGTTGTTCATCGCGTTCTGTCAGCGTTCGGTAACAGGGGGTCGGTGACGGGGGAAGGCGCCCTCCGTTCGCGGAATCCCGGCGGAGGCAGCAGGATGCGTGCTCAGGGGATCGTGGGGATCGTGGTGGGGCCGGCCACCGCAGGAGGTCCGCATGGCGAGGTTGCTGTCCGTCAACGTCGGACTGCCCGAGGACGTCTCCTGGCAGGGCAGGACCGTCCGCACCGGGGCGTGGAAGTCCCCCGTGCCCGGCAGCCGCATGGTGCGGCGGCTGAACGTCGACGGGGACGGCCAGGGCGACCTGGCCGGACACGGCGGCGAGATCCGGGCCGTCCTCGTCTACCAGCTGGACTCCTACCGGTACTGGCGGAAGGAGCTGGGCCGCGACGACCTGGACTTCGGGATGTTCGGGGAGAACTTCACCGTCGACGGGCTGCCCGACGACGAGGTGTGCATCGGCGACCGGTACCGCATCGGGGAGGCCGAGTTCGAGGTGACCCAGCCCCGGGTCACCTGCTACCGGGTCGGCATGCGCCTGGGCGAACCCGCGATGGCCTCGCTCCTGGTCGCCCACCACCGGCCGGGCTTCTACCTGCGGGTGATCACCGAGGGCCGGGTCCGGGCCGGTGACGGGATCACCCGCACCCGCAGGGGCCCGGGGGAGCTCAGCGTCGCCGACACCGACGCGCTGCTCTACCTGCCCGGCCGCGACCCCGCGAAGCTGAGCACGGCCCTGAGCATCCCCGCCCTCAGCCCCGGCTGGCAGCAGTCCTTCCGGGAACTCGCCGCCGCCGGGCAGACCGGTCCCGAGCCGGGGCCGCCGGGTTTCCGGCCGCTGCGGGTGGCCCGCATCGTCCCCGAGACCGCCGACGTCTCCTCCGTCCACCTCGGCACCACCGACGGCACCCCGCTGCCCGAGGCCCGCCCAGGCCAGTACCTCTCGCTCCGCCTGGCCGTCGACGGCACCGACCGCGCCGTACGCAGCTACTCCCTGTCCGCGACGCCCACGGACGGCACCTACCGCATCAGCGTCAAGCACGAGCCGCACGGGAAGGTCAGCGGCTACATCCACGCCCGGCTCCGCGCCGGAGACCTCGTGGAGGTGGCCGGTCCGCGCGGAGCGTTCGTGCTCGAAGAGGGCGCCGGTCCGGTCGTCCTGCTCTCCGCGGGCATCGGCGTCACTCCCGTGCTCGCCATGCTGCACCGGCTGGCGGCCGTACGGGACCCGCGCCCCGTCTGGTGGATCCACACCGCACACGACCGCGCCCACCACGCCTTCGCGGACGAGGCCCACGCCCTGCTGGCGCAACTCCCCCACGCCCACGAGCACATCCACTACACCGCGCAGCAACCGCCGCCCGGCGACGCCCGCGTCACCCGGGGCCGTCCGACCGCCGCCTCGCTCACCGCCCTGGGCGTCCCCGCCGACGCCGACGCCTACCTCTGCGGACCGGCCGCCTTCATGGACGACCTCTCCGCTCACCTGCGCGAGCTCGGTCTGCGCCCCGAGCGGATCCGCACGGAGCGGTTCGGCGCGCTCGCCGCCGTCAACCCGGGCGTCACCGCCACCGACCCGGTACGCCCGCACCAGCCCTCCGGCCCGCCGGGCACCGGCCCCCTCGTCACCTTCAGCCGCACCGGCATCACCACCCCGTGGTCACCCGCCCGCGGCTCGCTCCTCGAACTCGCCGAAGCCTGCTCCATCCCCACCCGCTGGTCCTGCCGCACCGGCGTCTGCCACACCTGCGTGACGCCCGTGGTGACCGGCGACGTCACCTACACCGCCCCGCCCCTCGAACTCCCCGAGCCCGGCACGGCTTTGATCTGCTGCTCGACACCGGCGACCGAGGTCGTCCTCGATCTCTGAGTCCCGCACTAGGAGTTCGGCCGGCCGTACACGTCCTGGTGCCCGACGGTGATCGCCCACCGCACGCCCGCCGACGCCGTCACCCGCACCGTGCCCGGGGTGTGGGGGCGCACCCCGCCGCCGTTCATGTTCGTCTCGTTGTCGATGGTGCTGACCCGGCCGTCGACGCAGTCGAACGGGAAGTTGAAGCCGAGCGGTTCGACGGTGACGGTCAGTCTGCCCTTGCCCTCGCAGTTCACCAGAACGGCCAGGATGCCGCTGCCGACGCCGCCCTTGATGTCCATCTCCCGGCCTCCGGTGGCGTTCGCCGCCTGGGCGACGACCTCACCGTCGGGGAAGGCCGGTGCCTTGGTGACGGTGTCGTCCCACGGCATGGTGACGGGGGTGGGCCTTCCCGTCGCGGCGGCGGGCGCGGAGGCCGCGGCGGCGGGCGACGAGGTCGCGGGGGCGGGCGCGGCGTGGCCGGGGCCGCCGCCGCAGCCGGCGGCGGCGAACAGCACGACCGTGACCGCGGAGAGCGCCGCGGCCTGCCCACTCGGGTTTCTCATGGGCCCCATCCTGTGGCACGGCTGAGGCCGGGCACAGGACGGCCCAGGTGACGGTTGTTTAAAGCCCTGACCGCTCGTACAACCATTCGCGCGAATCCGTGTGTCAACGGGGGTATGACTCACAGACGAAGGAGAGGGCTGGTCGCCACCGCGCTCGGCACCGGGTTTCTCATAGCCGGCGTGGCAGTCGCCGCGCCCGCGTCGGCCGCCGCGCCCGCCGTCAGCTGCACGTCGGCCAAGGCGGCGCTCGCCACGAAGCTGAAGAACGACATCACCACGGCCATCGCGAACCGCAAGGGGACGATCGCCGTCGGCCTGTACGACCGTTCGACGAAGACGACCTGCACCCTGCGCTCCACCACGCACTACGACTCGGCCAGCACGGTCAAGGTGACCGTCCTCGCCACGCTGCTGTGGGACGCGAAGAAGCACAACCGGTATCTGACCACCACCGAGCAGACGCTCGCCAAGGCCATGATCACCAAGTCGGACAACGACGCGACGACCAAGCTGTGGAAGCAGCTCGGCCTGACGAAGATCAAGGGCTTCCTGAGCGCCGCCGGGATGACGCAGACCACCCCGGGTGCCAACGGGTACTGGGGCCTGACCCAGATCGACGTGCACGACGAGCAGCGGCTGCTCGCGCTCGTCACCGCCAAGAACACCGTACTCAGCGACAATTCGCGGGCCTACATCCTGAAGCTGATGGGGCAGGTCATCTCGTCCCAGCGGTGGGGCACGCCGTACGGCGCCCCGTCCGGTGTCGCCGTGCACGTCAAGAACGGCTGGCTGCAGCGCGCCACGCACGGCTGGCGGGTGCACAGCCTCGGCACGTTCACCGGCGGCGGCCACGACTACCAGATGACCGTGCTGACCCAGGACAACAGCACCATGAGCTACGGCATCAACACCATCCAGGCCGTCGCGAAGGTCGTCCACAAGGACCTCGCGGCCTCCTGAGGCGGGGCGGCGGTTCGCGTACCGAAGTGCGGTCCCGGCGGCCGGAAACCGACCCTTTCCTTCACGGGGCGGTCTCCACCCCGTCACCGGTTCCCCCTACGGTGACCGCCATGCGCCTGCGAACCGTACTCGCCACCGTCACCGCCGGCCTGGCGGCGGCCACCTGTCTGTCCGCCGCCGGGCCCGCCAACGCCGTCGCGACCGGCACCGACGCGACCGACACCGCCTCAGCTCACGCGTGTTCGTCCTCGGTCTCCCTCGACAGCTTCTCCGACGCCCTCGACAAGACCACCTTCGGCGGCTATTTCGTCGGCAACCTCTCCGCGCTCGCCGTGGACAAGGACGGCTCGCTGGCCGCCCTCGCCGACCGGTCGTACCTGTTCGACCTGGACGCGAAGACGCTCGCGCCGAAGAAGGTCGTCGGGCTCGCCGACGAGAACGGCGCCGCGCTCGACTCCGAGGGCCTGGTCGTGGACCGGGACGGCACCCGCCTGATCACCTCCGAGACCGAGCCGTCGATCCGCCGCTACTCAGCGGACGGCAGGATCCTGGACCGCCTGCCCGTACCGTCCTCGCTGCTCGTCTCCCCGGCCGGGCGGGCCACCACCAACCAGACCTTCGAGGGCCTGACCCTCCTCGCTGGCGGCCGCACCCTGCTGGCCTCCATGGAGTACTCCATCTCCGGCGACACCGCCGGGATCGTCCGCTTCCAGACCTGGCAGCGCACCAAGGGCGACCACTTCAGGCTGTCGGCCCAGTACGCCTACCGCACCGACGACCCGATCCTCGGCGTCCCCGAGGTGCGGGCGCTGCCCGACGGCCGGCTCCTCGTCCTGGAGCGCGGCTTCACCGCCGGCGTCGGCAACACCGTCCGCCTCTTCCTGGCCGACCCGCGGCACGCCACGGACACCAGCGGCATCGAGAACCTCACCGGCCAGGCCGGCGTCCGCCTGGTCGAGAAGACGCTGCTGACGGACATCGCGAGCTGCCCGACGCTGGGCGCCACGGCCAAGCAGCCGCAGCCCAACCCGCTCCTCGACAACATCGAGGGCATGGTCGTCACCGGCCACGCCAAGGGCGCGTACAAGGTCCTCCTGGTCAGCGACGACAACCAGAACGCGGCCCAGACGACCCGGTTCTACCGGCTGTCGGTCCGGGTGCGCTGACCCGGCGGTCACGGAGGGCGGCCGCACGGTCGCCCTCTTACCGACATCTCATCCACCCACAGCCTGCGCCCAGGATCGGCACAGCCCCCGCCCATCGGGCGCACGCATGGTGGCGTGGTGACATCTGCCACCGATCCCGTCCCCCACACGCCCGTGTCGCCCGACTGGGGCCCGCCCACGGCGACCTCCACGGCACCCCCCACGCCGACTCCCGCGGACTCCCTGCCGGAGCGGGCACCACGCTGGTCGCTCCCCGCGTTGCTCGCGATCCTGGTCCTGGCGGCGGTGCTCTACTCCTGGAACCTCTCCGGTTCCGACATGAACACCTTCTACAGCGGCGCGATCTGGGCCGGTACGAAGAGCTGGAAGGCCTGGTTCTTCGGTTCGCTGGACCCCGGCAACTTCCTGACCGTCGACAAGCCGCCGCTCGCCACCATGGTCATGAGCCTGTCGAGCCGGATCTTCGGCTTCGGCACGTGGCAGATGATGGCGCCGATGATCGTGCTGGCGCTCGCCACGATCTACATCCTGCACTCCACCGTGAAGCGGGTGTGGGGCCACGGCGCGGCGACGGTCGCCGCGCTGGTGCTGGCGCTCACCCCGATCACCGTCGCGATCAACCGCGACAACAACCCCGACACGCTCCTCGTCTTCCTCATGGTGTCGGGCGCGGCGCTCGCGTTCCGCGCCACCCGTGACGAGAAGCTGCTCCCGCTGCTCGGCTCGGCGGCCTGCTTCGGTCTCGCCTTCAACACCAAGCTGCTCGCGGGCTGGATCGCGCTCCCGGCCGTCTTCGCGCTCTACCTCTACGCGTCGAAGGCCTCCTGGGCGAAGCGGGCCGTCAACCTCGCTCTCGCCGCGGTCGTCCTGGCCATCTCCAGCTTCTGGTGGGCGATCGCCGTCTCCCTGGTCCCGGCCGCCGACCGCCCGTACATCGGCGGCTCCACGGACGGCTCCGCCTGGGACCTGATCATGGGGTACGACGGTCTCGGCCGCGTCTTCGGCGGCGAGGGCAACGGCGGGGGCGGAGGCGGAGGCGGCGGCTTCTCCGGCTCCTCGGGCCTCGGCCGGATGTTCAACGACATCCTCGGCGGCCAGATCTCCTGGCTACTCCCCTTCGCGGGCATTGCGCTCGTCGGCGGCCTGGTGCTGTGCGGCCGTGCCCCGCGCACCGACCTGAAGCGGATGGCGCTGGTCCTCTGGGGCGGCTGGACCCTGCTGCACTACGTGATCTTCGCGACCGCGCAGGGCACCATGCACCCGTACTACACGACCGCGCTCGCCCCCGGCATCGCGGTGCTGTGCGGCGGCGGTGGCGCGATGCTGCTCCAGGCGTTCCGCACCGACAAGCGGTGGGTCTGGGTCCTCCCGGCCGCCTTCGGCGTCACCGGCATCTGGGCGATCGTCCTGCTGCGCCGGGCCTCCGGCTGGAACACCTGGCTGTGGCCGACGATCGCCGTGCTGACCGTGGCCGGCATCGTGGGCATGGTCCTCTTCCGGTCCGGCAACAGGGCCCGGCTGCTGACGGCCTCCCTGGCGGCGGCCGTGATCGCGGCGCTCGCGGGCCCGACGGCGTACGCGGCCGCGGTTCCGTTCGGCAGTGGCAGCGGCGGAATGGGCGGCGGTACGAACCCGACCGCGGGCCCGTCCACGGGCAGCGGCTTCGGCGGCGGTGGCGGCATGGGCGGCAACCGGGGTGGCGGCGGCTTCCCCGGCGGCGGCGAGATGCCGGGCGGCACCCAGCAGGGCGGCGGCCAGAACAGCCAGGCCGGCGGCGAGATGGGCGGCGGCTTCCCCGGCGGCACGAACGGCGAGGCCCCGACCGGTGGCATGAACGGCCAGGCACCGGGCGGCACCGGCACCAGCAACGGCGGCGGTCAGATGACGCCCGGCGGCGGCAACGGCGAACTGCCGAGCGGCGGCAACGGCAACGACGAACTGCCCGGCGGCACCGGCGAGATGCCCGGCGGAGGCACCGGTAGCGGTACCGGCACCGGCGGCACGCGGGGCGGCTTCGGCGGCGGCATGGGCGGCGGCGGTGGCATGGGCGGCAGCGTCAGCAGCGACCTGATCGCCTACCTGAAGAAGCACAAGGACGGCGCCACCTGGCTGCTGGCCGTGTCCAACTCCCAGTCCGCGGCGCAGATCGAGCTGAGCACGCGGGAGCCCGTGATCTCCATGTGGGGCTTCACCGGGTCCGACAAGGCGATGACCGTCGCCAAGCTCGAGGAACTGGTGAAGGCGGGCAAGCTGCACTACATCCAGATCGGCGGCAGCGGGATGGGCGGCGGCATGGGTGGCGGCAACTCCGTCAGCTCCGCCGTGAACACCTGGGTGCAGAAGCACGGCACCGCGGTCAAGGAGAGCGCGTACAGCAAGAGCGCCACGTCGAGTTCGGGTTCGGGCTCGAAGTCGTCGACGTCCTCGTCGTCCTCGTCGTCCTCCTCCTCGTCCTCGCAGAGCAGCACCTCGACGCTCTACCGGCTGGACCCGTCGGACGTCAGCTGACACACCGGCACATCCGGGACCCCCGACCACACGGTCGGGGGTCTCTTTTTACATCCCGTTCACCTGCGCGTCCTCATGTTCATGTCACCCTCCTCTTGCCGCCTCGTCAACCCGCGTAGATGGGAAACTCTTTATGCTGGCGACACACATCCGGCGCTGGAAGTCGGTGGCCCTGGCGACCGCCACCATCCTGGTGGGCCTCACCGCCCCGGCGCTGACGGCGACCCCGGCCGCCGCCACGACCACCGCGTACGACTCGACGTACTACAAGAACGCGATCGGCAAGACGGGTACGAGCCTCAAGTCGTCCCTGCACACGATCATCAGCGCGAACGTCACGAAGCTGTCGTACTCGGCCCTGTGGGACGCCCTGAAGAAGACCGACCAGGA
Organism: Streptomyces sp. NPDC048291; assembly: GCF_043201715.1. Taxonomy (NCBI): domain Bacteria; kingdom Bacillati; phylum Actinomycetota; class Actinomycetes; order Kitasatosporales; family Streptomycetaceae; genus Streptomyces; species Streptomyces sp. NPDC048291. Next base: position 453,916 of record NZ_JBICZC010000002.1, read on the forward strand.
CCCGAACAACAGCAGCAACGTGATCCTGCTGTACTCGGGCATCTCCCGCAGCAAGTCCCTCAACGGCGGGGACAGCGGCGACTGGAACCGCGAGCACGTGTGGGCGATCTCGCACGGCGACCTCACCACCTCCACCGGCCCCGGCACGGACCTGCACCACATCCGGCCCGAGGACGTGGCGGTCAACGGCAAGCGCGGCAACCTCGACTTCGACGAGGGCGGCTCCACCTTCACCAACAGCGGCGGCAGCAAGGTCGACTCGGACTCCTTCGAGCCGCGCGACGCCGTCAAGGGCAACGTGGCCCGCATGATCCTCTACATGGCCGTGCGCTACGAGGGCGACGACGGCTTCGCCAACCTGGAGCCCGACGACAAGGTCGGCAACGGCTCCACCCCGTACATCGGCAAGCTCTCGATCCTCAAGCAGTGGAACGACGAGGACCCGCCGGACTCCTTCGAGGAGAACCGCAACGACGTCATCTACAGCACCTACCAGCACAACCGGAACCCGTTCATCGACCACCCGGAGTGGGTCGACGCGATCTGGTAGGCGCCCTCGGGACCGGTCCTACTACTTCCCCCACAGAGGTGAAGTCGATCTTGGACTCGGGCGTGTCCCGCTGATCGCGCCCGAGCATGGGGAGGCCCCCGGCAGTCACGCCGGGGGCCTCCCCACTCCCTTTTCCGGAGAGTCCCGTGAAGCTTCGCACCTGGTCCCTCGCCGCCGCCCTCGCCCTGACCGCGCTGGTCGTCCCCGCCCAGAGCGCCGCCGCCCACACGGTCGCCGCCCCGTCCTGTCCCGACGGCTCGGTCTGCTTCTGGAGCGGCGAGGGCTTCGGCGGCGACTACTGGGAGTGGACGGCCCGCAGCGGCTACCGCGACATGCCGCCGAACCTCCACGACAACGTCGGCTCCTTCGTCGCCTCCACCCGCGCCTGCTTCGTCAACTGGTCCCCGACCGAGAAGCGCGACGTCTTCAACGGCGACTGGCGCTCCCAGTACCGCGGCGACTTCGGGGGGCGGATCGACGGGGTGGGGGCGGGGGCCTGCTAGTCCTCTAGTCCGGCAGGTGCGTCGGCGCGAACATCCGCAGCAGGGCGGGGAGTACGACGACCGAGGGGCCGGGTTCGGCGAGGGCCTTCGCGAGGTCCGTCTCCAGGGTGTCCGGGGACGTGCGGATCCCCGGGACGCCGAAGGACTCGGCGAGGGCCACGTAGTCGGGGCGGGACAGTTCGGTCGCCGTGGGCTCGCCGAAGGCGTCGGTCATGTACTCGCGGAGGATGCCGTAGCCGCCGTCGTCGACGATCAGCCAGGTGACCGGGAGGTCGTGCTGCCGGGCGGTCGCCAGTTCCGCGACGGAGTAGAGGGCGCCGCCGTCGCCGGAGACCGCGAGCACCGGGCGGGTCGGGTCGGCGGCGGCCGCGCCGAGGGCCGCCGGGAAGCCGTAGCCGAGGCCGCCGGCGCCCTGGGCGGAGTGCATGAGGTTCGGGGCCTGGGCGTCCAACGCCGACCAGGCCCAGTACGCCAGGATCGTCATGTCCCAGAAGGACGGGGAACCGGCGGGCAGGGCGCGGCGGACGGACGCCAGCACCTCCTGTTCCAGGGTGAGTTCCTGGGCGGCGATGCGGTCGGCGACCTTCGCGAGCACGGTTCGCACGCGCTCCGGGGCCGTCGGGTCCGCGCGTTCGGAGACCGTCTCCAGCAGGGCCTGGAGCGCGAGCCGGGCGTCCGCGTGGATGCCGAGCGCCGGGTGGTTGGACTCCAGTTTGCCGAGGTCGGCCTCGATCTGGATCACCCGGCCGCGCGGCTTGAACGTGTAGTAGTTGGAGGAGAGTTCGCCGAGGCCCGAGCCGACGACGAGCAGGACGTCGGCGTCCTCCAGGAAGTCCGTGGTGTGGCGGTCCTCCAGCCAGGACTGGAGGGACAGGGGGTGGTGCCAGGGGAAGGCGCCCTTGCCGCCGAAGGTGGTGACGACCGGGGCGTTCACCTTCTCGGCCAGCTGCCGCAGCTTGCCGGCGGCGTCCGCCCGTACCACCCCGCCGCCCGCGATGACCGCCGGGCGGGCCGCGCGCGACAGCAGGTCGGCGGCCACCGCGGTCAGTTCGGGGCGCGGGGGGAGTTCGTCCGGGGTCGCGTCCGGCGCCGTCACCACGGGCAGCGCGGTCTCCGCGAGGAGCACGTCCTGCGGGATCTCCACCCACACCGGGCCGTGCGGGACGGAGAGGGCCGACTTCCAGGCCGCCGCGAGCGCGGACGGGATCTGCGACTGGGTGCGGACGGTGTGGACCGACTTGACCACGCCCCGGAAGGAGGCCGCCTGGTCCGGGAGTTCGTGCAGGTAGCCGTGGCGTCCGCCGCCCAGGCCCGCGGTGGGGATCTGGCTGCTGATCGCGAGGACGGGCGCGGAGGCGGAGGCCGCCTCGTGCAGCGCGGCGAGCGAGGTCAGCGCGCCGGGGCCGGTGGAGAGGAGCAGCGGGGCCGCCTCGCCGGTGATCCTGCCGTACGCGTCCGCCGCGAAGCCCGCGTTGTTCTCCACCCGCAGGCCGACGTAGCGCAGCGCGGAGCGGCGCAGGGCGTCGAACATGCCGAGGGCGTGCTGGCCGGGCAGGCCGAAGACGGTGGTCGCGCCGAGCCCGGCCAGGGTCTCCACGACCAGGTCTCCGCCGTTGCGGCCGGGGGGAGGGTTGAGCGCGGCCTCCGTCTGGGCGGGCGTCGGACGCAGTACGAGGTCGTGGTCGTGGGTCACTTCGCGCGCGCCTCGGCAATCTGTCGGGTCATGATCGTGGTCAGTTCGTACGCCGTGTGCGAGGCCGCCACCGAGGTGATCTCGGCGTGGTCGTACGCGGGGGCCACCTCGACGACGTCCGCCGAGACGAGGTTGCAGGAGGAGAGTCCGCGCAGGATCTCCAGCAGCTCCCTGGACGTCATACCACCGTCCCTATGGGGGTTGGCCTGCATTGGTCAACTCGCCACAAACCGGGCCAGTTGGAGCCCGGTGACCTCGCGAACGGTCTTCGAGGTCGGGGAACAGCACGAGCTGGTCACCTCGGCAAAGTCGGGTCTTGCCACCCTGTTGGGGCGTGCCCGCTGTCCTGGGTGGGCTCGTGGTTCCGCGCGGTCTGGGGAGGGATGCGGTCTGGCCGGTAGCTCTCCGCGGCCCGATCCTCTGGTCGGGAGCGGTCACACCTGGCCGACGCCGGATCCTGTGTCCCAGGCCGCGCCTGCCGATCGCCACCGCGGCACTGTGGTGCCGGGTGACGATGGTATCGGTCTGCTGCTGGAGCGGGGTCTTCCAGTACTTCTCGCCCCAGATGCTGGTGTATGCGGGGTCGACGGCGATAACGGTCAGGCCCCGGTGATAGGCCATGCCGCGCAGCCGTTCGCGGAAGCGGGCGCTGGGGATGCCTGCGACCGTACGGCGGAAGCGTTTGCCGCGCTGTCCGCGGCCCATGGTCTCTCGGCCGGCGGCACGGGCGTCGGTGAAGCCGAGGTTCTCGATCACGACCGCGGCGCAGCCGTGCTCGTGGGCGATGACGATCAGGCGGCTGATCGCTGCACGGAGGCGGCCGTCCCGTGTGGTCGCGGGGCCGGTCAGGTCGAGCGGAACGGCGTGCGGTTCGCCGACCGGGTTGCCGTGCTCGTCGAGGACGGCGGCGGCGAGGTGGTCGGCGTTGAGGTCGACGCCGAGCAGGCGTGCGCCCGCCGCGCGGATCTCTTGCGGTGTGGGCAGCGGGGTGGTGCCCACGGACCAGGATGCGTCGAGGTACCAGCGGCCGCGGGCGGGGTCATGGACGATGTCGTAGCGCACGGCCCGGTTCGCGGTGACGCGGTCGAGCCACTCCTCACGGCCGTGATGGAAGGTGACGGAGCAGGAGAGCGTGTAGCGGCCGCGGGGGGCGTTGGCCAGATGCCGCAGCGGCTCGGGCAGTACGAGGTTGACGGTGCCGTCGTGCGGATCGACGGTGATGGTGTAGTTCCCGAACGGGGCCGTGGACTCGCCGTCGGCGGTCAGGAACAGACGCGAGGCCTCCCACCGCTGATGCCAATGTTCTTCGGCGAGTCGGACGTCGGCGAGGTTGTGACGGGCCTTCAGCAGCCGTCGGCCGCCGACCGTGATCGCCGGGCGGCCGGAGGCGATGCGCTGCTCCACGGCTTTGAGACGGGTCTTGAGGGTCTGCAGGCGGCACTGCTTGTGAAAGCGCTCGTTCTGGTCGGCGTAGCCGCGTACCTTGCCCACGCGCTTCCCGCACGGCACCGCCAGGCGGCGTTCGATGGCGCGGATGGCTCGGCGCAGCCCGGCGGCCTCGTCGTACAGACAGCGCAGGGAAAGCTGGTACTGGTCCTCCGAGGCGCGGGTCATCGCCCCGGCCCACCGCGAGGACGACACGGCGGTGAGCGCCTTCTTGCGCTCCGCCCGCCGGTTCTGTTTCACCGGCACCTTGCCAAGGCTGACACGCCCAGCGAGGTCGGCCCGCCAGTGACGCCCGAGGTGCTCGCCGACCAGCCGGAGAACCTTCTCGTCGGCCGGGGACAGGCACAGCCGGTCACGGATCCTCGCTCCCGAGGGAGCGGCCACAGTGAAGGGGGCCGTGATCTCGCGCAGTGCCCGCTTCCTGCGCCGGTTCGCCATGATCGCAGCCTCCTTCCGCGTCGGGTTCCTCAGTCGGCAACCCAACCCTACGCGCGTCCGACAATGACCTACAAATCATTCACTCCTGCGGTGGACTTCACCACCTGAGCGAGGGCGCGGGCCTTCGCGGAACGCGGCCCGTACAAGCGCCCCGAGAACGAGGTGACGATCGCGATCAGGTCCCATACCAGATCCCCGTCCTCGGCTCCCTCCAGTTCCTCATCCCCACCCACGATCTCCAGTCGCACACCCCACGACGGCAGCACCACCTCCGCCAGCAGCGCCGTACCGAACCGCGCAAGCCGCTCCTCATGCGTCACCAGCAGCGCCGTCACCACCTCGTCCTGGCACGCCCGCAAAGCCCGGCGGAACCCCTTGCGCTTGTCCGACAGTCCCGAGGCGACGTCGGTGAACACCCCCGCGACCGGACGCTCTCCAGCCTCCCGACGCAGCCGTGTCACCTGCCGGTCCAGATCCCCTTCCGCCCGCTGTCGGTGCGACGACACACGCCCATACAGCACCACCGCACCCGACCGCTGCGGCGCCTGCCCGCGGCGCCGCGACAGCGCATCCAGATCCCCCACGCGGAAGATCCGCCGCCCGCCCGGCGACCGCCGGTCCTCCAGCACCCCCTCCAACGTGTAGCGCCGCAGCGTCCGCGTCGACACGCCCAGCCACTTCGCTGCCTTACCCGCAGAAACCCAGTCATCAGCCTTCTCATTCACAGGAGTGACTGTATGGCCAACTGTGGCCGACAACCGATTCAACGGCTGTCAACTCGCCTCGGACGTCCCGCTGCCGGGGGTGTGCGCGGGATCCAGGCAGTCGATGTCGATCGAGATGCAGAGGGGCGGTCGCCGATGCGCTGTCGCAGCTGCTCGGCCACCTTGTCGGCGCCCCGGCGGTAGACGTCCGCCGAGGTCACGATGCCGAAGCCCATCGTCTCGTCGTCGGTCAGGTCTTGGTTGCCGTACATGGGGACCGCGGGCGCCCGGCCGGTACGAGACACCGGAGTCGAACGGCACGCCCACGACCGCGACATCAGCGATGCCGACCTCGTCGAGGCGGGGCAGCCGTGCGAAGGTCGGGGGGGGCGGCATACCGCGGGATGCGGGAGGAGTCAACGGGGCCGCGGGGCGTCTCGTTGCCGCTCAAGGTACCGCCGCACGAAGCCCAGGCCCACGCCCTCGCCCCCCCTCGCCGAACACCCCGCCCTCACCGAGACCCTGCGCACCTGGCTCTCCCTGCACGGCAGTTGGGACCGTACGGCGGTCGCCCTCGCCGTCCACCGCAACACCGTGCGGCAGCGCATCGCCCGCTCCGCGGAGCTCCTCCGCGCCGAACTCGACGACCCGGACGTGCGGATGGAGCTCTGGTTCGCCCTCCGCCAGGAGTGAGTGACCCACGTCCCAGCGGGCGATACGCAGGGCGAACGCGCAGCGCCCTGCCTCACAATGGAGCCATGCCGATACCCGGGACGCCCAGCCGCGCCGAGCTCGTAGAGCACCTTGTGAAGACCCGTATCGCGGGCGATGTCGCCACCCCCCGCGAGAACAACCTGCTCCACTACCGCAAGCTGGCCAACGGCGAGCGCAACTGGTGGCTGGGACTGGAACTCGGCGACCGCTGGACCGACGAGCAGGACGTGCTGGCCGTGATGGCCGAGCGGGTCGGGGTGAACGACGACCCCGAGTACCGGTACGGCCAGGACACCATCGACCCCGAGCTGACCGTGGACGGCCTGGACCGGCTGGCGGCGCGGCTGCGCAAGGCGGCCGAGGGGCGGCAGCGGGTGCTGTTCGCGACCGGCCACCCCGGCGGCCTGCTGGACGTGCACCGGGCGACCGCGGCGGCGCTGCGCACCGCGGGCTGCGAGATCGTGGTCATCCCGGACGGGCTGCAGACGGACGAGGGGTACGTCATGCAGTTCGCCGACGTCGCCGTCCTCGAACACGGGGCGACGCTGTGGCACACCCACTCCGGGGAACCGATGAAGGCGATCCTGGGCGGCCTGGAGCGCGAGGGGCGGCCACAGCCCGACCTGGTCGTCGCCGACCACGGCTGGGCCGGCTACGCGGCGCAGGTGGGCCTGGACTCCGTCGGGTACGCGGACTGCAACGACCCGGCGCTGTTCCTGGCCGAGTCGGAGGGCACCCTCCAGGTGGCCGTACCGCTGGACGACCACGTGCTCAGCCCGCGCTACTACGACCCGATGACCGCGTACCTGCTGGCCGAGGCGGGGCTGGCCTGACAGACCGATGTGCGGCCCCCCGGAAGCGGGAGCCGCACATCGTGGCCTGGTCCTAGACCCTCAATCCCTGGTCTGGTGTCGCTGGTCGCTCAGAACCCGGGTCCGCTCAGAACCCGAGTCCGCCGAAGCCGAGGCCGCCGAAGCCGCCGATTCCTCCGAACCCGGCGACACCGACGGTGGTGACGGTGGGGACGACCACGACGGGGACGACGGCGACGGTGGCGGGGTAGTACCCGTACCCATAGCCGCCGTAACCGTAGCGGCAGTTGTTGAATCCGCCCCGGTAGCCGCCGCAGCCGCCGAAGCCGCCGCCACCGGTGAGGATGGACTGGTGAGTGGAGGCGGGGACCGCCGAGGCGGTACCCGCGGCGCCGATCGCGGCGCCACCGGCCAGCAGGAGACCGGCGGCGGACATCGCGGCGAGACGCCTCGCGCGCTGTACTCGCATGGGAAATACCTTTCTGCCGGACTTACGTCCGCTACGCGGCACGTCCGCTATGCGGCACATGCATTGTGCGGCATTTCACTCATAGAGCTTAATTCCGGATAAGACGGACGGCACGTCGGGCGGTCACCGCCCGTTATCCCGCGAGCTCACCGGCCCCGAAGCCGGTCTCGCGGCCGGTCCCGGAGTGGGGTCCAGATACACCCGGCCGATCGCGGGGAACGCGGCCCGCAGCCGCTGCTCGGCCCGCTCGCAGGCCCACTCGATCTCGGCCGCCGTCGACACGTCCCGGAAGTCCACCTTGGCCGCGACCAGCGCCTCCTGCGGCCCCTGCACCAGCGTGGTCAGCTCCAGTACGGCCACGATGTGCTCGGACTCCAGCAGCTCCGCCCGGATCCGCTCCCGCACGGGCCTCGGCAACGGCCGCCCGATGAGGAGCTCGGCGTTGGACCGGCCCAGCACCCAGGCGACGTAGAGCAGGAGCAGGCCGATGAGGAGGGAGGCGAGGCCGTCCCAGACGCCGGAGCCGGTGAGCTGGCCGCCGAGCAGGCCGCCGGCCGCGAACACCAGCCCGACGAGCGCGGCCGAGTCCTCCATCACGACGGCCTTCACGGCGGTGTCGGGGGTGTGCCGCAGGTAGAGCTTGAACGGCGCCTTGACACGGGCCGCCTCCCCGCGCGCCTGCCGCAGCCCGGTCCGCAGCGAGAGGCCCTCCAGCACGAAGGCGATGGCCAGCACGATGTACGACACCAGCGGGTCGCCCGGCTTCTCGCCCACGGCCAGGGTGTGGATGCCGTCGTAGAGGGAGAAGACCGCGCCGCCGACGAAGGTGGCGACGGCGGCGAGCATGGCCCAGATGTACCGCTCGGGGCCGTAGCCGAGGGGGTGTTCCTCGTCGGCCGGCTTCTCGCTGCGTTTGAGGGCGGTGAGCAGCAGCAGCTCGGTGACGGTGTCGGCGACCGAGTGCGCCGCCTCGGAGAGCATCGCGCTGGAACCGCTGATGACTCCGGCGACCGCCTTGGCGAGCGCGATCCCGAGATTGGCGACGGCGGCGACGGTCACCGTGAAGGTGCTCTCGCCGCCGCCGTTCCTGGCCTCCGCTTGCGTCACGCCCGTCAGTCTGCCCGAGGGACGCGGACCACACCCTCCTGGATCACGGAAATGGCGAGTGAACCGTCCCGGGTGTAGATCCGGGCCTGGCCCAGTCCTCGGCCGCCGTGCGCGGACGGCGACTCCTGGTCGTAGAGGAGCCACTCGTCGGCGCGGAACGGCCGGTGGAACCACATGGCGTGGTCGAGCGAGGCGCCCACCACGTCCCCGACCGCCCAGCCGCCGCGGCCGTGCGCGAGCAGGACGGAGTCGAGGAGGGTCATGTCGGAGACGTAGGTGGCGAGGACGACGTGCAGCAGGGGGTCGTCGTCGAGCTTGCCGTTGGTGCGGAACCACACCTGGCTGTGCGGCTCGCGCGGCTCGCCGTACTTGCCGAACGGCGGTTCCTCGACGTACCGCAGGTCGATCGCCTCGCGGGCCTCCAGGAACTTCTCGACCACGGCCGAGTCGAGGTGGTCGTAGCCGCGGAAGCGGTCCGCCGAGGTGGGCAGGGTCGCCGGGTCGGGGGCGGCGGGCATCGGGGCCTGGTGGTCGAGGCCCTCCTCGTCCAGCTGGAAGGAGGCCGACAGGGCGAAGATCGGCCGGCCGTGCTGGACGGCGACCGCGCGCCGGGTGGTGAAGGAGCGGCCGTCGCGGATGCGCTCGACGGTGTAGACGATGGGCGCGCCCGGGTCGCCGGGGCGCAGGAAGTACGCGTGCAGCGAGTGGGCGTGCCGGTCCGCCGGGACGGTGCGGCCGGCGGCGACCAGCGCCTGGGCCGCGACCTGCCCGCCGAAGACGCGCGGGACGACGGCGGACCGGGACTGGCCGCGGAAGATGTTCTCCTCGATCTGCTCCAGGTCGAGCAGGTCGAGGAGATCACTTAGTGCCTGGTTCATGGCACCTTTTCTACTGGCGGGTTGTTGCGGTGGCCCTACAGGCCCATGTCCTTCGCGATGATCGTCTTCATGATCTCGCTGGTGCCGCCGTAGATGCGGTTGACGCGGTTGTCCGCGTAGAGGCGGGCGATCGGGTACTCGTTCATGAAGCCGTAGCCGCCGTGCAGCTGGAGGCAGCGGTCGATCACGCGGTGCGCGACCTCGGTGGTGAACAGCTTGGCGCTGGCGGCCTCGGCCGGGGTCAGCTCACCGGCGTCGAGGGCCTCCGTGGCCCGGTCGACGACGGCCTCGGCCGCGTCCACCTCGGCCTGGCAGGCGGCCAGCTCGAACTTGGTGTTCTGGAAGGCGGCGACGGGCTGGCCGAAGACGACGCGCTCCTGCACGTACTGCTTGGCGAACCGGACGGCGGCCTTGGCCTGGGCGTAGGCGCCGAAGGCGATGCCCCAGCGCTCGGAGGCGAGGTTGTGGCCGAGGTAGTAGAAGCCCTTGTTCTCCTCGCCGAGGAGGTCCTCGACGGGGACCTTGACGTCGACGAACGCGAGCTCGGCGGTGTCCGAGGTCTTCAGCCCCAGCTTGTCGAGCTTCCGCCCGACCGAGTAGCCCTCGGCCTTCGTGTCCACCACGAAGAGGGAGATGCCGTGCCGGCGGTCTTCCTTCGTCGGCGCGGAGGTCCGGGCACACACGATCATCCGGTCGGCGTGCACGCCGCCCGTGATGAAGGTCTTGGCGCCGTTGAGGACGTAGTGCGTGCCGTCCTCGCTGAGCTTGGCGGTGGTCTTCATGCCCGCGAGGTCGGAGCCGGTGCCCGGCTCGGTCATCGCGATGGCCCACATCTCCTCGCCGGAGACGAACTTCGGCAGGTACCGCTTCTTCTGCTCGTCGGTGGCGAGCAGCTTTATGTACGGCAGGCCGAGCAGCACGTGCACGCCGGAGCCGCCGAAGGCGACGCCCGCGCGGGCGGTCTCCTCGTACAGGACGGCCTCGAACTTGTAGGAGTCGATGCCGGCGCCGCCGTACTCCTCGTCGACGCGGATGCCGAAGACGCCGAGCTCGGCGAGCTTGTAGTAGAAGTCACGGGGGGCCTGGCCAGCGGCGAACCACTCGTCGTACACCGGTACGACCTCGGCCTCGATGAAGGCGCGGATGGTCTCCCGGAACGCCTCGTGATCCTCGTCGAACAACGTACGGCGCACGGCCGCCACCTCCACGGACTTCGGCATGTCTAAGCGCTTGCTCAGACTCCAAGGTACCGGTGGGTAGGCCGACGGGTCCAGGGTGAAAGCGGGAGCGACGGGCGTAACGCTCGTCACGCCGAAGAGCCGCCGTCGTCCCCCGCCGCCGCGCCGAAGGCGCCCCGGGCCATGCGGTGGAGCAGGACTGCCGTGGCGCCGCGGCCCGGGAGGGAACCCGGTCGGCCCAAGTGGGGGGTGGAGTTCAGGAGGCCGAAGACGGAGTGGACGGCGGAGCGGGCCGCGGGCTCGGGGAGCGCGGGGTAGACGCCGCGGACCACCTCCACCCACAGCTCGACGTACTGCCGCTGGAGCTGCCGCACCAGCTTGCGGTCGCTGTCGCGCAAGCGGTCCAGCTCACGGTCGTGCAGGGTGATCAGTGGACGGTCGTCGAGGGCGAAGTCGATGTGGCCCTCGATGAGGGAGTCCAGGACCGCCGCGGGCCCGGTGCCCCCGTCGGCCTCCGCCAGGCGGCGCTTGGCCCCCGTCAGCAACTGCCCGCTGATCCCCACCAGCAGCTCCGCGAGCATCGCGTCCTTGCCCGCGAAGTGCCGGTAGAGACCGGGCCCGCTGATGCCGACCGCGGCCCCTATCTCGTCCACGCCGACACCGTGGAAGCCGCGCTCGGCGAACAGCCGGGCAGCCTCCTTGAGGATCTGCTCGCGGCGGGTCGGGGCGTCGGTTCTCGTGACCATGAGGCAATTCTAGACAGGGAGGTTAGCGGTCGTTAACCTGAAGGCAATGCGTTAACGCTCATTAACAGGGTGAGGGGATCGCGGCATGGACCAGGCACCGGAGCTGACGAGCGCGGCGGACCCCGCGTCGGAGGCCTTTCGGGCCAACGAGGAGGCGCACCGCGTCCTCGTGGAGGAGCTGCGCGGCAAGCTCGCCGCGGCGGCGCTGGGCGGCGGCGAGAAGGCCCGCGCCCGGCACACCGCGCGCGGGAAGCTGCTGCCCAGGGACCGGGTGGACACCCTGCTCGACCCCGGGTCGCCGTTCCTGGAGCTGGCCCCCCTGGCCGCCGACGGGATGTACGACGGGGCGGCCCCGGCGGCCGGCGTGATCGCCGGGATCGGGCGGGTCAGCGGGCGCGAGTGCGTGATCGTCGCCAACGACGCCACCGTCAAGGGCGGCACGTACTACCCGATGACCGTGAAGAAGCACCTGCGGGCGCAGGAGGTGGCCCTCGACAACCGGCTGCCGTGCGTGTACCTGGTCGACTCCGGCGGCGCCTTCCTGCCCATGCAGGACGAGGTCTTCCCGGACCGCGACCACTTCGGGCGGATCTTCTACAACCAGGCCCGGATGTCGGGGGCGGGCATCCCGCAGGTCGCGGCCGTGCTCGGGTCGTGCACGGCGGGCGGCGCGTACGTCCCGGCGATGAGCGACGAGGCGGTCATCGTCCGGAACCAGGGGACGATCTTCCTCGGCGGGCCCCCGCTCGTGAAGGCGGCCACCGGAGAGGTCGTCACCGCCGAGGAGCTGGGCGGCGGCGAGGTGCACTCCCGGGTCTCCGGGGTCACCGACCACCTGGCCGAGGACGACGCGCACGCGCTGCGCATCGTCCGGAACATCGTCGCCACGCTGCCGGCCCGGCGCTCCCTGCCCTGGGAGGTCACCCCGGTCGTCGAGCCGAAGGCCGACCCCTACGGCCTGTACGGCGCCGTCCCCGTCGACTCCCGCACCCCCTACGACGTCCGCGAGGTCATCGCCCGCGTCGTCGACGGCTCCCGGTTCGCCGAGTTCAAGGCCGAGTTCGGGCAGACCCTGGTCACCGGCTTCGCGCGCATCCACGGCCACCCGGTCGGCATCGTCGCCAACAACGGCATCCTGTTCTCCGAGTCCGCCCAGAAGGGCGCCCACTTCATCGAGCTGTGCGACCAGCGCGGCATCCCGCTGGTGTTCCTGCAGAACATCTCCGGCTTCATGGTCGGCAAGGACTACGAGGCCGGCGGCATCGCCAAGCACGGCGCGAAGATGGTCACGGCGGTGGCCTGCACGCGCGTGCCGAAGCTGACGGTGGTGGTCGGCGGGTCCTACGGCGCCGGGAACTACTCGATGTGCGGCCGGGCCTACTCCCCCCGCTTCCTGTGGATGTGGCCCAACGCCAAGATCTCGGTGATGGGCGGCGAGCAGGCCGCGTCCGTGCTGGCGACCGTCAAGCGGGACCAGATCGAAGCCCGCGGCGAGGACTGGCCGGCCGAGGACGAAGAAGCCTTCAAGGCCCCCGTCCGCGCCCAGTACGAACGCCAGGGCAACGCCTACTACGCGACGGCCCGCCTCTGGGACGACGGGGTCATCGACCCCCTCGACACCCGGCAGGTGCTCGGACTGGCCCTGACGGCCTGTGGCAACGCGCCGCTGGGTGAGCCCCGGTTCGGCGTCTTCCGGATGTGAGGAGGGGACTCGTGTTCGACACCGTACTCGTGGCCAACCGGGGCGAGATCGCCGTCCGGATCATCCGTACGCTGCGGTCGCTGGGCGTCCGCTCGGTGGCCGTGTACTCCGACGCCGACGCGGACGCCCGGCACGTCCGGGAGGCCGACACGGCGGTCCGGATCGGTCCGGCGCCGGCGGGCGAGAGCTATCTGTCCGTGGCGCGGCTGCTGGAGGCGGCCGCGGTCAGCGGTGCCCGGGCGGTCCACCCGGGGTACGGCTTCCTCGCCGAGAACGCGGCCTTCGCGCGGGCCTGCGAGGAGGCCGGGCTGGTCTTCATCGGCCCGCCCGCGGACGCGATCGCGCTGATGGGCGACAAGATCCGGGCCAAGGAGACGGTGGCGGCGGCCGGGGTGCCGGTGGTGCCCGGCGGCCGTGACCCCGAACTGGCCGAAGCGGCCCGCGACCTGGGCGCCCCGGTGCTCCTCAAGCCCTCCGCCGGTGGCGGCGGCAAGGGCATGCGGCTGGTGCGGGACCTGGCCGTCCTGGACGAGGAGATCGCCGCCGCCCGCCGCGAGGCCCGCGCCTCCTTCGGCGACGACACCCTCCTCGTCGAGCGCTGGGTCGACCGTCCCCGGCACATCGAGATCCAGGTCCTGGCCGACGGCCACGGCAACGTCGTCCACCTCGGCGAGCGCGAGTGCTCGCTGCAACGCCGGCACCAGAAGGTGGTCGAGGAGGCGCCCAGCGTGCTCCTCGACGAGGCGACCCGGGTGGCGATGGGCGAGGCCGCCGTGCAGGCGGCGCGCTCGTGCGGGTACGTCGGCGCGGGCACGGTGGAGTTCATCGTGCCGGGCGGCGACCCTTCGTCGTACTACTTCATGGAGATGAACACCCGGCTCCAGGTGGAGCACCCGGTCACCGAACTCGTCACCGGCCTCGACCTGGTGGAGTGGCAGCTGCGGGTCGCGGCGGGCCAGAAGCTGGACTTCGAGCAGGAGGACGTACGGTTCACCGGGCACGCGGTCGAGGCCCGGATCTGCGCCGAGGACCCGGCGCGCGGCTTCCTGCCGACCGGCGGCACGGTGCTGCTGCTGCACGAGCCGTCCGGGGACGGCGTCCGCACCGACTCCGGGCTCAGCGAGGGCACCGAGGTCGGCAGCCTGTACGACCCGATGCTGTCCAAGGTGATCGCGTACGGCCCGGACCGGGAGACCGCGCTCCGGAAGCTGCGCGCGGCCCTCGCGGAGACGGTCACCCTGGGCGTGCAGACCAACGCCGGGTTCCTGCGCCGGCTGCTCGCCCATCCGGCCGTGGTGGCGGGCGAGTTGGACACGGGGCTGGTCGAGCGGGTGGTGGACGGCCTGGTCGCCACGGACGTACCGGACGAGGTGTACGAGGCGGCGGCGGCCGTCCGGCTGGAGGCGCTGAAGCCGGTCGCGGCGGACGGGCGCTGGACGGACCCCTTCTCCGTGCCCAGCGGCTGGCGCCTCGGCGGTACTCCCCGGCCGGCCGGCTTCCACCTGCGGGTGCAGGACCCGGTGGAGTACGTCCCGCGCGGCACGCACTCCGTCGCCGCCGACCGCGTGTCGGTCACCCTGGACGGCGTACGCCACACCTTCCACCGCGCCGCCGACTGGGTCGGCCGGGACGGCGACGCCTGGCAGGTCCGCGACCACGACCCGGTCGCCGCCTCGCTGAGCCGCACCGCGCACGCGGGCGCCGACTCGCTCACCGCGCCCATGCCCGGCACGGTGACCGTCGTGAAGGTCGCCGTCGGGGACGAGGTCGCCGCGGGGCAGAGCCTGCTGGTGGTGGAGGCGATGAAGATGGAGCACGTCATCTCCGCCCCGCACGCCGGCACGGTCGCCGAACTCGACGTGAAGCCCGGTGCCACGGTCGCCATGGACCAGGTGCTGGCCGTGATCGCCCCGCACGAGGAGGAGACGGCATGACCACCCCGGAGAGCGCCCTCCCCATGGTCGTACCGGCCACCGATCTGCCCGCCCGGGTCCGGATCCACGAGGTCGGCGCCCGCGACGGCCTGCAGAACGAGAAGACGGCCGTACCGACGTCGGTGAAGGCCGAGTTCGTCCACCGGCTGGCCGACGCGGGTCTGCGGACGATCGAGGCGACCAGCTTCGTGCACCCGAAGTGGGTGCCCCAACTGGCGGACGCGGAGGAGCTGTTCCCGCAGCTCGCCGATCTCCCGGGGGTCGCCCTCCCCGTCCTCGTCCCCAACCAGCGCGGCCTGGACCGGGCCCTGGCCCTCGGCGCCCGCCGGGTCGCCGTCTTCGCGAGCGCCACCGAGTCCTTCGCGAAGGCCAACCTCAACCGCTCGCTCGACGAGTCCCTGGCCGTCTTCGACCCGGTCGTCCGGCAGGCCAAGGACGCGGACGTGCACGTGCGCGGCTACGTCTCGATGTGCTTCGGCGACCCCTGGGAGGGCGCCGTCCCGTTCCACCAGGTGGTCCGGGTCTGCAAGGCGCTGCGCGACATGGGCTGCGACGAGCTGAGCCTGGGCGACACGATCGGCGTCGCGACCCCCGGCCACGTCCTCGAACTGCTCTCCCTGCTCAACGAGGAGGGCGTGCCGACGAACGTCGTCGGCGTGCACTTCCACGACACCTACGGCCAGGCGCTCGCCAACACCTACGCGGCCCTGGAACACGGCGTGACGACGATCGACGCGTCCGCCGGCGGGCTCGGCGGCTGCCCGTACGCCAAGTCCGCCACCGGCAACCTCGCCACCGAGGACCTGGTCTGGATGCTCCAGGGCCTCGGCATCGAGACCGGAGTAGACCTCGGCAGACTCACCGCCACCAGCGTGTGGATGGCCGAACAACTGGGCCGACCCAGCCCGTCCCGCACCGTCCGCGCCCTCTCCCACCAGGAGTGACGACCATGGACCACCGCCTCTCCCCCGAACTGGAAGAACTCCGCCGTACGGTGGAGGAGTTCGCGCACGACGTCGTGGCGCCGAAGATCGGCGACTTCTACGAGCGGCACGAGTTCCCCTACGAGATCGTCCGCGAGATGGGCCGCATGGGCCTGTTCGGGCTGCCGTTCCCCGAGGAGTACGGCGGCATGGGCGGCGACTATCTCGCCCTCGGCATCGCCCTGGAGGAGCTGGCCCGCGTCGACTCGTCGGTGGCGATCACCCTGGAGGCAGGGGTGTCGCTGGGCGCCATGCCGATCCACCTCTTCGGCACCGAGGAGCAGAAGCGGGAGTGGCTGCCGAGGCTCTGCGCCGGGGAGCTCCTGGGCGCCTTCGGCCTCACCGAGCCGGACGGCGGCAGCGACGCGGGCGCCACCCGCACCACGGCCCGCCTCGACCCCGCCACCGGCGAGTGGGTGATCAACGGCAGCAAGTGCTTCATCACCAACTCGGGCACGGACATCACGGGGTTGGTGACGGTCACCGCGGTCACCGGCCGCAAGCCGGACGGCAAGCCGCTGATCTCCTCGATCATCGTCCCCTCCGGCACCCCCGGCTTCACGGTCGCCGCCCCCTACTCCAAGGTCGGCTGGAACGCCTCCGACACCCGCGAGCTGTCCTTCGCGGACGTCCGCGTCCCGGCGGCGAACCTGCTCGGCGAGGAGGGCCGCGGCTACGCCCAGTTCCTCCGCATCCTGGACGAGGGCCGCATCGCCATCGCGGCCCTCGCCACCGGCCTGGCCCAGGGCTGCGTGGACGAGTCGGTGAAGTACGCGAAGGAGCGGCACGCCTTCGGCAGGCCCATCGGCGCCAACCAGGCCATCCAGTTCAAGATCGCCGACATGGAGATGAAGGCCCACACGGCCCGCCTGGCCTGGCGCGACGCGGCGAGCCGCCTGGTCGCGGGCGAACCCTTCAAGAAGGAGGCGGCCCTCGCCAAGCTCTACTCCTCCACCGTCGCCGTCGACAACGCCCGCGACGCCACCCAGGTGCACGGCGGCTACGGCTTCATGAACGAGTACCCGGTGGCCCGGATGTGGCGGGACTCCAAGATCCTGGAGATCGGCGAGGGCACCAGCGAGGTCCAGCGGATGCTGATCGCGCGGGAGTTGGGGCTGGCGGGCTGAGCCGGGAGGCCGGGCGAGTTGACCCAGTGGTTGCACGAGCGAAGGACCCGTTTGGGGCTTCCATGACGGTGCGTTGAATCTGCTGTGCTGTCCTGTTTCGGTGACTTTCCGGGGGAGGACAGCACGTGATAGTGACGATGCGCAGTGAGGATCTGCCTGCTGCCGACCGGTTCCCGTGGTGGTGCGAGCAGATGGCCCAGGACATCGTGCCGTCGGCGGTCAGCAGCCCGCACGCCGACGACTTCCGGTCCGTGGTGACGGTGGCGGAGCTGGGCCCGGTCCTGCTGACGGCGCTGGACTACCCCGAGATGCGCTCCGTGCGCTCCTCGGCCCTGGTGCGCCGCTCGGACCCCGAGCGGTACGGGCTCAGCGTCGTCATGGCCAACGAGCTGTGCTTCGCCCAGGGCGACAACGCGGCCCGGCTGGCCCCGGGCCAGCTGCTGCTCCACGACACCTCCCAGCCCTTCGACACCCACGCCCTGCCCGGCGCGGCCCGCGGGGAGATGGTGATGCTGCAACTGCCCAAGACCGCGCTGCCGTTACGCCCGGAGCGGCTGAACCCGCTGCTCGCGCGGGGCATGTCCGGCGCCACCGGGATGAGCGCCGTCTTCGCCCGCTACCTCGTCGGCGTCGCCGGGGCCGTCGGGCGCCGCGAGGTCGGCGAGCGCGAGGTCCGGCGGCTCGGCGAGGTGGCCCTCGACCTGGCCGCCGCGACCCTGGCCTCGTACCTCGACGCCGAGGACCGGCTGCCCCCGGAGACCCGGCGCCAGGCGCTGCTCGCCCGGATCGAGGCGTTCGTCGAACTCAACCTCCCGGACCCGGAGCTGACGCCCGCCGTGATCGCCGCCCACCACCACATATCGCTCGGCTATCTGCACCGGCTCTTCCGGCATCGCGAACTCACCGTCGCCGCCTGGATACGCCACCTGCGCCTGGAGCGCGCCCGGGCCGACCTCGCCGACCCGCGGCTGTGCCACCACCCGGTCCACGTCGTCGGCGCCCGCTGGGGTTTCCGGCACGGCGCCGACTTCAGCCGCGCCTTCCGTACCGCGCACGGCGTGCCGCCGGGCGACTACCGCCGCCGGGCCCTGACGGCGGTCGGTACGGCGGTGGACGCAGTGTCAATGAACGGGTGACGCTGCGCCAACGACGTCACCCCCTGCGCACTGACACCGTGAGCGACAGGTTCACGAACAGGAGTGCAGGATGAGTACTACCGCGCAGGCAACGACGGCACAGGTCCGGCAGGCGATGGTGAGCAACTGTCTCTGGGGGGTTCAGCACAACGCGGACATCCACTACTCGCAGGCCCGGCCGATGCCCATCGGCATAGCCGTGCACGCGCTGCCCTTCTCCACCGACTGCTCGGGCTTCGCCACGCTCATGGCGAAGTGGAGCGGAGCCGGTGACCCGAACGGCTCCGGGTTCAACGGGCAGGGCTACACCGGCACGATGCTCGACCACTGCGAGCACATCACCGCCGCCGAGACCCAGCCCGGCGACTTCGTGGTCTTCGGCGCGGGCACCGGTACGCACGTCGTCGTCCTCGTCGAGAGCGCGGCCAACGGCCTCGGCGCGCTGTGCGTGTCCCACGGCCAGGAGGCCGACCCGATCCGCACCACCCTGGCGGACGAGGCGAACTCGCACAGCGGCGAGCCCCTCACCTATCTCCGGTTGCCCGGCGGCGGCAGCGGCTCGCCGACCCCGCCGTCCTCGAACCACAACCCGTACTGCCCGCTCACCGTGGACGGCGGGTTCGGGCCGCTGACCACCAAGGCGCTCCAGTGGGTGCTGGGCGTGACCCAGGACGGCCAGTTCGGGCCGAACACCAAGAAGGCTCTCCAGAGCCACCTGCATGTGCCCGTGGACGGCCAGATCGGCCCCCAGACGATCAAGGCCCTCCAGGCGCACGTCGGGGTCGCCCAGGACGGGCAGTGGGGGAAGCTGACCACCGAAGGACTGCAACGGGCGCTCAACGCGGGCCGCTTCTGAGGGTACGGACCGCTCGCTCGCCGGCGTTTCGGCGCCTCTGAGCTCGTAGACTCACGGCGTGGCATTCACGAGCACCCCGCACCACTGCTTCCTGTAGACGGAAGACACCGAGGGTGACGCCGGTCGGCGTCGCCCTCCTCGGTGTGCCTGCGTGAACCACGTCTCCGTCACTGCCCGTTCCGCTCCACGGCAGCGGCTCTCCGAATGCGCACGCAGGCACGGTCCCTTCCCGCCACCGTTGCCAGGAGTGCCTCGTGCCCGTGCCGCTTCCCCCTGCCCTCGAACTCGCCCTCGACCTGCTCCGCTGCCCGGCGGGGCCCCGACCTGGACAAGATCTGAGGTTAGGCTAACCTAATCTCCATCCCGTCCGGCGGTGTTCCCGCACGTCCGAAAGCAGCCACACCTATGTCCAACGTCAGAGCAGCCCACCCCACCCGCCGTGGCATCCTCGCCGCGGGCGGCGCCCTCGGCCTCGGCGCCGCGCTCGCGGCCTGCGGTGACGACGACGCGAAAAGCGGCTCCTCGGACAAGGCGACGACGGCCGCCGAGTCCGGTCCCTGGACGTTCAAGGACGACCGCGGCACGACCGTGAAGCTGGACAAGGCCCCGGCGAACATCGTCGCGTTCGTGGGTGTCGCCGCCGCGCTGTACGACTACGGCATCAGCGTCAAGGGCGTCTTCGGCCCGACGAGGACCAAGGCCGGCAAGGCCGACGTCCAGGCCGGCGACATGGACATCAGCAAGCTGACGATCCTCGGCAACGAGTGGGGCCAGTTCAACGTCGAGAAGTACGCGGCGCTCGCCCCCGACGTCCTCATCACCACGATGTTCGACGGCGCCGGCACCCTCTGGTACGTCCCGGAGGAGTCCAAGGACAAGATCGCCAAGCTCGCCCCGAGCGTCGGCATCTCGGCCTACGACCGCCAGCTGACCACCCCGCTCCAGCACGTCTGGGCCCTCGCGGAGTCGCTCGGCGCGGACATGACGGCCAGTAAGGTCACCGACGCCAAGAAGCGGTTCGAGGACGCGTCCTCCCGGCTGCGCGCCGCCGCCAAGGCACACCCCGACATCAAGGTGCTGGCCGGCTCGGCCGCTCAGGACCTGTTCTACGTCTCCGGCTCCAACCTCTCCGTGGACCTGGAGTACTTCAAGGCCCTCGGCGTGAACTTCGTCGAGCCGTCGGCATCCGTGCTGAAGAAGAGCGGCGGCTGGTACGAGTCGCTGAGCTGGGAGAACGTCGACAAGTACCAGGCCGACATCATCATGATGGACGACCGTACGGCGACCATCCAGCCCGCCGACATCACCCAGGCCACCTGGAAGAAGCTCCCCGCGGTCAAGGCCGGCCAGGTCATCGCCCGCTCTCCCGAGCCGATCTTCTCCTACGACAAGTGCGTCGCGACGGTGGAGAACCTCGCGAAGGCCCTGGAGACGGCCAAGAAGGTCAGCTGACCCGCAAGCAGCAGCACGCCCATACAAATTCCTGAGTCTCAGGAGCACATATGACGACGGCCGTAGCCGCCCCGTTCCGTTTCTTCTCCCTCCAGGTCGTACGGACGAGGCGGCTCGGTCCGTCTCTGGTCCGGGTCACCTTCGCCGGCGCCGACCTGGCGCACTTCCACTCCCACGGACGCGACCAGTCGCTCTCCCTGTTCCTCCCGGCCGAGGGGCACACCGAGCCCGCCGTGCCGATCGAACTGGGATGGGGGTCCCCCCGCTCGAGCGAAGCCGAGAGTGGGGGAGGCTGGTGGCAGGGCTGGCGCGAACTCCCGGACGACGTACGGGCCGTGATGCGCTCGTACACGCTGCGGGAACTGCGCCGCGACCCCGACGAGATCGACATCGACTTCGTGCTGCACGGGGTCGAGCCGGGCGCCGCCACCCCGGCCGGGCCCGCCTCCCGCTGGGCTTCGCGGGCGGGCGCCGGGGACCGGGTGGTCCTGCTCGGCCCGGCGGTCGCCGACAACCGGGCGATCCGCTTCCGGCCGCCCGCGGACACCGACCTCGTACTGATCTGGGGTGACGAGACCGCCGTACCGGCCGCGACCGCCGTCCTCGAATCGCTGCCCGCCGGGACCCGGGTGCGCGCCTGGCTGGAGGTGCCGTGCGCCGGGGACGTCCAGGACGTGGCGACGGAGGCGGACGCGGAGATCACCTGGCTGGTGGGCGGACGCGACGCCGCGACGGAGATCCGGACCGCGCAACTCCCCTCCCACGCCTACCCGTATGCCTGGATCGCCGGGGAGTCGGGGCGGGTGAAGGAGCTGCGCCGGCACCTCGTCGGGGAGCGCGGGCTCGACCGGCGCCGGGTCACCTTCGTCGGGTACTGGCGGCAGGGGCTGACGGAGGAACAGCTCCGGGCGGCCGGCGAGTAGTTACGCCCGCCGACCCGTCGACGTGACGGCTGTCACGGGAGGGGCAGCGTTTCATCCGCGTTACTTAGGTTAGGCTAACCTAAGTGGAGCCGATCGCTCCCCTCCCCCGCACGGATCGTCCCGGAGGACCCCCTCATGCGCTCGCACCTGCTCAATGACCTCACCGCGGAGCAGTACCGCCGCTCCGTGACCGAAGGAGTAGAGCGGGTGGCGGCCAAACTCGCCACCACCGACCGTCCGTTCACCGGCGTCACCGTCGACGCCCTCTCCCCCCGGATCGACGGCATCGACCTCGACCGGCCGCTGCACGACACCACCGCGGTCCTGGACGAGCTGGAGGACGTCTACCTCCGGGACGCCGTCTACTTCCACCACCCCCGCTACCTCGCCCACCTCAACTGCCCCGTGGTCATCCCCGCGGTGCTCGGCGAGGCGGTGCTCTCCGCCGTCAACTCCTCCCTGGACACCTGGGACCAGTCGGCCGGCGGCACCCTCATCGAGCGGAAACTGATCGACTGGACCACCGCCCGCATCGGCTTCGGCGAGGCCGCCGACGGCGTGTTCACCTCCGGCGGCACCCAGTCCAACCTCCAGGCGCTGCTGCTCGCCAGGGAGGAGGCCAAGGCCAACTCACTCGCCGACCTGCGGATCTTCGCCTCCGAGGTGAGCCACTTCAGCGTGAAGAAGGCGGCGAAACTGCTCGGCCTCGGCCAGGACGCGGTGGTCTCCGTGCCCGTCGGCACCGACAAGCGCATGCAGACCGTCGCCCTCGCCCGCGAACTGGAGCGCTGCAAGGACGACGGCCTGGTGCCCATGGCCGTCGTCGCCACCGCCGGCACCACCGACTTCGGCTCCATCGACCCGCTCCCCGAGATCGCCGAACTGTGCGAGCAGTACGGCGTGTGGATGCACGTCGACGCGGCCTACGGCTGCGGGCTGCTCGCCTCCCTGAAGCACCGGGACCGGCTCACCGGCATCGAGCGCGCCGACTCGGTCACCGTGGACTACCACAAGTCCTTCTTCCAGCCGGTGAGCTCGTCCGCGGTGCTGGTCCGGGACGCCTCGACCCTGTGCCATGTCACATATCACGCGGACTACCTCAACCCCCGCCGCATGGTCACCGAACGCATCCCCAACCAGGTCGACAAGTCCCTCCAGACCACCCGCCGCTTCGACGCCCTCAAGCTGTGGATGACCCTGCGCACCATGGGCGCCGACGGCATCGGCGAACTCTTCGACGAGGTCTGCGCGCTGGCGGAGGAGGGCTGGAAGCTGCTCGCGGCCGACCCGCGCTACGACGTCGTCGTCGAGCCGTCCCTCTCCACCCTCGTCTTCCGCTACATCCCGGCGGCCGTCACCGACCCGGGCGAGATCGACCGCGCCAACCTGTACGCCCGCAAGGCCCTGTTCGCCTCCGGCGACGCGGTGGTCGCGGGCACCAAGGTCGGCGGCCGTCACTACCTGAAGTTCACCCTGCTCAACCCCGAGACCACGCCGGCCGACATCGCCGCCGTCCTCGACCTGATCGCCGGCCACGCCGAGCAGTACCTGGGAGAGTCCCTTGACCGCGCTTCCTGAAAACCCCGCCAGGACCTATGACTTCGTGGGGATCGGGCTCGGGCCCTTCAACCTCGGCCTCGCCTGCCTGACCGAGCCGATCGCCGCACTGGACGGCGTCTTCCTCGACGCGAAGCCCGACTTCGAGTGGCACGCCGGCATGTTCCTGGAAGGCGCCCACCTCCAGACCCCGTTCATGTCGGACCTGGTCACCCTCGCCGACCCGACGTCTCCCTACTCCTTCCTCAACTACCTGAAGGAGAAGGGGCGGCTCTACCCGTTCTACATCCGCGAGAACTTCTATCCGCTGCGGGTCGAGTACGACGACTACTGCCGCTGGGCCGCGCACCGGCTCACCAACGTCCGCTTCAACACGACGGTGACCGAGGTCCGGTACGACGACACGGACGAGGTCTACGTCGTCGCGACGGCCGCCGGTGAGACGTACCGCGCCCGGCACCTGGTCCTCGGCACCGGCACCCCGCCCCACATCCCCGAGGCCTGCCGGGGCCTGGGCGGCGACTTCATCCACAACTCGCGCTACCTGCGGCACAAGCAGGAGCTCCAGTCCAAGGAGTCGATCACGCTGGTCGGCAGCGGCCAGTCCGCCGCCGAGATCTACCAGGACCTGCTCAGCGAGATCGACGTCCACGGCTACCGCCTGAACTGGGTGACCCGCTCCCCCCGCTTCTTCCCCCTCGAATACACCAAGCTCACGCTGGAGATGACCAGCCCGGAGTACATCGACTACTACCACGCCCTGCCCGAGGCGACCCGCTACCGGCTCACCGCCGAACAGAAGGGCCTCTTCAAGGGCATCGACGGCGACCTGATCAACGAGATCTTCGACCTGCTCTACCAGAAGAACCTCGGCGGCCCGGTCCCGACCAGACTCCTCACCAACTCCTCGCTCGAAGCCGCCGACTACGACAACGGCAGCTACACGCTGAAGCTCCGCCAGGAGGAGCAGGGCAAGGAGTACGAGATCGAGACCCAGGGCCTGGTCCTGGCCACCGGCTACCGGTACGCCGAGCCCGGGTTCCTGAAGCCCGTCCGGGACCGGCTGCGCTACGACACGCACGGCAACTTCGACGTGGCCCGCAACTACGCGATCGACGTCACCGGCCGGGGCGTCTTCCTGCAGAACGCCGGCGTCCACACCCACAGCATCACCAGCCCCGACCTGGGCATGGGCCCCTACCGGAACGCGTACATCATCCGCGAGCTGCTCGGCTCGGAGTACTACCCGGTGGAGAAGACCATCGCCTTCCAGGAGTTCGCCGTATGACCACGACGACGACGGCCTTCGCCTTCCGCGCCCTCGATCCCCTCCGGGACGCCGAGTCGGTGCACCGCTGGGTCACCCACCCCAAGGCCGCCTACTGGATGATGCAGGACGCGAAGCTGGAGGACGTCGAGCGGGCGTACATGGAGATCGCGGCCGACGAGCACCACCACGCGCTGCTCGGCCTCGGCGAGGAAGGCCGGCCGGCCTTCCTCATGGAGTACTACGACCCGGTCCACCGGGAGCTGGCCGGGCTGTACGAGCCCGAACCCGGCGACGTCGGGATGCACTTCCTCACCCCTGCCACGGACACGCCCGTGCACGGCTTCACCAAGGCCGTCATCACGGCCGTGGTGGCCCGCCTCTTCGAGGACCCGGCAACCCGCCGGATCGTCGTCGAGCCGGACGTGCGCAACACGGCCGTGCACGCGCTGAACGAGGCCGTCGGGTTCGTGCCCGTACGGGAGATCCAGAAGCCGGAGAAGAGAGCGTTGCTGAGTTTCTGCACCCGGGAGCGGTTCGAGCGGGCGGTGGCCGCCGTATGACCCTCGCCGACGCCGTGGCCCACCTCTCCCCCGAGCGCTGGGAGAAGGCCAACCGGCTGCTCATACGCAAGGCGCTCGCCGAGTTCGCGCACGAGCGCCTCGTCACCCCGGAGGCGGACGGGTCGTCGTACGTGGTCCGCAGCGACGACGGCCTCACCCGCTACCGCTTCACCGCCGTCCGGCGCGCCCTGGACCACTGGCAGGTGGACCCGGACTCCATCAGCCGTACCCGCGACGGCGCCGAACTCCCGCTCGCCGCCCTGGACTTCTTCATCGAGCTGCAGAAGTCCCTGGGCCTGAGCGACGAGATCCTGCCGGTCTACCTGGAGGAGATCTCCTCCACCCTCTCCGGCACCTGCTACAAGCTCACCAAGCCGCAGATCCCGGTCGCCGAGCTCGTCCGGGCCGGGTTCCAGGACATCGAGACGGGGATGACCGAGGGCCACCCCTGCTTCGTCGCCAACAACGGGCGGCTCGGCTTCGGCGTCCACGAGTACCTGTCGTACGCTCCCGAGACCGCGAACCCGGTCCGGCTGGTGTGGCTGGCGGCCCACCGGTCGCGGGCCGCGTTCACGGCGGGGGTCGGGATCGACTACGAGTCCTTCGTGCGGGACGAGTTGGGCGAGGCGGCCGTCGAACGCTTCGACGGCGTGCTGCGCGACCGGGGCCTGGACCCCGCCGACTACCTCCTCATCCCGGTCCACCCCTGGCAGTGGTGGAACAAGCTCACCGTCACCTTCGCCGCCGAGGTCGCCCGCGGCCACCTGGTCTGCCTGGGCGAGGGCGACGACGAGTACCTGGCCCAGCAGTCCATCCGGACCTTCTTCAACAACTCCCACCCCGGCAAGCACTACGTGAAGACCGCCCTGTCGGTCCTCAACATGGGCTTCATGCGCGGTCTTTCGGCCGCCTACATGGAGGCCACCCCGGCGATCAACGACTGGCTGGCCCAGCTCGTCGACAACGATCCGGTGCTCAAGTCCACCGGCCTGTCGATCATCCGGGAGCGGGCCGCCGTCGGCTACCGGCACCTGGAGTACGAGAAGGCCACCGACCGGTACTCGCCGTACCGGAAGATGCTGGCCGCGCTCTGGCGGGAGAGCCCGGTGCCGTCCCTGCGGGAGGGCGAGTCGCTCGCGACCATGGCCTCCCTGCTCCACGTGGACCACGAGGGCGCCTCCTTCGCCGCCGCGCTGATCGAGCGGAGCGGTCTGCCGGCGAAGGAGTGGCTGCGGGCCTATCTCCAGGCCTACTTCACGCCGCTCCTGCACAGCTTCTACGCCTACGACCTGGTCTTCATGCCGCACGGCGAGAACGTCATCCTGGTGCTGGCGGACGGTGTGGTGCGGCGGGCGGTCTACAAGGACATCGCCGAGGAGATCGCGGTCATGGACCCGGACGCGGTGCTGCCGCCGACGGTGGAGCGGCTGCGCGTCGACGTCCCGGAGGAGAAGAAGCTCCTCTCGATCTTCACGGACGTCTTCGACTGCTTCTTCCGCTTCCTCGCCGCGAACCTCGCGGCCGAGGGGGTCCTGGCGGAGGACGACTTCTGGCGGACGGTCGCCGAGGTCACCCGCGCGTACCAGGAGTCGGTGCCCGGACTCGCCGACAGGTTCGCCCGGTACGACATGTTCGCGCCCGAGTTCGCGCTGTCCTGCCTCAACCGGCTCCAGCTGCGCGACAACCGGCAGATGGTGGACCTGGCGGACCCGTCGGGCGCACTCCAGCTGGTCGGAACCCTGGAAAATCCCGTCGCGGGGTTCTGATCCGGGCAGGCGGGCTCCCCCGAGTACGGTCCTCGGGGGAGCCCGTCGGCCGTTTCACCCTAGGGTGCGGGCCAGGGCACCTGCGGTGAGTGGTAGTAGGGGATGCCGAGGGCGTCCCAGCGCGGGGCCTGGGCGGCCAGCCGCACCCGGTAGGCGTCCCAGGAGTGGGTGGCGGCCGGCGACCAGCCCAGCTCGGCCACTCCCGGCAGCCTCGGGAAGGCCATGTAGTCGATGTCGGCGTCCGTCACGACGGTCTCGGTCCACAGCGGCGCCTCGACGCCCCTGACGGCCGAGGCGGGGGCACCGGCCAGGTAGGTGCCCGGGTCCCAGTCGTAGGACCGCCGCACCTCGACCAGTCCGGCCCAGTCCTGGCCCAGCGGGGTGTCCTCGGTGTACTTCATGTCGAGGTACACCCGGTCGGCGGGCGACAGGATCAGCCCGGTGCCGTGCCGGGCGGCGTCGACGACCTGCGCCTTCTCGTCGGCGCCGGTGTCGTCCAGGCCCCAGTACTGGGCCAGGGCCCCGGGCGCCGGGTGGGCGCCGGTCAGCTGGTGCCAGCCGATCACCGTCTTGCCGTACTTCGCGACGATCGGCTGCACCCGGTCCATGAACGCGACGTAGTCCGCGTGGGCGGTGGAGTGCGCCTCGTCGCCGCCGATGTGGAGGTAGCGGCCGGGGGTGAGGGCGGCCAGTTCGCGGATCACGTCGGCCACGAAGTCGTACGTCACCCGCTTGCCGACGCACAGCGAGCTGAAGCCGACCTCCGTGCCCGTGTACAGCGGCGGTGCGGTGCCGTCGCAGTTGAGCTCCGCGTAGGAGGCGAGGGCCGCGTTGGTGTGGCCCGGCATGTCGATCTCGGGGACGACCTCCAGGTAGCGGGAGGCCGCGTACCGGACGATCTCCTCGTACTGCGCCTTGGTGTAGTGGCCGCCCCGGCCGCCGCCCACCTGGGTCGAGCCGCCGTAGGCCGCCAGCCGCGGCCAGGAGTCGATCGCGAGGCGCCAGCCCTGGTCGTCGCTGAGGTGCAGGTGCAGCTCGTTGATCTTGTAGAGGGCCAGCTGGTCGATGTACCGCTCGACCTGGGGCACGGTGAAGAAGTGCCGGGAGACGTCGAGCATCGCGCCCCGGTAGGCGTAGCGGGGGCGGTCGGTGACGGTGCCGCCGGCGACCGCCCAGGGGCCGGGCTGCACGGTGCGCTTCTCGACGGCCGCCGGGAGCAGCTGGCGCAGGGTCTGGACGCCGTGGAAGAGGCCGGCGGGCTCGGCAGCGGTGATGGTGACGCCGTGCCGGCCGCTGTCGAGCCGGTAGCCCTCGGCGCCGAACGGGCCCTTCGAGAGCACGAGCCGGATGCCCAGCGGGCCGCCGAGGCCGGTGAGCGGCAGCCGGTAGCCGGTGGCCGGGCGCAGGAGGCCCGCGAGGTACTCGGCGACCCGGCGGGCCTCCCGGGAGCCGCCGACGCGGATGACGGTGGAGCGGGTGATGCGGTACGGCGTTCCGCCGGGCGTGACCGAGGCGGGCGCCGGGACGATCCGGCCGAGCGGGGTCGGCGCGGTCGCGGGGGACACCGGGGCGGCACCGGCCGTGACGGCACCGGCCGCCGCGACGAGCAGCAGGGCGCCAAGGGCGCGGGCCACGCGGGGAGTTCGCGGAGGCCGGGGAGCTCCGGGAGTTCGGGGGGTTCGCGGAGTTCGGGGAGTCGTTCTGCGGTGCGTTCGCACGTGCGCTCCCTTCAGTGGGGGGTCGAGACCGACCAGGATTGGTCGAGACCACTCTCCCGCACTTGCGGTGGAACAATCCCCGCATGGCGGAAATCATCCAGAAGGACGGCGTCTGGGCCTTCGACGGAGACGCCCTGCGGCTGACTCCCGGGCGGGACAGGAACGTCGGGGTGCTCCGCCGGGCGCTGGGTGAACTCGTCGTCCCGCTGGCCGCGTTGGCGGGGATCTCGTTCGAGCAGGGGCGCCGGCAGGGGCGGCTGCGGCTCCGGCTGCGGGACGGCGCCGATCCGCTGCTGCACGCCACCGGGGGCCGCCTCGGCGAACCCCACGACCCCTATCGGCTGACCGTCGAGCCGGACCGGTACGGGGTCGCCGAGTACTTCACGGACGAGGTGCGCGACGCGCTGCTCCTGGAGCGGGTGCCGGGCACGCCGGTGGGCGAGTTCCTGCTGCCGGGGCCGCCGCTGCCGCTGTCGGTCTCCGCCGGGGACGGCACGGCCTCCTTCGACGGGGAGCGGGTGCGCCTGGAGTGGAACTGGAAGACGGAGGACGTCAAGGCCGCCGCGGGTCCGCGCACCCTCGCCCTGGCGGACATCCTCGGTGTGGAGTGGCAGCCGTCCGCCGGCCTGGAGAACGGCCATCTGCGGTTCCGGGTGGCCGGCGCCCCGGTCCGGGAGCGGGCCAAGTACGACCCGAACGCGGTCGAGCTGTGGGGGTTCAAGCGGGATCCGCTGATGGCCCTGGTCGCGGCGTCGGTGCAGGCGCGGCTGCCGCATCCGGCGGCGGCCGGCGCGTCGGAGGCGTCGCGGGAGCCCGGGGCGAGGGCGGCGGCCGGGGCCGATCACGACGCGTTGCTGCGCCGGCTGCGCGAGCTGGGTGAGCTGCACCGCGCGGGGGTGCTCACGGACGAGGAGTTCACGATGGCCAAACAGGCGGTCCTCAAACGCTTGTGAGGACCGCCTGCGGGTGCCCTGCGCCCTGCCTCCGGCGCACGGCCTTACTGCTCGCTACTGCTGCTACCGCTCGCTCTCGCCGGGCCCTACTTGGCCTTGCGGGCCACCGTGAAGTGGTCGATGCGGTCGCCGGTCTCGGCGATGCCCGACACCTTCAGCTTGGCGTACTGGCCGCGCGGGGCGGGCTCGACGTCGACGCGCAGGAAGGAGTAGTTGAGGTAGCGCACCCGGGACCAGGTGACGGTCTCGTTGACCTTGCCGTCCTTGGTGTTGATGAAGGAGGCGACGGAGTCGACCTCGTTCAGGTGACCCTCGTAGGAGTCCGGGGCGGTGAACGCGTAGAGGCTGCGGCCGGCCGCGCCCGCGGTGACGTAGACGACACCCTCGGTCTCGGAGTAGGCCGTCTCGCCGATCGGGAGCTTCTTGACGACGGTGTTGCCCTTGATGACGTCGGTGCGCTCGTACTGGTGGTTGTGGCCGTTGATGACCAGGTCCACCGTGTACTTCTCGAACAGCGGCACCCACTCCTGTCGCACGCCCCCCTCCGAGGCGTGCGCCGTGGAGGTGCAGTAGGCGCAGTGGTGGAAGAACACGACGATGAAGTCGATGTCCTTCGAGGCGCGGAACTTCTTCAGCTGCGCCTCGAACCATTTGGTCTGCGTGCCGCCCGAGATGCCCAGGTTCGCCGGGATCTCGAAGGAGACGTCGTTCGGGTCGAGCGAGATGATCGCCGTGTTGCCGTGGACGAAGGAGTAGACGCCCGGCAGGTTCGCCTTGTCCGGCCCGTTGTCGGGCAGGGTGAAGCGGGCCTCCTCGCCGCCGTAGCCGTTCGGCGAGTACCAGGCCTCCATGTCGTGGTTGCCGTACGACACCATCCACGGCACGGACTTGGCGACCGACTCGGTCTGGGCCAGGAACTGGTCCCAGGTGCGGGAGTCGAAGACCGTGTCCGAGGTCTTGCCCTGGCCGGCCGGGTCCGCGTAGGCGATGTCACCGGCGTGCAGGTGGAAGCTGGGGTTCTGGCCGAGGATCAGGCTGTCGTTGGCCAGGGCGTGGTAGCTGACGCCCTGGTCGCCGAAGGCCGTGAAGGTGAACGGCTGCTTGCTGCGGGGCGCGGTGGTGAAGGTACCGATGGTGCCGGCGAACTGCGGCGAGGCCGGGTCGAAACCGTCGTGGCCGACGCCGTAGAAGTAGGTGCGGCCCGGCTTGAGGTTGGCGAGCTTGGCGTGCACGTAGTACTGGGTGTGGTCGCCGCTGGCGCCGATGCCGGCCGGGGTGTAGAGGGCGCGGATCTCGGCGTCGATCTTGACCGAGAGGTGCGAGGCGTGGGTGCCGATGCGGACGAAGGGCTTCTTGACCGCGACCGGGACCTGCCAGGAGATCGTCATCTCCGTGCTGGCGTCGTTGCCGAAGGCCAGGTGGCGGCCGAACGGGGCGACGTAGGCGCCGTCGACGTACTGGGTGGCGGGGGCGGAGGACTGGGTCGGGACGGCGGCCTGGGCGGTGCCGCCCATGACCAGCGAGCCGCCCGTGACGGTGCCGAGCGTGACGGCGCCGCCTCTGATCATGGAGCGCCGGGAGAACTTGGCGCGGAGGTACTCGTGCTGCTCGGCCATGCTCATGCGGTCGGCGAGCTCATCGGGTACGCCCATACGAGGAATGTCCATGGCGTCTGAAAATCGTCTCCACAAGCGACGTGGCGCAAGACACAGGATGGACAGGCTGCGAACAGCACCCCATAAGAGATTCAACAGTCCGTTGCCCGGAATCGGGCAGGATTCTTGCGAAACCGACGCCGGTACCCGAGGATCTACCGGGTGCACGACGAACTCGTTGATCATCTGATGCGGTCCTCGCCCCTGAGCCGGGGCGAGGCGCTGCGGGTGATCCAGGACGTGCTCGCCTACTTCGACGAGACGACCGCGGACTACGTCCGCCGCCGCCACCGCGAGCTCCAGGCGGAAGGCCTGGTCAACGCGGAGATCTTCGACCGGATCGCGGCGGATCTGCAGTACAGGGCGGTCGCCCCGCCGGAGCTCACCCTCCGGCAGCTGCGCCGCATGGTCTACGGATGACTACGACCTAGGAATACGGAACACCTATATATGTGTGGAATTGTCGGATACATCGGTAGGCGCGACGTCGCCCCCCTCCTCCTCGAAGGCCTCCAGCGGCTGGAATACCGCGGGTACGACTCGGCGGGCATCGTCGTCTCCGCCCCGAAGACGGCCGGGCTGAAGATGGTGAAGGCCAAGGGCCGGGTCCGGGACCTGGAGGCCAAGGTACCCGCGCGCTTCAAGGGCACCACCGGCATCGCCCACACCCGCTGGGCCACCCACGGCGCCCCCTCCGACGTGAACGCCCACCCGCACATGTCGGCGGACCAGAAGGTCGCCGTCGTCCACAACGGCATCGTCGACAACGCCTCGGAGCTGCGCCGCAAGCTGGAGGCGGACGGTGTGGTGTTCCTCTCGGAGACCGACACCGAGGTCCTCACCCACCTGATCGCCCGCTCCCAGGCGGAGACCCTGGAGGAGAAGGTCCGCCAGGCGCTGCGCCTGATCGAGGGCACCTACGGCATCGCGGTCATGCACGCCGACTTCCCCGAGCGGATCGTCGTCGCCCGCAACGGCTCCCCGGTGGTCCTCGGCATCGGCGACAAGGAGATGTTCGTCGCCTCCGACATCGCGGCCCTGGTCACCCACACCCGCCAGATAGTGACCCTCGACGACGGCGAGATGGCCACCCTCAAGGCCGACGACTTCCGCACCTACACCACCGAGGGCACCCGGACGACGGCCGAGCCGACCACCGTGGAGTGGGAGGCCGAGTCGTACGACATGGGCGGCCACGACACCTACATGCACAAGGAGATCTTCGAGCAGCCCGACGCGGTCGACCGCGTGCTGCGCGGCCGGATCGACGACCGCTTCTCCACCGTGCACCTCGGCGGCCTCAACCTGGACGCCCGGGACGCGCGTGCGGTGCGCCGGGTGAAGATCCTCGGCTGCGGCACCTCGTACCACGCGGGCATGATCGGCGCCCAGCTGATCGAGGAGCTGGCCCGCATCCCCGCGGACGCCGAACCTGCGTCGGAGTTTCGCTACCGCAACCCGGTCGTCGACCCCGACACCCTGTACATCGCGGTCTCCCAGTCCGGTGAGACGTACGACGTCCTCGCCGCCGTCCAGGAGCTGAAGCGCAAGGGCGCGCGGGTGCTGGGCGTGGTGAACGTGGTGGGCTCGGCGATCGCCCGTGAGGCGGACGGCGGCACGTACGTGCACGCGGGCCCGGAGGTCTGCGTGGTCTCCACCAAGTGCTTCACGAACACAACGGTCGCCTTCGCGCTCCTCGCCCTCCACCTCGGCCGCATCCGGGACCTCTCGGTCCGCGACGGCAAGCGGATCATCGACGGCCTGCGCAAGCTGCCGGCCCAGATCTCGGAGATCCTCGCGCAGGAGGCGGAGATCGAGCAGATGGCCAAGGAGTACGCCGAGGCCCGCTCGATGCTCTTCATCGGCCGCGTCCGGGGCTACCCGGTGGCCCGGGAGGCCTCCCTGAAGCTCAAGGAGGTCTCCTACATCCACGCGGAGGCGTACCCGGCGTCCGAGCTCAAGCACGGCCCGCTGGCGCTGATCGAGCCGGCCCTGCCCACGGTGGCGATCGTCCCCGACGACGACCTCCTGGAGAAGAACCGCGCGGCCCTGGAGGAGATCAAGGCCCGCAGCGGCAAGATCCTCGCGGTGGCCCACCAGCACCAGGAGAAGGCCGACCGCACGATCGTCGTCCCGAAGAACGAGGACGAGCTGGATCCCATCCTGATGGGCATCCCGCTGCAGCTCCTCGCGTACCACACGGCGAAGGCCCTGGGCCGCGACATCGACAAGCCCAGGAACCTCGCCAAGTCGGTGACGGTGGAGTAGGAGTGCCGGCCGGTGGGGGCTGGTCGCGCAGTTCCCCGCGCCCCTAAAGGGGCGCGCCCCTGTTCCTTTAGGGGCGCGGGGAACTGCGCGAGCAACCCCCACTCACCCGCACGGGCCGGCAAAACCGAGCGGACCCCCACGTGTGCCACCGGCCACGCGAGGGTCCGCTCATTGGATCGCCGGGGACGCCCAACTCCCCGGCGTCGGCTGCCATATCAGCCGTGGGCCGTCACCCCACGGCCGGCAGCCCGCCCCGGCAGCACCGTCGGCCAGTGCGCGAGCGCGGCCGTCGCGGCGTACCAGGCCACCGCCCCCGCCGCCACCGCAACCCAGCCGCCGACCTTGGTCAGTGACGAGCTGTCGGCGAACTGCGCGACGGCGAGCACCAGCATCGCCAGGAACAGCAGCCCGTGCATGGCCTGTCCGAGCTGGTCGCCGCCCGCGAGGGTCAACGACAGGGCCACGAGAGCGAAGAGGAGCAGGAAGAGCCCGGCGCCGTTGGCCGAGGTGTGGCCGCCGGACGAGACGGCCCAGGTGAACCAGAGGGCGCCGAGGGCCACATAGCCCGTGCCGTTCGCGGCGTCACGGTCCCGGAAGGCCAGCAGGCCGACGAGGAAGAGGGCGACTCCGCCCACGTAGTGGGCGATTGACACGGCGTCAGAGGTGGTGACGTTGTCGATGACACCGGTGGTGCCGAGTCCGAACGCCAACAGGGTGATACCCAGGGCGAGTCGACCGGCCACGGTGGTGGTTCCGCTTCCCGCAGAGACGTCGTTGTCCACGGCGGGCTCCCTTCATGCTTTGTGCAGTTGTGCGCGGTGACCGATATATGCCCTTCACAAGGGCACAAACACCTCTGCACGCCAGGAATTTCAGGCACTGCACGAAGAGAGCCGGACCGTTCCCACGGCACATCTCACCTGGGCGAACGTGGAGTTACGGAATGACAACGACAGGTCGCTTCGCCCGCTTGGCGAGCCGACCGGCCACGGAGCCGAAGATCCGCCCGACGATCCCGTGGGTCGACCCCACGACGATCGCGTCGGCCTCGTACTCCCGCCCCACCTCTTCGAGTTCGTGGCAGATGTCACCGCCGCGCTCGACGAGGATCCAGGGCACCTCGGCCAGGTACTCGGCGCAGGCGAGCTCCAGCCCGAGGACCTCCGTCCGGTGGTCCGGGACGTCGACGAAGACGGGTGGCTCGCAGCCGGCCCACACGGTGGTCGGCAGTCGGTTGGCGACGTGGACGATGATCAGGCCTGCGCGGGAGCGGTGTGCCATCCCGATCGCATAGGCGAGAGCGCGCTCACTGGAGGTGGAGCCGTCGAAGCCGACGACCACTCCGTGCTTGAAGGCTGGATCGCAGGAAGGGCGTGGCTCTTCCGCCGCCAGCGCGTCGGCCGCCGTGGGGTCGGCGACCGGCCGCTTGCGGTCCGCTGGATCGAAGAATTCGTGACCGGCCATGGCTGTCTCGGCGTAGTGATCCTTGTGTGGGAGGGACGACAGTGTGCGGCGAGCTTGTGTCCGGGAAACATCTTCCCAACCCCATACCCCCAAGGGTACGGCTGCACGCCTCCTCAGCCCAGATCCCGCGCACTCTCCGTAGGGGACCTTCCCCGGAGTCGGTTAGGGGTTCCAGGGAGCATGCACGAGCCGCGCCCGTAACGCAATGGTTGCTGCCCCGTACAGGCGGTTTGCACAGGATTCGGACAGCAGCGGAACCCCACGCACGGTGACCGACCGCTCGAACGCGCGTTGATCCCGGTACGAGTGCGTCACGAGGGAGTACCACCATGTCCGGACCGCGCCGCACCACCCCCGCCCCGCGCCCCGCCGCACGCCCCGCCCCGCGCCGTGCCCCGCGCCGCGCTCCGGACACCGCCGGCGACGTGGTCCGCTGGGCCGCGTTCTCCTGTGCGCTCGTCCCCGTCGTACTCCTCTTGTACGGCACCCCGCCCGCCGGCGCCGCCGGAACCGCCCTCGGCCTCGCCGCCGTCACCGCCGCGTGCCACTTCCTGCTGCGCCGTTCGGAGCTCGGCGCGAGACTCGGCGACGAGCGCGGGACGGCGGCCCGGGGAGGCGGACGTCACACCCGGGGCAGTACACCGGTCGACTGACCGGTTTCCGCGCACACCAACGCTTCTTTTCAGCCAACTTGGCGGACCTGCACAGGAGGTGCGTCAACCACCCCCCAACCCCCGTTCCACCTGCACGGAAAGGGTCTGCGGGACCCTCCGCACCCTACGCGGTTTGGCCACTGCCACGAGGCGCACTTCCCTGCACGGCCCGTGAGTGCAACCCTTCGTGATCGAATGCTTCACGCCAAGTTGTCATGTCGACAATCGACGGCGTGTCGAACTGGTCAACGCGACGCCGCGGAAACCAGTAGATTCGATCTTGACGTCTTACGGCGGGGGACTCGTGCAGGACCGAGGGGAAACGTGCAGGAGCGACACAACCGAGGAGCCGCGACCACCGAGGGGGGCTTAGCAGGATGAGCCACGACTCCACTGCCGCGCCGGAAGCCGCGGCCCGGAAACTGTCCGGGCGACGCCGCAAGGAGATCGTCGCGGTGCTGCTGTTCAGCGGCGGCCCCATCTTCGAGAGTTCCATACCGCTGTCGGTGTTCGGAATAGACCGCCAGGACGCCGGCGTACCGCGCTACCGACTGCTGGTGTGCGGTGGCGAGGAAGGCCCGCTGCGGACCACAGGGGGCCTGGAACTCACCGCGCCGCATGGCCTGGAAGCGATCTCACGCGCCGGCACGGTCGTCGTACCGGCCTGGCGCTCGATCACCGCGCCGCCGCCCGAAGAGGCGCTGGACGCGTTGCGCCGCGCCCATGAGGAAGGGGCCCGCATAGTCGGGCTGTGCACGGGCGCGTTCGTGCTGGCCGCCGCAGGCCTGCTGGACGGCCGCCCGGCCACCACCCACTGGATGTACGCACCGACGCTGGCCAAGCGCTATCCGTCGGTACACGTCGACCCGCGAGAACTCTTCGTGGACGACGGCGACGTCCTCACGTCCGCCGGTACGGCGGCCGGAATCGACCTCTGTCTCCACATCGTGCGGACGGACCACGGCAACGAGGCGGCCGGCGCGCTCGCCCGCCGCCTGGTGGTCCCGCCGCGCCGGTCGGGCGGTCAGGAGCGCTACCTCGATCGATCTTTACCAGAGGAGATCGGCGCCGACCCGCTCGCCGAGGTCGTCGCCTGGGCGCTGGAGCACCTCCACGAGCAGTTCGACGTGGAGACGCTGGCGGCACGCGCGTACATGTCACGCCGCACCTTCGACCGGCGCTTCCGCTCGCTGACCGGGTCGGCCCCGCTCCAGTGGCTGATCACGCAACGGGTCCTCCAGGCGCAACGCCTCCTGGAGACGTCGGACTACTCGGTGGACGAGGTGGCGGGCCGCTGCGGCTTCCGCTCCCCCGTAGCGCTGCGCGGCCACTTCCGTCGCCAGCTGGGTTCGTCCCCGGCGGCGTACCGGGCGGCGTACCGGGCCCGCCGCCCGCAGTCCGAGCGCCCCGACACACCGGAACCGGCCCCGCTGCCGCCCACGGGTCCGCTCGCGGTCCCGTACCCCGAGGGCGTACTGCCGATGCAGACCCGCAGGACAGCCACGGTAGGCCTCTCGGCCAGCCTCCCTGGCCCCCGCACCGGCAGCTGATCTCCCGGGCCGCCCACCCGAACCCTCGGGTGGGCGCCCCAGCCCTCCCTTCGCCCACGCGTCCCCCGACTCGGCAGGACAAGGGGCGAGGCGGAAGAGGTAGAAGAGGCGGAAGAGGTCGCGGGACCAGAAGCCGACGGCACACCGCCGCGCCCGCCGCCTGCGCCTGCGCCTGCGCCGTGTCCTGCCGAGAACCTGACCCGGCAGGACACGGCGCACCCCCGCCCACCCCGCGGGACACGGCGACGAGCCCGAAGACAACGGGGGCCAGCCGCAGGCCACGCCCTCCCGACCACCGGCCCCCAAGGGCGACGGCGCTCCACCGCCGACCCGCCCAGCCACCCCCACCCGGCCCGTCCGGCGTTCGAGGACGAGGCCGTAGGCCAGGGGTGCGGGAGTGCGGGGGCGGCAGCCTCCGCAGGCGTCGGGGTTGCACCGGGGGCACCCAAACGCCGACGTCAGCTTTAGGGTGGTCGCATGAACGATCGCATGGTGTGGATCGACTGCGAGATGACCGGCCTCTCGCTGTCCGACGACGCGCTCATCGAGGTGGCCGCACTGGTCACCGACTCCGAGCTGAACGTGCTCGGCGAGGGCGTGGACATCGTCATCCGTCCGCCGGCCAAGGCACTGGAGACGATGCCGGAGGTGGTGCGGCAGATGCACACCACGTCCGGGCTCCTCGACGAACTGGCGGGCGGCACGACGCTCGCCGAGGCCGAGGAGCAGGTCCTGGCCTATGTACGGGAACACGTGAAGGAACCCGGCAAGGCCCCGCTGTGCGGAAACTCCGTCGGCACCGACCGCGGCTTCCTCGCCCGGGACATGGCGGCCCTGGAGGGATACCTCCACTACCGGATCGTCGACGTGTCCAGCGTCAAGGAGCTGGCCCGGCGCTGGTACCCGCGGGCCTACTTCAACAGCCCGGAGAAGAACGGCAACCACCGCGCCCTCGCCGACATCCGCGAGTCGATCGCCGAACTGCGCTACTACCGCGAGGCCATCTTCGTACCGCAGCCCGGCCCGGACTCGGACACCGCGCGGACGATCGCGGCCAAGCACGTCCTGCCTGCGGAGTAGGCGTTCAGGAGGTCTCCGGAGGGGCTCGGGAAAGCCGTGCGCGAGCACCCCTTCGGACCCTGTACACTTTTTCTCGGCCGGTCGGAGAAACCACAAAGTCACCGCCGGTCGTGGTGGGTGTAGCTCAGCTGGTAGAGCACCTGGTTGTGGTCCAGGATGTCGCGGGTTCGAGTCCCGTCACTCACCCTTAGGGACAGGCCCGTGATCTGCGGAAAAGCAGATCACGGGCCTGTCCGCCGTTTGGTCACGGCCGAACCGCTGCCCATCCACCCGCGACTCGAACCGTCCGGGAAGGAGCGGCAGCCGCAAGTCCGCCACAGAACCTCACTCAGTGCATGCATCCGGTCACACACTCATGGGCCCTTCCGCCAGGAGGGAAAGGGCGCTGCGGATACTTCGACGCGTCTGAACGAACGTCAGCGTCGGCTTCCGTACCGGGCGGAAGCCCGGCAACTCTGCCCCGGTACGAGCGGTCGGGCCGGGATCCGCGCCCCCAGACCCCGACCCACGCGTCCACAGGGCGTCCTTGCCTCCAGGCACCCGTCGGCGCAGGCGATCCGGGCATTCAGGCCGGGCAGCGGGCGCCGGACGACCAAGGCGTCAATTTGATCCGGCCCTTACGGCGCCCCGGTTAACCTTTCGAAGCTCGTATCATTGGATTCCACCTGACGCAAGGGTGCCCATGGAACTCCGAGTTGTCATGAGCACGCAAGAAGGAGAGATGTCGTCATGCACATTCTGCTGGTCGACACCGGAAAGCAGGCCATCGCATGAGTGCTCTCTCTCCCACCCCGCAGCCCACGGCCGCAGCAGACGGCCTCGGCACGGCAGCGGAGACCGCTGCGACGCTTCACCATGAAATCGCGCGCACGCTCGACGAATTACCCGAGCCGAGTCTGCGTCTGCTGGCGGCGATGGCCGTGGTGGATCAGGAGACCCCGCTGCCGATCCTCTCCGTCATCGCGGACGTGGCCGATCCCAGCGCCGCGCTCCACGACCTGATCGAGGCCGGGTTCGTCACCTGGTTCCCGCGCGGCCTCGCCCAACCGGTCGGCATCAGCTCCCCGTCCTTGCACGGCGTCGTGTACTGGAACCTGCCCGCACCCCTGCGTCGGGCGATGCACCTCGCCTCGGCCAAGCAGGTCAGCGGCGTCCACGGGCTCCAGCACGCGCTGCTCGGCACCGGCCGGAGCGATCCCGAACTCGCCACGCGGCTGGAGAACGAGGCAACGCGCTATCACCAGGCCGGAGACACGGAACGGGCCGGAACCCTCCTGCTGTGGTCCGCCGACGTCTCGGTGGACAGGGGCGAGCAGGAACGAAGGCTGCTCATCGCGGCCCTGTGGGGTCAGCTCATGCCCACCGCCGGATGGGCGGCGGCGCTCGGACAACGGCTCGCCCTTCTGAAGCCCAGTGTGGAGCGCAACCTGTTCCTCGGTCAGCTGGCCGCGCGTGAGGCGCGGTTCGAAGCCGCACAGTCGCTCTTCGATCAGGCGAGGAGACTCGTCGACGGCCGGCCCCTTGCGGAGCGCGCGGCCCTGGAGCTCGCGGCCGCGACCCTGCACGCGGACAGCGGGGACCACAAGGCCGAGCAGCGGGTCGCGTTGGCCCTGCTGGCGCAGGAAGGGCTCCCGGAGGAGTTCAGGGAATGGTCGGTGTGGTTCGCGGCGGACGCGCACGGCAGGATCCACCGTTCGGCGGACGCTTCGCTTCGCCGACTGGAGCTGCTCGCGCCTGAGCTCGGTGCGTCGGATGCCCACGGGCCCGGGCACGGGATCTTACGGTGGGCTCGCGGCATGTGGTTGCTCCAGAGCGGCAGGCCCAGCGAGGCCATGAACGATCTCCAATGGGTTGTGCGCTCGTACGACGGCCCGGTCGGACCGGTCCTTCCGCTGTCGTACGCCCTGCTCGGCTTCGCCCAGTTCCAACTCGGCGACTGGGAAGCGGCGTTGCGCGACGCCCACGAGGGCATCCGGGTGGCCGAGGCTCGCAACGACCGGCGCCACGCCATCCCGGCGGCCGCGCTTACGGCGAGTATCTCCGCTCTGCGCGGCGATTGGCAGGTGGCCGCGGAGCGGGTGGACTCCCTGGCCAGGGACCAGCACACACTGGGTCCGGCGCGCTACGCGGTGTTTCCGGCACTGGCCGCGGCGACACTGGCCCATGCACGCGGGGAGCCCGGCCGCGTACTGGCTGCGCTCGCCCCCCTGGCCGCCCAGCTGGGGTTGTTCTCGACCGAGCAGTTGTTGTGGCGCCCCTTGTACATCGCGGCTCTGATCGACACCGGCCGGCTCGCCGCGGCGCACGCCGCGCTCGCCCCGTTGCGCGCCGCCGTCGAGCCCGGTGCTCTCGCGACGACGGCCATGGCCCGGCTCGAAGCCCGGCTCGAAGCCGCCGAGGGGCACGTGGCCGCCGCGGCCGAGCGGCTCGCCGCGACGGTCGAGCAG
Source organism: Streptomyces sp. NPDC048291 (assembly GCF_043201715.1). Taxonomy (NCBI): domain Bacteria; kingdom Bacillati; phylum Actinomycetota; class Actinomycetes; order Kitasatosporales; family Streptomycetaceae; genus Streptomyces; species Streptomyces sp. NPDC048291. Next base: position 494,208 of record NZ_JBICZC010000002.1, read on the forward strand.
CCGGCCGACGAGGACTCGCCGTTCGCCCTCGCTCAGCTCGAACACGACTACGGCAGGCTGCTGCTGGGCACGCGGCGACGAAGGTCGGCCATCAGGTGGTTGCTGTCCGCACACGGCCGCTACGTCGAGCTCGGTGCGCGTCCGTTCGCGGAGCAGTGTCTCCGACAACTGCAGGATGTCGGCGCGCACATCCCCTGGGCCGGAACCGGTGGTGTGGAGGGGGGCGTCGAGACGGCCGGCCGCTCGCCCGTCTCCCTGACCCCACAGGAGTACCGCATCGCACAGCTGGCCGCACAGGGCTTGACGAACCCGCAGATCGCACGGGCCCTGTTCGTGAGTGCCAAGACGATCGAGTACCACCTGGGCAACGTCTTCGCCAAGCTGGGCATCACCTCGCGCCGCCGACTCCGCACCGAGATGGACGCGTTGACCGACGGTGGCGGCGAGAAGGGGACCGAGACCGAGCCGACCGCCCGGCCGCGGCAGTGAGGCAGCGAGGTGCATCCGGCGGTGCGCACGCTCCCGAGCGGCGCTCCGGCGTCGAATCCCGGCGTAGCCCTGAATCCTTCGGCCGCAGTCCTCAGATCAGACCTTCGCGGATGGCGAATGCGACCGCGTGGGTGCGGTTGCGCAGCCGGTAACGGACCGTTACGTCATGCAGCACACTGGCCACGGTGCGTTTGGAGTAGGCGAGCTCGCCCGCGATCTCGTCGGTGCCGAAGCCGTCTGCCACCAGGCGCAGCACCCGGCGTTCGCGGTCGGAGAGTCCGGTCAGGCTCAGGCCTTGGGGACGCAGCACGTGCTGCTGGAGCCGTCCCACCTGCTTCAGCAGACGGGTCAGCAGATCGGAGGGCAGGGCCGCGTTGCCCGAAGCGGCCCTGATCACCGCCTCGGTGAGCGAGGTGGCGGTGGCTTCCCACCGCCACAGCACCGCGTAGGCTCCCGACTCGACGACCGCCAGCAGTTCGTCGTCCGACAGGGCGGAGAGGACGAGCACGACCTGCGCCCCGTCGCGCGAGCGTACCGCCCTGATCAGTTCCAGGGCCGACGCCGACAGCGCGTCGAGTGCGAACACCACCACTCTGGCCGGTCCGCCCAGGGGCGATAAGTCGACGAGCTCGACCTCGGCGCGCTGGCGCAACTCGGTCGTCAGCCCCGCCCGCGTGATGGGGTCGTCCGCGTGGATCGACACCGGTATCCGACGTTCCAAAACGACCTCCCAGGGTCAGATGGCCGGCCGAGGCGGATACGCCGGCCGCTGCGGCCGGATCCGGTGCCACTCCAGGAGGCTGGTTCGCCGTGAAGTGCGCGCTACGTGTGCGGCCTCTTCACAAAATGACCACATCCCGGCTGGGGGTGTCGACTAGGGAAGCTCCTAGGCGGTGCCTAATCGCGCACCGGGTGTCGCGGAGAGCGGCAGTACCGCGCTCTCCGCGAGCAGCCGGCGCTCGCGTCCAGGCTGCGCTTTTTGCTGCACGTTCACGCAGGCGCCGGTCCGCGCCCGATGCCACTCTGTTCCGGCACGCCGGGACGCTTCGCGCCGCGTGCCGTACTGACGCGCGCTCTCCTCCGAACGGCCCGGGGTGCGCAGAACGGCCGGCAGCGCGATTCCCGAGGAACGTGGACGAGGAACGAGGAAGGGGGGACCGGGCCGATGGGAGTTTCCGTCGTCTTCGCGGACGACAACGACGCGGTCGAGGTCGTGCCGGGCGAGGAAGCCGTGTGCGTCCTACGCGTGGAGAACACGGGGATGGTGGTCGACCGGATCCTGCTCGACGTGCTCGGCGAGGCCGCCGAGTGGACCGACGTCGAACCCGCGCAGGCCAATCTCCTGCCGGGCGCGGTCGAGCAGGTCCGGGTCCGCTTCCGGCCGCCGCGCACGGCCTCCCAGGCCCCGGGCGAGGTCCGGTTCGGGCTGCGCGCGATGTCGACCGAGGACTCCGCGGGCTCGTGCATCGAAGAAGGCACCGTCAGGGTCGGGGAATTCGGCGACCTCAGCGCACAGTTGGTGCCCAAGAGCTCGACGGGACGGCGTTCGGCGCGCTTCAAGCTTGTCGTGGAGAACCGCGGCAACAGGCCGGAGCAGGTGCGGGTCGAGGCGCTCGACCCGGAGGTCAAGCTGGGCTTCAGGACGAAGCCCGCCCTGTTCGTGGCCAGACCGGGCACGGCGACCTTCGTGCGCCTGAAGGCCGTGCCCCGCAAGACGTTCCTGAAGGGGCCCAACCGCACGCTGCCGTTCGAGGTCTCCGCGTTGCCGGAGCGGGGCGAGGCCGCGAGGGCCGAGGGCGTGATGCTGGAGAAGCAGACGCTGCCCGAATGGCTGCTGCCGGTGCTCGGGATCACGGTGGTGGCCTGTGGCCTGCTGTTCGCGCTGTGGATGACCGTGCTCCAGCCCGTCGCGCACTCCGCCGCGTCGGCGGCCGCCGACGCGCAGGACGCGGCCGGCGCCGCGAAGTCGGCCGCGGCCAAGGCCATGGCGAGCGGCAAACCCACCAAGGCCGCCAAAGCCGCCAAGCCCGCGCCGCCCACCGTGCTGACCGTCAAGCTGGCCTCGCCGACCGTCGTCACGGGGGCGACCGTCCCGGCGACCGGCGACTTCTCCGGCGGCACCGGCGCACACCCCAAGCTCGTGTGGACCTCGTCCGCCCCGCATGTCGCCACGGTCTCGTCGAGCGGCGTGGTGACCGCGCACAACCCGGGCACGGCGATCATCACCGCGACCGGCGCCACCGACACGGCGTCCCCCGCCGCAAGTACGCACTCCCCCGACGCCGCCACGTCCGGGTCCCCGTCCGCCGCCGGCGCGACGCCCGGTCCGACGGCGGGCACCGCGAGTCCGAGCCCCACGAGCCCGGCGATCCTGACCGGTTCCGTGACCGTCAACGTGGTGAGCCCGGTGTCGGTCACCAGCACCTCGCTGTCCCAGGCGGCGCGCGGCAAGCCCTACTCCGAGTCCTTCGGCGCCACCGGCGGCACCGGCTCGTACACCTGGCAGGTCAAGTCCGGGGCGCTCCCGATGGGCCTCTCGCTCTCGCCCCAGACGGGAGCCGTCACCGGAACCCCGGCCATGGCCGGGACGAGCACGTTCACCGTGCGGGTGACGGATGCCGGGCCGCCCGCCCAGTTCGCCACCAGGACGTTCAAGGTGACCGTCCGCAACTCGCTGGCCGTGAACAGTTCCACGCTGCCCGGAGGGACCACGCGCAGCCCGTACTCGCAGACACTTGAGGCGATCGGCGGCACCGCCCCCTACCGATGGGCGCTCGCCGCGGGCAAGGGGGTGCTCCCGAACGGGCTGCGCCTGGACCCGGGCTCCGGGGCGATCACCGGTACCCCGACCACAGCCGGCGTCTTCGACTTCACCGTCCAGGTCACGGATTCGGCCAGGCCGAACCAGTCGGCCACCCAGGCACTGTCCCTGACGGTCTCCAACCCGCTGGGGATCGGCACCCTGTCCCTGCCGGACGGGGTCACCAAGGCGCTGTACTCGCAGCCGCTGAGCGCCTCCGGCGGCGTCGAGCCGTACACGTGGTCGATCTCCCGTGCGCCCCGTTCGGCGCCCGCGGGGCTGACGCTCAACCCGAAGACCGGTGTGATCGGCGGAACGCCGCAGGCGGCCGGCTCCTCGACGTTCACCGTGTACGTCACCGACTCCGCCATGCCCGCCCACACCAAGTCCCAGACGTTCACCTTGGAGGTGGTGTCCGGGTTCGCCGCCACGACGTCGAGCCTGCCCCAGGCGACGTTCGGCAAGGACTACGGGGCGCAGCTGACCGCGGCGGGCGGCACCGCGCCGTACGTGTGGACGCTGATGGGTACGCTGCCGGACGATCTCACGCTCGGGTCGAACGGCTCGATCACCGGCCGGCCGCAGGCGACGGGCAGCTTCCCGTTCAGTGTGCAGGCGACGGATTCGAGCAAGCCCCCGCTGACCACCACCAAGACCCTGACGTTGACGGTGGTGGCCTCGCTGGGGATCATCACGACCTCACCGCTGCCCCACGCGCTGACCGGGAAACCGTACGCGCAGACCCTCAAGGCGGTCGGCGGCACGGCCCCGTACACCTGGGCCCTGTCCAAGGACACCCCGCTGCCGGACGGCCTGAGCCTGGACCCCGTCACCGGTGTCATCAGCGGTACACCGGAGTCGACCGGCGATGTCACGCTCGATGTCACCGTGACCGACTCGGGTCCCACGCCCCAGACGGACACCAAGTCGGGTCTGTCGCTGACGGTCGTGCTGCCGCTGGGCTTCCAGGAGCCCTCGACGATTCCGGAGGCGGCCCTGGGATTCCCGTACAAGGGATTCGCGCCGACCAACGTGACCGGCGGCTCCGGCAAGCGGAGTTGGTCGGTGACCGAGGGAGCGCTGCCGGACGGCCTCGGGCTCGACTCCACCACCGGGGCGGTCACCGGCACCGTGCGGTCGCCCGCCAGCGCCGGGACGTACCAGTTCACGGTCACGGTGAGCGATACCACGGACTACACGGTGACCGCGAAGACCAGCATCTCCATCACCGTCGTCAACCCCCTGACCGTGCAGACCCCGGACCCGTGGAACGGTACGGTCGGGACGCGCTTCCAGGGCAGAACCGTCCAGCCGGCCGACGGTCTGGCGCCTTACAGGTTCACCCTGGTCCCCGGCCCGGGATCGGCATGGATGTCGATCGACGCGTCGACGGGTGAGGTCACCGGAACCCCGGACGGGACGTGCGCGAACCCCGCCGCCGCGGACGGACCGCCCACCGGGACCGTGACGGTCAGCTGTGCCGCGACCGACTACACGGGGCAGGTGACGGTCAAGGACGACCTGGGCGAGTCCGTGACCACGACGGTGCACGTGAAGGCCGCCGTGCCGGCGCTGACCGTGCAGTTCAACAGGAGCACGCACACCCAGACCGGCGGTACCCCGCTGACGGACTTCGACGTGACCGTCGGCAGCCCGAGCGGCGGCTACGGCGCCGGCACGTACTCGTACGACGTCAGCCCCGCGGTGTGCGACGAATCCGGCCTCGACTGCGACAGTTTCGACACCTCCACCGGGACGATGAGCGGAGAGATCGACGATCTCACCGACGGGACGGCGACCTTCACCGTGACGGTCACCTCCACCGACCCCCACGACAGCGACAACAAGGTCACGGCCACCTACTCGGAGTCGATCAGGACCCTGCCCGCCCCCACGCCGCCGGCTTCCGGCGGCGGTGCGACCGGTGGAGGCTCCCAGTGACCGGATCACCGAGCGGGTCGCCCGACAGCCCGCCCACCGGGTCGTCTGCCGCGATGGCCCCGCCGGTGCCCCCGCTGGACGTGCTGGTGCTGCAGACCGCCGCGTCCTTGGAGAACCTCGCCGTCCAGTCCTACTCGACCGCGGCCGAACTGCCCTTCGTGGTCCGGGGAAGCGCTCGGCTGCGGGCTCTGGTGGCCCGCAACCGGGCTCACCACCTGGCGCACGCGCAGGCGTTCAACCAGGCGGTGGTCAGGGCCGGCGGGGCCCCGCAGCATGCCGCGGACCCCCTGTACGCCACGACGGTGCGCCGGCGGCTGGCCGCCATGACCGATCCGGACACCCTGGTGAGCCTGCTCACCGAACTCGAAGGCAACAACGCGGGGACCTGCACCCGCTACGCGAGCCTGGCCGAGCGCGGTGGCCTGCGCTCGCTGTTCGTGAACGTCGCCTCGGTCGAGGCGCAGCACGGTGCGGAGCTGCTGATCCTCCGGATGCTGCCGGAGAACGGCACCACCGCGGCGCACGCGCGGGGGGCCACGGCGCGAGCAGTCCCGGCGGCGGCGGGCACGGTCGGCGTTCCGCACGCCGTCTATCCCACCACGGCCGCGTCCGCGATCAACGAAGGAGCGGTGCGGTGACCGGCACCGAGCATGTGCCCGACGTGGACGGCGGGCAGCCCCCCGACCCGGGGCAGGAGGCACTCGACGCAGGGCAGGAGGCACTCGACGCGGAGGAGGCACCACCCGGCGCGGAGAACACGAAGAGGGCGCCGTCCCGCCGGTCCCTGATCCTGGGGGCCGGGGGTGTCGTCCTGGGCGCCGCGGGGATCGGGGTGGGCCTCGCGATGGACGGGGGCGGCAGCGGCCGGCACGCGTCGTCGCCGTACTCCGGAGACCTGCGGACCGTGGCCCTGGCCGCCGCGCTGGAGAACCAGGCGGTGATCGCCTACCGGGCGGTCGACGCGGTGCTGCGCGCCGGGCGGCTCGGCCCGGAGGTACCCGCGCTCACGGCGTTCGTACGGACCGCGGCGGCCCATCACACCCAGCACGCCGCGACCTGGAACGCGATCCTGCGCGAGGCGCGCAAGCCGGTCGTCACCGGGGTCCCGCTCTCGGGCCACACACGGTTGCTGGACCGGATCAAAGCGGCGTCGCACGTGGACGAGGTCGTGTCCGCGGTGCAGGACCTGGAGTACCAGGCGGCGCAGACCCACACGGCCGCGGCCGGCAGCCTGGCGGGCGTCGGGCCGGCCGTGACCGCCGCCGCCACGATCGCGCCCGTCGAGGCGATGCACGCCGCGACGCTCGGCTATGTGCTCGGCGGACAGCCCTGGACCGCGAACTTCCTCGGTACGAACGAGGTTCTGCGGACCACGGAACTGACGGCATGAAGGCTCGCCGCGAACGCGCACGAGCGATCTCCCCAGGAGGACTCTTTGCAGCAGACAATCCCTTTGATGCCGATGTTCAAGGCGCTCCTGGCTCCCGCGCAGGCCGTCCCGGAGGAGGAGGCGGAGAGCCCGGTCCAGCTGGCGAACGACGCGAAACGCGGTGACGTCGACTGGCTCAACGAGGTCCTGGTGCCGCTGGTCTTCCACCAGGACCGTGCGTGGTTCGAGCAGGAGGACAGCTGGGTCGCCGAGTGTCTCGCCGAATGGGCGGACCCGGACACCGAGGGCCTGTTCCACTCCTCGCTGCGGGAGGACGCCGGGCAGAGCGAACTGGAGATGTTCGTCGACACCTTCGGGGGCGTCGTCGAGCAGTGGCGGGTCCAGAACGAGCAGGCCCAGCCGCAGCCGAATCCGGACTTCGATCCCGCGGAGCCCGTCGAGGGCACTCAGTACTACAAGTACGCCAAGCTCCCGGGAACGCATGAGTTCCAGTGGCTCTACGCCTCGGAGCCGGACTCGGCCGACTGGCAGATCCTTCAGGTCCGGTACGACCAGTACGAGCAGGACGCGACCGACGCCGCCCATGGGCACGCGGAGATCATCGAACCCTACGGCGACCACTTCATGAAGGCCGTCGACGGGCGGTGGGTGTTCGGCGCCTCCCGGGACGCGGCCGTCTGGCACGACGAGTACGAGCAGTTGCTGGCGCAGGAGGGCCTGCTTGCGGCCCAGCCCGAACCGGCCCAGCCCGAGCCGGCCCAGCCAGAACCGGCCGAGGCGGTGGTCGAGGAGCCCGCACCGCATGCCCAGAAGGTGGCCATCCTGGAGGCCGTAGCGGACGGGCTGGACGCGCGGGTCTTCGACCCGGAGGCCGAACTCACGGCCGAAGAGGCCGAGGAGATCCTGAGCAGCCAGGCCGGAGAGATGTTCTTCGGGACTGTCACGCAGTTGATGGCCGACGCACAGAAAGCGCAGCTCGAAGAACTGCTCGCGGCGCCCGAGGACTTGAGCGCGGAAGAGCTGAGCGAGCTGCTGGAGCTGGTCCTTTCCCATCAGGCGTGACGCACGGCGCCGGATCCGGCGATGAATTCCCCAGCTGTTCCAAGGAGTGTGCACTATGCCGTTCGACGGCGCGATCGAAGGCCGGAAGAAACCCCTGACCGACCGGGAGAATATGGTCGAGAGCTTCGAGCGCACGATCGGTGCGCTCGACAGACTGATCGACCAGGAGGTCCTCAAGGACGACATCGCGACACTCGGCGAGCGGGTCGTCCAACTGCGGGACAAGAGCCAGGGACTGGTCATCCACCCCAAGATCTGGGACGTACTCAGCAAGAAGTGCGCGGCGATCATGCTCGACACGCACGCCAGCCGGATCTCCGAGCAGCTCACCGGTCAGATCGCGGTCGAGGTGAGCAAGAAGGCGGCGGAGCAGGCGCAGTTGGAGGTCGCCGAGCTGTTCGACAAGCGAATCCGCAGAGCCAAGGACGACTACACCGGCGAGAACCTGCGGAAGAAGGCTCGCGAGCTCTGCGATTCGATCGGTGTCCTCATCGACGGCATCCCCCAGCAGGTCAATGCCATCGACAGCATCCTGGCCGAGGTCGACAAGTTCAAGGAACTCGAATTCGTCAAGGGTGCCCTGAACACCGGGGGCCTGTCCGTGACAGGGGAAGGCGAACTGCGACGGCTGAAGCCGACGTTCGAGAAGTACGACCTCGCGCTCGACAAGGCCCGCACCGCCGTCGAGGATGCTCTTGACGCCGACGAAAAGAAGATCCTCAAGGCCATGCGTGAGGCCCACCAGGTCATCGCCGGGTATTTCCCCGACATGGCGCGCAAGTCCATGGCGACGGCCGCCGCCTACAAGGGCATGACGCTCACGATCGACACGAAAATGCTCGACGCCTATATATATGCGAACAGTTTCACCGCCCGGAACCTTGAGGGTCTCCAGACGCTGGCGGGAACCGGTACGAGCGTCGTCGGGACGGTCCTCGAAGAGACCAACCTCTCGGGATTCTTCCTGCGGGTCGCCGACCTTTTCAACATCGTGAGCAACAAGCTGGCTACCGAGGCAGCGGTGAAGGCGGGGGCCGCCAAGTTCAAGCGGGTGGACGTGAAGGGCAGTCTCTTCACGGCGTACAACGAAAATCCTGACATGTTGTTCAAGAGGCTGCAGGACAACCAGAAGGTGGCGCTCGACATCTTCCTCGGCACACTGCAGGTGGCGGTCGCCGGGGGACTGCTCGCCGCTCCCCCCGGGGCGGGCGAGCTGGTCATGGCGGTGTTCGACCCGGTCGCCGACTTCGTCAAGGACGTTGTCGGAAAGGTCCTCGACCAGCGCGCGGAGCTGGCCGGGAAGAAGATCGAGGAGGCAAGGAGTCAGGGGAAGCTTCCGCTGCCGCAGGAGGGCGGCGAGAAGGCGTTCTGGACGAAGGTCGAAGGTTGCTATGAAAACGGCGCCGACTGGGTCCGGGAAAAGCTCGAACCCCCGCTGAACAAGGCGATCGGCGAGAAGGCCACGGAATTCGCGAAGGGGGTGGCCGACGAGTTGGCCTCCCTGAGCACCCCCACGGAAATTCTCGGGTTCCTCTACTCTCCGGGGTCGGCCGAGGAGGAGGGCGAGGACGGGCCGATCGACCCGGGCGATCTCGCCCATGTCCTGCAGCGCATGATCGTCCAGCCGATCGTGGGCGTGGTGGTCAAGCACTGCGAGATCACACCTGCGGAGTTCTTCTCCGGAGACGAGCTCGCCGGCAAGCTGACCGCCATCAACCTCGCCCAACTGCCCCTCGGCTTCGTGTTGAAGCAGTCCTGGAAGAAGAGCCCGCCACCGCTTCCGGTCGACGAGAAGACGCACCCGGGCGTCGTTCCCGGCGAGATCAACGGCCACCGGGTGACGACGACGGACCGCACCCGGAGCAGGCTGGACGGCCCTGCGGAGTCCCATCTCGTGTACGTCGCACTGGACTTCGGAGGAATCCAGGTCTGGGGAGACTGGAACCCCGGGAAACGGACATGGCAGGCGCGCGACATCCACCGGGACTCGTTCACCAGATGGAGCGGGATCTCCATGGAGAGCACCGTGGACAACGCCCTGGAGAACGCCATGCGCATCAAGGAGAACGACACCGTTCTGCGCGGCACATGGCACGCCATCGTGAGCCCGGAACGGGCCACCACGTACATCGGGTTCCAGGCGGAGGACGGCAAGTGGCGGATCGGCCACTTCATGGATCTGCCGAAGGGGGCCCGCACCCCGGAGTACGGACTCGGCCGGCAGACGGAGAACGTCACCCGGACCCGGACGCGGGACATCGGAGACGTCTTCCGGGCCTGAGTCCGCGTGACCGACAGCCGGAGCGGCACACGAGGAGACCGATGAGCACGCTGCGGGACGCGGACCTCTCACTCGCCAACTGGCTGGAGAGCGTTCTGCCGCCGGGTACCGGCGTCAGGTTCGACGCGCCGCGCGCCGACTGGGAGCGGCCGGTGTCCGGCGCTCCTTTCGTCAGCCTGTTCCTCAGCGACGTCCGCAGGGGCGGGCAGGACCTGCCGCCCTCCGGATGGTCGGAGGTTCGCGACGCCGACGGGCGGCTGGTGGGCAGGCAGCCCGCGGTTCGCCACTACCGGATCTCCTACACGGTCACCGTGTGGTCCGGTGCGGCGGGCGCCGGCCAGGAGGCGTCCGAGGAGGCGTCCCGGCGGGCGATCGAGGAGCACGACCTGCTCGGCCTGCTGATCGACGCCTGCACGAACACCGACACCCTCGCGGACGACCATCTGACGGGAGCCCTGGCCGAGGCCGGGCTCCCGTCCTTCGTGCGCTGCGGGGGCGACGAGCCGGGGCGCTCGACGCAGGGCCTGTGGCCGGGCCTCGGGATCGCGCCGCGCGCGCATCTCGTACTGGAACTGGTGGCGCCCGTGGTGCCGCCGATGGTGACCGACCTCGCGCCGCCGGCCCGCGGGATCGTGCTCGGCGCGGCCCGGTTGCCCGCCCCCGGCCCGACCGGCGAGGCCGCGGCGACGGCCGGTTCAGCCCCGTCCGGCCCGGCACCGGCCGGGGCCGCGGGAACCGTGCGGCGCTGGGAGCGGCGCACGATCACCGAGTCCCGCCGGGCCGCGCCCCGGCCGGGAGACGAGCCGTAGCGCCGCGGTCGCGGCGCGTACGCCTGTCCTGCCTCGCCGGACCGGCCGTGCTGCCCGCGCCCTCAGCCCGCGGTCACCGAGATGTTGGTGGTGATGAACCGCGCGGTGCCCGGCTTCGCCAGCAGCGGGTCGGGCAGGGCGGTCGGAGGCGGCTGAGTGGCGGGCGTCTCCACCGTGAACACGGCCGTGAACGTGCCGCCCCTGATCAGGATCGGCTTGCCGCCGTTGGTGGTTTTCCGCGTCAGGTTCTCCGGCAGCAGGGTGAGTACCAGCTTGCCCGTGCCGGGCTGGGTGAAGGGCGGTGCCGTGTACGCCAGCGGCGCGCGCAGCGCCATCGGCAGTTCGTCTCCCTGGAGGCAGACGGGCGTTCCGCCGACGGTCACGTTCGAGCTCGAACCGGTCAGTGGCAGCGGCGCCGCCAGTGCCGGTACCACCGCGGGCACCGGGATGGTCACTTCGAGCAGGTCCCCGGTTCTGATGACGAAATCCGCCACGCGTCCTCCTGTGCCGTGTCGTGCCCTGTCAGGTCGTGAAGCCGAACAGCTCGATCTCGGAGACGGCGACGGTGGACCCGCTGCTGCCCGGATACACCGCGCCGACCTGTATCCGCACGCTGCTGACGAGTTCCGCGTGGCGGATGGAGAACTCCTGCTCCTGCGAGGTGTCCTTCGGGACGATCGTGAAGGACTCGCCGTTGGAGTACGTCAGCCGCAGTTGGCTGGGCCTGCCGTCCCGGACGTAGGCGGTGCTCGCGCCCGAGTGCAGGATGATCTTCATCAGCGTCACGCGGTGTGCGAACTTGAAGGTGAGGGCCGGTTCGGCCGAGGTCGACCAGGGTGCCAGCCAGTACGTGTCGAGCAGTTCGTCCGCGGCGTTCAGCGCGGGATGTCCGTGCTGCGACGCGTTCGCCGTCACGCTGACGGCGTGGATCGGCGAGAGGTCGTGGGCGACCGCCCCGGTGACCCTGGCCTTCAGGCTCCGCGCCCTGCTGTCGACCGTGTCGCGGAACGGCGGGTACGTGCCGTAGAGCATGCCGCCGAAGAGCAGCGCCACCGCGACGACGATGCGGCCCTTGCGGTAGATCTGCCGGAGCGCCGACTTCGGATCGAAGCCGGGTCGCGCGAGGTGCGCGGCCGACGTGCCGTCCGCCCGGCCGCCGCCCTCGGCCTGCGCGAGCTGGACGACGCGCGGTCCGCGCCTGGGCACGAACCTTCGCCACCACGGTTGCCTGACCTTCACCGCCTCGACCAGCGAGGCGCCGCACCGGCTGCAGAAGCTGCGAGTGCTCGGATTGCCCTCGCCGCACGCCCCGCACACCAGGTCGCCCGGGTGCAGCCGACGGGTCGGCGCGGTCCTGGTCACTGCGACCGCCCGAGCCCGCGCGATCTGCGGCGCCTGTTCGCGGATCTCCCCGGGCGACCGTACCGGGGCGGTGTCGACTCCGGTGGACGCGAGACCGGTGGGCCGCGCATCCGGCGCGTCGGCCCCGGGGGCGGACGCGGACTCGGGGTGCTCGACGGGCGCGACCAGGGCCGCGGCGTCATTCCGCCGGGCCGCGGGTGCCGGCGGCCGGGGTGTCTGCGCAGGTGATGGAGCAGCGGCCGCGCTCCTCCGGGGCGGGGACGGAGGAGGCGGAGGGGGCGTAGCCGTGCCCGCCCGAGCCGCCGACGGCGGGGGCGGAGGAGGCGGCGGGGCAGAGGCTCTCCGGGCCGACGGCGGGGGCGGAGGGGGCGGAGGCGGGGGCGCGGCAGAAGCCCTCCGGGCTGACGGTGGGGGCGGGGGCGGAGGCGGAGGCGGCGCGGCAGAAGCCCTCCGGGCCGGCGGCGGGGGTGGGGGTGGGGGAGCGACGGCCGCACTCTTCCTTGCCGGAGCCGGCGGGGCGGGCGGCGGAGGCGTGGTCGCGCCCGCCCTCGGCCTCGGCGGCGGGGGAGGCGGGGGCGCGCCGGCTCCGGGACGCGGCGCCGCGGGCGCGCCGGGACGCGGGGAAGGCGCCCCCGCAGGGGGTCGTGGCCCGGCCGGCGGTGCCTGCTGCTCCCCTACGGTGGCCTCGGAGGCTTCCGGCCTGGGCCCGGCGATGAAGGTGTTCGCCCCCTGGAGCACGCGCTGGAGCACGCCGACCCGCGGTTCGGAGGCCGTCTGCTCCTGCTCGATCTCCTGGACCACCTCCTGCGCGACCTGCGACGTCTGTTTCTCCCCCGTCCATTCGAGGAAACCGCCGCAGGAGCCGCAGAAGGCGTCGTCCTCCCCGTTGCGGAACCCGCACTTACGACAAACGATCATCTCTCCACGACCTCCAGCCCGTGCGGGACATGCGCGGGTTTCTCGGCGGCGATCAGTTCCTCCAGCGCGGTGACGTCCACCGACGCGCTCCTCGGCAGCGTCACCCGGACGGACAGCCGGGGCACCGCCTCGCCGGGTAGCGGGGTGTTCGGAACCGTCGACCAGCCGACCCCGCCGCTCTCGGCGAGTTCCACCTCCCCGCCGGTGACCAGCTCGACCAGCGTGCGCAGACCTTCGGCGGTGCCTCGCAGCCGGTGGAGCAGCACGGAGTGCGCCACGGCCGCCCGCTGCCGGTCGAGAGGCCAGTTCTCGTCCAGGACCGTGCCCAGCCAGCCGGCGAGCCACCGCACGAAGTCGCCGGGCGCGAGCATCGGGTCGGTATAGGCCGCCAGACAGTCCAGGGTCGAGACGGCCGGGGCGAGCACCTCGTCCAGGGCTCCGGTCCACCGCATCGCCACCGGGTCCTCCTGGAAGACCGCGGGCAGCAGCGTGCCGATCGGATACGGCGTGTCCAGCCCCACCACGGCCGCGCGCATCAGTGTGCCTCCACTCTGACCTGGTGCTCGTACGAGAACACCAGGCTGTTGGCGTCGAGATCGATCCGGCGGGCCTCCTTGCCGCGCACGCCGGTGACCGGGTCGGCGGAGAACAGCCGTACGTCCTCGACCAGTTCGACCCCGGGTATCTGTTGCAGTCGGCCGAAGATCTCGCCGGCCTGCACCGGACGGCCGAACGGCCAGCCGGCACCCTCGGGCCCGCCGCCGGGCAGCGGATTGAGATAGCGGTGGAGGGCTTCGAGCGAGTCCTCGCGCACCCGCTCGGCGTTCACCCGTGGTCGGGCCACCAGCCGGGCGACCACGGTGACGCCGCGGTAGAGCGGCGGTTCGAGCATGACGCGGGTGCCCACGACCCGCGCGCGGTCGAGCCGTTCGGCGATCCGGCGCAGCGTCGGCTCCGGCGGGACGAGGTTCTCGAACAGGATCCGGCCGTCCTGCATGGCCGCGGCCGGGACAACCAGCACCCGGACTCCCCCGGCCTCGGCGGGGTCCTCGCCGGTCGGCACGCAGCGCACCCGGGCGATCTCCGGCGCCGCCTCGCGGGTCAGGATCTCGTAGTCCTCCGCCGTCACCGCGCGGCTGCGGGTACGCAGCAGCAGCGGCCCGCGGTCCTTCGCCTCGCCGAGGGTCTCCCCGTCCACCCCGCCATGAGCCGGGCGCCGGTTCTCCACGGCGGAGACCGCCGGGACCGAGGACTTGAGCCGGCAGACCGACCCGGCCGCGACGTTCCCACGGGCGCCGCCTCCGGTCGCGTACCCGCGGATGCGCACCTCGGCGCCCTTCTCGGGTACGGCACCGTACCGGCGCAGGCTCCCATCGGTCTCGCGTACCGCCGGGCCGAACAGGACGAGTCCCGAGACCGCGTCCAGGGCGAAGTGCCGGTCCTCCGGCCGGCTGTCCGCGAAGTGCTCGACCTCGGTCCACTCCAGCCAGCCGTCCGGTGAGCTGGTCTCCACGACCGGCGGGCCGTAACCGGCCAGCACCGGAGAGTGCCGGAGCGGGAACTGCTGCCCGGGCACGCCCTCCGCCCGGTCCAGCTTCTCGAGAGCGACCGGTTCGGCGTGCATGGCCTCGACCGTGCCGCCGATCGTGCAGACGGTCAGTCCGTCGACCACGGGCGAGTCCGTGTACGGGGGTTGTCCCTCCTCGGGCTCGGTGACCCGGGCCCTGATCCACCCGGCGCGGTCGCCGTCGACCACGCTCGCCCGATGCGCGGTCGGCACGTGCAGGACGATCGCGCCCGAGGTGTTCAGGCCCCCGGTCTCGTCGAGCCCCGTCTCGCACTCCGTCCAGCCGTCGCCCGTCCATGCCTCCCAGATCAGCGGGGCGTGTTTCGGATTGACCCCCACCCCCTCGACCCGGCCGCGGAATCCCAGTCGGATCGCGCACCCGGGCACCGGGTCGGTGAGACCGATCATCAGCGCGTCCCCGATCCCGGGGCGTCGGCGGAACGCGGGGAACGGCCTGCCGTCCGAGAGCAGCCGGGAGCGGTCCGCGGTCCCGGCCGGCCGGCCGTCCTCGGTGGCCGTGCCGGTCGGTCCGCCCTCGGACTCCGATTCGGCCGCGGTCCTGATCCTGGCGAGCGAACAGGGCACGACGGCCAGGTCCGCCCGGGTGGTGAAGACGACCGACTCGGTGGTGGCCGTACGAAGCGTCCCCACGCGGGTGCCCGCGGCGATCGTCAGCCGCGCGCGGGCGGGACTGGAGAGCCAGAAGGTGACGGGTACGCGCGCCGGGGTGGGCGGGAGGATGCGCAGGCCGATCAGGTTCAGGAAGGTGACATAAAGCCGGTCGGGCACCTGGTTGAGCCGGAAGAGCAGCTGGTCGGTCATATGGGCGAAGGTCTCGATCAGGGTGATGCCCGGGTCGGAGACGTTGTGGTCGGTCCACTCCGGGCAGCGCTGCATCACCAGGTGTTTGGCCTCGTAGACGAGGTCCTGGAACCGGCGGTCGTCGAGATCGGGGGCCGGCAGGGGCATCAGTACTCGCCTTCTTCGTGCTCGGGGATGGTGTAGAAGGGGAAGACGAGGTTGCGCGGGCTGTTGGTGCCGGGCACGACGTAGCGGATGTCGATGTAGAGCAGGCCCGGCTGCTCCTCGTCGGGGTACACGTCCACCTCGGCCACGTCAACGCGTGGCTCCCACTGCTCGATCGCGTCCTTGACCACGTCGGCTATCTCGGCGGCCTTGTGGACGCCGGCCCCGTCGAAGATGTAGTCCCGCAGGGTGCTGCCGAACCGCGGCCGCATCGGGCGCTCTCCGGGATAGGTCTCCAGGATCAGCCGCATCGACTGCTCCAGTTTGGCGGTCCCGGAAACCATGGTCGGCGCCCCGGTGGGTTCGAAGCCGAACGGGAACGACCAGCCGGTGCCGGTGAAGTCGGTCATCGCCGTCCCTCATCCGCCCAGCGAGACGGACGCGCCGGAGAGGGAGACGGTGCCCTGACTCTGGATGGTGAGCGAGCCGGCGGACTTCAGGGTCAGCGAGTTCCCGCCGTCGATGGTCACCGTTCCGCCCTCGCCGGTCACTATGTTGACGGTCCCGGCCCGGCCGCACCTGATGGTGAGCTGCCCCGCCGGGTCGGTGGGCGCGCAGGTGAGCTCCACCGCCCCCCGTACCACGTCGACGCCGAGCCCCAGCCCGCCGTCGCCGGTGCCCAGCGCGATCCGCGACTGCTCCGGCTTCGGCCCCTCGCCCATCTCGTCCTGGAACACCAGCCGGTTGCCCGAGGCCGAGACGAACCCGCGGCGCGCGACCGACGAGTCCGCGCCGCCCGGCCCCTGCCGGACGGCGCTGCCGCCGAGGCTGTAGGCGCTGTGCTCGGTGACGAGGCCGCCGAGCACGTAGGGACGGCGCGGATCGCCGAACTCGAACCCGACCAGGACCTCGTCGCCGACCTCGGGCAGGAACATCGCGCCGCTGCGCCGGCCGGCGCCGAACTGCACGACCGGGGCCCAGTCGGTGCGCACGTCCGGGGACAGCCACGGCAGCGTCAGCCGCACCCGGGCGTGGTCGCCGCCGATGTCGTCGACGACGGCGCAGACGAGACCGGGGATCCGCATCGGGTCGGTGCCGTCGGCCGCGGTCAGGCCGAGCAGGGAGCGGTCGTGCGCGCCGCCCGCGGCGAACTCGGTGTGGTAGCCGTTCTCCGCCAGGTCGAACACGTGCCGGGCACGGGTGACCAGCCAGACGGCGGGAAAGTGTCCGGGAATTCCGGAGACCTTGACGGAGGCGCCGGCGCGGATCGCGGGGTCGCCCAGCGCGTCCCCCTCCGCCTCGGCGAAGGTCCCGCCGACGGACGCGGCCAGAGCCGCGGACGCGGCCTCGACGTCCGCGACCGGCAAGGTGCCCACGACATGGGCGGTCGGGCTCGGCGGGGGGCCGAGGCCCTCCCCTGCCCCGAGGCCCTCCCCGGGCTCCAGGCCCTGCCCGCCCGCCGCGACGGCGCCCAGCGGACCTTCGGCGGCCGCGCTGAAGAGCGCCGTGACCTCGGTCAGGCCCCGCGGGCGCTCGGTGGGGGCGGTGGCGGAGGGCGCCGGTGCCGAGGGCACGGCGGAGAGCGTCGCCCGCAGCGGGTCCCAGACCCGCACCTCGACCTCGGGGGCCAGGTTCCCCGCTGTGACGCGCGGTTCGAAGCGCAGCAGCGGGCCGGGTATGGCCAGCTCCGGCAGACCTCTGTGGGAGTCTGCGAGCGTGGAGGCCTTCCGGAAGTAGAAGTCCCCCTCGGACATGCCGAATTCAAAGCCGATCTCGCGTGCCCGCTGGGCCAGGAACTCCCAGTCGCTCTGGTTGCACTGCAGCAGGTGCTCGTGGACGGTCTGCGTCGCAGAGATCCTGCCGACCGGCAGTCCCGCCTCCTCGGCGATCCGCCGGGCGATGTCCGAGTCGGTCGCGTCGTCGAACGACCTTGTCCTGCGCGCCCGTTGCAGCCGGTGGCACAGGTCGTAACCGCGTACCACGGTCCGCCCCACCGTGCCCTGGTAGTACCCCTCGATCGCGGTGACCTCGCCGACGACCAGTCGGCCGCCCGGCCCGGACCCGACGCGCACCTCGATGCGCGTCCCGATCCGGAGACCGGCCTGGTCCAGCGCGGCACCGGTGAGGTCCGCGAAGCCGAGCGCGAACATCGACGGCAGCAGCAGGTGGGTGCTGACCTCGGTGCGCACCAGGGACCTCGCGGCGGCGCCGGACAGCTCCCGGCCCGGACCGGCGCCGACCAGTACCGTCGGCCACACGGTGGCGCCGAGGTCCGACGACACGGTCATCGCTCACTCTCCTGCGTGCTCGGCAGGTACACGCGCGTCCCGGGCCGCACGCGCAGCGGGTCGTCGAACCGGTTCGCCGCGGCGATCTCCCGCCAGTGCTCCGGCCCGCCGTAGCACCGCGTGGCGAGTTCGGGCAGGGACTCGGCACCGGAGAGCAGGTGGGTGCGGCGCCCCGCGAGGCCGCCCGAGCTCGGATTGGTCGGCCCCGGGATGTCGGGGATCGAATGGAGCGTCAGGTCGACGGTGGCCCGTACGGGCGTCCCGGACGGACTGAACCGGGTGTACGTGACCGTCACCTGGTTGAGGTGGACGAGGTAGACCTGAGAGCCCCAGATGAACTTCAGCCGGGGCAGCTCGCTCCGCTGCGTGGACGTCTTGTCTCTGCTGTCCACGAAGTGGGACCAGGTGAGCAGGCGCAGGCAGGTGCGCGCCACGTTCGTGCCGTCGAAGGTCAGCGAGCGCAGGTTGATGCTCGTGGTGCCCTTCGCCTTCTCGACCTCTTCGACGGATATGGCGGACAGTTCGACCTTCGCCCTCGGGTCGGAGATCCCGGCGGGTTTCTCGCCCTTCTTCTGCAGACCGGCGGTCGGTGCCACCGGCGCCGAGTGCGAGATCACGATGGTCGCCGGGTTGAAGTCGAACTCGACGTAGTCGGCGGCGGCGGTGGACTTCGCCGGGCCGAGTTTGGCGTTGCCGTCCGGGGCCAGCGGGGGTGCCGGGGCCCGTGGGATGCGCCGCGCGGCCATGGCCGCGCGCTGCTTCTGCACCATCTCGGGGGTGACGCTCATGAGTCCGGCTCCTATGTGTGGACGGCGGCGGAGGCCGGCAGGAAGCCCTCGTGTTCGAGGGTCAGCGTCTCGATCGCGACCGCGTTCTGCTTCGCGTCCAGGACGGGGCCGCTCCACGACACCGGGTACGCGTTGCGCAGGCTCCAGGAGGCGACGACGTTCTGGTGCACGTCCTGGAGGGCGATGTCCACGGTCCCCTTCGGCGCCCTGGCGCTCTTCTCGTCGCAGTTCATCCAGGTCGTGACCAGCTTGCCGAGCCAGCCCTGCAACGCCTGTGACGGCTGCCTCTCCATCGCCCTTTCCAGGACGACCGGGGAGTAGGACACCTGGGCGGGCAGCTTCACCTCGCCGCTGTAGTCACCGCCGACCTTGATCGTCTCGGTCCGGAAGTCGACCTTCAGGCCCTTGCACGAGGACCATTCACCGAGTCGGTCGATACCGTCGCCGTTGGAGAAGGCGACGGTGAAGCGCATGGACAGGCCGTAGTACCGGAACGCGCTGTCGGCGGCCGCGCTGCGCGCCGCCGAGGCCGCGGTGGACGCGGCTGTGCCGCCGGCCTGGGCGAGGGGGAGGCCGAGTCGGCCGCCGCCCTGCCCGGCTGCGGAGGCGAAGGACGCGATGCTCACTGACGGGATGCCTTTCTGGTGCGTTGGTCCTGGTGGTCAGAACGGCGAGATCATCGGCGAAGTCGGGGACAGCGCCGAGGAGTTCAGGTCGTCCTCGAGAAAGCCGGTGTGGGCGAGCCTGAGCGTCTCGACCGCGGGCTTGGCACCGGCCGCGTCGAAGGAATCGACGGACCAGGCGATGGGGAAGAACTCGCTCAGGCGCCACTGGACCATCGGGATCCCGGCGAAGTCGACGAGCTGGATCGTGCCGCTCTGCGGCTGCGGGTTCTTCGAGGTCTGCGTCAGCCAGTGCTGCACGACTCGCGAGTAGGGCCCGGCCGCCCGGCTGAGCGTGATCGGCTCGTACCTGGTGGCGCCGGGGAAGAGCCAGACCTGGTTGCCGCTGTCTCCGACCCGGTGCTCGACCTGTTGCCAGGACACCGACAGGCCCGTCACCCTGGACCAGTCGCCGAAGTGGTAGGCGACGTTGTCGATCAGCACCGAGTACCGGTGGCTCATGCCGACCGTCAGTGGACCGGCGATGTTCTGGGC
Source organism: Streptomyces sp. NPDC048291 (assembly GCF_043201715.1). Taxonomy (NCBI): domain Bacteria; kingdom Bacillati; phylum Actinomycetota; class Actinomycetes; order Kitasatosporales; family Streptomycetaceae; genus Streptomyces; species Streptomyces sp. NPDC048291. The sequence goes on from NZ_JBICZC010000002.1 coordinate 514,026, forward strand.
CTGCTCGGCCGCGCCGCGCAGCGATCCCATCATGCTCATGGTTCCCCTGACTCCCGTCCGTCTCGTCCGTCTCGTCCGTTGGATCTCGTCTATCTCGCCCAGCCGAACGGCCCGGCCGCACCGAGCCGGCCCGCGCGTTCGCGGTCGACCAGGAGTTCGCGCCGGAGCCGTCTGTGGATCTTTTCGTAGACCTGGACGGCCACTTCCTCGATGTCGCCCGGGTCGTCGAGGTCGAGCGGACGGCGACCGCTCAGCTCGATGAGCCTGTCCCTGACCGAGAGCAGCTCCTCGTCGAAGGGCACCGGCGTCCGGGCCGTCTGTGCCCCGGTCACCGGTGCCTGGGACGCCGGGGACCCGGACGGCGTCCCGTCCCCGGGCGCGGTCGTCGCCGTCGGCGGCTGCGGGGGCTCGACCGCGCGTGGCCCGACCATGGCCGTCACGTCACCGGGCTGCCGCTGCACCCCGCTCGCGGGCGCCGTGTGCCACGGTGCGGTCCACGATGCCGCGGGTGCCGCGCCGGCTTCCGCCGGTTCCGCCTCCAGGCCGCGCGCCCACCGCTCGGTCGCCACGGCCTGCGCCTCCAGAGCGCTGCCGCTGTCGGAGTCCTCAGGAGGAAGAGCAGGGCCGAGGGTGCGCTGCTGGGCGGCGTGGGTGAGTTCGTGCGCGAGCAGTCCGCGCGCGACCGGCTGGTCGAACGGCCCCTCGTCCGCGGGCAGGAACACCTCGCCGTTCCGGGTGAAGGCACGGGCACCGAGTGACCGTGCCTCGGCCGCCACCTCGGGACCGCGGTGGATGGGCACGTCGGAGACGTCCACGCCGTGCGCCCGCCGCACGGCGTGGACGAGTTCGCTCGGGGCCGTCCGGTCCGGCGGCGGGAAGGGTGCGGGCGGTTGCGGCTCGGGCTCGGGGCGGGCGCCGTCCGGCCGACGCCGCGCACGCGGACGTACCAGGGGTCTGCCCATGGGAGTGGTCGCGGGGGTGGTCGGCGTCGGTGCGGCGCCGGTCGGGCGGGATGTCCCGGCCGCCGGTGGAGTCGACCGCTCGCCGGGAACGAAACGGTAGACCGGACGGGCCGGAAGCGGCGTCGACGGGCGCACGTCCTCCTCGTCGACGGCCCCGCCCTGAACCTCTGTCCCGCTGCCGTCCGGGGTCTGCGCGTGCGGTTCCGGTTCCCTCGGCTCCGGCGACGTGCGCTCGCGCGGCGACCGGGCACGGGACGGTGTGCCGGGGGAAGGCCACTGCGGTCTGACGATCGGGGCCGCGAGGCCGAGCACGGGCGCCTCGGGACCGCCGGCACCACGCCGCACGTCCGGGGCGACGTCCGGGGCGACGTCCGACGCGAGGCGTGGCGTCGGACCGGCATCCGCGAGGCGTGGCGACCGATCCACGTCGGCGTCGGGGTCGGGGTCGGGGTCGAGGACCGCGTCAGCGACCGCGACCGAGACCGCGTCGGCGTCGGCGTCGGCGACCACGTCAACGTCGGCGGCCGGAGCGGGCGACGAGCCGGCCTCGGCCGCACGAGTGCGCCCGGGCCGCTCGTCCTGGACTTCGGGCTCGGGAGCATCGAGGGAGTCGGCGGGTGACTCCACCGGCATCCGCGCGTCCGGAGAGACCGGCCGACGAAGCGGGTTGCCGAGGCCGAGCCGTCGGCTCTCGGCGAGGGAGGCGCGGCGCGCCGCCTTCGGCCCTCCCGTACGCGGCTCCCGCGACGGCCGGGGCGGTGCGGCCGTCGCCTCGCTCGACCACGAGGTGCCGCCCCCGGGCATCGGCGGCTCAGCACCCTGCCGCGGAGGTGAGGCGGCTCCGGCCTCGGTCGCCCACGGCGGACGGTAGGACTCAAGCATGCGCAGCCAGTCCGAGGGGGCGTTGGGCACGTCCTCGGGCGCAGGAGCCGCGGAGCCCTTGGGTGCCTCGTCGGACGTGGCATCGCCCACGTACTCGTCCGCGGCCGCCACCAGGTTCGGCCGGGGCCCGGCGGACGCGAGTACCCGCGGGGCGAACCGAGGCCCCGCAGGCGGCGTCCTCGGGCTGGGGCCGCGTTCCGGTACGGGCGCCCACCGCCGACCACCTGCCGAGGGCAGCACGACCGTCTCCTGCTCGGGCGGCGCTTCGGCGCGGACGGCGACCAGTCCCGTCACCCGTCCGGCGACCGGCTCCACAGCGGGAACCACACCCCGTTGAGAGGGGGCCAGGTGCCCCGGGGTGCCCGTAGCCCGACGGCTTGCCGGACGAGTGCGAAGCGGCGCGTGGAGCAGAGGCGTGGACCGGTCGGCCGCGACCACGCCCATCGAGGCGGCCGCGGTCAGCGGCGGCCGTCCGAGGGTCGGGACGAGAGGCGGCAGCCGTCGCCAGTGGGTGTTGCCGGGCGGCAGACCGAGGCCGGGCCGCGCGTCGCGGGTCTCGCGGGTCTCGCGGCGCCACCGTCGAGGCAGCCAACGCATCTCGTTTCCTCTCCGTACACCGAGGCCGGGACCAGGGCTAGAAGGTCTGGGCAGGTCCCGCCGCGCCGCTGTCGAGGCGGCCGTGGATCCGGCCGATCTCCTCGATCACCCGGGCCCTCACCGGGTGTTCGAGATCGAGAATCTCCCGCAGCGGCCAGTGCAGGTAGTAAGCGAGGTACACGGCCTCCTCCCAGAGCCGGTCGGCCGTGTACATCAGGATTCCCCCGGGACATCACCGGCGATGTCCACCGCGAATCCGTGCCCGCAGGCGGGACAGTCGACGTCGGCCTCGGTGTGCCCTTCCTGGTTGATCCGCCGGTACAGGTCCTGGAGGAAGGCGAGATCGGAGGCGAACAGGTTCTCGATCACCAGGTTGTCCACCCCGGGGACCGAGCCGAGCCGGGTCACCGTACGTGCGAGAAGCAGCACGCTGAGGTAGGCGGGGTTCTGCCTGACCCGCGGATCGCTCTGGCTCGCTATCTCGTCGCGTGCCGTGGCCAGGCGCAGCACGCCCTCCCGGTGCAATGTGCCCTGCTCGTCCACGTAGCCACGGGGCAGCACGAACGGGTAACGGGTCGTCAGCCCGGCCGCCGAGCCGGGCGGTACACCCTCGACGCCGGCGGCGGACGGTTGCGTCAGCATGACCTCTCCTCGGTCATCCGGCCGGCTGCATCAGGATCTGGTCGCAGTGCAGCACCACGGTCTCGGTCACGATTTCGGTCGCGCCGGCCTTCATCCCGCCGATCTCCAGCTTCGACGGCCAGGCGTTCTCCAGGAGGTAGGTGATGATCGGCTGACCCGACTTCGGGGACGAAGCCGCCGCGAACAACTGCAGCGAGCAGGTCTTGCGGGCCAGGGGATCGCCCTGCAGCACCGCCTGGTGCCACAACCACATGTACGTCTCCGGGTCGAGGCCGCGCTTGAGCGTGACCGTCGGCGGCTTGGTCTTGCCGTACTGCTTCGTGTGCAGGACTCCCTCCGGGCCGCTGGAGATGTACTCGACCGATTCGACCTCGGTGTTGATCCCGGACAGTTCACTGAACGTGGCGACCTTGATCCCGTCCACCTGGATCACGAAGGTCGACGCGCTCATCACCGCCGGGTTGCCGCTGGCGATCGCCATGTGACTGTCCTCCCTTCGACTCGAAATTCACTGTCGTGCTCGTCTGCGCCGCGCCGGGCGGCTCACCCGCCGTCGCCCTGTGTGATCACGTCGCAGGCGATGGTGACGTCCTCGGTGACGACGCCCTCCCCGGCCTTGGCCGAGGAGATGTTGATCTTGGCGCACCAGGCGTTGATGAGCGTGTAGCTCATCAGCGGCTCCTGGTCCTTCATGCCGGCGAGCCCGCCGCCGAAGATGTCCAGGCTCAGGTACTGGGCGCGGGCCGCGGGATTGCCGTTGAGGGCCATCTGATGCCACGCCCAGAGCGCCAGACTGTTGTCCAGGCCGCGCTTGAGCGTGACCGTCGGCGGCTTGGTCTGGCCGAACTGCTTGGTGTGGTTGATGAACCCGGCCGTGTCCACCGAGATGTACTGCTCGATGCCGATCTCGCTGCTGATGCCGGCGAGTTCCTGGAACGCTATGTTCTGCAGCTGGAATCCACCGGTGATCTGGATGTTCGAGGAGACCACGAAGATCGGTGCGGACGCGACGGTGGAAAACGGTCGCGAGGTCGGTGCGGGCTGGAAACTCTGTGCCACGGTGTGCGGTCTCCTCTCGGCGCGGGCAGGCTCTGACTCACTCCTCCAGGGCCGCGCCCTGCGCGTACTGCGAGACCCGGAAGACGATGAACTCCGCCGGCTTGACCGGGGCGATCCCGATGTCGACGGTGAGGATCCCGGCGTCCCGGTTCTCCGGGGGGTTGTTCTCCTCGTCGCACTTGACGAAGAACGCCTCCTCCGGGGTACGGCCGAACAGCGCCCCGCTGCGCCAGACCCGGCGCAGGAACATCGTGATGGTGCGGCGTACCGAACCCCACAGGAAGCGGTCGTTGGGCTCGAACACGACCCAGTTGGTGCCGTCGAGGATGGACTTCTCCACGAAGTTGAACAGCCTGCGCACATTCAGGTAGCGCCACTCGGGGTCGCTGGAGAGCGTCCGCGCGCCCCACACCCGGATACCCTGGCCGGGGAAGGACCTGATGCAGTTGACGGCCACCGGGTTGAGCTGGTCGTGCTCGCCCCGGGTGATGTTGGTCTCCAGGTCGATCACGCCGCGGACCACCTCGTTCGCCGGGGCCTTGTGCACGCCGCGGGTCTCGTCACTGCGCGCCCACACCCCGGCGATGTAGCCGCTGGGAGGAATGGGCGTCGGACTGCCCGTGACCGGGTCCACGACCTTGAACCAGGGCCAGTACAGTGCCGCGTACTTGGAGTCGTAGCCGGCGGCGTCCATCCGCCAGTCCCTGACCTGCTGGGCGCCGAGCCCCGGCGGCGGGTCGAGGATCGCCACCCGGTCCGCCATCAGCTCGCAGTGCGCGATCATGGCGAGTTGCACGGCCTTGACCCCGTCGAGGTCCACAGCCCCGTGCTGGTAGGCGGCCATCAGGTCGGGGACGCAGAGCATGGTGACGTCCTCGATCGCCTCAAGCCCGGCGAAGCCCGTGCGGTCGGCGGTGTCCCCGACATAGTCGGCCGGGGTGATCCGGGCCGGGACCGGCCCCTGCGGCACGACGGCCGCCGCCGAGGACGCTCCCCCGCTCAGCACGACCCGTGCGCCCTTCGCCGGTACCAGTGCCGACGCGCCCTTGACCTCGTCCAGGGCGATGAGTTCCGAGGACTCCTTGACGACCGTGGCGGCGTTCCGCGGTCCGCGCCGCAGTGAGAGGTTGTCGAAGACCTCCGCCTCGCGGTCTTCCCTGCGGACGACCAGCTTGAACAGTTCTTCGCCGGGTTCGCTCGCGTCGGCGATCTCCACGCTCAGCTCGTTGCCCGCTTCCCCGAGGGCCAGCGCCCTGGCTTGGAGGGCCGGACGCTCGCCGCTTCCCGCCGCGGGAACCTCACCCCGGGCGACGGAGTCGAGCGCCCCCGCGCTCCCGGCCGCTCGGCCGTTCGGGGACGCCTGCTCCTCGTCGTGCGTGTCGGTGGCGCCGATGCGCACGACGTACGCGGCCCCGCCGCCGTTCAGGAAGTACCCGTAGACCGACTGCGGAAGGTGCGCACCGTCGACGAAGCCGCCGAAAGCCTTGGTGTACTGCGTCCAGTTGGTCACCAGCGTGGGCTGGTTGGAGACCCCGCGCTCGGTGAACCCCACGAAGGCGCACAACGCGGAGCCCACGCCCTCGATGGGCCGCGAGCCCGAGGAGACCTCCTCCACGTAGACGCCAGGGGAATGGTAGGTAGGCACTGCCCCTCTGCCCCTCTTTCAGAACCGCCGGGAACGAACACTGAGGTGTCGGACGAACACCGAGATGTCAGGTGCGGCCGAGGGCACCGCGAATGGTCCACGAGGTGATCACTCGGCCGTCGACGATCAGTATTCGTCCCGCCGGCTCCGGTCGGCGTGCGCGCGAGAGCGGGCAACGGAGCAGGTTCCGGTGCGCGATGATGCAACACGACGAGCGCAGTCGAGGACCGGTCCCTTCCGTCAGCTGACGACCGAGCCGGTCAGCGTCCTGTGCGGGGGCTCCGACACCATGAAACCCGCGTGTGTCCCGGAGCCGTGCCGAAGGCGGCGGCGGTGAGCGCATCCGCGCACTCCCGTTCCCAGCGGGTTTGAGAGGCAGGTTCACACCCGACATGTACCGGGAACCCTGTGAACTCCGGGAACCGGGCGAGCAGGTCGTGTCCGACGACGACACCGGACGACGTCTGCCGGCCGCGGACAGCCTGTGCCAGGACGGCAACGCGTTCCTGGAGGCGCTGTGCGTGCTGGCCGGGGAGTACCCGCTGGCCACGGTGGCCCGCGTTGCCGCGGTTCCGGCGGCCGCCCAGATCTTCGACCTGCTGCTCGGCCTCGGACTCGTCGTGTCGGTCGGTGGCCCGCAGGGCTCGGGCCGGATAGCGTTCGCACGAGAGAGCGACTACCGCCGGGTGCGCGCGCGGCTGACCCCGACGAGATGGCGGGCCCTGCACCGGGCCGCCGCGGAGGCGCTCGACGCGCGTCCGGCGTTGGCCCACCGTGCTCGGGCGGCCGACCGCCCCGATCCCGCGCTGGCCGCCGCCCTGGAGGAGGCCGCCTTCGGCGGAAGCGCGCTGGCGGACGAGGTCGGCGTGCCAAGTCGGCAACTGCTGCTGTGGGCGGCAGATCTGACCGCGGACCGGGGAGAGCGGGAGCGGCGACTGCTCCTGGCCGCGATGCACGAGGTGTATGCCGAGGAGTCCGGGAACGACGGTCTGTGGACGCGGGTCGAGGCGCTGCCTCCTTCGCCGCTGCGGTACTGCGCGCTGGCGGGCCGGGCCTTGCTCGAACACCGTCTCGGTACCGCCGTCGACCACCTGCGAGCCGCGTCCCGCACCCTCGCCGCCGAGAACGCCCGTGCGAACACGGATACGAATGCGGGCACGGACGCGGGCACGGACGCGGATGCGGACGCGGATGCGGACCATGTGCCTTCCGCACGCTCGCGCGGGGACCGGGACCTGTCGGCCGCCGCGGCGATCGAGACCATGGAGGCCGCTGTGGCATGCCGCACGGCACGGGGCGCAATCGCCGTCAACGCGGCGACCAGGGCGCTGGACGCCGCGAGCGGTGACGCGGTCCAGATCCACACGGCTCGGCGTCTGCTGCTGGTGGGCCGGTCTTACAAGTACGGCCCGCACGGGGTACTGCGCTCCCTCGACGCATCCGCACCGGCCGCCGGGACGAACACCACGTCGCCGGGGCACCGGACTCCCCTACCGGAGATCCGGGACTCCGGACTGCTGCTGTTGCGCGGTGAGTGCCGCATGCTGGCGGGCGATCTGGAAGCGGGTGCCCGTGACCTGGATTCCCTTGTCCGACGGCACGACACGCCTCTCGGGCATCCGGACCGGCTGCGAGCGCTGGAGCGGCTGGCGATCGCACACTTCCTGCTGGGAAGCTGGCGGGAGGCCGATTCCGCGGTGGACGGCATCGACGGGACCCCCGGCGATACGGCGGGGCCGGCGCTCCGGGCCATGCTCTCGGCCGTTCGCGCGGCGGGCGCGGCACCGCGGCCCGGAACGCCTGCGTCGGCGATCGGGAGGGGGCCCGGCTCGGCGGAACCCGACCGTCTCACCATCGCCACGTGTGCGGACGCCGTCGCCATGCTGGCGCATGGTCGCCACGCGGACATCCTGACCGCGATCACTCGGCTGACCTCCGACTCCGCCGGGTTGGAGGACGCGCCGGCCAAGTTCGCCCCGCTGTGGCTGCCGGTGTACGTGGAAGCGGCGATCGAGACCGCGGCGGGCACCGCGTCCGAGGCAGGCCTGGCACAGCTGCGCGCACACGCGCGGCACAGCCCGTACCTGATGGTCACCTTCCATCGGCTCGCGGGGCGGGCGGCCGAACTCCGGGGCGACCCGACCACGGCCCAGGACGAGTACGAGGCGGGCTTGCTGGCCGCGGAGGACCGCGCCCAGGTGCCGCCCGTGCATCGCGCGCAACTGGACCATGCGTACGGCCGGTTCCTGTGCACCCTCGGGCGGACGGCGACCGGCCTCGGTCGGCTCCAGCGGGCCCAGGACGACTTCGCTTCGCTCGGCGCCCGCGCGTTCGTCCGGAACTGCGTCCAGGACCGGGAGGCCGTCACCCGAGGAGCGTCGCCGCGCCCCGACGTCGCCTTGACAGAACGTGAGGTGACGGTGGCCGGGCTGGTCGCGTCCGGGCTGACCAACCGCCAGGTCGCGGAGAAGCTGCTGATCAGTGCGAAGGCAGTGGAGTACCACCTGGGAAAGATCTATCGGAAACTCGGGGTGCGCACGCGCGGGGATCTCGCGAGCAGATGGCGCAGATGAGGTCCTCGGTGCGGCCTGCAGCGGGCGCCGCGACGCCCGTCGCCCACCGGCGGAGCGTCGCACGAGTGGTAACGGGGGTGTTCGGCCATGGCCAAACCGGATGCCGCACAGCGTCATCCAGCGGCATCACCCGTCACCTGTATGCCCTGATTTACCTACCTGCCCAGTAAAGCCGCAGGTCACGATGGCGATACGAAACAGGTTCGAGTCCCGTCACTCACCCTTCGGTCAGAGACCGATGATCTGTGGTTACAGGTCACGGCCTCTTGCGTTGTCCGGGGTCTGCTGGAATCAGTCGGGTGGGCCGGGGTGAGGTCGGGATCCTTCCCGGGACAGAGGCGGTCCCCCGCCGGGTCCGCGCCGCTGTGCACGTTTCCGGCGTGAGTGATTCTTCCGGTTTCCGGTGAGGTTTCCTTGCGCTTCACGTCGACTCGGCCGATTCCGGTCATCTGCGCGGCCGATCCTCAACTCCCCTGCGTTTCATTGGGGTTGGGAGTCATTCGGCTGGGGTGGAGCCCCGGTGCGAACGTCGCTCGCGGGGTGTTGTCCTGGCGGGGTCGGCGATCGCCGCCTTCGTCCCCCCAACCGAAAGGCGACCCCCCTTCCATGTCTTCCGCACTTCAGCCTCCGACCGGCCGCCGCGGATTCCTCAAGGGCGCCGCCGGGGCGCTCGCCGTCCCGGCCGCCGCCGCGCTCGTCGGCGTGCCCGCCGGGCCCGCCCACGCCGACGAGGGCGGGCTGCCCGACTACGCGCCCATCCCGGCCGCCGCGGCCGGGCCCCCGGTGAACGAGGCCGGCTACTACGTGGGCCAGATCGCCGGAAACCTCTACTGGGTCACGGACTCCTTCTACCAGGCCATGTTCCTGACGACCCGGCGGGGCGTCGTCCTCGTCGACGCACCGCCGACCATCGGTCACAACCTGCTCCGCGCGATCGACGACATCACCCGGGACAACGGCCGGCCGAGCAAGGTCACGCACCTGGTCTACTCGCACTCGCACGCCGACCACATCGGCGCCGCCGGCCTGTTCGGAACCGACGTCGTCCGGATCTCGCACGCGGCGACGGCCGGTCTGCTGGCCCGCGCGGCGGACCCCAACAGGCCGCTGCCGACGGTCACCTTCCAGGACAAGTACCAGCTCAAGGTCGGCGGGGAAACCCTGCGCCTGGCGTACCACGGCCCCAACCACGCCCCCGACAACATCTTCGTCCACGCCCCTGAGTACGCCACCCTGATGCTGGTCGACGTCCTGTACCCGGGCTGGGTGCCGTTCAAGAACCTCGCGGTCTCCCAGGACATCCCCGACTGGATCAAGGCCCAGAGCATCGCGATGGACTACCCGTGGCAGACGTTCGTCGGCGGCCATCTCGGGCGGCTCGGAGTCCGCGCGGACGGCGCCCTGCAGATCCGGTACATGGACGATCTGGAGGCCAGCACCCGGTCCGCCATCGCCTCCGTGGACCCGGCCCCGTTCTTCGCCAAGTACGGCGCGCAGGGGAACTCGTGGGCGATCTTCAAGACCTTCCTCGACGCGGTCGCGGACGCCGCGGCCGCTCCGGTGGCCGCGAAGTACACCGGAGTCCTCGCCGCCGCCGACGTCTTCACGCGGGACAACGCGTGGACGCTGCTGGAGTCCCTGCGGATCGACGCGGGCGTCCTCGGGCCGTTCGGCATCCATCCCTGAACGACCGGCCCTGAAGCACTGGGGTGCCTCCCCGGTGCGAGAGCACCGGGGTCCCGGTTTCGTGTGCGCATGCGGGTCCGGACACCGACAAGAGAGGCCCAGCCATGACCGTCCCCCTTCCCGTGGTCTTCATCCACGGACTCTGGCTGCACAGCACCTCCTGGCAGCCGTGGATCGAGCTGTTCCACGCCGAGGGCTACGACCCGTCCGCGCCCGGGTGGCCGGGCGACCCCGACACCGTCGAGGACGCGCGCCAGAACCCCGAGAGCATCGCCGGCCACGGCATCGACGACGTCGTCGAGCACTACGCGGCCCTGATCGAGGCCCTGCCCGTGCGGCCCGTCGTGATCGGCCATTCGTTCGGCGGGATGATCGCGCAGAAGCTGCTCGGCCAGGACCGCGCAGCCGCGGCGGTCGCGATCGACGCCGCACAGATCAAGGGCGTTCTGCCCCTGCCGCTGTCCGCGCTGAAGGCGACGCTCCCGGTCTTCAAGAACCCGGCCAACAAGCGCCGGTCGGTCTCCCTGACCGCGGAGCAGTTCCGGTTCGCGTTCGGCAACGCCGTCGCGGAAGAGGAGTCGGCGGCCCTCTACGAGCGCTGGACCATCCCGGCGCCGGGCAAGCCGCTGTACGAGGCCGCCTCCGCCAACTTCAACCCCCACTCGCCGGCGAAGGTCGACACGGACAACAGCGGACGCGGCCCGCTGCTGCTCATCTCCGGCGGCAAGGACCACACGGTCCCCGAGGTCGTCACCCGGGCCACCCTCAAGCAGTACCGGCACTCCGAGGCGGTCACCGACATCATCGGCTTCCCCGACCGGGGGCACTCGCTGACGATCGACGGCGGCTGGCGCGAGGTCGCGGACACCGTTCTCACCTGGCTGCGGCGGCAGGGGCTGGAGGCCGGGCGGTGAACTCCGGTCCCCAGGCCGCCGGGACGTCCGGTGGCGACACGGGCCCGGCCGGGCGGACCGTCGTGGTCACCGGCGCCGGGCGCGGCATCGGACTGGCCGTCGTCGAGGCCTTCCTCGCGGCCGGCGCCCGCGTCGTCGCGGGTTCGAGGGAACGCACCGACGCCCTCGACCGGCACGTGAAACAGGGGGCCGAGCTCACCGTCGTGGAGGTCGACCTCGCGACGCCCGACGGTCCGGCCGCGCTGGTCGCCGAGGCCGTGGCGCTCCATGGCGGTGTCGACGTCCTGGTGAACAACGTCGGTGCGGTGCGGCCGCGGGTCGACGGCTTCCTGGGCGTGACGGACGAGGACTGGGAGTGGACGTTCACGGTCAACCTCATGGCCGCCGTCCGTACCACCCGGGCCGCGCTGCCGCACCTGCTCGCCACCGGCGCGGGACGCATCGTCACCGTCTCCTCGGTCAACGCCCGGCTGCCGGACCCGCTGGTCATCGACTACGGAGCGGCGAAGGCGGCGCTGACCAACTTCTGCAAGGCCCTGTCCAAGGAAGTGGGGCCACGCGGTGTGCGGGTGAACACCATCGGTCCCGGCCCGGTGGAGACGGCGCTGTGGCAGGGCGCCGGCGGTGTCGCCGCCACGGTCGGCCAGTCCCGGGGCGTCGACCCCCGGGAGGTGGCCCGTGGCGCGGCGGACCAGTCGGTGACCGGCCGCTTCACCCGGCCGTCCGAGGTGGCCGATCTGGTGGTCTACCTCGCCGGTCCCCGGGCGGCGAACATCACCGGCGCCGACTTCGTCATCGACGGCGGTCTCGTCGACTCTCTCTGACCGGCCGTCACGGCACAGCGGGCGCCCGGGTCGCCGGGAATCGCAGACAACGCGCGGTTCCAGAAGAAGCGCCCGGCCATGCTGCTGCGCTTCCCGGACGGCCCCCGACGACCTCAGGAGCGGAAATGACCGGCTTCTTCCCGACCTTCGGCCCGACGGCCGAGCGCGAACCCTTCTGGTTCCTCGGCGGCCAGGCCAGGATCCTGCTTCCCGGTACCGCGACCGACAACCGCCTCAGTCTGATGGAGTTCGCCGACCCGGCCGGCCACGCACCCCCGCACCACGTCCACGAGGACGAGGAGGAGGTCTGGTTCGTCCTCGACGGCGAGGTGACGTTCTTCGTCGGCGACCAGCGCCACGACCTGGTGCCCGGGCAGGTCGCGTACGGTCCGCGCGGGGTGCCGCACAGCTACCTGGTGCGCTCGCCCGAGGGAGCGCGGATAGCGGCGCTGTTCAGCCCGGCCTGCATCGAGGAGTACTTCCGGGCCAACGGCACCCCGGTGGCCGAGGCCGGGGACCTGCCGCCCGAGTTCGATCTCGGCGCGGTCGTGGCCTCCGCCGAGGCCTTCCACCTGCGCGTCACCGGGCCGCCGCCGTCCTTGTGAGTCGTCCGCCGGTCCGCCGAGCACACGAAGGGAAACCGACATGCCGTACATCACCGTCGGCCAGGAGAACTCCGCCGACATCGAGCTGTACTACGAGGACCACGGGAGCGGGCAGCCCGTCGTACTGATCCACGGCTACCCGCTGGACGGTCACTCGTGGGAGAAGCAGCTCCCGGCCCTGCTCGACGCGGGCCACCGGGTCGTCACCTACGACCGGCGCGGCTTCGGCCGGTCGTCGCAGCCGACCACGGGCTACGACTACGACACCTTCGCCGCCGACCTCGACGCGGTGCTGACCGAGCTGGACCTCACCGACGCGGTACTCGTCGGGTTCTCCATGGGCACCGGGGAAGTCGGCCGCTACCTGGGTACGTACGGCTCGCAGCGCGTCGCCAAGGCCGCCTTCCTGGCCTCCCTCGAACCCTTCCTGGTCAGGACCGACGACAACCCGGGCGGCGTCGACCAGTCCGTGTTCGACGGCATCCTGGAGGCGGTCACGAAGGACCGCTACACCTACTTCACCGGCTTCTACGAGGCGTTCTACAACCTCGACGAGACCCTCGGCAGCCGGATCAGCGAAGAGGCCGTGCGGGCGAGCTGGAACGTGGCGGCGGGCGCGTCCGCGTACGCGTCGGTGGCCTGCGTGCCCACCTGGATCACCGACTTCCGCGCCGACGTCGCCAGGATCGACGTACCGACGCTGATCCTGCACGGCACGGCCGACCGGATCCTGCCGGTCGACGCCACCGGGCGGCCCTTCCACGCGCTGCTGCCCTCGGCCGAGTACGTCGAGATCGAGGGCGCCCCGCACGGCCTGCTCTGGACGCACGCCGAGGAGGTGAACGCCGCGCTGCTGGCCTTCCTGGCCAAGTAGCCGCCCGGCTCCGCCACCGGCCGAGGGCCCGGACCGCGATGCGGTGCGGGCCCTCGCGCGCGTCCCGCCGGTGCCCCGCACCCGGGACCGGCCCGACGTCCCGTCACCCCTGCGCGCCGGCTCGCCACGCACTCGGCGAGGTGCCGTACGCCGCCCGGAACGCCCGGCTGAAATGGGCGGCGTTCGTGAAGCCCCAGCGGCGTGCCACCGCGGCGACGGTGGGGGTGACCGGGGACCGCCGGGACAGCTCGCTACGGCATTCGTCCAGACGGCGGCGCTGGATCCAGCGGGCGGCGGTGGTGGACTCGCTCTCGAAGAGCTTGTGGAGGTAGCGGACCGAGATGCGGTGTTCCCTGGCGATGTGGGCGAGGGTCAGATCGGGGTCCGCGAGGTGGCGGTCGATGAACGCCTTGACACGGAGCAGGAGGGCGAGGCTGCCGCCGACGGTGTCCTGGGGATCGCGGCCGAGGTGCTCGGCGAGGAGCGTTCCGACGAGGTCCACGGCATTGGCCGCCAGCCGTTCGGCTGCCGTGGGGGTGATGTCGGGGGCGCGATCAGCCACGCTCCGCAGGAAGGGCAGGACCACCTGGCCAAGGCCGTCGTCGCGGGGCAGCGATGTCGCCGTGACCCGCTGGAGTTCCCCCTCGGTCTGCGGCAGCAGGGAACGGGGCACCAGCAGCACCTGCGTCCGGAACCGCTGCGGGAAGCGCAGGGTGTAGGGGCGGGTCGTGTCGTACAACGCCACGTCCCCCGGGCGCAGTTCGGCGCTCCGGGCGTCCTGGTCCACGTGGGCGTGGCCGCTGCGCTGCAGGCCGACGTACACGTAGTCGGCACTGGCCCGGGCGATCAGCCGAGGCGTGCGGTCGACGCGGCCGCGGTCGCAGTCGACGGTGGTCGCCTGCAGCGGACCGAGCCGGTCGGTGCTGATCGTCCCGCTGAAGGGCTCGCCCTTGGGGAGGGTGATCCGCAGCGGGACGAAGGTGCGGAAGACTTCTTCCTGCCAGTGCTCCAGACGCTCGCTGCCGGGCATCGACCGCACCGAGAAGACAACGCTCATGCCCACTTCCCCAGGCTTCACGACGCGGGCGCCGACAGGTGACGCCCAGCACCAGGACATCCGGAGTTCCCCAGGCCCTGGCATGAAGTATCGCTTCTTCTGAAGCTCGGACGCGCAGCTTCCGGCGCGGTCGCAGCGGGGTGAGTGCGCGATGTGCACAGCACCGGTGCGCGTTGGGCAAAGGCGGCCGAGGCCCGGCTTCCTACAGTGCGATGCGTGACAGCCGCCTCACAGTCGGACGCGCCGGCCCGCGCTCACCTCGCTGACGGACACCGCCGTTTTCCCGCGCCCTGATCCGCCGGGCTGTCGGCTCCCGTCTCTCTCCCCCCCCGATCCCCCCGATCCCCCCGATCCCCCCGATCCCCCCGATCCCCCGCGCCCGAGCCGGTCGGAACGCTGTGAAGGGAACTCCCATGATGTGGTCCGGCGTTCACCGTGCGGCCGGGCCGCCGATGGTCGGCCGGCACGCGGAGCGTGCGGCGATCGGAAGGCTGCTCGCAGCGGTCCGTGACGGCTTCGGCGGGGTCCTGGTGCTCAAGGGCGACGCGGGAGTCGGCAAGTCCAGGCTCCTGGAGTACGCCGCCGGGTCCGCCGGGGACCTGGCAGTCGTCAGGCTGGTCGGCGTGGAGGCCGAGACACGGCTCGGCTACGGAGCCCTGCACCGGCTCCTGCGCCCCTTCCTCGGCCGGCTGCCGGCGCTGCCGCATCGCCAGCGGGACGCCCTGAGCGCCGCGTTCGGGCTGACCGAGGCCTCGCCGTCCGACCGCCATCTGGTCGGGCTGGGCGCGCTGACGCTGCTCTCGGACGCGGCCGCGGCGACGCCGATGCTCTGCCTGGTCGACGACGTGCACTGGCTGGACCGCGAGTCGGCGGAGACCCTGGCGTTCATGGGCCGGCGCCTGTACGCGGACTGCCTCGGGCTGCTGTTCGCCGGCCGTGACGGGACCGGCGACCACGACGTCTTCGGCGCCCTGCCCGCGCTCCGGCTGGAGGGACTCGCGGACGCGGAGGCCAGAGACCTGCTGACCGCCGGCGTGACCGGACACCTGGACCGGGCGGTCGCCGAGCAGCTCGTCGCCGACACCGGAGGCAACCCGCTCGCGCTCCTGGAACTGGCGGTGAACCTGGGCCCGGAACAACTGGCCGGGATCACCCCGCTGCCCGCGCCGCTGCCGGTGAACCAGCAGCTGGAGGAACACTACCGGCGGGCGGCGGCGCTGCTGCCCGCCGACACCCGGACCCTGCTGCTGCTCATGGCCATGACCCCGACGGACGACCGGGCGACGCTGTGGCGCGCCGCCGCGGCCCTGGGCCTGTCCGTCCGCTCTGCCGCGCCCGCGGTCGCCGCCGGGATACTGAACCGCGGGACCACCGTCGCATTCCGCCACCCGCTGATCCGGTCGGCGGTCCACTCGGCCGCGTCCGCCGAGGAGCGGCGCGGGATCCAGGCGGCGCTCGCCGCGACCAGCGCCCCCGAGCGCCGGGCCTGGCACCTGGCCGAGGCGACCGACGGTCCGGACGACCGCGTGGCCGCGGAGCTGGAAGCCGCCTCCGAAGTGGCCCAGGCGCGTGGCGGATACTCCGAACAGGCCCTGGTCCTCACCCGGGCGGCGGAGCTGACCGCGTATCCGGGCAAGCGGGCCGAGCGGTATCTCGACGCGGCGGCGGCACACCTCGCCTCCGGCCATCTGCCGGCGGTCCGCATGCTGCTCGAACTCGCCACTCCCGACCTGACCGGGCCGGCCGCCCGGGTCCGCGCGACACGGCTGCGGGCGTCCGTCGAGATGGCCTGCGCCCGCCCCCGCGAGGTGCCCGCGATGCTGCTGGACGCGGTGGCCGACCTCGGCCCCGGCGATCCGGCGGCGAGCTGGGACCTGCTGCGCGAGGCGACGCAGGCCGCGATCATCGGCGGCCGGATGATCACGGGGACGACACCCGTCGAGGTCGCCAGGGCCGCCGCCGACGCCTGGCGCGAGACGGCGCTGCCGGCCTGGAGCCTCGATCCGCTGATGGCGGCGCTGGCACGCACGATCGCCTACGGCTACGCGGCGGGAGCCCCGGCCATGGCCGCGGCCCTGGCCCGGCTGCGCACCGCCGACGAGCTCCGGGAGCCGGACGTGTTCAGCGTCATGATCAGTCTCACGGGCGACGAGTTGTGGGACATCGAGGCCAAGCGGGAGATCCTCGGGAAGCTGGTGACGGCGGACCGCAGTCGCGGAGCGCTCTACGGGCTCAGTCTGGCGTTGCTCTCCTTCGCCAAGGCCGAGATCTGGAACGGCCGGTTCGCCGCCGCCGAGAGCTGCTACGCCGAGTCGGACGAGTACATGGCCGCGACCGGGTACTTCCGGTCGGGAGACTTCCACAAGGCCCTGCTGTACGCCTGGACCGGCCGGGAGACCGAGTTGCGGGCCGCGGTCGCGACGCTGCGCGCCCTGTCCGAGAACCAGGGGACCGGAGTGACGTCCCGGTGGGCAGGCCAGGCGCTGAGCATCTTCGAGATCGGCCGCGGGCGTTATCGGGAGGCGCTCGACGCCCAGCTGGAGATGTTCGCCGACCAACCGGTGGTCCTCGGCGACATCAACCTCCCCGGAATGGTGGAGGCCGGGCTGCGGGCCGGCGACCGGAAGGCCGCCGGCCTGGCCATGGAGCGCATGGAGGAGCGCGCTCCGCTGGCCGGGACCCCGTGGGCGTTGGGGCTGCTCGCGCGCTGCCGCGCCCTGATGACCGACGACGACGGAGCCGAGCAGCTGTACGAGGAATCGGTCGCGCAGCTCGGGAAGGTCCCGGTGGCCGTGGAACTGGCCTGGTCGCGCCTGCTGTTCGGCGAGTGGCTGCGCCGTCGCAGGCGGCGTGCCGACGCCAGGGTGCAGCTGCGGGCCGCGTACGAGTCCTTCGCGTCCTGGGGGGCCGCGCCGTTCGCCGAGCGGGCGAGGATGGAGCTGCTGGCCACCGGGGAGACGGCACGCAGACGAACGGTCGACACCCGGTTCGACCTCACCCCGCAGGAACGTCGGGTGGCGGAACTGGCCGCGTCGGGGCTCACCAACGCGGAGATCGCCACCCAGCTGTTCGTCACCACCTCGACCGTCGAGTTCCACCTGAGCAGGGTGTTCCGCAAGCTCGGTATCACCTCGCGCAAGCAGATCGGGCGCAGGCTGGGCAACGCCGGTCCCGGCGACTGACGACGGGGCGGTCACGAGACCTCGGCGCACTCCCGAACCGGGGTGGCTCCCCAGTGCGAGCGGAACCCCGACCGGTGTGGAATACGACCGACCGGTGCCATCGGGGCCGGCGGGGACCGGCCACGAGGAGGCGGCGATGACGGGATCCGGAGCGCTGAGGATGACGGATCACGCCGGTGTCCCGCTCACCCACGGCCGGCCACGGGTCAACGGGGTCGATCTGCACTGTGCGACGGGCGGCAGCGGCGACCCGGTCGTGCTGATCCACGGCGTGCCGAAGACCATGTTCTTCTGGCGCCACGTCATCCCGCTGCTCACACCGCACCACACGGTCGTCGCGGTGGACCTGCGGGGCTTCGGCGGCTCCGGACGTCCGGCGACGGGGTACGACACGCGGACCCTGGCCGCCGACATCGACGCGCTCATGACGGCGCTGGGACACGACCGGTACCGCGTGGTGGGCGAGGACTGGGGTGCGGCCGTCGCCTACGCCGTCGCGGCCTTCCACCGCCCGAAGGTCGTCCAGCTCGTCTTCCAGGAGACGAGGCTGCCCGGCCTCCCGGTGCCCGACCTCGGGCCGCTCGCCGCCGAGGATCCCCGCACCGGCTGGCACCGCTCGTTGTTCGAGCTGCCGCACTACCCCGAACTGCTGGTCACCGGCCGGGAGCGTGCCTTCTGGACGTACTTCATGCGGCGGATCATGTGGGACCCGAGTGCGTACACGGACGCCGACGAGGACGAGTACACGCGCGGGCTCGAAGAACCTGGCGGCAACCACGCGGTGTTCGAGCTGTACCGGGCGACCGGCATCGACGCCGAGCAGAACCGGCCGCAGTTCGCCGTCCCGCTGGAATGCCCGGTGCTGGCCGTCGGGGGGCGCGCCTACCTCGCCGCGGAGCCCGGGGAGCAGATGGCTCAGGTCGCGGTGGACGTCACGCCTGTAGTGGTCGAGGAGGCGGGGCACAACATCCCGCTGGAGGCGCCCGCCGAACTCGCGCGCCGCTACCTCGACTTCTTCGCGGCCGCGGCGAGATGACACACGCGTCGCGGCCGAGACAGCGGCCGCCCGGACCGGTCCCTACGGGGTCACCCCCCGGTCTCCGGGCCTGGTTCGCCGATCGCGCGCGGGATCTGCTTCCGGGAGGTGATGCCGAGCTTGCGGAACACCTTGTTCAGATGGAACTCGACGGTCGAGGCGGTGACGAACAACCGCGCCGCGATCTCCCCGTTGGTCAGCCCCGAGGCGGCCATCGCGGCCACCTGCCGTTCCCGCGGTGTGAGATCGAACCTGGTCTCCTCGGTCCGCCTGCGGGGCTTCTCGCCGGTGGCCAACAGCTCGATCCCGGCCCGCTCGGCGAACGGCGCGGCCCCCCAGGACGCGAAGGACTCGTACGCGGCCCGCAGCTGCACCCTGGCGTCGGCACGCCGCCTGCGACGGCGCAGCCACTCGCCGAACAGCAGCCGGGACCGGGCCAGTTCCAGGCCCAGCGAACCCTGCTCCAGCAGTTCGACCGACTCCTGGTAGAACTTCTCGGCGTCGTCGCCCTCCGCCGTCAGCGCCCGGCCGAGGGCCAGGGTGCCCAGCGCCCAGGGAGTACCGGCGAGCGGGGCGCGTTCCTCCAGCCGCGCCAGGGCCCGGTCCGCGCTGTCCCGGTCGCCGGTGCGGACGCCGGCCTCGACGATCAGCGACAGCACGAGGTTGCCGCAGGTCGGGGGGTCCCCCTCGAAGACCGCCCACGCGTGCCGCATCGCCTGCCGATAGTTGCCCCGCCCCAGCTCGAACGAGGCCAGCGCGTGCTGCGCCATCAGCTGGTGCAGGCCGAGACCGATGCTCCGCATCTCGGCGGCCCGCCGTACCGCCGCCCGCAGCTCGGCTTCCCTGCCGGTCAGGGCGAACAGGTGGAGCCGGTTGATGTCTCCGCCGCCGGGGAAGCCGGTGGCGGCCACGATGTCGTCGAACTCGGCGTAGCGGACCTCCGCCTGTGTGAACCGTCCGTCCAGGAGGTCGTAGCGCGCCTCGGTGAGCAGCGTGATGCTCAGCGCGTACAGCGCGCCGGCGGCACGCTCCGCCCCCGCCAGACGGTCGGAGAGGTCGCGCCCGGCCCGGGCGTCCCACAGGTCGTCGCAGGCCATCAGCAGCATCACCGCGAACGGGCTGGTCGCGTCCCCGATCGCACCGCCGTCCCGCAGCCCGTCCAGGGCGCTGCGCAGCACGGGCGCGCCATGCTCGTACCCCTCGGCCACGCGCCGGGCCAGCCCCTCCATCAGCAGGTCGCGACCGTGCCCGGCGGAGGCCGCGTCATGCCGCGCGGCGACGACGGCCGCCGCGACCTCGGACAGCGACGTGCCCCGCGTGCGGTCGTGGGCGACCAGCGCGGCGTGCAGCGCTTCGCAGAGCAGTTCCCAGGTGAGTCGCGGGTCCCGGGTGCCGAGTCCGGTCACGGCGTCCAAGAGCATCGCGGGGACGTCGGCGACGGCGACCCGGAACATCTGCGCGGTCGCCCGCATCCGCAGCTCGCGCGTGCGCATCACCGGGCTGCGGAGGTCGGCGTCGGCCAGGTCCAGCGCGGTCCCCGCCGCCGTCGGGTCGCCGGACATCAGGTGGGCCTGTGCCGCGTCGAGCAGCCGCTCGGCCCGTTTGTCCGGGTCGCCGGTGAAGTCGGCGGCGCGGGAGAGGAAGAGGGCCTGCTGGGAGTGGCCGCCGCGGGCGCGGGCCCGCTCGGAGGCGGCTTCCAGGTCGTCGGCGACGCTCTCGTCCAAACCGTCGGCGGCCTCGGCCCGGTGCCAGGCGCGCCGGTCGGCGTCCCGTACGGCGTCACAGGCGGCGGCCAGCGCCACGTGCACCCGGCGGCGCTCGCCGGGTTCGGCTCCGGCGTAGACCGTCGAGCGGATCAGGGGATGCCGGAAGGCCGTCGGCGTGTCCCGGCCGAGGATCCCCGCGGCGACCGCCGGCTGGGCGGCGCGGGCGGACAGGCCCAGCCGCCCGGCGGCCCGCCACATCATCCCGGTGTCGTCCGAGGGGGCCGCCGCGAGCAGCAGCAACAGGGTGGCGGTCTCCGGCGGCAGGGCGTGCACCAGGCGCCGGAAGTGGCCCTCGAGGAGACGGCCCACCGGCAGCGGATCGGGCAGCGGGGCGACACCGGACAGCTGCTCGGCGGCCAGGGCGTCGGTCAGCTCCAGCAGCGCGAGCGGGTTGCCGCCGGTACCGGCGACGATCCGGTCGGCCACCGTGGTGTCCACCCTCCCGGCGCCGAAGGAGAGCAGGGCCCTGGCCTCCGGCTCCGGCAGGCCGGTCACCGGGAGCACGTCCAGCGCGTCGAAAAGGCCGTTGTCCCCGAGCCCGTCACGGACGGCGATGACCAGGCCCAGGGAGTCGGCGTGCAGTCGGCGGGCGAGGAACGCGAGCGCCTCGGCCGACTCCCGGTCCAGCCACTGCGCGTCGTCGAGCAGGAACAGCAGCGGCTGGTCGGCGGCGGCGTCGGAGAGCAGCGTCAGTGTCGCCAGCCCGACCAGGTAGCGGTCCGCGGGCGGCCCCGGCGCGCGGCCCAGGGCCGCGTCCAGCGCGGCCCGCTGCGGCCCGGGCAGCCGGCCCGTACCGTTCAGGAACGGCCGCAGCAACCGGTACAGCGCGCCGTAGCCGAGACCGGTCTCGCTCTCGGCCGCGGTCAGCCGGACCACGCGGAGTTCCGTGGCCCGGTCCGCGGCGTACTCCAGCAGCCGGGTCTTGCCGATCCCCGGTTCGCCGGTGAGCACCAGGACTCCGCTGAGGCCGTCGCGTACCGCGTCGAGCAGTCGCCCGACGGCTTCGCGTTCGACATGACGACCGACGATCGGCAGTCCGGATGCGTGTTGGACGCCGTTCCCCACCATGGGACCGCTCCCCTGCTTGTCGCTGTCCTGACACGGGGACGCTAGGAGCACCACGCCGGCGGATGCGAGCGTCATGTGACGGTGGTGTGCCGGTCAACGCAGGGCGCTGACCACCGTTCGCAGCTCGGCACGCGAGGCCACGCCCAGCTTGGGGAAGATCCGGTGGAGATGCGAGCTGACGGTACGGTGCGAGAGGTAGAGCCGCTGGCCTATCTCGCGGTTCGTCAGGCCCTCGGCGGCGAGCCGGACGATCTGCAGCTCGTGGGCGGTCAGCTGGTCCCGGGCGTCCGGGGCCCGGCGGCGGCTGGTCTCGCCGGCGGCCCGCAGCTCCCGGCGGGCCCGCTCCCCCCAGGGGATCGCGCCGAGCGCGTCGAACATGTCGCGGGCGGCACGGAGGTGGTCGCGGGACTCGACACTGCGCCGCCGGCGCCGCAGCCATTCGCCGTAGGCCAGATGGGTACGGGCCCTGATCAGCGGCCAGGCGCCGAGGTCGGCGTCGAGCGCGTCCGCGAAGAGCGGGTCGGCGTCCTCGTCGGCGGCCAGCAGCGCCCGGACCAGACGCAGTTCGGCGTGCAGCACCGGTGCGGAGGTCACCGTCGCGACCTCCTCCAGCTCCGTCACGACCGGGAGCACGGCGTCCAGCCGTCCGCAGTGCGCCGCCGCGTCGACGAGGTCACCCACGGCCGTCAGCCGCAGGGCGACCTGGAACGCGGGATCCGCCGGATCGTGCAGTCGGCGGAACCGGCCGAAGGCCTCCTCGAACCGGCCCGCGCCCAGCGCGGCCAGCCCGCGCGCCATCGACGCGGTGGCCAGCACCGGACGGGCCCCGGCCGGCAGCCCGATCTCCTCCGCCTCCTCGGCCAGCGCCAGGGCGGAATCCACCTCACCGCGCAACGCGGCCAGCTTGGCGGCGGTGGCGGTCATCAGGGCGTACATCATCGTCTGGCTGGTCTCGCGCGCCAGCCTTCGTGACTCCTCGGTCGCGGCGATCGCCGCGCCGAGGTCGCCGACCACGAGAGCGCTCCACGCGTCCGCGCCGACCGTCCGGGCCAGCAGCCCCAGGCGTCCCTGGGCACGCAGCGGGGCGCCGCCGGCCGCCGAGAACGCCCGCGCCAGGTCGAAGCCGCCGACGAGGAGTGCGGCGGTGCTGAGCATGCGGTAGGCGCGGCCGTCGTCGCCCTCCTTGAGGGCGACGTGCCGGGCGCGCTCCAGGACGAAGGTGCCGCGGTCGACCGGTGCCGCGTAGGCGCAGATGGCCAGCCGCCACGGGTCGAGTTCGTCGAGCTCCATCCGCTCCACGGCCCGCAGGACCGTGGAGCGGCCCTGCGGGCCCGGGTCGGACCAGAAGCACAGCTGTGCCGCGCTCCACAGGATCCGCAGCGCCAGCGCACGGTCCTCCACGGCCATCTCCTCGGCGAGGGCCGTCAGGGAGTTGACGCCCGACACATGGCTGTGGAGTCCCTCGTCGAAGCTGCCGCGCAGCCAGACGACCGTGGCGTGCTGCCGTCGCGACAGCGGCCCGGTGAGCGCCTGGTCCAGCAGCCGGGTCACGGTCTCGGGCCGGCCGAGTTCGACGGCGAAGTCGGCGGCGCGCAGCAGCCGTTCGGCTCGGCGGTCGGCGTCCTCGCTGAGTGCGGCGGCCTGTTCGAGGGCCGTGACGGCCGCCGCGATGCCGCCACGGTGTGCGGCCCGGTGAGCGGAGTCCTCCAACGCGGCGGCGACCGTCTCGTCCGGGTCGTCGGCCGCGGCGGCGCGGTGACGCAGCTGCCGGTCCGGGTGTTCCCAGAGCACGGCGGCGAGCGCGGCGTGTGCGGCGTGGCGGACGCCGGTGTGCATGGTCTGGTGGATCGCCGACCGCATCAGCGGATGCCCGAACCTGATGTCGTTGCCGACGACTTGGACGAGCCGGGCGCGCACGGCCGGGTCGAGTTCCGCGGGTCCGGCCGTGGCGCCGGTGAACAGCCGGGCCGCGCGATAGGTCTCGGGAAGCGACGAACTGTCGTTGAGGGCCGCGATCCGCAGCAGACTGCGGGTGATGTCGGGCAGGGTCTCCAGGCGGTCGGTGAAGGCCCGTTCCAGCCGCTCGGTGAGCGGCAGCTGGGACATGTGCGGATCGGCCGACGCGCCGAGTGTGCGGGAGAGTTCGGTCAGGGCCAGGGGGTTCCCGGCGGCCTCGGCCAGCAGCCGGCGATGCGCGGTCGGCCGCAGGTCCGGGGCGCGGTCCGCCAGGAGTTGCGCGGCCTCGCCGTCCGTGAGCGGCCCCAGGGTCACGGAGATGAGTTCGTCGGAGTTCAGACGCGACCGGTAGCCCTCGCGTGCGGCTCCCACGATGACCACCGGCTCCGTACCGACCCGGCGCGCCACGAAGGCGAGGACGCTGGCGGTGGCGTCGTCGAGCCACTGGGCGTCGTCGACCAGGAGCAGTACCGGCGCGAGGGCGGCCGCGTCGGCCAGGAGGTTGAGAACCGCCAGGCCGACCAGGAAGACGTCGGGGACACCGGCCTCGGCCTGCCCGAGGGCGGTGTCCAGCGCCTGCCGGTGCGGGCCGGCGAGATCGGCGGCCTCCGGGGCCAACGGGCGCAGGACGAGCTGCAGACCGGCGTAGGGGATGTCGCTCTCGGCCTCGGCGCCGCTGGTGCGCAGGACCCGGTGGCCGAGTCCCTCGGCGAGGGCGGCGGTCTCGGCGAGCAACGCCGTCTTCCCGATGCCGGGGGCCCCGCGGACCAGCACCGCGCTCCCGTGGCTCCGTGGCTCGGCCAGCAGCCGGCGCAGCAGATCCAGCTGATCGTCCCGACCGACGAGCTCCACGTTCCCCCCATCAGCCGGGTCCCCCGGACTCGGTCTGTCTGGAAGCTCAGGGTACTGCCCCGCGACCGGCCCCCTCATTGTGGATTGACTATTCCACAAAGTGCGCTACGCTGTGCGCATGGCACGCATCAGGGAATTCGACATGGACCAGGCGGTGGACCGCGCCATGGACCTGTTCTGGCGCCAGGGCTACGCCGAGACCTCCCTGCAGGACCTGCTGAAGGAACTGTCGATAGGCAGCGGCAGCTTCTACGCGGCCTTCGGCTCGAAGGAGCAGCTCTACGTCCGCTCCCTCGACCGCTACATCTCCCTCCAGGGCGGCGACCTGGAGGCGACCCTGGACGAGACGCCCGGGATCCGCCCCGCGGTCCGCAGGGTGCTCGCCTCCCTGATCGAGGCGGACCTGGCCGACCCCACGCGTGGCTGCCTCGTGGTCAACACCGCCACGGAGTGCGGCGGCCACCCCCCGGCGGCGGACCGCGTCAACACCGCGATCCGGCAGGTCGAGTCCTCGCTCGCCGGCGCCCTGGAGCGGGCGCAGGCGCGCGGGGAGATCTCCCCCGAGAAGAACCCGGGTGAACTGGCCAGGTTCCTGACCACGTTCATCCAGGGGATCCGCGTCGTCGGCGGAGCGCGCATGGGGAGGGAGTTCATGGAGGACTCCCTGGCCACGGCGATGCGCGTGCTGGACTGAACCCCGCCGAGAACCCGCACGGCGTCCGCACCCGCGGTTCGTCACACCTTAATTATGTATTGATCAATCCAGAAAGGATCCGTCATGGAACTGCACCTCAAGGACAAGGTCGCCGTCGTCACCGGAGCCAGCAAGGGCATCGGCCTGGCCGTGGTCGAGAAGCTGGCCCGGGAGGGCGTCAAGGTCGTGGCCGGCAGCCGCACCTCGACCCCCGAGCTGGACGCCCTGGCGGTCGAGCACGACGTCACGTTCGTGCCGGTCGACCTGTCCACCAGAGAGGGGGCGGAGGCCCTGATCCGGCAGGCCGTGGAGCGCCATCAGCGCCTGGACATCCTGGTCAACAACGTCGGCGCCGCCGAACCCCGCGAGTCGTTCCTCCAGGTCGACGACGCCGCCTGGCGGCGGATCTTCGACCTGACCTTCTTCAGCGCCGTCCGCACCAGCCGCGCCGCCCTGCCGCATCTGATCGCGGCGGGTGACGCGGCCATCGTGAACATCAGCTCGATCAACGCGCGGCTGCCCTTCCCCATGGTGGTCGACTACTCGGCGGCCAAGGCGGCGCTGACCAACCTCAACAAGTCCCTGTCCGAGGAGTTCGCGCCTCAGGGCGTGCGCGTCAACGCCATCGCCCCGGGCCCGGTCCGCACGCCGTTCTGGACCGCGCCGGGCGGCTTCGCCGACGCCACCGCCGCGGCCGCCGGGACCACCGCACAGGAAGCGCTGGACGTCGTCGTGCCGCAGAGCATGGGCATCACGTCAGGACGCATCAGCGAGGCGCACGAAGTCGCCGACCTCACCCTGTTCCTCGCCTCCCCCCTGGCCGCCAACATCACCGGCACCGAGACCCTCGTCGACGGCGGCCAGACCAAGACGCTCTGAGACCCGCACGGCATCTGCTGTTCAAGGTCCGACTTCCCATCCAAGTGGAGAAAAGAAATGTCGATCGACGCCCCGATCACCCCTGAGCCGCTTCTCCGGCTCGGCCTCGGCTTCATGGCCTCCAAGACACTGCTGAGCGCGGTGGAGCTGGGAGTCTTCACCGTGCTGGCCGACGGCGGCCGCGACCGTGAGTCCCTCGCCTCCGAGGTGGGCCTGCACCCCAGGTCCGCCGCGGACTTCCTCGACGCCCTGGTCTCACTCGACGCGCTGACCCGCGACGAGGACGGCACCTACCGCAACACCCCCGCCGCGGACGTGTTCCTGGACCGGGCCAAGCCGTCGTACGTCGGCGGCATCCTGGAGATGGCCAACGCACGTCTCTTCGGCTTCTGGAACAACCTCACCGACGCGCTGCGGACCGGCACCCCGCAGAACGAGGTCGCGCACAGCGGTGCCCCGTTCTTCGCGACGCTCAGCCAGGACCCGGTCGCCTGGCGCGGCTTCCTCAACGGCATGAACGGCGTCAGCACACCCCTCGCCGCCGCGCTGGCCGCCGACTTCGACTGGACCGGCCGCCGGCACGTCGTCGACCTCGGCGGAGCCCTCGGCGCCGTGCCCGCCGCCGTACTGCGCTCCCACCCGGAGATCACCGGAGCCGTCTTCGAACTTCCCCCCGTCGGACCGGTGTTCGAGGAGTTCGTCGCCGCCCACGGCCTGACCGGCCGTCTCGCCTTCCACGGCGGGGACTTCTTCTCCGACCCGCTGCCCGAAGCCGACGTCTACGTCATGGGGCAGATCCTCCACGACTGGAACCCGGAGCAGCGCCGGTTCCTGCTCCAGAAGGCCTACGACGCCCTGCCCGAGGGCGGCACCCTCATCGTCTACGACGCCATGATCGACGACGGGCGCCGCCACCACACCTACGGCCTGATGCTGTCGCTCAACATGCTCATCGACACGGAGGGCGGGTCGGAGTACACGGTCGCGGACGCCACCGAGTGGCTCCGGGCCGCCGGCTTCGCCAAGGTGGAGGCCCGTCCCCTCGTCGGCGGCTACACCGCCGTCCACGCCACCAAGTGAGTCAGGAGGACGCCCGGGCCACCAGCGCCGTCGGCAGTACCGCGTGCCGGCGCTCCAGCTCCCGGGCGGTGGCCGGACGCCGGTCGGCGATCTCGGCCAGCAGCAGGTCGATCATCGCGCGGCCCATCCCCTCGATCGGCTGGCGGACGCTGGTGAGCGGCGGGTCCATGTGACGCGCGATGGCCGAGTCGTCGTACCCGACCAGCGCCACGTCCTCGGGGATGCGTCGGCCCGCCACGCGCAGCACCTGGCGGGCACCCGCCGCCATCACGTCGGAGCCGGCGAACACGGCGTCGAGGCGGGGCTCGCGCTCCAGCAGCCGGGCCATCGCCCGCCGGCCGCCCTCCTCGGTGAAGTCGCCCGGCTCGATGAGGAGTTCGTCCGCCGTACGGCCCGCGTCACGCAGGGCGTCGCGGTAGCCGTCGACGCGGCGCTGGGCTCCGTACACGTCGAGCCGGCCGGTGATGTGGGCGATCGTGCGGCGGCCCCGGGTCAGCAGGTGCTCCACGGCCGACCGGGCCCCGCCGTAGTTGTCGGAGTCCACCGAGGTCAGCGTCTCCTCCGCCGAGCGGGGGCCGCTGATCACGGCCGGGATCTCCAGCTGGGCGAGCAGGTCGGGCAGCGGGTCGTCGGCGTGCACGGACACCAGCAGCACCCCGTCCACCCGGTGCGCGGCCAGGTACTGCGCGAGCCGGCGCCGCTCGCGGTCGCTGCCCGCGAAGATCAGCAGCAACTGCATCTCGGTCTCGGAGAGTTCGGCACCGACGCCGCTGAGCATGTCGGAGAAGTACGGCTCCGCGAAGAACCGGGTCTCCGGCTCGGGGACGACCAGCGCGATCGCGTCCGTGCGGTTGGCGGCCAGCGCGCGGGCGGCGGTGTTGGGGACGTAGCCGAGCTCGTTGACGGCCGCCTCCACGGCCGCGCGGGTCGCGTCGCTGACCCGGGGCGAGCCGTTGATCACGCGCGACACCGTGCCGCGGCCCACGCCGGCCCGGGCGGCGACCTCCTCCAGGGTCGGCCGCCGAGCGCCCCGGCCCCGCTCACCCTTGACCGTCATGGTCGCCGCCTTCCGTTCGCAGCCCTCAGGCCAGGAAATGTAACAGCCGGGGCCCGGCCGCTCCGGGCCCCGTCACGCCCCCGGGGCCGTACCGGGTCAGCCCTGCTCACCGGCGCTCGGCAGCGCGTTCCGGCGGATCACCTCCGCGTACCAGTGTGCGCTCGCCTTGGGGATGCGGCGCTGGGTGCCGTAGTCGACGTAGACGGCGCCGAAGCGCTTGGAGTAGCCGTAGGACCACTCGAAGTTGTCCAGCAGCGACCACAGGAAGTAGCCGCGCACGTCGGCTCCGTCGGCGACGGCCTGCCGGACGGCGTCCAGGTGGGAGTGGAGGTAGGCGATCCGCTGCGGGTCGTTCACCCGGCCCTCGGGCGAGACGTAGTCGTCGAAGGCGGCGCCGTTCTCGGTGACCATCAGCGGCAGCCCCGGGTGCGAGGCGGCCAGGCCGGTCAGCAGGGTGTGCAGTCCGCTCGCGTCGATGGCCCAGTTCATCGCGGTGAGCTGGTCGTTGGCCAGATGGAAGGTGACGTCGTCGGCGCCCGTCCACGGGGAGTGGTCGCTCGCGCCGTGGCCGTCGTTGCGGGTGCCGGCGCCGCCCTCGACGGCCGCGGAGACCACGGTCGGCGAGTAGTAGTTGACGCCGAGCACATCGATCGGGCGGGAGATCTCGGCCAGGTCGCCGTCGTGCACCAGCTCCGCCCAGTCCACGAGGTGCGCGGTGTCGGCGAGCAGGTCCTCGGGGTAGGAGCCGTCCAGGATCGGGCCGGTGAAGATCCGGTTGCCGACCGCGTCGATACGCCGGGCCGCCTCGGCGTCCGCGGCGCTGTCGGTCAGCGGGCGCACCTGGTGCAGGTTGAGGGTGATGGAGGTCTGCGCGGTCGACGGCAGGTTCTCCCGCAGCGCCCCGATCGCCAGCCCGTGGGCCAGGTTGAGGTGGTGCGCGGCGCGCAGGGTGGCCGCCGGGTCGGTGCGCCCCGGGGCGTGCACGCCGGACCCGTAGCCCAAAAAGGCGCTGCACCAGGGCTCGTTGAGGGTGGTCCACAGCCCGACGCGGTCCCCGAGGGCGCGGGCCGTGATCTCGGCGTAGTCGGCGAAGCGGTGCGCGGTGTCCCGCTGCGGCCAGCCGCCCGCGTCCTCCAGTTCCTGCGGCAGGTCCCAGTGGTAGAGGGTGGCGACCGGGGTGATGCCCGCTTCGAGGAGTTCGTCGGTGAGCCGCCGGTAGAAGTCCAGGCCGCGCTCGACCGCGGGCCCCCGTCCGGTGGGCTGCACCCGGGACCAGGAGACGGAGAACCGGTAGGCCTTGAGGCCGAGGTCCTTCATCAGCGCCACGTCGTCCTTGTACCGGTGGTAGTGGTCGGCGGCGATGTCACCGGTGTCGCCGTTGCGGACCCTCCCGGGGGTGTGGCTGTAGGTGTCCCAGATCGACGGCGTACGACCGTCCTCGGCGGCGGCGCCCTCCACCTGGTACGCGGCGGTGGCGGCCCCCCAGACGAAGCCGGGCGGGAAGGAGGTGTCTGAGGCCGACTGGGCAGTGGTCTCGGTTCGTACGGCGGTCATCTGAGAGCGCTCCCGGAGTGGCGTGGAGAAGAAGGGGGGAAGGGGAGAGAGGTGGAGGAGAGGGGGGCGGACCCGTACGGGACGGCGGACGGTGCGGGACGCCGCGAGGTCCGGGCGGCGGACCGCCGGAAACGGGTCGGGCGGCCCGCCCTGCGTCAGCCCTTGACGGCGCCCGCCATGATGCCTCCGACGATCTGCTTGCCGAAGATCACGAAGACGAGCAGCAGCGGCAGGGTGCTGATCAGCGCGCCGGCCATGACGATGCTCTGGTCGGGGGTGTAGGAGGCGCTGAGCTGGCCGAGCGCCACCTGGAGGGTGGGGTTGTCCTGGTTCAGGGCGAGGAAGGGCCAGAAGAAGTCGTTCCACGCCTGGACGAAGGTGAGCATGCCGAGCACCATCATCGCGGGACGGGCCGCGGGCAGGACCACGTTCCACACGATGCGGATGTTGGTCGCGCCGTCCACCTTGGCCGCCTCGATGAGTTCGTAGGGCAGGGCCTCCAGCAGGTACTGGCGCATGAAGAAGACACCGAAGGCGCCGACCAGGGTCGGGAAGATCACCGACTCCAGCTTTCCGCCCCAGCCGATGTCCGCCATCATCATGAACAGCGGGACCACGCTGAGCTGCGGCGGGATCGTCAGGGTGGCGATGACCGCGGTCATCAGGGCGCCCCGGCCGCGGAACCGCATCTTGGCGAAGGCGTAGCCGGCCAGGGTGCAGAAGAACAGGGTGGCCGCGGTGATGCAGCCCGACACGATCACGCTGTTGACGATGGCCTTGCCCAGATGGGCCTGTTCCCAGGCGGTCTGGAGGTTGCTCCACAGCCTGCCGCCCGGCAGCAGCGGCGGCGGGCTGTCGAGGACCCGCTGCTGGTCGTGCGAGGCGGCCACCAGCGTCCAGTACAGCGGGAAGACCGAGCCCAGGCCGACGACGACCAGGGCGAGGTAGGTGAGGGGGCCGCCCTTGAGCTGCTGCCCGGCGCCGAGCTTGAGCCGTACGCGGTTCCTGCCCGGGGAGGCGACCGGCGGCACCGGGTCGAGGCTCGGTGCGGTGTTGGTGGGGCTGGTCGTGGTCATCGATATCGCTCCCGTCAGGCCGCGCTCTTGCGCAGGAACCGGCCGACGATCAAGTTGATCAGGGCGATGAGCAGCAGCAGGGCGAGCATGGCCCAGGCCACCGCCGCGGCCGGGCCCAGATGCCCCAGCTTCCAGCCGTAGTTGTAGAGGTAGATGCTGAGGGTTTCGTACTGGTGCTCGTTGCCGCCGGTGGAGCCGAGCGTGCCGCCCTGGAGCAGCAGCGGCTCGCCGAACAGCTGCATGGAGCCGATCGTCGAGATGACGATGGTGAACAGGATCGTCGGCCGCAGCGAGGGAATGGTCACCTTGCGGAACTGCTGCCAGCGGGTCGCCCCGTCGATGGAGGCGGCCTCGTACAGGTCGGTCGGCACGGCCTGCATGGCCGCCAGGTAGATCAGCGCGTTGTAGCCGGTCCAGCGCCAGATCACGATGACCGAGATGGCGATCTTGGAGGTCCACTCGCCGTTGCCCCAGTCGGTGTTGCCGATGCCGACGAAGTGCAGCACCCAGTTGAGGATGCCGCCGTCCGCCCGGAACACCAGGGCGAAGACCAGGGCCGCGGTCGCCACCGAGGTGGCGTACGGGGTGAGCACGACCGTCCGCCAGAACGTGCTGGCGCGCAGCTTGTAGTTGAGCAGGTGGGCGAGGCCGAGGGCCACGAGCAGCTGCGGGACGGTCGAGATGACGCCGATCAGGAAGGTGTTCGTGACGGCCGTCCAGAACTCCGAGTCCTGGAGGATCTTGGTGAAGTTGTCGAAGCCGACCCACTCCGACGTGCTGAGGCTCGTCATCTCCACCCGGTGCAGGGCGATCCAGCCCGTGTAGAGGAGCGGGTAGAGCCCGAAGGCACCGAAGACGAGGAAGAACGGAGCGATGTACGCGTACGGGGACGCGAGGTCGTCGAAGCGCCACAGCCGGCTGCGCCAGGTGCCGCGTCCGTTCGGCACGGCACCGGAGCCGCCGGCGGGCGGGGTGGGGGCACCCCGTGTGGGTGTCGTCGTTGCCACGGGGGATTTCCTTCCTGGGGGGATTCGGCCGGGGAACGGGGGCGGGACAGGACGGGACAGGACGGGGCCGGACGGCGGCGTCGGGGTCTCCCACCGCACCGGGCCCGGCCGGGGGACGCGGCGCGCCGGTGTCCGGCGCGCCCTACCCACGCGCCGGGCACCGGAACCTCGTACGGCACGGCGCGCGGTGCGGGCGGCCGGCGGGGCCGCCCGCACCGCGGGTCGTCAGCCGATCACCTTGTCGATCGCCTCGGTCGCGGCCTTCCACGCGTCGGCGGGCTTGGTGCCCCGCTGCTCCATGTTGTTGATCTGCGTGGAGATGGTGTCCTTGATCGTCGCGTCCTTCGGGCCGAGCACCGCCTCGGGGATGGTCTTGGCCTCGTCGGCGTAGATCTGGCCGATCGGCGCGTTGTTGAAGTACGGGAGCGTCGCGTTCTTCACGCCGGGCAGGTCGTAGGCGCCCTTGTTCGACGGGAAGACACCGATCGCCTTGAAGACCTCGGCCTGCTGCTCCGGGGCGGTCAGCCACTTGACGAGCTCGGCGGCCTCCTTGGCGTGCTTGCCGCTCTTGGGCACGGCCAGGAAGGAGCCGCCCCAGTTGGCCGCGGTCGAGCCGGGGGCCTTGGCTATGTCCCACTTGCCCTTGAAGGCGTCACCGGAGTTGGTGGAGATCTGCCCGGCCATCCAGGCGGGGCAGGCCACGGTCGCCACGCTGCCCTTGCGCAGCGCCGCCGTCCAGGCGTCGGTGAACTGCGCCAGACCCTGGGTCAGCTTCTTCGAGGCGGCCTCGGCAGCCAGGTTCCAGCCCTGCTGCACGGAGGCGCTGTCCTTGTAGATCGGCTTGCCGGAGGCGTCGTAGTACTGCTGCGCGGAGGAGCTGACGACCGCGTTGTACATGGCGCTCGCGGAGTCCATGAAGTAGGTGCCGGACGGGGCCTTCTTCTTGTACTGCTCGCCGAGCTTGAGGTAGTCCTCCCAGCCGCCCGCGACGGCCTTGGCGACCGCGTCGCGGTCGGAGGCCAGACCCGCCTTCTCGAAGAGGTCCTTGCGGTAGCACAGGGACATCGGGCCGATGTCGGTGCCGGCGCCGATGACCGAGCCGTCCGAGGCCGTGGCCTGCTTCTCCTTCCAGGAGACCCAGTCGTCCACGTTGATCGTCTTGCTCAGGTCGGTGAACTTGGCCGCCTGGGTGTCGACGACCTCCTTGATGCGGCCCACCTCGATGCCGGTGACGTCCGCCAGGCCACTGCCCGTGTTCAGCTGCTGGAGAAGCTTGGGGTAGTAGTCCTGCTCGTTGGCGGTGGTCTCTTCCTTCACCGTGATGTTCGGGTGCAGCTTGTGGTACTTCGCGAACAGGTCGGCTTCCTTGTAGCCGAACTGCCCGAAGTCCGCCACCGTGAGAGTGATGTTCCCGTTGGAGTCCGAGGCGTTCGAGTCGCTGTCGCTGCTGCAACCGGTCAGCAGCAGCGCCGAGGCGGTCAGGACCGTTGTGGTCAGGGCCGCCGCTCTGCGGCCGCGACGACCGGGTCGGGTGATGCGCATTCCACTACTCCTTGTTCCAGTGGGGAACGGGATCTCAGGAAACAGACCGCCGGGGACCGGCGATCCGGACCTGCCCTCTCGGTGCGAGCAGCGGCCGGCCCACAGCACTCGACGTGCGGTGAAAAGGTGCTGGTCAACGAGGTGCGGTAACGACAGAGGGAAAGGCCATGGGGTGGTTCGCTCCACACGGGAGCGATTCCCCGGCTACCCGTGGGACCGCTCCCACGCGGCATGCCGGAAGACTGGTTCCTGCCGGGCCGACTGTCAAGACTTGAAAACGGCGTTGTTGCCCAAGCGTGTTCCGGACGTCACGGGAACGTGTCGCACCGGGGGGTTTCACCGGCCCGACATCAGCCCGTCTCATCCAGGAATCACGCAGGTCACAGACGCGACGGCCGTCGACGTCGCA
This sequence comes from Streptomyces sp. NPDC048291, assembly GCF_043201715.1. Taxonomy (NCBI): domain Bacteria; kingdom Bacillati; phylum Actinomycetota; class Actinomycetes; order Kitasatosporales; family Streptomycetaceae; genus Streptomyces; species Streptomyces sp. NPDC048291. The sequence goes on from NZ_JBICZC010000002.1 coordinate 547,504, forward strand.
GGAGTTGCGCCGCACACCTCCGCACGCCCGGGGTTTCCCGGGCCAGGACGCGGCACGCTCGGACCGGACGCCGAGAGGTGAACGATGAGCTTTCCGCAGCGCCTCCCGGGAACCGGACGCCCCGGGCCGCCGGCGGGATTGCGGGAGCCCGGCGGCACCTCTTTGCCATGGGAGCGCTCCCATGCATAATGGCGCCAAGCCGACCATGGGAGCGCTTCCATGCCCGATTCGCCGACCGCGAGCTTTCCTCCCGCCTTCCTCTGGGGCGCCGCGACCTCCGCGTACCAGATCGAGGGGGCGGTGCGGGAGGACGGCCGCACCCCCTCGATCTGGGACACCTTCAGCCATACGCCGGGCCGGACGGCCGGCGGCGAGACCGGTGACATCGCTGTCGACCACTACCACCGCTACCGCGACGACGTGGCGCTGATGGCGGACCTCGGCCTGAACGCCTACCGGTTCTCGGTCTCCTGGTCGCGCGTCCAGCCGACCGGCCGCGGCCCGGCCGTCCAGGTGGGCCTGGACTTCTACCGGCGACTCGTCGACGAGCTGCTCGCGAAGGGCATCAAGCCGGCGATCACCCTCTATCACTGGGACCTGCCGCAGGAACTGGAGGACGCGGGCGGCTGGCCGGAGCGGGACACGGCGTACCGGTTCGCCGAGTACGCGCACATCGTCGGCGAGGCGCTCAGCGACCGCGTGGAGCAGTGGATCACCCTCAACGAGCCCTGGTGCAGCGCCTTCCTGGGCTACGGCTCCGGGGTGCACGCCCCCGGCCGTACCGACCCGGCGGCCACCCTGCGTGCCGCGCACCACCTCAACCTCGCGCACGGCCTGGGGACTTCGGCACTCCGCGCGGCGATGCCGGCCCGCAACCAGGTCGCGATCAGCCTCAACTCCTCGGTGGTACGGCCGCTTTCGCAGGACCCGGCCGACCTGGTGGCGGTCCGCACCATCGACGACCTCGCCAACGGGGTCTTCCACGGCCCGATCCTGCACGGCGGCTACCCCCGGTCGCTGTTCGCGGCGACGGCGTCGGTGACCGACTGGTCGTACGTCGAGGACGGCGACCTCGCGGCCATCAACCAGCCGCTGGACGCCCTCGGCCTGAACTACTACACGCCGACCCTGGTGTCGGCGGCCTCCGGCACGGTGACCGGCCCCCGGTCGGACGGCCACGGCGCCGGCGCCCACTCGCCCTGGCCGGGCGCCGACGACGTCGCCTTCCACCAGACGCCGGGCGAGCGCACCGAGATGGGCTGGACGATCGACCCGACGGGCCTGCACGAGCTGATCATGCGCTACACCCGCGAGGCACCGGGCCTGCCGCTCTACATCACCGAGAACGGCGCGGCCTACGACGACAAGCCCGACCCGGACGGCAGGGTCCACGACCCGGAGCGCATCGCCTACCTGCACGGCCACCTGTCGGCGGTGCGGCGCGCGATCACCGACGGCGCGGACGTGCGCGGGTACTACCTGTGGTCGCTGATGGACAACTTCGAGTGGGCGTACGGGTACGAGAAGCGGTTCGGGGCGGTGTACGTGGACTACGCGACGCTGGCGCGGACGCCGAAGTCGAGCGCGCGGTGGTATGGGGAGGCGGCCCGTACGGGGACGTTGCCTGCGGCGGCCGTCTGACCGGGCCGCGGCAGGCCGTCGTTCGGGCGCGGCGCCGTTGTGGCCGGTCGCGCCCATGCGGCGGTAGCCGCAAACTCGATACAGCCCCGCGCCCCTGACGGGGCGCTCACAGGGGGCGCTCAGCCAGCTCTCAACTCCCGGGCGTCTGATGGGTGGTACGAGGTGATCGAGTGATCCTCGTGGATACCGGAGGACGTCATGGGATTCATCGTGCTGGTGCTGCTGGTGCTGGCCGTCGGCTCGGTGGTGGCTCTCGTCGGCCGGAACCGGGAGCGGGCCGGGTCCGGCGCCGGGCAGTCGGTCCAGCAGGACCTCACCGCCGACGCGGGGGCGGAGGCCACCCGCTGGGTGGACCGGCTGGGCGGCGGGATCACGACACTGGCCGCGGGTGACGACCGGGCGGCCCGTCAGTCCCTGGCGGACGCGACCGAACGGCACCGCGCGGCGCAGGCCCAGCTGGCGACGGCGTACACCCCGGCGCAGTACGCCCTGGTCACCCAGACCGCGGTCGAGGGCCTGCACTACGTACGGGCGGCCCGCACCGCCCTCGGTCTCGACCCGGGCCCGGCGCTGCCGCCGACGGGCACGGCCGCGGCCGGCCGGCAGGTGACGGTGAACGGCCGGACGTACACGTCCTCGGACCGCCCGGGCGCGGGCACCCCCTACTACTACCCCGGCGGCCTGGTCGGCGGCCGTACCGTCCCCGGCGGCTGGTACAGCACGCCGTGGTGGAAGACGGCCCTGGTCGCGGGCGCCGCGGGGGTGGGCGGCATGCTCCTGGCCGACGCCCTCTTCGACGGCTTCCACCACCACGGCCCGCCGATGGGCGGGCCGGGAGGGTTCGGGGGGTTCGGCGGGCCGGGCGGGCCTGGCTTCTGAGCGGACGTGCTCGCGGTGCGGGTCAGCCGATCGCGGCGAAGGCCTTCGAGAAGGCGTACTTGTCCTGGGTGACGGAGCTGCAGGTGGCGTCGGCGGTGGGCTTGGCGCCGCCGGCGCACTGCTGGTCGCGGGTGGCCGACCACATGGAGAGCCAGCCGATCCCCTTGGACTTCGCGAAGTCGACGAGCTGGGTGGCGTCGTCCACCTTGAAGACCTCGGCGGAGACGTCGTTGACGCCGATCATCGGGGTGACGGCGACCGCCTTCCAGGCGGCGGAGTCGGAGAGGCCGAGGACGCTCTTGATCTGGGCCTGGGTGGCGGTGGCGGCCTGGATGGCGTAGGTGCCCATGTCGCCGTTGTAGGCGGGACCGTAGTCCATCGCCATGATGTTGACGGCGCTGGTCTTCACGCCGTTGGCCTTGGCGTCGGAGAGCAGGTTCACGCCGTCCTGGGTGAGGCCTTCCGGCATCACCGGGAGGGTGAAGGAGACGTCCAGGCCGGGGTGGCTCGCCTGGAGCTTGGCGATGGCCTTGGCGCGGTTGGTGTTCGCCGTGGTGTTGGGCAGCGCGCCGCCCTCCACGTCGAAGTCGACCTTGGTCAGCTTGTACGCGTCGACGACCTTGCCGTACGCCGCCGCCAGCGCGTCCGCCGAGGAGCAGGTGGTGGCGAGTTCGGAGCCGGACGCGCCGCCGAAGGAGACCCGGACGTCACCGCCCTTGGCGCGCAGCGCGCCGATCTGGGAGGCCACGCCGTCGCTCGCCAGGTCCGTCACCCCACCCCACTTGGGCGTGCAGCCGCCGCCGTCGGTGACGAAGGCGAGGTTGTAGTTCTTCACGCCGGTCGCGTTCGCCGCCGCGAGGAGGTCGAACGCCGGGTAGAGGGAGGTGTCGACGTAGGGGGCGAAACCGGCGGAGGCGGTGGTACCGGATCCGGTGCCGGTGGTCTGGGTCGGGGTGGCGGTGGGAGTGGCCGTCGCCGTGGAGGTGGCGGACGCCGTGGGCGTCGACGTCGCGGTCCGGGTCGGGGTCGGTGTCGCGGTCGGGGTGGTGGACTGCGTCGGACGGCCGCTGGGCTCCGGGGTCGCCGTGCCGTCCGCCGAACAGCTCGCGTTGTCGATACGGCAGCCGGTCGGGTCCCCGCTGCCGTTGACCACGAAGCCGACGGTGTCGGACTCGCCGGCCGCGAGGCCGTCCGTGTCCCACTTCGGCGGCTTCACGGTGACGTGCTGGCCGCTGACGGTGTACTCGGCGTTCCACAGCGAGCTGAGCTTCGCGCCGGCCGGCAGGTCGAACTCCAGCGTCCAGTCCTGCTCCCTGGCACCGCTGTTGTTCGTGACGACGTACTGCGCGGTGTACCCGGTCGACCAGTCGCTGGTCTTCGTGTACGCGGCGCCGACCCCGGCCGCCTGCGCGATCCCGGTGAACAGGATCGCCCCGCCACCGACCACGGCCGCGGCGACCAGACCGCCTATCGCCTTGTTCCTGCCACTGATTCTGCGCCGGTGCGTGCTCATGCCGTGCCTGCCTTCGCCTGCCAACGGGGGTGGGGTGCGGCAGCACGCTAGCGGCAGGGAATCGGACAAACGGCCTGATAGGGGCGGCTGTTGGGGATCTTAGGGTGCGCTTAAGGACAGCATCGGGACCGATTAAAGGTCGAGACCAATTCGCCCGGTGGTTCCCCCGGTTCCCCGCCTGCCGTTGTCCCCATGCTGCCTGCGCGGACGGCGCCGGCGCACCGCTCCCCGGTGCCCCTTGCGCTCCGGTTTGCGGCCGTCCAGCTGGATCCAGATCCGCACCTCGGTCCCGCCGAGCACCGACGACCCGATCCGCACGTCACCGCCGGTCGACTCGGCGAGCCGGCGCACGATGTCCAGGCCGAGGCCGGTCGACCCGGCCGCCCCGGAACCCCGCCCGCGGGCCATCGCCGCCTCCGGGTCCCGGATGCCGTGTCCCGCGTCCGAGACCAGCACGATCACCGCGTCCTCCGCGTTGTGCACGTCGACCGCGAAGGCGGTGCCCTCGGCGGTGTGCCGGAAGACGTTGCCGAGCAGCGCGTCCAGCGCGGCGGCCAGGTCGGCGCGGGCCACGGGTATCCGCACCGGCCGGTCCGCGCCGGCCACCCGCCACTTGCGGCCCTCGTCCTCGGCGAGCGCCGACCAGAACCCCATCCGCTCCCGCACCACCTCGGCGGCGTCGCACCCGGCGCCCGGCCCGATCGCCGCCGTCTGCGGCTTGGCCTCCCGGGCGGTCCTGATGATGGTGTCGACCTCGCGCTCCAGTTGCGCGACGGCGGCCCGGGTCTGCTCGGCGGCGGTCCCCTCCCCGAGCGAGGCCGCGTTCAGCCGGAGCACGGTGAGCGGGGTACGCAGCCGGTGCGACAGGTCGGCGGCCAGCTCCCGCTCGTTCGCCAGCAGTTGGACGACCTGGTCGGCCATCGAGTTGAACGCGACCGCCGCCAGCCGCAGTTCGTTCGGCCCCTCCTCGGGCACCCGCGCGCCCAGCTTGCCCTCCCCCAGTTCGTGCGCGCCCTCCGCCAGCCGCTGGGCGGGCTGCACCATCCGTACGCCGAGCCGGTCGGCGACCGCGACCGAGCCGACGATCAGCGCCAGGCCGACGGCGGCGAGCACCGCCCAGGCCGCGCCGACCCCGTTGGTCACCTCGGACTCGGGCACGTACACCTCGACGACCGCGATGGCACCCGAGCTCAGCGCGACGGGCTGCAGCAGGGTCGAACCGCCGGACACCCCGGTCGTGGAGGCCCGCCCCAGCTTCCGTACGGCCGCGATGTCCCGGTCGGCGGCGCGCTGCCGCCCGATGTCGACGGCGGTCTGGCCACCGGCCGCCGGTATGTGCACGGCCATGCCCCGGTCGGCGCCGGCCGAGGCCACCACCCGCTCCAGCTTGTCCCGGTCGGTGGTGATGGACAGCGCCGGGGCGACGGCGGCGGCCTCCCGCTCGGCGTTCGAGAACGCCCGGTCGCGGGCCAGCTCCTTGACGACCAGGCCCAGCGGGACGGCGAAGGCGACCACGACCATCGCGGTGACCGCCAGGCACACCTTGACCAGAGCCCATCTCATCCGACCGGCCTCGCTTCCCCGCCCGGCGGCTCCAGCTTCACGCCGACCCCCCGCAGTGTGTGCAGATACCGCGGCCGGGCCGCCGTCTCGCCCAGCTTCCGCCGCAGCCACGACAGATGGACGTCGATGGTCTGGTCGTCCCCGTACGACTGCTGCCACACCTCCGCCAGCAGCTCCTTGCGCGGCACCACGACCCCCGGTCGCCCGGCGAGGAAGGCCAGCAGGTCGAACTCGCGCCGGGTGAGATCGAGCCGCGCCCCGTCCAACTCGGCCTGCCGGCGCAGTGGATCGACGGCCAGCCCGCCGACCCGCAGCACGCTCGACGGCGCCGGCTCGCCGCCGCCCGACCGCGCCCGGCGCAGCACGGCGGCCATCCGCGCCGACAGGTGCTCGACGGAGAACGGCTTGGTCAGGTAGTCGTCCGCCCCCGCGTTGAGCAGCCGGACGATCTCCGTCTCGTCGTCCCGTGCCGTGGCGATGATGACGGGCACGTCGGTGATGCCGCGCAGCATCTTCAGCGCCTCGGAGCCGTCCAGGTCCGGCAGTCCGAGGTCCAGCACGACCACGTCGAAACGGAAATGAGCGACCTCGCGCAGCGCCTCCAGCGCCGTGCCGACGCTGCGCACGGTGTGCGCGGCGTCGGTGAGATGCCGGATGAGCGCCGAGCGTACGAACTGGTCGTCCTCGACCACGAGCACACTTGCCATGCGCCGCACCGTACGCCATGCGGCGGGCACCGGTCGGGGCCTGTGGATAACTCGGGTCGAGTGCGCACGGCGGTGCCCCTGAGGCAGTATGGCCCGCGATGCGCAGAGGACTCGTACACGTAATGGCCTGGCTGCTCGCCACGGGCGCGGCGGTCACGCTGTCGTGGTGGGGTGTCCACACGGTGATGGCGGCCACGGCCTACGCCCCGCCCCGCGCCCTGCCCGTCACGGCGGCGGACGACGACCCGACGGCCCAGGGTGCCAAGGCCCTTGCGTCTGCCACGTCCCGCGCGCCGAGCCCGTCGCACACGGCCGCGGCACGCCCGTCGGCGACTCCCACGCCCACGCCGTCCAGGACCCCCGCTGCCACCCCGAGCCCGTCCGCCACCGCTTCTTCGTCCCCTTCCGCCTCGGGCCAGGTCAAGGCGTACGACACGGACGGCGGCCGGGCGGTCTTCGACCTGGGTACCGCCAGCGCGACCCTGGTGTCGGCGACGCCGGGTACGGGCTGGTCGATGCAGGTCTGGAAGACGGAGACGTGGATCCGCATCGAGTTCAGCAGGAGCGCCGACCGGGTGTCGGTGTTCTGCACGTGGCACGACAGCGCGCCACAGGTCCAGGTGGAAACGTACTGACAGCTGTACCGGGGGGCCAGGGACGCTCACCGGCGCCGGCCGGGTACCGCCGCGCCCACCCGTGCCGCCCTGCGGCACGCCTGCCCGCAGCCAAGGAGCCCCACAAGGGGCACGGGGAACTGCGCGAGCAACCCCCACCGGCCCGCGGCGGCGCGGCTGCCCGCGGCTGGGTGGCCCCGCAAGGGGCGCGGGGAACTGCGCGAACAGCCCCCACCGGCCCGCGGCGGCGCGGCTGCCCGCGGCTGGGGTTTTGTCTTTTGGGGGCGCGAGGAACTGCGCGAGCAACCCCCACCGGCCCGCAGGGTCAACGAAACACCGAGGGCGGTGGGGGCGGCGAGGCCACGGCCACCGCGTCCGTCACGGGAACCGCACCGCCGGTGAAGTCCCGCAAGGGTCGCCCGTGTTCGACCCGCCCGGGGTGCGGGTCGGATGCGCAGCGCCGGGTCAGCTCCGCCACCGGCAGCTGCACGTCGGCCGCCACCAGCACCGCGTTGCCGAACCGCTTCCCCCGCCAGACCGTCGGATCGGCCACCACCGCGACCTCCGCGAACCTCGCCCCCGCCGTGGCGATCTGCCCCTTCAGATGGGCCAGCGGCGGCCCGTCCGCGAGGTTGGCGGCGTACACGCCCCCCGGCCGCAGCACCCTCCGCACGGCGTCCAGGAACTCCGTGGACGTCAGATGCGCCGGAGTGCGCGCCCCGCTGAACACGTCCGCTACGACGAGGTCCGCCCACGCCTCCGGGACCTTGCCCAGTCCCTCCCTGGCGTCCGCGGACCGCACCCGTATCCGCGCGTTCGCGTCCAGCGGCAGCTCGCGCCGCACCAGTTGGACCAGGGCCGCGTCCCGCTCCACGACCTGCTGGGTGGACCGGGGCCGGGTCGCGGCGACGTACCGCGCCAGCGTCAGCGCACCGCCACCGAGGTGCACGACCTGCACGGGCCTGCCCGGCGGTGCCACCAGGTCGATGACATGACCGAGCCGGCGCTGGTACTCGAAGGAGAGGTACGCCGGGTCGTCGAGGTCGACGTGCGACTGCGGGGCGCCGTCGATCAGCAGCGTCCAGGCCCGGCCCCGGTCGGGGTCCGGGATGAGCTGGGCGAGGCCGCCGTCGACGGCCTCGACCACGGCCTCGGCAGCGGCGGCCGACCGGCGACGTGCGTTCCTGGACTTGCCCATTCCGCCATTTTCCCAGGCGCCGGGCGTCCGGGGAACTCAGCGGCAGCTGTCCGCGGCCTCGATCATCCGGGCCGCCTCCCCGAGCGCCCGCCGCAGCACCGCCGGATCGGTCGCCGGCTCGGCCTCGCCGGGCGGCAGCAGCCAGTCGGAGCCCTCGACCGGCGGCTCCGGATTGAGCCGCAGTCCGCGCCCCTCGGTCTCGGTGCAGGTGCTGCCGGGTACGTCCCAGCCCGCCGCCGTACCGGCCGGCACCACGAAGCCGAGGGTGCCGCCCCCGTCGTCGTGGAGCACGGGACCCACCGCCTCCCCGGCCCCCCGGCGCAGGATGTCGACCGCCTCCAGGCCCTGCCGGGCCGGCACCGTCACGAGGTCGCATCCCGCATCGTCACAAGGATCGTTGCTCTGGCTGGTCTCCATCCCGGCCTCCACCGCGCAGCCCTCTTGCCGTCCATGAGGTCCAACGCGCCACCGCGTCAACGGCTACGGCGGAAGTCAGCCGCAAAGGATGGCAGTTCATGGCAGATCGTGGATGAGATATCCGGTTTGTAGCCAAACCCAGCGTCACGGGTCCGACACAGCAGGTACGTTCTTGCCCGCCGGAATCAAGGGTCCACTCGGACAACTCACCATGAGTCCGGCATGGTTCGACGGTTCGCACGAGAGGACCCGGCCATGGCGTCGTCAACCACGACCTCGTCGCAGCCCGATCGGCCGGTACGGCCGAACATCGCCTTCCGGCAGGTACGCGGCCGGCACTCACCGGCCGAGTTCGCCGCGCTGGTACGGCGTGCCGCCCGCGAGATCGGCGAGCGGGTGAGCTGTGACGCGCGCTACATCGGCCGGGTCGAGGCGGGTGAGATCCGCTGCCCCAACTACGCCTACGAACGGGTGTTCCTGCACATGTTCCCCGGCCGCACGCTCGCCGACCTCGGTTTCGCGCCCCGCTCGTCCGTCCGCGGACGGACGGCACGACCGCCGGAGGACGGGCCCCTGGTTCTCGCCCCGGGTGAGACGCAAGGGGCCGTCGAGCCGTATGACCCGCAGGACCAGTACCACCGGCACGACCCGCATGACCCGCACGAGGTGCGGAACCCGCAGGACCCGTACGAGACGCACGACAACTACGAGGAGAGCGACGTGCTGCGTCGCCTATTCATGACCGGCGGGGGCGCCACCGTGGCCGCCACCACGCTGGGCCCGCTGGGGTTCACCATCGACGCCGTGGCGGCGGACCGGCCGGTCCGCCGTCCCGGGACCTCGCACGCGGCCGCCCTGGAGGAGGCCGTACGCCGGATCCGGCTGCTGGACGACCGGCACGGCGCGGACGGTCTTTACCGGCGCGCGGCGGCTCCGCTGCGCGCGGCGTACGCGCTCCTTGACGCGGGCGCGACCCGGCAGACGACCGCCGAGCGGCTGCACTCGGGCGCCGGTGAACTGGCCATCTCGGTGGGCTGGCTGGCCCATGACTCCGGCCGCTTCGACGACGCCCGCTCGCACTACGCGGAGGCGCTGGCGACGGCCCGGATGACCGGGGACGCCGGGCTGGAGGCGCACGCCTTCTGCAACACGGCGTTCCTGGCGCGGGACGCCGGGCGGCCCCGGGAGGCGGTGCGGGCGGCCCAGGCCGCGCAGCGCGTCGGCCGGCCGCTGGGCTCGGCCCGCCTCATGTCCCTCCTCGCCCTGCGCGAGGCGGGCGGCTGGGCGGGGCTCGCCGACCGCACCGGCACCGAACAGGCGCTGGCCCGCGCACAGGCCCTCTTCGAGCGGGGCCACTCGGACGCCGACCCCGAGTGGATGAGCTTCTACGGAGAGGCCGAGCTGGAGGGCCTGGAGGCGCAGTGCTGGTCCATGCTGGGCGACTGGCGCCGGGCCGCACGGCACGCGCACCGGGCCGCCGAGCTGCAGGACCCGCACTTCACGAGGAACATCGCGCTGTACACGGCGGAGCTCGCGGACGACCTCGCGCGCGGGGGGCGGCCCGACGAGGCGGCGACGGCGGGCATGCGGGTCCTGGACCTGCTGGACCAGGTCCAGTCGTCCAGGATCCAGGGGATGCTCGCGGGCACGGCCCGGGTGCTGCTGCCGCACCGGCGGGCGAGCGGGGTCCAGGAGTTCCTGGACCGGCACGCGTCCACGCCCAGGGTTGTGTAGGGCCGAGTTTCGGGTGCGGGCAGGTGGGGGCTGGTCGCGCAGTTCCCCGCGCCCCTTACGGGGCGCTGACCAGCTACCCAGGTGCGGGCAGGCGTGCCGCAGGGCGGCACGGGTGGGCGCGGCGGCACCCGGCAAGCGCCGGTGAGCGACCCCACTCCCCGGCCCCAGCCAGCCGTCATCCCACCAGGTGCCCCACGTCGTTCCAGCTCCCGATCGCCGGCTCGCCGTAGGCCCACCCCAGTACCGACAGCGACGTCGGGTTCAGCCGGATCCGGGCCGCGAAGTCCAGCGGCAGCCCGAGCCACCGCGCCCCGATCGACCGCAGAATGTGCCCGTGGGCGAAGATCAGGACATCGCGGTCGGCCGACCGCGCCCAGGCCACGGCCTCGTCGGCCCGCGCGGTGACCTCCGCCAGGGACTCGCCCCCGGGGACGCCGTCGCGCCAGATCAGCCAGTCGGGGCGGACGGACGAGATCTCCGCCGGGGTCAGCCCCTCGTACGCCCCGTAGTCCCACTCCATCAGTGTGTCCCACGGCTCGGCGCGCTCGCCGAACCCGGCCAGTTCGCAGGTCTCACGCGCGCGTACCAGCGGGCTGGTCCGTATCTCGGCGTCCGCGAGACCGTCGAACGGCGGCCGGTGCAGGCGCTCGCCGAGCAGTTTGGCACCCCGCCGGCCCTCTTCGAGAAGCGGTACGTCGGTCCTGCCGGTGTGCTTGCCGGACAGTGACCACTCCGTCTGTCCGTGCCGGGCCAGCAGGATGCGCGGTGCCATGGGGGGAGAACCTTTCGGGAGAAATTCGGAAGCGGGACACCTCCATCATCGCCCAGGCCGGGAACGCGCGGGGAACAGGCCGGGAGGGCGGGCAACCCGGCGCGCGCTCTCCGCGTCTTTGAGTGCTGAGCGCCCCGCATGGGCGGGAATACGCGCAACGTAAAGTGTCACGGTCGGCCCGCCGGGTGCCGCGCGGACGGGGACGAGAAGGGGGAGGCAGTCGGATGCCGCAGACCGAGAAACCGGGCACCGAGGTGGCTGCGCGAACCCGGTTGCGCTGGTGGACCGAGCTGCCGCTGATCCTGCTGGTGTACGGCTGCTACACGGCCGGCCGCCTGCTCGCGCGCGGGGACACCGCCACCGCCGTCGACCACGGCCTGGCGATCCTGCGCATCGAGAAGGCCCTGCACCTGAACGCCGAGCACCCGCTCAACCGCCTGTTCACGCGGGAGCCGTGGCTCGGCATACCCGCGGACTTCTGGTACGCCTCGCTGCACTACCTGGTCACCCCGGTGATCCTGGTCTTCCTGTTCCGCAAGCGCGCCGAGGTCTACCGGCGGGCCCGCACCTGGCTGATGACGTCCACGTTCATAGGCCTGATCGGCTTCACCCTGCTGCCCACCTGCCCGCCCCGGCTGCTGGACCTGAAGTACGGGTTCGTCGACACGATGGCGCAGTACAGCTCGTACGGCTGGTGGGGCGGCGACGCCAGCGCCCCGCGCGGCCTCGGCGGCATGACCAACCAGTACGCGGCGATGCCGAGCCTGCACTGCGGCTGGGCGCTGTGGTGCGGGGTGATGCTCTGGCGCCACGGCGGCAACCGCCTGACCAAGGTGCTCGGCGTGGCCTACCCGCTGCTGACCGCGATCGTGGTGATGGGCACCGCCAACCACTACTTCCTGGACGCGGTCGCGGGTGTGTTCGTGATGGGCGTGGGCTACCTGCTGGCGCCGCGGGTGATGCGGGTCGCGGACCTGGTCAGGGTGCGGATCACCCCGGGTGCCTCCCTCGTCGCAGCCCGCTCGGACGGCTCAGGTTCCCCGATTGTCAGTGGCGGATGCCAGACTTCGGCGGGTGAGCGAATCCCATCGCAGCGCGAGTCCCGGCTCGCCGCCGCAGCCGAACCGGACGCTTCCCCCACAGACGCGGGGGACGGCGCTCCGGCACCGGCTCGCTGAGCTGCGCGGCCCCGCCGTCCCGGCCAAGGCACTCGACGCGCGTGCCCTCGCGGCGCTCGCCGCGAACCCGGGGTGCAGGCGGCGGGCGCTCCTGGACGGCGCCGGGGTGGACAAGACCGTGCTGGCCGGCGCCCTCGGCTCGCCCTCGGCCTTCGGCCAGTCGCAGTTCGCGCTGACCCGGGGCAACGCCTTCGAGGCGAAGGTGAAGGCGGACGGCGGTGCCGAGCTGCTGCGGCTGGTGCGCACCCACCTCGACCCGGGCGCCGAGCCCGCCGAGCGGGCCGCCGTGCCGGACCTGACCGCGATCGGACCCGAGGGGCGTACGGCCCGTACGGCGCTGGCGCTGCGCGAGGCCGTGGCGACCGGCGGCTGGGCGCTGTTCGACCATCCGATGCTGGCCCTCGAGGTGGCGGGCTCGCCCGCGTTCCTGGAGCCGGACGCGGTGGTCGTGCACCCGGACGGCAGCTGGACGGTCGTGGAGATCAAGTCGTTCCCGATGCTGGACGGCTCCGCAGACCCGGCGAAGGTGGGCGCCGCCGCCCGGCAGGCCGCGGTGTACGTGCTGGCCCTGGAGCAGGTCGCGGCCCGGCTCACCCCGGCCCCGCGCGTCCGCCACGACGTGCTGCTGGTCTGCCCCAAGGACTTCGCCAACCTGCCGACGGCCGCGGCCGTGGACGTCCGCAAGCAGCGCGCGGTCACCGCCCGTCAGCTGGCCCGGCTGACCCGCGTCCAGGACATCGCCGACGCCCTCCCGGCGGGCACCTGCTTCGCCCCCGACCTGCCGACGGAGCGGCTCACGGCGGCCGTGGACGCGGTCCCCGCGACCTACGCGCCCGAGTGCCTGTCCGCCTGCGAGCTGGCCTTCCACTGCCGGCAGCGGTCCCGCGCGGCCGACGAGGTGACCGCGCTGGGCCGCGCGGCCCGCGCCGAGCTGGGCGGACTGAGCACCGTCGAGGAGGTGCTGTCGGCGGCCCGCGGCGAGAGCGGCGACCCATCCGGCCCGGCGGTCGCGGCCCTGCGCCGGGCGGCGGCCCTGCGAGCCGAAGCACTGAGCGCCAGTGCCGACGCCGGTCCCGGTGCCGACGCCGGTGCCAGCGCCAGCGTCGGTGTCGGTGTCGGTGCCAGTGCCGGTGTCGGCCTCGGCGCCCAGGGGGCCGTGTGTCCCTGATCACCACCCTCGCCCGCCTGGAAGCCGTGAGCTCGGGCACCGCGCAGCCCGCCGCGACCGTCCGCCACCGGCACCTCTCCGACCGCCCGCTGGTCTTCGTCCCGCTCACCACCGCCGGTGAGGCCGGTGCCCCGCTCGGCGCGCTGGTCGGCACCGACCGGGACGCCCCGCGGCTGCTGGCCGTACCCCAGCCGCGCGACCGCGACCTGCGGTTCGCGTTCCTCGCCCAGCTCGCCGACGTCGTCCTGCCCTACCTGGACTCCTGCGCGGACTCCGTCGAGGCGGCCGAGCGCACCGAGACCGACCCGGAGACCGGCAAGCGGGTCAAGGTCGAGGTCGAGCTCTGCGCGGACGCCCCCCAGTTGATCGTCCCGGGCCGTGCGGGCGTGGAGTACGTACGGCTGCTGGGGCGGTCGATGCGGTTCCGGCGCACGGCGGAACAGGACCCGGAGACGCCCTACCCGGCGCCGCCCCGGGTGCCGTTGCTCGGCCGCTGGCTCACCCACTTCGGCGAGCGCGCCCGGGTCCCCGGCTCCTCTCTGCTGCTCGCCATGACGGACCTGCTGTCCCGGCACTGGGCCACCGGCCAGTCCGGCATCGAGGACCAGCACCTGGGCGCGCTGCTCGCCTGGATCGCCCCGCCGGAGGGGAGCACGGGTGCGGAGGCCGCGCGGGTGGCCGAGCTGGCGCGGGACGGCGACGGGCAGTTGCTGTGCCCGCCGGCCGGGCCCGCCACCGACCCGGCCTTCGACAACCGGCTGCTGGCCCCCGCCTTCGAGCGCTACGACCGGGCCCGCACCGCCCTCGCCGAGGCCGAGGACGGTCTCCAGGCCGACGACCGGCTGGTGATCCTCACCGCCGCCGAGCGGGAGATCCGCGCCCTGGTCGAGAGCCGTACCCGGCCCACCTGGGACGCGGTCTGGCAGGGCCTGGACCTGCTGCGCGGGCTGCCGGAGGGCGCCCGGGCCGAGGAGCGGTGGACGCGCGACCGCTGGTCGTTCACCGGCCACCGGGACCGGGTGCTGGCGGGCGAACCCCCGCAGCCGCGCCGCGACGACGCGGTCACCGCGGCCAACAAGCTGGCCACGCGCGAGCGCGAACAGGCACGCCTCGACGCCCAGGAGGCGCTCGACGACCCGCTGGTGATGGCGGGGCGGCGGCTGTCAGGGGAGGCGTTCGCGGGCGAGGTCCTCGACGTCGTCATGGCGTACAGCGAGGGCAAGCGGCCCAGCCCGCGCCCGCTGCTGACCGTGCGCACGGAGGACCGGCCGCAGCTGGGCGAGCGCGCCAAGGCGTACCGCTCGCTGGGCGGCAAGCCGCAGTCGACGGAGTTCGTGGGGTACGAGGCGGAGGGGGTCCTGGTGCTGCGTGTCCTGGACAAGATGGGCCGCGGCAAGGAACCCGAACCCGGCTCGGTGCCGGAGAAGGGCGACCGGCTCGTCTTCACCCTGTTCGAACACGAGCAGCGCGGTGGGGCGAAGCTGCCCGACCCGGAGGACACGCCGTGGACGCACGGCGGACCGCCGGGCCAGGCGGCACCGGAGGCAGCCGACGCCGTGACCGCGGAGGACGTGCTGTGACGACCACGGACTTCGATCCCGGCACGGCCGCGGCCGAGGCCACCGCCGCGATCCTGCGCGACACCCTGCACGGCACCGACCGGGGCGTGGTCGTCGACTCCCCGCCGGGCGCCGGCAAGTCCACGCTGGTGGTCCGCGCCGCGCTCGAACTCGCCGAGGCGGGCCGCCCTCTGATGGTGGTCGCGCAGACGAACGCCCAGGTGGACGACCTGGTCCTGCGGCTCGCCGAGAAGAACCCGGAGCTGCCCGTCGGCCGCCTGCACAGCAGTGACGCCGACCCGTACGACAAGGCGCTGGACGACCTGCCGAGCGTCCGCAAGTCGGCGAAGGCGGCCGACCTCAGGGAGACCCAGGTCGTGCTCTCCACCGCCGCGAAGTGGGCGCACGTGAAGGTGGACGAGCCCTGGCGGCACGCGATCGTCGACGAGGCGTACCAGATGCGCTCCGACTCCCTGCTCGCCGTGGCCGGTCTGTTCGAACGGGCGCTGTTCGTGGGCGACCCCGGCCAGCTGGACCCGTTCGCGATCGTCGGCAGCGAGCAGTGGGCGGGCCTGTCGTACGACCCCTCGGCCTCCGCCGTCTCCACCCTCCTCGCCCACAACCCGGGCCTGCCCCAGCACCGCCTCCCGGTCTCCTGGCGCCTGCCCGCGTCCGCGGCCCCCCTGGTCTCCGGGGCGTTCTACCCGTACACCCCCTTCCGCAGCGGCACCGGCCACGGCGACCGGCGCCTGGCCTTCGCCGTCCCCTCCGACGGCTCGGGCCCCGACCGGGTGATCGACGAGGCGGCGGAGTCCGGCTGGGGCCTGCTGGAACTGCCCGCCCGGCACACCCCGCGCACCGACCCGGAGGCGGTCCGCGCGGTGGCGACGGTGGTACGACGCCTGCTCGACCGCGGCGGCTCGGCCCTCTCGGAGCGCTCCCCCGACCCCGCCCCGCTCACCGTCGACCGGATCGCCGTCGGCACCGCCCACCGCGACCAGGCGGCGGCGGTCCGCGCGGCGCTGGCGAAGCTGGGCGCGGCGGACGTCACCGTCGACACGGCGAACCGCCTCCAGGGCCGGGAGTACGACGTGACGGTCGTCCTCCACCCGCTCTCCGGCCGCCCCGACGCCACCGCCTTCCACCTGGAGACGGGCCGCCTCTGCGTCCTCGCCTCCCGCCACCGCCACGCCTGCGTCATGATCTGCCGCGCCGGCGTGACCGACCTCCTGGACGACTACCCGTCGACGGAACCGGTCCAGCTCGGAACCCTCGTGAAGTTCCCGGACGGCTGGGAGGCGAACCACGCGGTCCTGGCACATCTGGCGGAACACCGAGTGGCATGGCGGCCCTGACGGACACCGACACCCGCACCGCCCACCCGCCGGACGGAGTCCGGCACGCCGCCGGAGGCGGCCGACGAACACAGCCCCGCACGGCTGGGAGGCGAACCACGCGGTGCCGGCACATCTGGCGGAACACCGGGTGACCTGGCGGCCCTGAGCGACCGAGCGCAGAGTCAGCCATCGGCCTCAGGGTCCCCTTGCGCGGGCGCGGGACAATGGACGGTGGTCATCGGACCGTAGTCATCGACACCGTACGAGGAGGACCAGACATGGCGGAGCCCACGCCGCGTCGGAACGAACCGCGGCTACGCCCCGCGCCCCTGCTCTTCGAGCCTGTGGAAGCGGTCGCCGACCCCGAGCACTTCTTCGGCCTGGAGTCGGTCGACGACCCCGGGGCGCTGCTGGCCCGTGCGACGGAGCTGGCCCAGGCGTTCCGGGTGGCCACCGACCGGGCGGTGGAGTTCCAGGCGATGGCCGCCGCCCAGCTCGCCGACCCGCGCCGCTTCGACCGTCTGACCCCGGCCGACATCGCCGAGCGGGCCGAGTGGACCGAGGACTACGCGAAGAAGATGGTCGAGTTCGGCCGGGATCTGCTGCAGGGGAGGGAAGGGCAGGGTCCCGAACAGATCTAGGCGGATCCGGCGGGCATCCGGCGGGCGGATCCGGCGGGTGGCATATGCCGGGTGGGCAAGATACGCCTCTCCGTTCCGTCCTGTCCGGGTTTTCCGCAACCGACGGCGAGCGGGTGTTCACGAGGGGTATCAATTCCCCATGAGCCGCACACCGTACGAGACCTTTCCCGGTGACCTCGGCGACCTCGGCGACGCGGCCGGGGTCACCTCCGACGGGGCCGCCTGGCTGGCCTCCGCAGGAACGTATCCGCGGAGCACGCTCGCGCACTGGGAGGAGCGGCCGGACGCCCCGGTCGTCCTGCCCTGCGGGACCGTGTTCGACGTGGTGAACGCCCCGGCGATCTTCGGCCGGCGCATGCTGGACCGGCTGTGGGACGAGGGGCCGGGCTCCGGACCGGTCGCGGTGTTCCGGGGCCGGATGCTCCTGTTCGCCGCCCCGGGCACCGCCGCCCGGCTGCCGTCGCTGCTGGGCTGGGAGGAGTGGGGCGGCCGTGGCGAGGCCGTACCGCCGCTGCTGTGCCACGGCACCGGCGACGCGGTGACCGTCCCGGCGCCGGGCACCGGCCCCTCCCCCGCCCCGGCCGGCACCCGCTGGCTGGTCGCCCCCGACACCCGGCACCCGTGGCTTCCCGGCCCGGAGATCCTGCTCTGGGCGGCCGTCCGCGCGGCCCGCTCGACCGTCCGCATATCGATTTTTCCTCCCGCCGATCAGGATGCTAAGGTCTACGACGTCAGCAGGCGCCGCTAGCTCAGTTGGTTAGAGCAGCTGACTCTTAATCAGCGGGTCCGGGGTTCGAGTCCCTGGCGGCGCACGCGAAGTAGGCGAAGGCCAAGCTCCTGTGAGCTTGGCCTTCGGCTTTTGGCCGGCAGGGTTCGGCAGGGTTCAGTCCGGCCTCGCCGGTGTGATCTTCACGTTCCAGGCGCCGGACTCCGTCCGCCCCTCCACCGCCACCCGCACGCCGTCCCCGGGCACGGTGAAGCTCTCGCCGAGGGCGACCGGGGCGTCGGCCAGCGGCGGGTAGACCGAGTTCTCCCAGCAGGCCTCGGTGCGCGGATGGGCGTCGATCACCTCGACCGGGCCGCCGCCGGACGCCGTCTCGTCGCGGACCCGGTAGACGAGGATGCCCTGCCGGCAGGCCGCGCTGTCGTTGCCGGACGCGCCGCGCGCCTCGAAGGCCAGCACGGTGTCGGGCCCGGTGCGCACCACCGCCAGCTTGGTGCCGTCGCCGAGCCCGAAGGCCGGGGCGCCCGCGGCACCCTGCGCGGGCACGCCGGGACCGGCGGAGAGCGGTTCCAGGGTCAGCCGGGTCGGCGCGGTCCCCCGGACGCACACCACCTGGCGCGGATCCAGCCATCCGAGCTTCCACTTGTGCCAGGCGAACAGGTCAGGGGAGAGCCCGAACTGGCTGCCCATCAGATCCCAGTCGCCGACGTACGTGTCCCAGTCCCCCTTGCCGTCCACCGGGCGGTGGTAGAGGTCGGGGAGGTCGAAGACGTGCCCGGTCTCATGGGCGAGAACCAGCCGGTCCGGCGGGTGCTTCTCGAAGACCGTGACGACCCGGCGGACGTCGGTGCCGTCCACGTGCACCGGGGTGTCGAGGTTGACCACCTTCGTGGCGTCGGAGTCGACGCCGGGCGCGTCCGGGTCGGCCACCAGGTAGACGACGTCGTAGCGCGAGAAGTCGACCTCGGGATCGGCCGCGGCGAACGCGTCCCGCAGGTAGGCGGCCCGCAGCGGGACGCTCCAGTCGCGCCTTATGCCGTACGCGACCGACGGCCTGGGCATCCGCAGCCAGTGGGTGAGCGGGTGCGGGTGGATGGTGAACTTCCCGTAGGAGGCCCACTCGTAGTAGCGGCTGGTGGCCGGGAAGTGATCGGCGGCGAGCTCCGCGGGCGTGGTCTGCGGGGTCGCGTCCGGGAAGGAGAGGAACACCATCACGGCCGAAAGCGGATGGGTGGGGCGGGTGTAGTCGGGGTTCCAGGTGTCGACGCCCTCGGAGTGGTGCGCGTCGGTGCGGTGCAGGGCGCAGGGGGCCGTGGAGAACGGCTCCGCGGACGACGGCCCGGTCAGGATCGTCGTCGCGACGAGCGCCGACATCGTGGTGAACACGGCGGCGGAACTGCGCAGCAGGAGACGCGGCACGGAAGGACCTCCGGGGGCGGTTCGCGGGACACCGCACCCAGCCTGTGTGAGTTTGTCACCTTATGACCTGTTTATCTGAACCAGAAGGGTGAGGAACCACCTGCTCACCACGGGGAGACCCGAACGGCCGACACCCCGGGACGCTAACGGAACGTCACAAGTGGTCGTACGACCCAAGAACCCGTCCAGGTGCGGGCAGAAACGATCTGTCAGAATCACCGGTTCATCGGGGACACTGGACAGTGGCTGGAAGGCCCTCGGGCCAGCCTCTATGATCGGCACACTTTCCTGCACGGACAGAGATCGAGTGCACTGCGGGAGCGAGCGGTGAGCGGAACGTCCGAAGGGCCGACGCCCGCGGCAGACCTCGACCGGTCCGCCGTCACAGAGAGTGACAACACCTACCGGAAGTCGTACGAGAAGACAGAGAAGAAGACAGAGCCGACGACCTACGAGCACGCCTTCGCGGCCGC
The DNA here is from genome assembly GCF_043201715.1 of Streptomyces sp. NPDC048291. NCBI lineage: Bacteria > Bacillati > Actinomycetota > Actinomycetes > Kitasatosporales > Streptomycetaceae > Streptomyces > Streptomyces sp. NPDC048291. The sequence goes on from NZ_JBICZC010000002.1 coordinate 567,041, forward strand.
CGCGCTGCCCATGGCGGTGGTCGACGGCGAAGGGCTGGTCACCGCCGCCAACGAGGCGTTCGCCACCCTGATCGGCGCCGACCAGGCCGGGCTGCCCGGGCGGATCGCCGCGGACCTGGTGGACCTGGCCTCCGACGCCCGTACCTGGCACGCCTACCGCGAGGTACTGCGCGGCCGGCAGGCCAAGCTGCGCTGCACCCGCCGGCTGAAGCACCCCGACGGGCACTCCGTCTGGGTCCAGGTCACCATCGCCCCGCTGGCCAGGACCGCGCCGGGCGTGCTGATCTCGGTCTCCGACATCAGCGACCGCCGCGAACTCCAGGCCCGGCTGCGGCACTTGCAGATGCACGACCCGGTGACCCGGCTGCCCAACCGGACGCTGTTCTTCGAGCGGCTGTCGGCGGCGCTGGAGGCGGAGTCGTACGAGCAGAGCGGCACCGGCCGGATCGGCCTGTGCTACCTGGACCTCGACGGCTTCAAGGCGGTCAACGACACCCTCGGCCACCGGGTCGGCGACCGGCTCCTTGCCGCCGTCGCCGAGCGGCTGACCCGGGTCGCCGACGAGGCGGGCTTCGCACGGGCCGGCGCGCCGCTGGTGGCCCGGCTCGGCGGCGACGAGTTCGCCCTGCTGGTCGAGGACTCGACCGGCACCGACCAGCTGGCCGACCTCGCGGAGTCCGCGCTCGCCGCCCTCCAGGCGCCGTTCGACCTGGCCGGCCAGCGGCTGTCGCTGTCGGCGTCGATCGGGGTGGTGGAGCGGCACGCCGCCGGCACCACCGCGACCGGCCTGATGCAGGCCGCCGACACGACGCTCTACTGGGCGAAGGCCGACGGCAAGTCCCGCTGGACGCTCTTCGACCCGGAGCGCAACGCCCACCTGGTGACCCGGCAGGCGCTCTCGTCCACCCTCCGCCCGGCCATCGAGCGCGGCGAGTTCGTGCTGGAGTACCAGCCGCTGGTGGGCATGGGGGACGGGCGGCTGAACGGGGTCGAAGCCCTGGTCCGCTGGCACCACCCGGAGTTCGGCACACTAACGCCGAATCGGTTCATCGGATTGGCGGAGGAGGACGGCTCGATCGTCCCGCTCGGCCGCTGGGCCCTGACCACCGCCTGCCGGCAGGCCCGCCGCTGGCAGCTGGACCACCCCGGCGAGCCGCCGATCTTCGTCAGCGTGAACGTGGCCGTCCGTCAGGTCTGGGACTCCGACCTGGTCGCGGACGTGGCGGAGACGCTGGCCGAGACCGGTCTGGCCCCGCACCTGCTCCAGCTGGAGCTGACGGAGTCGGCGGTCATGGGCTCGGCGGGCCGCCCGCTCCAGGCGCTCCAGGCCCTCAGCGACATGGGGGTGCGCATCGCCATCGACGACTTCGGCACCGGCTACTCGAACCTCGCCTACCTCAGCCGCCTTCCGGTCTCCGTCCTCAAGCTGGACGGTTCCTTCGTCCGCGGCTTCCAGTACGACGACCCGGGCGACCGTCCGAACCCGGCCGACGAGGTCGTCGTCGAGGCGATGATCCAGCTGGCCCACCGCCTCGGCCTCACCGTCACCGCCGAGTGCGTCGAGACCTCGGCGCAGGCCTCCCGGCTGCGGCACATCGGCTGCGACACCGGCCAGGGGTGGCTCTACTCCCGGCCGGTGACGGCGGATCGTATCTCCGAGCTGCTGGACACCCGGACCTACGCGGACACCCCGGTCGGCAAACCGTAGGCGTCGGCGACCAGTTCGTAGGAGCGCAGGCGCAGCTCGCCGCGGTGGGCGTGGGTGGTGAGCATCAGCTCGTCGGCACCGGTGCGCTTCTGCAGGTCGTCGAGGCCGGCGCGGACCTCGTCGGCGGTGCCGTGCACGATGTTGGCGGTCCAGGAGTGCACGAACTCCTCCTCCATCGGGGAGAACTCGTGCTGCTCGACGTCGTCCGGGTCCGGGAACAGACCGGGCCGTCCGGTGCGCAGCCGCAGCATGTTCACCGCGCCGGCCCGCACCTGGCGCCGGGCCTCGCGTTCCTCGTCGGTCGCCAGCGCGGAGACGCCGATGAGGGCGTACGGCTCGTCGAGCACGGCGGACGGGCTGAAGGACTCCCGGTACAGGTCGAGGGCCGGGACCGTGTTCTGCGCGGAGAAGTGGTGCGCGAAGGCGAACGGCAGCCCGAGCATGCCGGCGAGCCGGGCGCTGAACCCGGAGGAGCCGAGCAGCCAGACCGGCGGCCGGTGCGGCGACTGCACGCCGCCGGCGGCGGTGGCCTGGACCGGCCCGGGGATGGCGTGGATCCGCCGGTAGGGATGCCCGTCCGGGAAGTCGTCGTCCAGGAACCGGGTCAGCTCGGCGAGCTGCTGCGGGAAGTCGTCGGCGCCCTCGTTGAGGGTCTGGGTACGGCGGAGCGCGGCGGCGGTCGCCCCGTCCGTCCCCGGCGCCCGCCCGAGCCCCAGATCGATCCGCCCGGGAGCCAGCGCCTCCAGCGTCCCGAACTGTTCCGCGATCACGAGCGGCGCGTGGTTGGGCAGCATGACGCCGCCCGAGCCGAGCCGGATGCGATCCGTGTGGGCGGCGAGGTTGGCGAGGATCACCGCGGGCGAGGAGGAGGCCACGCCCGGCATCGAGTGGTGCTCGGCGACCCAGTACCGGTGGAAGCCGCGGGCTTCGGTGAGCCGCGCGAGCGAGGCGCTGGTGCGCAGGGCGTCGGTGGCGGTACTGCCGGTGCCGACGGTCACCAGGTCCAGTACGGAGAGGGGGACGGGGGCGGTCCCGTGCGTGATGCCCCGGATCTCGTCTGCCGACACGGTGAGAGCCTCCTGAGTTACGGCCGTGAGCTGTCCTGGGGGGCGATAACAGGAGGAGGTCTCCGTTTATTCCTGCGCTTTCCGTCGTGGTGCGACTGCGGCTGCGTGGGGGCCGACCGCGCAGTTCCCCGCGCTCCTCGGTCGGCCACGCCACCCGACGCCAAGAAACCCCGCCCCTCAGCCGACCGAGCTTTCCCTTCCCGACGTTTCAACCCACCGAGTCGGGTGGTGGGTGGGTGGAGGTGTTCGGGGGTGCAGGGGGCGGAGTCTCCTGGTGGGGTGGGGGGGTGGGTCAGGCCTGGATGATGGGTTCGCGGGTGAAGAGGGTGCCGAGGGAGGGGGCGTTCACCCGGCGGTCGGCTAGGCGGAGGCCCTCCCAGACGGTGACCTGGTTCGCCGTGAGGACCGGCTTGGACAGGGCCTTCTCCAGGAGGGACACGTGCGCCGCGGTGTGCAGGGCCGTGTCGGGAAGGAGCACCGCCTCCGCGTCGGGGGCGTCGGCCGCCCGGGCCAGGGTCAGGACCTCCTCCTCGCCCCACGTCCCCACCTCCGCCGCCGTGACGATCCCCGAGGAGCGCACGCCGGTCACCTCCAGGCCTCCGGCCCGCAGGAAGTCGGCGAAGAGGGACGCCACGTCGTCGGGGTACGTCGCGCCGACCGCCACCCGCCGCACCCCGAGCTCCCGCGCCGCGTGCACGAACGCGAAGGACGTGGACGACGCCGGCATCCCGGCCGCCAGGGCGAGCGCGCGGACCTGCTGCCGGGCGCCCTCCCAGCCGTACACGAAGCTGCCGCTGGTGCACGCCCAGACCACCGCGTCCGCGCCCGCGAGCCGCAGCTCGGCCACCCCGGCGGCCAGCCGTTCCCCGGCCCCCATCTCGCGCAGCGCGTCCACCCGGTGCGCGTCCTCGCCGATGTCGGTGTGGACGACGTCCACCCGGATGTCGCTGCCGAGGAGCTGTTCGATACGGGGGTATTCGTCCTCCGCGGAGTGCCCCGGGTAGAGGATTCCGAGCGCTGTCATGTCCACCCTTCCTGCTGTTCTTCCGGCAGTGCGGGCCACCCGTGTGCCGTCGCCGAATCGTCCGGATGACGGATCAGCGCCTGATAGGGGCCCACCGGTCGGGTACCCAGCCTGCGCAGCGCCGCCCACATCGTGACCTGGTTGGCCGACAGGACGGGGATGCGCAGCTCGGCCTCCAGCTGGGGAATGACGTCGTAGGTGGGCAGGTTGGTGCAGGAGATGAACAGGGCGTCGGCGGCCCCGGGCCGTACCGCCTGCCGGGCCATGGCCACCACGTCCCGGTACGGCACCTGCCAGATGTGCCGGGTCAGTCCCATGAACGCGCAGCCGGCCACCCGTACGCCCGCCTCCGCGACGTACTCCTCCAGGACCCGGGTCACCGAGACGGTGTACGGCGTGACCAGCGCGAGGCGCCGTACGCCCAGCTCGGTCAGCGCGTCGAGGAGCGCCCCGGAGGTGGTGAGGGCGGGCACCGTGCCGGAGCGGGTCATCGCCTCGCACATCGCGCGCTCGCCCGCGATGCCGCCGACGAAGCTGCCGGAGGTGCAGGCGTAGGCGACGACCTCGGGCGCGACCGCGGTCAGCGCCCGTACCGCCTCGCCGAGGGTCTCGTGCTCGCTGACCAGTCGGGCCAGGTCCAGGCCGACCTCGACCGGCACGAACGGTGTCCTGGTCAGATGCAGGGAGACCTCGTCCGGCACCCAGCGCCACAGCTCGCGGTCGAGCGCGAAGTCGAAGGGCGCCACGACGCCGATGCCGCGCTGGGGACGAGGTCCGCCCAGAAAGGAGACGTCCATGGGAAGTCACCGGCCTCATGTTGGATATCGAGGGGCAACGGTCGACGGATACGCCCGTGTTGACGAAGGTAGGTTCGGGTGCCAGCGTGGTCAATCCGCGCATCCGAGACGTTGCGTACGCCCATGTCAGACGCCGTCGGACACCGGGAGACCGCCCCGAATGAGCACCGTATGAGCCCCGAATGAGCCCCCTATGACGCCGCCCGTGCCCACTCTGCTGGTCCTCGACGCCGACCCGCCCCCGCGGCTGGGCCGGCTCACCGGCCGTGCCCGGATCGTGCGTACGGACGCCGCGGGCCTCGCGGCCCGGCTGCCGGCGGCCGACGTCCTCCTGGTCTGGGACTTCGCCTCGCACGCCGTCCGCGAGGCCTGGCCGGGCGAGGGGCCCCGGCCGGGCTGGGTGCACACCGCGAGCGCCGGCGTCGACCATCTGATGTGCCCGGAGCTGGCCGCGTCCGACACGGTCGTCACCAACGCGCGCGGGGTCTTCGACGCGCCCATCGCCGAGTACGTGGCCGCGCTGGTGCTGGCGCTCGCCAAGGACCTGCCGCGCACCCTCGACCTCCAGCGGGAGCGGACCTGGCGGCACCGCGAGGCGCGCCGGGTGGCCGGCACGCGCGCGTGCGTGGTCGGCACCGGGCCGATCGGCCGGGCGATCGTCCGCACCCTGAAGGCGCTGGGCGTCACCACGGCCCTGGTCGGCCGCGTCCCGCGTACCGGCATCCACGGCCCGGACGACCTGGACCGGCTGATGTCCCGCGCGGACTGGGTGATCTCGGCCGCCCCGCTGACCGAGCAGACGTACGGCATGTTCGACGCGCACCGCTTCGGCGTGATGCAGCCGTCGGCCTGTTTCATCAACGTCGGCCGGGGCGGGCTGGTCGACGAGGAGGCCCTGGTCCGGGCGCTGACCCGGCGCTGGATCGCCGCCGCGGCCCTGGACGTCTTCACGACGGAGCCGCTGCCCGCCGACAGCCCGCTGTGGGACGTGCCGGGCCTGCTGGTCTCTCCCCACATGAGCGGGGACACGGTCGGCTGGCGGGACGAACTGGGCGTCCAGTTCGTGGAGTTGTACGAGCGGTGGGCCGCGGGCAGATCTCTGCTGAACGTGGTCGACAAGAAGCGCGGATACGTGCCAGGTCACTGACGCCGGGAGGCCCCATGCAGCTCACCGACCTCACCGCCCGACAGCTCCTCGACGGTTACCGCACGGGCGGGTTCGGTCCGGTGGCGGCGGTCCGGGCGGTCCTGGAACGGGCGGCGCGGATCCAGCCGGAGGTCAACGCCTTCGTCCGGCTCACCGAGGAGGACGCCCTGGCGCAGGCGCGGGCGGCGGAGGAGCGGTGGCGGCGGGGCGAGCCGCAGGGCCTGCTCGACGGCGTCCCGGTGACGGTCAAGGACATCCTCCTCCTGCGCGGCCATCCGACCCTGCGCGGCTCCCGGACGATCTCCGCGGCCGGGACCTGGGACGAGGACGCCCCCTCGGTCGCCCGGCTGCGCGAGCACGGCGCGGTGTTCGTCGGGAAGACCACCACCCCCGAGTTCGGCTGGAAGGGCGTGACCGACTCCCCGCTCTCCGGGATCACCCGCAACCCGTACGACCCCTCGCGCACCGCCGGCGGTTCGAGCGGCGGCAGCGCGGCGGCCGTCGCCCTGGGCGCCGGGCCGCTGTCCCTCGGCACGGACGGCGGCGGCAGCGTCCGCATCCCGGCCGCGTTCTGCGGGATCTTCGGCCTGAAACCGACGTACGGCCGGGTCCCGCTCTACCCCGCGAGCGCCTTCGGCACGTTGTCGCACGTGGGCCCGATGACCCGGGACGCGGCGGACGCGGCGCTGATGCTGGACGTGATCGGGGCCCCGGACGCCCGGGACTGGTCGGCCCTCGGACCGGCGCCGGGGTCCTTCTCCGCGGCGCTCGCCGAGGGGGTGCGCGGGCTGCGCGTGGCCTTCTCCCCCTCGCTGGGCGGGCAGGTCGCGGTCCGTCCGGCGGTCGCGGCGGCGGTACGGCGGGCGGTGGCGGGACTGGCGGAACTCGGGGCGTACGTCGAGGAGGCCGACCCGGACTTCAGCGACCCGGTGGAGGCGTTCCACGTGCTGTGGTTCGCGGGCGCGGCCCGGCTGACCCAGCGCTTCTCCCCCGACCAGCGGGCGCAACTCGACCCGGGGCTGCGGGAGATCCGCGGCCGGGGCGCCCGGCTGAGCGCGCTCGACTACCTCGCGGCGGTGGACGTCCGGATGGACCTGGGCCGCCGCATGGGTCTCTTCCACGAGCGGTACGACCTGCTGGTGACGCCGACCCTGCCGCTCACGGCGTTCGAGGCGGGGGCGGAGGTGCCCAAGGGTGCGGGTCACCGCAGGTGGACCGGCTGGACCCCGTTCACCTACCCGTTCAACCTGACCCAGCAGCCGGCCGCGACGGTCCCCGTCGGGACGGACCCCGACGGCCTGCCGATCGGCCTGCAGATCGTGGCCGCCCGGCACCGCGACGACCTGGTCCTGCGGACCGCCCACGCCCTGTACGAGGCGGGGGTGGCCACGCAGGAGGCAGGGTGGCGGGAGCGGGCGTGAGCTACGCCCTGCGGAACGCCAGGGTCTCTCCCGCCGCGCCCGTGCGCCACAGGTCGTTGCAGGCCTCGGCGAGCTCCGGCAGGCCCGCCGCCACCTGGCCCCACACGATCCCGGGCACCCACCCCACGTCCCCGTTGAGCAGCAGGTTGTTGCGTTCGTAGAACAGGGCCAGGTCGACCACCGTCGTACCGGGGCGCAGCTCGCGGTCGTAGCCGTAGGCCCCGGTGCCCAACTCCGTGCCGGCGAAGGAGAAGTAGCAGAGGTCGCCGGGGATCGGGGTGACGGTCGGGTTCTCCAGGGGCGGTTCCGTCGGGGCGAACGGCGGGAAAAGGGCGTAGATCTCGTTGCGGGCGTACTTGGCGTGGTAGACGTCTCCGGACAGCGGCAGGGCGTCCCAGACGGCGGCGCAGGTGACGGGCGCGCGGTCGTCCAGGAGCCGGGCCTTGGCGGTGACACCGCGGCTGACCAGCGAGACTTCGATGAATCGTTCGGTCATGCCCTCCATGGTGCATAAGTCGGTTGGGGTCGGGTAGCCGCGCCGCCATGGCTCCACCACACGGGAACGAATCAGACACATCAGGGTACGAATCCAGACACAGTCGGCGGGCCGTGCTCGCGGGTGCCGCCGTGGTCGGCGCACTCGGCGCGTTCGGTGCCGCCGGGTGTACGCGCGTGGCCACCGCGGCCGGCACCGACGGCGGTGACCTGCTGCAACGGCTGCGCGCGCAGGGTGTCGTACGGCTCGGCATCGCCGGTGAGATCCCCTTCGGGTACATCGACACGGACGGGCACCTGACCGGTGAGGCGCCGGAGCTGGCGAAGGCGGTCTTCAAGCGGCTCGGGGTGGACCGGGTGCAGCCGGTGCCGACCGAGTTCGGTTCGCTGATACCCGGGCTGAACTCGCAGCAGTTCGACGTCGTGGCCGCCGGGATGTACGTCAATCCGGACCGCTGCGAGCAGGTGATCTTCGCGGATCCCGACTACCAGATGCTCGACTCGTTCGTCGTGCGGAAGGGCAACCCCAAGGGACTGCACGACTACCAGGACGTCGTTGCGAAGAAGGCGAAGTTCGCGACGGGGACCGGGTACGCGGAGATCGAGTACGCGGTCGGGGCCGGGTACAAGGAGAGCGACATCCTGATCGTTCCCGACCAGGTCGCCGGGCTGAACGCCGTGGAGGCGGGGCGTGTCGACGTGTTCGCCGGGACCGCGGTCACCGTCCGCGAGGTCGTCAGGAAGTCCGCCAAGGCCGAGGCGACCGAGCCGTTCGCGCCGCTCGTGGAGGGCAAACCGCATGTCGACGGGGGCGCGTTCGCGTTCCGGTCGGCGGAGACGCGGCTGCGGGACGCCTTCAACGTGGAGCTGCACAAGCTGAAGCGGAGCGGCGAACTGCTGCGGATCCTGCGGCCGTTCGGCTTCACCCGGGCCGAGATGACCGACCTGACGGCGAAGGAGCTGTGCGGGGGAGGGAAGAGCGGATGACCTCGGGACTGTGGGACCTCGTACTCAGGGGAGTCTGGACGACCGTCCAACTGCTGGTGCTCAGCGGACTGTTGATGACGGCCGTGGCGCTGGTGGTGGGCGTGGCGCGCACGCACCGGCGCTGGATCGTCCGGTTCCTCGCCGGGCTCTACACCGAGGTGTTCCGCGGCACCTCGGCGCTGGTGATGATCTTCTGGGTGTTCTTCGTGCTGCCGGTCGCCTTCGGCTGGCAGCTGGTGCCGCTGTGGGCGGGGACGCTCGCGCTCGGTCTGACGTACGGCGCGTACGGCTCGGAGATCGTGCGCGGGGCGCTGAACGCGGTCGACCCGGCGCAGAAGGAGGGCGGGATCGCGCTGAGCTTCACGCCCTGGCAGCGGCTGCGGCTGATCCTGCTGCCGCAGGCGGTACCGGAGATGATCCCCTCCTACTGCAACCTGCTCGTGGAGCTGCTCAAGGGCACCGCCCTGGTGTCGATCACCGGCATGGGCGACCTCGCCTTCAGCGGGAACCTGGTCCGGCTGGCGCTTCAGGAGAGCGCGCACATCTACACGTACCTGCTGCTCGTCTACTTCGTGATCGCGTTCGTGATCACCCGGCTGATGCGCGGTCTGGAGAAGCGGCTGAAGGCCGGCATCGGCAAGGCCCCGGGGAGCGGACGTGAGGCGCGTGCGGTGAAGCGCAGGGAAACGACCGGGGTCGGTGGTGTCGCGTGACCTGGGACTGGAGTGCCGTACGCGCGTTCATGCCGCACTTCCGGGACGGCCTGTGGGTCACCCTGGAGGCGCTGGCCCTCGGCTCGCTGATCTCGTTCTCGCTGGGGCTGGTGTGGACGCTGCTGATGCGGGCGCCCACGCGTTGGGTGCGCTGGCCGGTCGGGGTGGTGACCGAGTTCGTGCGCAACACCCCGCTGCTGGTGCAGCTGTTCTTCCTCTTCTACGTGCTGCCCGAGTGGGGACTGACGTTCTCCGCGCTGACCACCGGGGTCTTCGCGATCGGCCTGCACTACTCGACGTACACCATGCAGGTCTACCGGGCCGGCATCGAGGCCGTCCCGGTCGGGCAGTGGGAGGCGGCCACCGCGCTCAGCCTGCCGGCGCGGCGGACCTGGTCCGCGGTCATCCTGCCGCAGGCGCTGCGCCGGGTGGTGCCGCCGCTCGGCAACTACGTGATCTCGATGCTCAAGGACACACCGGTCCTGATGTCGATCACGGTGCTGGAGATGCTCGGCCAGGCCCGGCTCTTCTCCCAGCAGCACTTCCAGTTCACCGAGCCGGTGACGGTGATCGGCGTCGCCTTCATCGTCATCTCCTACCTCGCCTCCCTTCTCCTGCGCACCCTGGAGCGTCGCCTTGTCCGTTGAGACCAGTGACCCGCTGACCGCCACCGACACCCTGGTCCGGCTGGAGGGGGTGACCAAGCGGTTCGGGGACAACACCGTCCTCGACGGGCTCGACCTCGCCGTGCAGGCGGGCCGGCACGTCACGCTGATCGGGCCCTCCGGCTCCGGCAAGACCACGATCCTGCGGCTGCTGATGACCCTGACCAAGCCGGACTCCGGCACCATCACCGTCGACGGGCAGCGGCTCTTCCCGGCGTCCGAGAAGGAGCTGCGGGAGGTCCGCAAGCAGATCGGGATGGTGTTCCAGCAGTTCAACCTGTTCCCGAACATGAGCGTGCTGCGCAACATCACCGAGGCCCCGGTGACCGTGCTCGGCCTGTCCCGGGAAGAGGCGGAGGCGCGCGCCCGGGAGCTGCTCGACCTGGTGGGCCTCGCCGACAAGGCCGACGAGCGGCCGACCCGGCTCTCCGGCGGCCAGCAGCAGCGCGTCGCGATCGCCCGCGCGCTGGCCATGCGCCCGAAGGTGCTGCTCCTCGACGAGGTGACCTCGGCGCTCGACCCGGAGCTGGTCGCGGGCGTCCTCGACCTGCTCAGGGACATCGCCCGCACCACCGACATCACCATGTTCTGCGTGACCCACGAGATGAACTTCGCCCGGGACATCTCCGACCAGGTGCTGATGTTCGACGCGGGCCGGATCATCGAGGCGGGCCCGCCGGAGCGGATCTTCAGCGAGCCCGAGCAGGAGCGGACCCGGGAGTTCCTCAGCGCGGTGCTGTAGATATTTCCACCGCCGACACCGTAAAAGTTTCCCCGCACCGTGCCACGACTACAGGAAGTGAACGCTCGATCACCCGAGGTCCGGCGGGTCGCCCGGACCGCGGGGCATTCCGCTGACATATGCCAAAGGGTCTTTTCCGCAGTTGAGGGGACTGGAATCTCGCCAACACCCCCTCCGTTTCGGGTGCTTGCCCGTTATCGTGGAGAGGATCCGTTGTCCGGATCGCGGCCCAAGCAGTGCTGCCGAAGCAGCATCGCCGAGCGAGCGCAGGGGGACCACCGTGGCGCTGATGCACGAGCCGACCGCCCCGTACCACTCCGCCCAGGACGCCCTTCGGGTCCTGGAGACGGTGGCGGGGCACGCCACCGGCGTCACCGACACCGAGCTGGCCCGCAGGACCGGCCTGGGCCCCGAGCGGCTGACCGCGCTGCTGCGCATGCTGCGCCGCGAGGGCTACGTCGAGCAGGTCGCCGACGGCGCCTACGTGACCGGCGAGACCCTGCGCCGGCTCGGCTCCGCGCACGAGCGGGAGCAGGCCCTCGGCGAGCAGCTCCAGCAGACCCTCGACCGGCTGCGCGACTCGGTCGGCGCCGCCGTCTACCTCAGCCGGTACGTCGACGGCGAGGTGCGGATCGGCCAGTACGCGGACGGCCCGGCCACCCCCGCGGTCAACGAGTGGGTGGACTTCCGCTCCTCCGCGCACGCCACCGCGATCGGCAAGAGCCTGCTCACCCAGCTCGACCACAACGCCCGCCGCGACCACCTCTCCCGGCACAAGATGGCCCGCCTCACCTCGCGCACCATCACCAGCGACAAGCTGCTGCTCTCCCGGCTGGAGGCGCAGCCGCCGACGGTCCCCGTCCTGGACCTCCAGGAGTACGCCATCGGCACGGTGTGCGCGGCGGTGCCGATCACCGCCGGGTCGGCCGTGGGCTGCCTCGCCCTGTCCCTGCCGGTCGAGCACGCGCACCGGCTCCGCCAGGCCGCCGACACCCTGAACCGCGGCGCGGCTCCGCTGCTGCTCTCCCTGGCGATCTAGGCGATCCGGGGACCGGTCCGGCGGTGGTCGGAAGCACGCCGTCGGACCAGGTAGTATTTTCTTCGTCGCCAGCCGCGGGAGACACACTTCAGGCGGTCGGCGGGAGTCATGCGCCGCTAGCTCAGTTGGTTAGAGCAGCTGACTCTTAATCAGCGGGTCCGGGGTTCGAGTCCCTGGCGGCGCACCTGTGATGACCTGGGATTTCACCATCCCAGGTCATCTTTTTATGGGCGGTTGCCGGACCCTGCGCGCCCCAGTGCGGTTCCCCCAGGCAGGGGAAGGGTGAGGTTGCGGCCGTTCGGGAACTTGTCCAGGAAGAGCTCGCGGTCCCTGACCGGCTCCCGCTGGTTCCATGATGTCGGTGATGCGGCTCCTGGGGTCCACGCTCGTGGGGCTGGTGCCCAGGCCGGAGACGTGGTGGGCCATGTCGACGGCTCCTCTCGGGTGGCGGTCCATGCCGATTTCCGGGCACGCCGGCACGGGGTCAATTACCCAGGTGTCCACGTGTGAACGGCCTTTCGGGCACAACGTCCACCGAGGTCAGCAGGCGGTACGTCCGCTCCCCCGGCGGTCTCCACCACACCGGGTCGGCGCACCGCACGCCCTCCCTGCGCAGGGCCGCCCGCTGGATCTTGTTGGTCGCCGTCACCGGCATCCGCTCGACCACCCGCACGAACCGGGGCGCCATCTTCGTCCCCAGGTCGGGCTGGGCCAGCAGGAACTCGGCGAAGTCCAGCGGGTCGAACCGGCCCGCGACGGTCACCATCACCTGGTCCCCGGTCACCGGGTCCGGGACCCCGTAGACGGCGACGGCCTCCGCGCCCTCGTACCGGGCCACGATGTTCTCGATCACCGCGGCGGCCAGGTTCTCCCCGTCGACCCGGATCCGGTCGTCGGTACGCCCCGCGAAGTACAGGTAGCCCTCGGCGTCCCGGTAGAAGAGGTCCCCGGTCCAGTACCAGCCGCCCCTGCGTCGCTCGGCCTCCGCCGCCGCGTTCCGCCAGTACCCCTCGAACGGGTTCGGCGCGCGGTTCACCAACTCCCCTATCGCCGCCTCCCCGTTCAGCAGCCGTCCCCCGGAGTCGAAGACGGCGGGCGGGCACTCCTCGCCCGACTCCTGGTCGAGCACGACGAGCCCCGGCGCCGCCCGCCCCACCGCCCCGGCCGGCGTCCCCGGCGACCACTGGATCGCCGCTCCGCCCTCCGAGGAGCCGTACCCCTCGACCAGCCGCACCCCGAACCGCTCCTCGAAGGCCGCCGCGTCCACGGCCCCGGCCTCCGTCCCGAACCCGAGCCGCAGCGGGTTGTCCCGGTCGTCGGGCCGCGGCTCGGTGGCGAGCACGTACTGCACCGCGCGCCCGACGTAGGTGAAGTAGGTGGCCCGGTAGCGCCGCACGTCGCAGAGGAACCCGGACGCCGAGAACCGCCGCCGCAGCGCCACCCCGGCGCCCGCCACCAGCGCGGGCGCCCAGTCCGCGATCACCGCGTTGCCGTGGAACATCGGCATGCAGACGTAGTGCACGTCGTCGGGGCGGACCCCGAACTGTCCGGCGAGCGACCGCCCGGCGGCGACCAGCCGCCCCTGGGAGCAGAGGGCGGCCTTCGGAGCGCCGGTGGACCCGGAGGTGAAGTAGAGCAGGATCCGGTCGGCGGGCGCGGCCCTGGAGGCGTCCGGTACGGCGCCGAGGTAGGGGGCGAGCAGGGCACCGTACTCCGGTTCGTCGGTGACGAGGAGGCGGACGCCGGGCAGTTCGAGCCCGGCGAGCAGCCGCAGGTGGGCCCGCTCGGTGACGAGCACCGGGCACTCGGTGTGCAGGATGTCCCGGGCCAGCTCGGCCCCCCGGCGGGTCGGATTGACCCCCGCGACGGCGGCCCCGGCGAGCGCGGCGGCCCCCAGCCAGAGCGGGAACTCGGGGGTGTTGTCGAGCAGCACCCCGACATGCGGCACGGCACCCGCAGGAAGCAGATCGGCGAACAGCGCAGCCCGGGCAGCGGCCCCGGCGGCCACCTGGTGGTGCGTCAGCACCCGCTCCTCGAACCACAACCCGGGCCGGTGGTCCCCCCACCTGGCGGCAACAGCTTCAGCGACGGTGCGTCCCTCGACGGCCATGGAGAAGCAGATTAATTGACACCCCGTCAGATCAACACCCTAGGGGCGCGGGGAACTGCGCGACCAGCCACGACGAAGCCCGCACCGCCCCACCCGCCGATCGCCCCACTCACGGCGCACCAATCCCGTCCGCCGCCGAGAAGAAGAAGTGCGCCGTCACCATGAAGAACAGCGCGAACCCGATGAACACCGCGAAGAACGCCACCGTGCACCCGGTCCCCACCGCCAGCTTCCCCTGCGCGGGCGGCTGCGACGTCGCCCCCTCGGGGCGCTCCGGCAGGTAGTACACGGTCACGAAGTCGCCCTCGACCACGATCGACCGCCCGCTCGCCTCGTCGAAGCGGACGACCCGCCCCTCGGCCGTCGTGAACTCGTAGACATGGTGCAGCGTGGTCGTCACGGACGTGTCCCCCGCACCGCCGCTGGTCCTCGTGTACGACCGCAGACAGCGCGCCTCGGCGGTACGCCCGTGACGCCACGTCCGGCTGATCTCGCTCGACCGCCGCAGCGTCCTGACCAACCCGAGCACGCCGATGACGACGAAGATGCCGGGAAGGATGTAGAAGAACGCTTCCATCAGGTCCATGAGGGTCCCCCGCCTCCGAACACCGGTCCGACTGACCGGTGTGGCGGGAACGTACCCCCGCGGCCCGAGGCGGGTCCTCAAGCGAAGCTCAGATCGGCCGGGTGTTACCCGCTTGTCGAACGACGCAGGTCAGAACGTGACGTCCGAGCAGGCGTAGAACGCGTTGCCCGTGTCGGCGATCGTCCAGACCGCCAGGATCACGTGGTGACCGCTCAGCCCGGACGGCAGGGTGCCGCTGTGGCTGAGGGTGGCCGGCGGGCGCTGGCCGTTGTAGGGGACGGTGAGGAACGGGGTGGTGTTGAGGTCCGAACGGGCGAGGGCGTGGTTCTGGTTCCAGCCCTGCTTGGTGACGTAGTACTTGAAGTCGGTCGTGGCGTGCATCGCCGTGAACTGCCAGCGGAACGTGTACGTCTGGCCGCCGGTCACCTTCGTGGTCGGCCAGGCGCCGCCCGACGGTGTGGCCGGCGAGCTGAGCTGGGCGAACCTGCTCAGCCCGCCGTTGCAGATCTGGCCGTCTGCGGGACCGGCCGCCGGGAAGCCCTTCGGCCCCTCGACGCTCTGCGGCTCGTACTGGATGTCGCCGCAGTTCGGCACCGTGCCGTTGGCACAGAGCTTCTGCCGGCTGATGGGGAGGTCGGTGTAGCCGTGCCCGCTGGCGCCGCCGGTGGAGAGTGCGAAGGCTCCGGCGGTCGCCACACCGAGCACGACGGCCGACACCTTGGTCCGTTTACGCATGCTGCCGCTCCTGGAGAACGTGGGGGAGGTTCACTGAGCCGTGCAGGTCTAGACCAAGCCCCAGATTATTGCCGCCTGTTGAACATGTCCATACCAAAAGGGGTACCCGTCACGGCATGGCCTCGGTGCGCCCCGAACAGAAGGCCACCGTCAGGTCCCGCACCAGCACCTTGCGTTCGTAGTCGTCGAGCTCGACGAGTCCGCGCATGGTCAGCCGGGTCACCGTGTCCTCGACCGAGTCCACCACCGAGGTGAGCATGGTGGCCCGCTGCCGGGCGTCGAGCGCGGCGATCCGGCGCCGCTGCATGGCGCCGGCGACCTCCGGGGCGTACTCCACGCGGACCGGCTGCACGGAGAACACCTCCAGGCCGATGCCCCCCGCGTCCGCCGAGACCAGCCGGGTCAGCGCGTCGGTGGCCATCTCCACCGAACCCCGGGCGGTGCCCGGCGGCTCCACCGGCACCCGGGCCAGCGCGGCCTCCACGCACTCGCGCAGATACGTCTCGTGGTCCTCGACGCCGAGCACCGCCCGCGCGGTGTCCCGCACCCGCCACACCACCAGGACGACGACCCGGAGCGCGACCCCGTTGCCGTCCGCGGCCGGCATCTCCTCGCTGCGCCAGTGCCGCAGCCGGACGTCGGCCCGGCGGCGCAGCAGCAGCGGGTTGACCCAGAGCAGGCCGGTGCGCCGTACCGTCCCCCGGTAGCGGCCGAACAGTCCGAGCACCCAGGCCCGCCCGGTCGTCCCGCGCGCGAGCCCGCCGAAACCGGCGAGGCCGAGCGCACCGGCCGCGGCGTACGCCGCCCACTGCGCCGGGCCCAGCCCCGCGCCTCCGTACGCCGGCAGGTGCAGCGCGTGCGCCGCGAGCGGCGGCAGCACCCCCGCCCACCAGGAGGTGGTGAGCCCCCCGGCCACTCCGCCGAGCCCGGCGCACACGCCGGCCGCGCCGGGCAGCACCCGGGCCGGACGCTCCACCAGGTCGGGGTCGACGGCGGCGGCCGGCCGGGGCTTGGCCGGGAGCGGGCGGCGCAGCCGGGGCTGTTCGCCGGTGCCCTGCCGGCGGCCGACCACGGCGGGCCGCAGCGGCACCGACACCGGGTCGGGGTCGTCGCGGAAGAGCAGGTGGACGGGGATCTCGGTGGTGATCTCGTTCTGGATGAGCCGGGGAGCCGGACGGGTGGGCGGCCCGCCGTCCGGGGGCCCGTCCGAGTCAGGGGTGTGTTCGGTGGTCGTACTCATGCCTGCCTCCAGCCTCCGCGCCAGATGCTTCAGGTGATCCTCAGGGGGATCGGGGTCGGGATCGGGACCGTCACAGGAACAGGCGGCGCCAGGTCTCCGGCCCCGGGTAGCCGTCGGCCGCGCCGCCGCGCCAGCCCTGGGCGCGCTGGAACGCCTCGACGGCCCTGCGGTCCGCCTCGCCCCAGGCGGCGTGCGGGCCGGCGGGGTAGAAACGGCCGTACCCCTTCTTGACCAGCTGTCCGCCGAGCCGGGTGACATAGTCGTTGGCGGCGCCCGGGCGGAAGAAGTTCTTGCCCGGGTAGCCCGGGACCCCGTGCGAGGCGGGGGCGGACGGGGCCGTGGTGGCGGACTTGATGTTCCTGCCCCTGCCGGTGGCGAGGAGTTCCCAGGTGCCCGGTCCCGGCAGGCCGTCGGCGGCGGCGCCGGTCCAGCCCTGGGCCTTCTGGAAGGCCTGGGTGGCCCGCTGGTCCGCGGTGCCCCAGACCGGCCCCGGGCCCTTGGCGTAGTAGCCGCCGGCCCCCCGGGCGACCAGCAGCTGTCCGAGGAGGGTGACGTACTTGTTGTGGGCGCCGGGCCCGAAGTAGGCCGCCCCCGGATACGGCACCGACGTCTTCGCGGCCTGGGCGCCGGGCGTGGCCGGGTCCGCGATCAGGCCCTTGTAGCGGTAGGGGACGTACTTGGCGGAGTTGGTCCAGTAGGCGTAGGGCGTGGCCTGGCTGCGGGCGTGCGGGGGCGTCTGCTCGTACACCGTGTAGGAGGTGTGCGTGTAGTCCGTCCAGCCGCCGAAGAGCACGACGTGGGAGCCCTTCTCGGGGTCGTCCGGGTTGTGGAAGAGCAGCATGTCGCCGGGCTGGAGCTCCTCCTTGGTGATCTTCGTGCCGAACTGGTCGAGGCTGCCGGTCCACTCGTTGCCGGTCAGCCCCCAGGCCATGGAGACGTAGCCGGAGCAGTCCTGCCGGTATCCGTCCGTCCAGTAGAGGGTCATGCTGTACGGCACCTTGGCGGTGACCCAGGTCTTGGCCCGGTTGATGATCTGCGTGCGGGTGATGGGCGGCGTGGTGACCGGGCCCTTGACGGGCTTGCCGTCCGGCCCATGCAGGGGGGACTTGGTGCCCTGCGGGGTCTGGGGCTCGGGGTCCACCGGAGCGGCGGACCGGTGCGGGGCGGGCGGGGCGCTGTGGGCGGCGGCGGCCGGGGCGCCCGCGGCGAGGGCGGCGGACGCGGCGGCCACGACCAGGACGCTGCGCGCCGCCGGGTGCCCGCCGAAGCGGCCGGGCAGCGGGGAGGGGCTCACCCGCCGCCAGTGGACGCATCCGGGGCATTCGCAGGTGGTCGTGGGGTCGAATTCCTCGAAGACCGGGGCCGCCATGCGATTCCCCTCACACTTCATGTTGATATGTCCGGGACTGTGCACGTTGATCAGTTTCCCAACTGTGGCCCCGGTGCGCATGCTGACGGTCCGAATGATGTACGGCAGAGGGCGGACGGGGATCGCCCTGGTGGCCGATGGTCGGGAGCACGGTTCGCCGTCCGGTAGAGTTCTCGATGTCAGCAGGCGCCGCTAGCTCAGTTGGTTAGAGCAGCTGACTCTTAATCAGCGGGTCCGGGGTTCGAGTCCCTGGCGGCGCACAGACACCGGGAAGGCCCTCCGCAGCAGCGGGGGGCCTTCCGGCGTATACCCCGTCGGTCACGCGAGGCGACTTCGGTACTCTCTGCCGCCCCTTGCCCCTTTATGTCAACAACCGACACGACCGATCCACACAATCCCCACACGCTCCACAATGAACGCCTATGACCGGTAAACACCGTGTTTCGCTCTTGCGATCATGCCGTGCACCGTAGAACCCTGGATGTCCAAAGTGCCGGTGTTTCGCGGCACTTGGGGGGTAGATAGCCGGTTGCCAGATCTGCGGGGTTGAGGGGCCCCGATCGTGAATCGGTGCCGAGGGGGGCACCACGCAACCGGACGGTCACGGTCCGTGTCCATTCTCTGTGGGAAGACTGTGCACCGCCATTGACGCCCGGCAGGGTCGAGGGGGATCCGAGCGGGCTCTGGGATCGATGAAACACGCGCTGATCTGCGTGTGGGGGGATGACTCATGACGTCGACGCCGATGGGCGCCCGGCAGGAACAGGACTACGACCCGTCACGGACCACACAGCTCCGGGTGCCCGCGCACCGCACCGCCGCCGCCCTGGGCCGCATAAAGAAGACCCTGCCCAGATACGACTACGAGCACTACAGCCGGCTCGCGGGCCCCCTCACCCAGCCCGACCCGGGCCGGCCGTACACCGTGCAGTACCGCTCGCTGCTCTCCCAGGAACCGCACCGCGTGCGCGCCGCGCTGATGCTGGGCGCGGCCCCGCTGCTCTCGCTGGTCCTGCTGGCCTGGCTGCTGCAGCCCGAGCACTGGACCCAGCGGGACTACCCGGCGTACGACTTTCTCCCGGCCCTCGACATCGTGATGCTGGTGTCGATCGGCCTGATCGAGTTCTTCCGCTGCATGAACGTGCTGTCCAACGCGCACGCCACCCTGGTCGCCCGCGACCCGGTCCCGGTGATCCCGGAGACCGGCACCCGGGTCGCCTTCATCACCACGTTCGTGCCCGGCAAGGAACCCCTCGACATGGTCACCCGGACCCTGGAGGCGGCCGTCCGGCTGCGCCACCGGGGCCTGCTGCACGTCTGGCTGCTCGACGAGGGCGACGACCCGGAGGTGAAGGAGGTCTGCGCGCGCCTGGGCGTGCACCACTTCACCCGCAAGGGCGTCGAGAAGTGGAACCGGCCGAAGGGCCCGCACCGCGCGAAGACCAAGCACGGCAACTACAACGCCTGGCTGGAGGCGCACGGCGACGAGTACGACTTCTTCGCCTCCGTCGACACCGACCACGTCCCGCTCCCCAACTACCTGGAGCGGATGCTGGGTTACTTCCGCGACCCGGACGTCGGCTTCGTCATCGGCCCGCAGGTCTACGGCAACTACGACACCTTCGTCACCAAGGCCGCCGAGTCCCAGCAGTTCCTCTTCCACGCCCTGATCCAGCGCGCCGGCAACCGCTACGGCGCCCCCATGTTCGTCGGCACCTCCAACGCCGTACGGATCAGGGCGATCAGGCAGATCGGCGGCCTGTACGACTCGATCACCGAGGACATGGCGACCGGCTTCGAGATGCACCGCGCGAAGAACCCGGCGACGGGGAGGAAGTGGCGCTCGGTCTACACCCCGGACGTACTCGCGGTCGGCGAGGGCCCGAACGCCTGGACCGACTTCTTCACCCAGCAGCTGCGCTGGTCCCGGGGCACGTACGAGACGATCCTCAAGCAGTACTGGAAGGGCCTGTTCAGCCTCGGTCCCGGCAAGCTCTTCAACTACACGATGATGATCATCTTCTACCCGATGTCGGCCCTCAACTGGATACTGGCCGCGCTGAGCTGCGCGCTGTTCCTGGGCCTGGGCGCCTCGGGCGTGAACATCGACCCCGCCGTGTGGCTGATGCTCTACGGCAACGCCTCCGCGCTCCAGATCGGCCTCTACATCTGGAACCGCCGGCACAACGTCTCCCCGCACGAGCCGGAGGGCTCCGGCGGCGTGGCCGGCATGGTGATGTCGGCCCTCTCCGCACCCATCTACGCCCGCTCGCTCATGGACGCCGTCCTGCGCCGCAGGAGCAAGTTCGTGGTCACCCCGAAGGGCGAGTCGGCGAGCCCCGACACCCTCTTCGGGACCTTCCGCATCCACTGGTTCTTCATCCTGGTCTTCGGCGGCTCGCTCACCGCCGGCTTCCTCGGCGGCCACTCGCAGCCGGCGATGCTGACCTGGGCGACACTGGCGCTGCTGATCACGGCGGCCCCGATCCTCGCCTGGCAGTACACCCTGCGGACGGAGAGCAGGGCGCCCGAGCCGTCGGCCGAGCCGGAGGACGCGGTGCCGGCCGGGTACCGGCCCGCGGGACACGCACCGCAGCAGCGGCCGACCTGGACGCCGCCCGCCGGCACCCCCGTGGAGCAGACCCTGCGGATCGCTCTCGGCGGACCGGGCGGACACGGCGGGCTCGGCGCCCGCCGCGGGCCGGGAGGTCGTGAGGAATGAACGACAGCGCCGGCCGTCGCCGGGCCCGCCGGCTCGCGATCACCACGGTGGTCGTGCTCGCCCTGGCAGGCATGAACGGGCCGTGGCTGTACCGCTTCGGGACCGACCGGTACCACCAGTACAAGATCAACAGACCGGAGTACAAGGCCTCGAACGGGCACTGGGACATCATCGAGTTCCCGAAGGAGTACCGCCAGGACACCATCCACGCGGTACTCCTGCACACCGGAAAGGTGCTGCTGGTCGCGGGCTCGGGCAACAACCAGGACAACTTCGACGCGAAGATCTACGACAGCCGGATCTGGGACCCGGTCAAGGGCACGATCAGGAAGGTGCCCACCCCGGCCGACCTGTTCTGCACCGGCCACACCCAGCTCGCCAACGGCAACATCCTGATCGCGGGCGGCACCAAGCAGTACGAGAAGCTCAAGGGCGACGTCAAGAAGGCCGGCGGCGTCATGATCCTCTACAACGAGAACCCGGACAAACCGATGACCCTGCCCAAGGGCACCCGGTTCACCGGCAAGCAGAACGGCAAGACGTTCGTCTCCGACGACTCGGCGCTGATCCCGCGCGCGACCAAGGTCTTCGACAGCAAGACCGGCAGGTTCCTGCGGAACAACCCCGGTTACGCCCGGGTCGTCGTGGAGGCGCCCAGGCAGGGCACGAAGTACGAGACCGGCACCCAGGACAACTACAGCATCGAGGGTCTGGCCGGCGCCGACGCCCGCAACACCTACGGCATCGCCAACAAGCTCGGCATGGACAAGCGGGACTTCGAGGGCATCAAGAACGCCTACGAATTCGATCCGGTCGCCGAGAAGTACATCAAGGTCGACCCGATGAACGAGGCCCGCTGGTATCCGACGCTGACGACCCTGTCCGACGGGAAGATCCTCAGTGTCTCCGGGCTCGACGACATCGGGCAGCTGGTGCCCGGCAAGAACGAGGTCTTCGACCCGGCGACGAAGACCTGGACGTACACGAAGTACAAGCGCCAGTTCCCGACCTACCCCGCGCTGTTCCTGCTGGAGAACGGCAAGCTCTTCTACTCCGGTTCCAACGCCGGGTACGGACCGGACGACGTCGGCCGGGACCCCGGCATCTGGGACGTCGACACCAACGGGTTCACCAAGCTGCCCGGGCTCAGCGACCCGAACATGCTGGAGACGTCGGGGACGGTGCTGCTGCCGCCGGCGCAGGACGAGAAGTACCTGGTGGTGGGGGGTGGCGGGGTCGGCGAGTCCGCGCTGTCCACGAAGCGGACGCGGCTGATCGACCTGAAGGACCCGAACCCGAGGTTCGTCGACGGCCCCTCGCTGGAGAAGGGGACACGGTATCCGCAGATCTCGGTACTGCCGGACGACAGCGTGCTGGTGTCCGGCGGCTCCGAGGACTACCGGGGGCGCGGCGCCTCGGACATCAGGCAGGCGCGGATCTACGACACCGCGACGAACTCCTTCCGGAGGGTGGCCGATCCTCTGGTGGGGCGCGACTACCACTCCGGGTCGATCCTGCTGCCGGACGGGCGGGTCATGTTCTTCGGCTCCAACCCGCTGTTCGCGGACAAGGCCGACACCAAGCCGGGGGTCTTCGAGCAGCGGATCGAGATCTACACGCCGCCGTACCTGTACCGGGACTCCCGGCCGTCGCTGAGCGGGGGGCCGCAGACGATCGCGCGGGGCGGGACGGGGACGTTCACCTCGCGGCACGCTTCGTCCGTCAAGAAGGTGCGGTTGATACGGCCGAGTGCGACCACGCATGTGACGGACGTGGACCAGCGGAGCGTGGCGCTGGCCTTCAAGACGTCGGGGAACAAGGTCACCGTGACCGTGCCGGAGAACCGGAACCTGGTTCCTTCGGGGTGGTACATGATTTTCGTGGATGACGATCAGGGGACGCCGAGCAAGGCGCAGTGGGTGAAGGTGCCCTAGCGCTCCCGCGGGTTCGGGTTTCGGGTGCGGGAGCGCTGTGGCTGGTCGCGCAGTTCCCCGCGCCCCTGGTGCTCTGACCGGGAAGGTTCTCTGTGGCGTTCGTCCAGGCCGTTGGATGTGCGGTGATGTCCGGTCCGACTGCTGGGGGTTTGGTGGCACAGCCTGTCCGTGTGCGCAGACTGACCGACCAGGAGGGGCGGAAGCTGCAGCAGATCGTGCGCCGGGGCAGCACCAGTTCGGTGCGTTACCGGCGCGCGGTGATGCTGCTGGCCGCGGCCGGCGGGAACCGGGTGCCGGTGACCGCGAAGCTGGTGCAGGCCGGTGAGGACACAACTCGCCGTCTACCCGCGGAAAGTCCACGGCCGTGTCATCCGGATCGGCCGCGAGGCGTTACGGTGCCTGCTCGCCCGCCGCGGCGTCACCTTCCAGCGGACCAGGACGTGGAAGGAATCGCCCGATCCGGAGCGCGACGCCAAGCTGGACCGCATCGAGGAGGTGCTGGAGCGTTTCCCGGACCGTGTCTTTGCGTTCGACGAGTTCGGGCCGCTCGGTATCCGGCCCACCGCCGGGCCGGGCAGGGCCGGCCCGAGCGGCATCCCGCGACCTACCACCGCACCCACGGGGTCCGCCACTTCCACGGGTGCTACCCGATCGGCGACGACACCCTCTGGGGCGTCAACCGCCTCAAGAAGGGTGCCGCGAACACTCTGGCCGCGCTGAAGTCGATCCGGGCCGCCCGCCCCGACGGCGCCCCGATCTGTCTCATCCTGGACAACCTGTCCGCCCACGAAGTCGCCGACATCCGTCGCTGGGCGAAGAAGAACAAGGTCAACCTGTGCTTCACCCCGACCTATGCGTCCTGGGCCAACCCGATTGAGGCCCACTTCGGACCGCTGCGGCAGTTCACCATCGCCAACTCCCACCACCCCAACCATCCCGTGCAGACGCGGGCCCTGCACGCCTACCTGCGGTGGCGCAACGCCGACGCCCGCCACCGCGACGTCCTGGCCGCCGAGCGCAGAGAACGCACCCGCATCCGCAGCGAGAAGGGCATCCGCTGGGGCGGACGCCTCCTCACCGCTGCAGTTGCCTGAACAACCCGGCGAACCCCTGCGGTCAGAACGCTCAGCTCCCGGCGAACCTGGTGATCAGGTTGTGGGGTGTGCCGTCGCCCAGGATCTCGTGGAGATCGGGGGCTTCAGCGGCGGATGCGGCGCTGCGGGGGAACATGGCCTGCTCGTATGCGGTGAGCGCGGTCTCGATGTCGTCGGGGTGTGCGGCGATGGCCTTGCCGAGTTCGGCGCCGTCGTACATGGCCAGGTTGGCGCCTTCGCCGTTCGGGCCCGTGAGGTGGGCGGCGTCGCCTATCAGGGTCACCCCCGGCACCCGGTCCCACCGGTGCTCGACGGGCAGGGTATGGAGGGTGCGCAGGACCGGTGCGGTCTCACCGTCGGTGATCAGCGCGGTGAGCTCCGGTGCCCAGCCATCGAACTCCCGCACGATCCGCGCGGTGGCCGCGGGGGGACTGGTGAAGTCGATGCCGGTGAACCAGTCCTGCCGCCTGGCAAGCATCACCCAGGTGTGGAAGTTCCCGTCGCGCTCCCGGTGCGCCATGATTCCCTTTCCCGGCTCAAGCACCATGGTTGCTCCGGCGCCGAGGGTCTTCGCGTTGGCCGGGTGCCGGGTGTCGCCGCCGAACAGGTAGGTCTCGACGAACGAGATGCCGATGTACTCGGGGGCCGCATCGGACAGCAACGGCCGGACCCTCGACCAGGCGCCGTCCGCGCCCACCAGCAGGCTCGTGGTGACGGTGGCGCCGTCGGCGAAGGCCACCTCATGGCGGCCGTCGCCGAGGGCACGGACACCGCTGACCTTGCGCCCCCATCGGACAGTGCCGGCCGGGAGCGAGTCGAGCAGCATCTGCCGCAACTCGCCACGCAGGACCTCGGGGCTGCCACCCGTACCGTCGTCCGGCAGGTCGAAGAGGATCTTCCCGTCCCGGTCCAGGACCCGCATCGCCTGACGTCCCTCCAGGACGATGCCGCGGAACTCGTCCATCAAACCGGCGATCCGCAAGGCCAGTTGGCCGTTGTAGTCGCGGATGTCGAGCAGCCCGCCCTGCGTGCGCGCCGTCGGGGAAGGCTCCGCCTCGTAGACCGTGGACGGGATTCCGTGGACGTGCAGGACACGAGCGAGTGTGAGACCGCCGAGTCCTGCGCCGATGATCGTGACGTGAGTGCTCATAGTGATTCCTCGCGTGTTCATGCCTGCCGGATGCCCCCCGGCAGGACCTCCACAGAACGTTCCAGACCCCGCCGACAAAGCGCCGACGCCTCAGCGACAACCGTCACCGACAGCCGACAGACCACCGACAGCACACCGACACCACGGACGCGCATGTCAAAGCGGCGTACAGGCAGACGCGCTCACCCGCGAGCACATCACCGAGAGCTGCCAGCGAGCTGCTTGACGCGGGCGGCGGGTGCGGGCTGACATTCCGGGTGCTGACCGGACACCTGGCCACCGGGCCGGGGCCATCCAGGCATGTTGCGAACAGTGAACTGTTCGGCGCTGTGAGCGATGCTTCACCGGCTGACAACAGGCTTGTCCACACACCCAGCTGTAGGAGCGGACGTCGCCGCACATACAACGGCCGGAACGACCGCCCGGCGAACCTTCCCGGTCACAGCACTAGGGGGTTGATCCCTGCGCCAGTTTCAAGGCGTAGGTGGGCCACCAATTTCCTGCCTGGGGGCCGCCCTTGCAGGTGCCGTCGGATTCGCCGGGGCGTTTGACCCACAGGTAGGCGTCGACCGAGGGGTCGGCCGTCTTCGTCGTCGGGGTCTCCCCCAGGGACCGGCCCGGCGGGTTGCACCAGCGCTCCTCCGGATCGCCGCCTGCGTACGGGCCGTTGCCGTTTCGGCTGGTGTCGATGACGAAGTGTTTGCTGCCGACCTTTGCCGAGAGCTGCTTGCCGTAGGTGATGGAGTCCTGGGTGGAGTAGAAGTTGGAGACGTTGACGGCGAAGCCGTCCGCCTGGGCGATGCCCGCCTGCTGGAGGGGGCGGTAGATCTGGTCGGGGTGGCCCCAGCCGGCGTTGCCGGCGTCCAGGTAGACCTTGGTGGACTTGAGGGACTTGAGCTTGCCGACCGCGTAGTTCAGGAGGCTGTAGCGCTCCTCCTGGAACTGGGACTGTGTGCAGCCGTCGACCATGTGCAGGACGGCGTCCGGTTCGAGGATCACCGTGGCGGGACGGTCCTGGATGCCCCGGGCGACCCCGTCGATCCACGCCCGGTAGGCGTCGCCGTCGGCCGCGCCGCCCTGGCTGTACTGGCCGCAGTCGCGGTGCGGGATGTCGTAGAGGACCAGGAGGGCCGTGCGGTCGGACTTCTGGGCGGCCTCGGTGAAGCCGCGCGCCTCCTGCTCCGGGTTCTCCGGGCCGATCCACTCGCCGGTCGGCTGTGCCGCTATCTTGCGGATCTGCTCGGCGTCGGAGTCCTTGCCCGCCTTCGCGTAGGCCTTCACCTGGCGGGCCGCGTTGGAGTCCGGGTTCACCCAGAACGGGTCGGCCTCCTTGGGCTGTTGGGTGATCGCCGCCTGCGGACTCGCGGCCGGCTTGTCCCCGGCTCCGCCGCCGCCCGAGGAGCACCCGGCGAGCAGCAGCGCCGCCCCCAGTGCCCCGGCTCGGGCCGCCGAGCGGGCCCCCCTGCTGTCGTACATCCAATTCCCCCCTGGGTGCACTTGGCCAGAGCCCAATCGTGACATACCCACCGCACTCGCCACGAGATCGCCCAACCCTTGTCGGTGAGCTGTTACAGCCCTCGTTGACGGGCGAGTCGGCGGGCGAGTCGGCGGGGTACGGCGGGAGGCTTGGCGGGCGCGAACCTAGGCCCGGGCGCCGGTTGCCCTCTAGAGTCGCTTGCGGGCGGCCCGGACACCGGCCCGCCCTTCCCAGCCTCCCGCGCCTGACGCCGGGCTACTCCCGCAGCCCGAGCGCGCGCGGTCGAGGACCGGCCCGGTCGGCGGTCTCAGGGGAGCAGGCCGTCGACCGGGCGACAGGTGGGTGCGGCGCCACGGTTCTATACGGCGGTGCCCGTGAGGTACGCCGAGACGACCACGTTCGCCGTGTAGCTGTCGGTCGTCCGGTCGAAGGTGCCGCCGCAGGTGATCAGGCGGAGCTCGGCGCGGCCCGACTCCCGCGTGCCGTAGGCCTGTTGGGCGTCGAAGTGGTCGCGGGGCAGGACCCGGACGTCGTCGACGGTGAACTCGGCGACCGTGTTGTCGGCGCGGACCACGCGGATCGTCTCGCCGGGGCGCATCGCGCTGATCTTGTAGAAGACGGCGGGCCGGGTCTCGGTGTCGACGTGCCCGACCAGGACCGCGGTGCCGGCCGCGCCGGGGTCGGTCCCGGAGCCGTACCAGCCGACCACGCCGGGCTGGTCGAAGGGCGGCGGATCGACCCCGCCGTCCCCGTCGAGGCCGCGGACGACCACGGGGGCCTGCACGCCCAGGTCCGGTATGTCGAGGCGCTCGGGCACGGCCGAGGCCAACGGCTTGGCGGCGGGCGGGAGTTCGGGATCCGAGGGCGGGCGGCCGACGGCGGCCACGTCCCCCGTGGTGGGCCCCGTCACGGCGTCGGGTATCTCGGTCACCCCGCGGCCCCACAGCCACAGCCCGAGCAGCAGGACCGCCCAGGCCACCCCGGTCAGCAGCCGTCCGGTGCCGGGGGAACGTTCGGTGTCGTCGGACATCGTGCTCCCGTCCTCAGCGCGAGCCGTGCCGGCGGCGGGCGCTCAGCAGTCCGACGGCGACCGCGGCGAAAGCGGCGAGAACCAGACCGGTGACCGCCTGCGCGGTGCCGGGACCGGCCGAGCGGGCGTCCACCGAGGCGAGCGGAGCGGTGCCGCCGCCGCCCGCGTGCACGGGCGCGAATGGCGAGGCGGGCAGCACGCCGGGCGTGTCCTGCTGCGCCGAGGACTCCCGTACGACGGTGACGCTGCCGGTGACGGCGGAGCCGCCGCAGCTGACCTGCACGGTGTAGGTGCCGGCGCCGGCCGTGGAGCGGACCTGGGCCTGGCCGGTCAGGTCGCCGCCGGTGCCGCCGAGGCGGGCGTCCGAGACGAAGGCCGTCGAGACGGCGGTGCCGGTCGTACCGGAGCAGCCGCTCGCCCGCAGCGCCACCACGGATCCGGCGGACGGGGAAGCAGGGGTCACGGCGACGCCCCGGCCGTCCGCCGCGAGGGCGACCGCCGGGGCGAGGCCGGCGGCACAGACCAGGAGTCCGGCACCGAGAGTGAGGGGAATTGAGCCCATCGTGAACCTCCAGATATCTGGAGGCTCCCCCGCACGGGGCGCCCCCGCATCCTCTGGGGGCGCCTTCTTGCTCCGTACGGGTGGTCTCGGGTCCTGAACCGGTTCAGATCCGGTCGACGAGGTCCGCGATCGAGTCCACGGTCTCGGAGGGCCGGAAGGGGTAGCGGTCGACGTCGTCCGGCTGGGTGACGCCGGACAGCACCAGGAAGGTGCGCATCCCGGCCTCCAGGCCCGCGAGGACGTCGGTGTCCATGCGGTCGCCGATCATCGCGGAGGTCTCCGAGTGGGCGCCGATCGCGTTGAGGCCCGCCCTCATCATCAGCGGGTTGGGCTTGCCGACGAAGTACGGCTTCTTGCCGGTCGCGGCGGTGATCAGCGCGGCGACCGAGCCGGTGGCGGGCAGGTCGCCCTCCACGGACGGGCCGACGTTGTCGGGGTTGGTGGCGATGAACCGGGCGCCGTCGTTGATCAGCCGTACGGCCTTGGTCAGTGCCTCGAAGGAGTAGGTGCGGGTCTCGCCGAGGATGACGAAGTCGGGCTCGTGGTCGGTGAGGATGTACCCGACGTCGTGCAGGGCGGTGGTCAGGCCGGCCTCGCCGATGACGAAGGCGCTGCCGCCGGGCCGCTGGTCGTGCAGGAACTGGGCGGTGGCCAGCGCCGAGGTCCAGATGTTCTCCACCGGCACGTCGAGCCCCATCCGCCGCAGCCGTGCGTGCAGGTCACGGGCGGTGTAGATGGAGTTGTTGGTGAGCACCAGGAAGGGCCGTCCGGACTCCCGCAGCTTCTTCAGGAAGGCGTCCGCTCCGGGGATCGGGACCCCTTCGTGGATGAGAACCCCGTCCATGTCGGTGAGCCACGACTCGATGGGCTTGCGCTCTGCCATGTGGTGCGTCTCCTGGCGTGCGGATGCGTGCATGCGGTCTTGCTTGAGCTGGGGGCGCCGGAACCACGGCGTACCGACGCCCCCAGCCTAATCAGGACTGCGTGACTCCGACCCCGTCGATCACCCAGTACCGGTTGTTGCCGCCCGTGTACCGGAAACGGACCCTGGCGGAGGTCGCTCCGGCGGGGATCCGGAGGGTGACGGTCTCGGTCCGCGAGGGCACGTCGGCGGTGTGGGTGAGGGTGGCGGTGCGTCCGCCGGTGACCGGGTGGGCGGGGCTGACCAGGGTGGAGTCGAAGGTGCCGGTCAGGCTCCGTACGACACGGAGACCTCCGTGGGAGAGGGGCGCGCGGGCATGGCGACGCCCCCGGTGGTGCCAGGGGCGTCGCGGTCGTGCTCGGTGGTCCGGAGGGCGCTCAGCTGCCGGTCGCGGACTTCCAGGCGTCCACGTACGACGTCAGGTTCTTGTCGATGTCGTTCCAGTCCGGCGTGAACACGTCGACGCCGTCCATGAGTTCGGTCAGCGCGGCGGCGTTGGCGTCGGTGGCCTTGACGTCGGTGCGGGCGGTGAACCCGCCGCCGATCGAGCTGACCTCCTCCTGCTGCTTCCGCGCGAGCATGAAGTCGAGGAGCTTCTTGCCGTTCCCGGTGTGCGGGGCCCCGGTGAGCAGGCCGGCCGCGTAGGGCAGCGCGAAGGTGGTGGGCTTGCCGCCCTGGGCCGCCGGGAACCAGATGCCGAGGTTCGGCATGGTCTTGGCCTGGGCGAAGTTCATCTGGACGTCGCCGTTGGCGACCAGCAGTTCGCCCTTGTCGACCTTGGGGGCGAGCTTGCCGGTGGAGGCGGACGGGCCGACGTTGTTGGCCTGGAGTTTGCCGAGGTACTCCAGCGCCTGCTTCTCGCCGCCGAAGTCGTGGATCGCCTTGATCAGCACGGCGGTTCCGTCACCGGCGACACCGGGTGTGGAGTACTGGAGCTTGTTCTTGTACGTGCCGTCGAGCAGCTCCTCCCACGTCGTGGGCGCCTGCTTCAGCTCCTTCTTGTTGTAGACGAAGCCGAAGTAGTTGTTGACGACGGAGGTCCAGGTGCCGTCGGCGCCCTTGTCGGCGCCGCCGACCTGCGCCGATCCCTCGGGCCGGTACTTCTGCAACAGCCCCTTGCTGTCGGCCTGCTGGATGAACGGCGGGAGCGTGACCAGCACGTCGGCCTGCGGGTTACTCTTCTCCCGCAGGGCCCGCTGCACCACCTCGCCGGAACCGCCCTCGACGTACTTGACCTTGATGCCGGTCTGCTTGGTGAAGTCGGCGAAGACCTTGTCGTACCAGCCGTCGTTGTTCTCGCCCTTGAGACCGTCGGCGCTGTAGACGGTGACGGCCTTCTCGTCGGCGGCGGCCGAGGAGCCGCCGCAGGCGGAGAGCAGCGGGGTGGCGAGGAGGGAGACGGCTACGGCGATCTTGAGCGTGTTTCTGGACATGGTTCTGGGCATGGCGAGATGAACTCCTGGCTGGGAAGGCGGATGTGAGGAGGGGCTTCGACGGATCAGCGGTACGAGGCTCTGTTGCGGACGCGGGAGACGGCGAACAGGACGAGCAGGGTCGCCGTCATCAGGACCACCGCGAGCGCGGAGCCGGCGAACAGGGCGCCGCGGTCGGTGGCCGAGTAGATCAGGACCGGAAGCGGGGTCCAGTCGGGCGGATAGAGCATCATCGTGGCGCTCAGCTCACCCATGGAGAGGGCGAAGCAGAGCCCCGCGGCGGCGGTGAGCGAGGGCAGCAGCAGCGGCAGCCGGACCCGCCACAGCACATACGCCGGCCCGGCGCCGAGGGAGGCGGCGGCCTGCTCGTAGGCGGGGTCGAGACGGGTGATGGCGGCCGACACGGACTGGTAGGCGAAGGCCGTCACCAGCACGGTGTGGGCGAGGATCACGATCCACCGGGTGCCGTTGAGCAGCATCGGCGGCCTGGAGAAGGCCACCAGCAGCGACAGCCCGACCACGACCGACGGCACGGCGACCGGCAGCACGAACAGGGCGTCGACGACCCGCCGTTGCCGCTTCCCCAGCCCGGCCGCGGCGAGCGCGGCCCAGGTGCCGACGGCCAGCGCGAGCAGACTCGCGGTGACGGCCGTGACGAGGCTGGTGGTGAGCGCCTCCAGGGCGTCGCCGCGGGTGGCGGACCGGAAGTTGGCCACCGTCGCCCCCGAGGGCAGCACGCCGGACCAGTGGGTGGCGAAGGAGGCGCCGAGGACGACGAGGAGGGGCAGGGCGAAGAGCGGCACGAAGAGGACGACGAACACCGCCCACACCGCCCACCTGGCCCCGCGGCTATGCACCAGCACGACGGCTCACCACCCGGTAGAGGCCGTAGAGACCCACGGAGATCAGGACGTTGACGACGGCGACGACACAGGCGCCCGGGTAGTCGGACTCCAGGATCGCCTTGCTGTAGACGAGCATCGGCAGGGTGGTCACGCCCTTGGCCCCCGTGAAGAGCACGATCCCGAACTCGTTCAGGCAGAGCACCAGCACCAGACTCCCGCCGGCCGCCAGCGCGGGCAGCACCTCCGGCAGGATCACCCGCGCCACGATCCGCGGCGCCCGCGCCCCGAGACTCGACGCCGCCTCGATCTGCGCGGTGTCCACCTGCGAGAACGCGGCGAGCAGCGGCCGCATCACGAACGGCGTGAAGTAGGTGACCTCGGCGAGCAGCACCCCCCAGGGCGTGGTCAGGAACTGGAACGACCCGACGATCCCGGTCGTGCCGTAGATGAAGAGCAGCGCGAGCGTGATGAGGAACGACGGGAAGGAGAGGTAGACGTCGACGAACCGCGCCACCCCCTTCGCCCCGGGAAACGGCACGAACGCGATGACCAGCGCGAGCCCGAACCCGAGGACCATGCATCCGGCGGTGGAGGAGACGGCGATCCACACGGTGGTCCACAGCGCGTTACGGAACGACTCCGAGCCGAACACGTCGACATACGGCTGGAACGAGGTCCCACCGGTATCGGGGTGCACGGACTGCTGGACGACGAGGGCGAGCGGATAGAGAAAGAAGACGGCAAGCAATGCAACAGGCGGCACCACCGCCCACCTAAAGGGGCGCGGGGAACTGCGCGAACGCCCCCCACCGGCCCGCGGCCGAGTCACAACCTCACCCACGGCCAACCCCCGCAGGCAGCAACACCGCGTCCTCCGGCGCGAAGTGCAACGCCACGTCGTCCCCGAACCCCGGCGGATCCCGCAACTCCCGCAGATCGGCCATCACCTCATGCCCGCCCACCTCGACGTACAGCCGATGCGTGGCCCCCCGCCACTGGATGTCCTTCACGACACCCACAAGCTGGTTGGGCCCCTGCCCCAGCCCCACCAGGTGCGGCCGTACGCACAAGGTCGCCCGGGCCCCGGACACGGCCCCCGCCGTGTCCACCTTCACCCCGACCCCCGCGAAGTCGACACCCCCCGCCCCCACGGTCACCGGCAGCAGGTTCGCCCCGCCCACGAAGGACGCCGTGAACTCGTCGGCCGGCGCCCGGTAGAGCTCCGTCGGCGTCCCGCACGCCCGTAGCCGCGCCCTGTCCATGACGGCGATCCGGTCGGCCAGCGTCAGCGCCTCGACCTGGTCGTGGGTGACGTACAGGATGGACACGTCCGGCAACTCCCGGTGCAACCGGGCCAGTTCCGCCAGCATCCCGGACCGCAGCTGCGCGTCCAGCGCCGACAGCGGTTCGTCGAGGAGGAGTACGCCGGGCCGGATGGCCAACGCCCGCGCGATGGCCACCCGTTGCTGCTGGCCGCCGGACAGCTCCCGCGGATAGCGGCGCGCGTACGCCGCCATCCCGGTCATCTCCAGGGCCTCGGCGACCCGTTCCCGGATCTCGTCCTTGGCCGTCCTGCGCGCCCGCAGCCCGAAGGCCACGTTGTCGGCGACCCGCATGTGCGGGAACAGCGCGTACTGCTGCACCACCATCCCGATCCCCCGCCGGTGGGGCGGCAGGTCGGTGACGTCCCGGTCGCCGAGGAACACCCGCCCGGAGACGGGCCGTACGAACCCGGCGACCGCCCGCAGCGCGGTGGTCTTGCCGGAGCCGGACGGCCCGAGCAGGGCCATCACCTCGCCGGGCCCGACGGTGAGGTCGAGGGATTCGAGAGCGAGGCTGCCGGCGTTCCCGTCGTAGGCGACGCTCACCGACTCGAACCGGATACCGCCGCTGGTGCCGCCGCTGATCCCACCGCCGGTCCCGCTGCTCATGCGAGCGCTCCCGGCAGGTCGGCCACCGACGCCAGCACCCGGTGCGCCCCGGCCGCCCGCAGGGCATCCGCGTCGTGCGCCCCGGTCAGGACGCCGGCGACCAGCCCCGCCCCCGCGCGCACCCCGCTGAGCATGTCGTACGAGGTGTCGCCGACGACGGCGACCTGCCCGACCCCGTCGGCGGCCCGCGTCCGCAGGAACGCCGTCAGGACCATGTCGGGGTAGGGCCGCCCGCGGCCCCCGGCGTCGGCCGGGCACAGGGTGAGCGGGACCAGGTCCCGCCAGCCGAGGGCGGCGAGGATCGCGTCCTGGGTCGCGCGGGCGAAACCGGTGGTCAGCACGACCGTACGGCCCTGCCGCCGCAGTTCCTCGATGGTCTCGCGCGCCCCGGGCAGCGCCTCGACCCTGCCCCCGTCGACGAGTTCGGCGTAGGCCGCCTCGAAGGCCTTGTTGGCCTCCTGGGCCAGGCCCTCCTCCCCGAACAGGTGCCGGAAGACGGAGATCTTGGACTCGCCCATGGTGGCGCGGACGTAGTCGATCATCCGGTCGGGGTCGGCACCCAGGTGGCGGGCGGCAGCGGTGAACGCCTGCTCGACGAGGCCGCCGTCCGCGACGGTCGTACCGGCCATGTCGAGCACGACGAGCCGGATGCCGTCGGTCTTGTTCGTGGTCATCTGTGGTCACCAGCCCAACTGCTGTGCGGTCTGTTCGGCTATCGCGGGCGAGCAGGTCATGCCGCGCCCGCCGGGCCCGGTGACCAGCCACACCCCGTCGGCCACCTGCTGCCGGTGCACGACCCGCGAGGGGTCGGTGCACTGGGCGTACACCCCGGCCCAGCGGTGCCGGACGCGCGGCAGCGGCCGGCCGAGGAGGGCCTCGACGACGCCGGTGAGGTGCTCGTACGGCTCCTCGACGGTGTCGAAGGCGAAGGGGTGCTCGTACTCGTGGGTGTCGCCGATGGTGAGGCCGCCGTCGGCGCGCTGCACCATGAGCAGTTGCATGCGGTGCTCCCGCGCGGTGGGCGCCTGCGGCAGGCGGGCGTTGAGCTCGTCCAGGGCCGGGGAGGCGTACGCCGGGTAGTAGCGGAAGCTGTCGGCGTCGGCGACCGAGGTGGGGAGCGCTTCGCCGAGCGGGTCGGTCTGCATCATCTGGAGGCGGACGCGGCGTACCGGCAGGTCGGGCCCGGCCAGTTCGCGGACCAGGCCGCCGAGCCAGGCGCCGGTGCACAGGACGACGGCGTCGGCCCGGTGGACGTCGCCGTGGTCGTCGCGGACCGTGCCCGCGCCGGTCACCTCGCGGACCTCCCGGCCCGGCAGGAAGGTGTAGTTCGGGGACTTGAGCAGCTCGGCGCGGAGGGCGAGCTGGGCGGTGCGGGGTTCGACGGCCGCGTCCCGTTCGCAGTAGAGGGCCGCGTCGAAGGCTCCGCGCAGGGCGGGGTTGAGGGCGCGGGCCTCGGCGGGGGTCAGCAGCTTGTGGCCGCGGGCGGCCGCGTCGTCGCGGGCCACGGCGGCCTCGGCGACGGCGAGTTCGTACGCGCCTCGCACCGGGGTCAGCGACCCGTTGGCCCGGAAGCCGAGCGCGGGCACCCGGCCACCGATCTCCTCCCACAACTCCCTTGCCCGCAGGGCGGTTTCGAGCTCCGTTCCGCCCGCGCGCCCGCTCACCCAGATCTGCCCGAAGTTGCGCAGCGAGGCGCCGCGGGCCTCGGCCTCGCGCTCGATCTGCACGACCTCGTGGCCGCGTTCCATTGCCTGCCAGGCGTGCATGGTGCCCACCACGCCTGCTCCGACGACTGTCACTCTCACGACGGCCACGCTCCTCGCGACTGGGGAACCGGAAAGGTCCGGCTGACAACGAGAGCGTGAACTGGTCATCACGTTTGGGCTAGACCCGTTATCCTTTCGTGACATCCGAGCGCGATCAGAAGCGGGTGAAATCGGCCGTTATCCGCCGCCGAGGTGGGCCGAGAACGAGAACCGGTCCCCCCGGTACAGCGACCGCACCCGCTCCAGCGGCCGTCCCCCGGTGTCCCGTGACACCCGGTGGATCAGCAGCATGGGAAGGGCCGGCGGGGTGCCGATCAGGAGGGCCTCGCGCGGGGTGGCCAGCACGGTCTCGATGCGTTCGTCGGCGTCCCCGAAGGCGATGCCCTTGTCGTGCAGGTAGCCGTAGAAGGAGGAGTCGGGGTGGAAGTCGGTGTCGAGGTGCGGGACCCGGGCGACGGCGACGTACGTGCTCTCCAGGCCGACCCGCTCGTCGTCGGCGAGCAGCACGCGCTCCAGGTGCCAGACGGGTTCGCCGCGCTCCAGGCCGGTCTCGGCGGCGAGGGCGGCCGGGCAGGGGAACCGGTCGAGGGTGACGAGGCTCCGGCCGGGGGTGCGGCCCTGCCGCCGTACGCCTTCGGTGTAGCTGGCGAGGGAGAGCGGCTGCTCCAGCTTGGGCCCCGCGACGACCGTGCCGCGGCCCTGCCGGCGCAGCTTGCCCTCCAGCACCAGCTCGCGCAGCGCCTGCCGGACGGTCTCGCGGGCGACCCCGTACTCCTCCGAAAGGTCGCGCTCGGTGGGGATGACGCTGCCCTCCCCCAGCGCGCCGACGAGCTGATCGATCCGCGCCTTCACCGCGTAGTACTTCGGGATGCGGCCGTGCTCCGGGATGCCGGAGCGGACGGGGGCACCGGGGGCCTGGTCGTTCGGGTAGTCCACGCAGGGATCGTCGCAGACGGGGCCCGTACGGCCGGACAGGGGGCACCGTCGGCGCCCGACCGCGGTCACCGCTGTCACACGACCGCGGTCACCGCCGCCGGCGGGCCAGCAGGAAGGCGCTCGCCCCTACGGCGAGGAGGGCGGCGGAGGCCGTGAACAGCCCGTGGGCCAGGCCGAGGCCGGTGCGGGCCAGTTCGCGGGCGCGCTCCCCGGCCTCCCAGGGTCCCCCTGCCCCCCAGGCGCCCCGGTTCTCCCAGGCCTCCCTGCGACGGTCCCAGGCCTCCCGGCCGTCCCGGCCTTCGCGGCGGCCGTCCCGGTTTCCGCCGGCCTCGTCGGTGCGGGGCGGGGCGCTGCCGCCGGGGGAGGCGGCGGGGGTGCCCTCGGGGGTGGCTCCCGGGCTCGCCTCCGGGCTGCTGTCGGGGCCGGTCCCTGCGGATGCCCCCGGGGATGTCTCCGGGGATGTCTCCGGGACGACCTGCGAGGAGCCGCCGGAAGGGACCGCGGGGACGGCGGGGGCGGCGGGCGCGACGCTCGCGGGTGGCAGCGGCGGTGCCTCGCCGCCGATGCCGAAGCGGTAGTCGTTCGACTCGCCGACCCACTCGCCGTCCGACCCCTGCCGCTGCACGACGGCCGCGTTGGCCGTGACCCCGTCGCGCACCGCGTCGGAGGTGACGGCGAGCCGCACCTTGACCGAGACGGTCGCCCCGGGCGCCACGGTGAGCCCCGGGAAGCCGGTCCCCTCGAAGACGCCGACCAGCTCGGACTCGTCGGTCTCCGTCAGCGGGACCGGCCGGGTGCGCGGACCGTCGTAGAACTCCAGCTCGGTCTGGGACGGCTTGAGGGCCTTCTTGTCGTCGACGAGGACGACGACCGGGTGGATGGCGGCGCAGGTGCGGCCGGTGGTGTTGGTGAGGTCGAGGTACCAGGTGCCGAAGCCGCCGCCGGGCTCGTAGGACGAGGGGCCGTCGTGGAGGCGGGTGGTGAGGGGGAAGCCCTGCTGGTCGGCGCCCGCGCAGGACGCCTCGGCGACGGCGGGGGCGGCCGTCGCCAGTGGGGCGGGGACGAGTACGGCGGCTGCGGCGGCCAGGCAGAGGGACAGGGGAGTGCTCAGTCGCATGCGCATGGACAGGTGACTCTGCCGCCCGGAAGCGGGGTCCGCCGAACGCCACTCCGCGCCCGAACCAATAGTCCGCCCGATCAGCCGTCGCCCCGCACCCCGCACCCCGCACCCCGCACCCCGCACCCCGCACCCCGCACCCGGTTCACCGTCGCCTGCGCGCCGAACCCACCGCTCCTCCTCGCCCCGTCGCTCTTCCTCACCCCGCCGCGGCGGCGATCAACCACGACGGTGGATTTCGGCGGTGCCGGACGGCCGGTGGGCACCTGCGGGCCGGTGGGGGCTGGTCGCGCAGTTCCCCGCGCCCCTGGGGGGACTGCGCCACCTGCGCTCACAACGCACCCCGTCCCTCTCCCTCGTCAGCCGTCGGCGCGACCGAACAGCGGGGCGAGGAGCAGTTGGGCCGCGCCCTCCGCGACGCCCCGGCCACCGCCGGGAGCGAGGCGGACGGGGACGGCCGTGCGCAGGCTGCCCTCCCGCCGGGTGTGGGCGTCGAGGACGGCGGCGACCCCCCGTACGAAGGGCTCGGGCGCGGCGGCGATCGTGCGGCCGCCGAGCAGCACGAGGTCGATGTCGAGCAGGCCGGCCAGGTTCGCGGCGCCGACGCCGAGGACGCGCGCCGCCTCGGCCACGTCGCCGCGGGCCACCGCCGCCAGGCACAGCGCCTCGATGCAGCCGCGGTTGCCGCAGTGGCAGGGCGGCCCGTCGAGCTGGACGACCTGGTGCCCGAACTCCCCGGCCCCGGTCCGCGCCCCCCGGTGCACGGTGTCGCCGATCACCAGGCCGGCGCCCAGCCCCGTACCGAGGAGCAGGCAGGCGAAGGAGCCGCCCTCGCCGCCGACGGCGAGTCCGAGGGCCGCCGCGTTGCTGTCCTTGTCGACGACGACCGGCACGCCGAGCCGCTCCGCGAGCGCGTCCCGCAGCGGGAAGCCGTCCCACTCGGGGAACCCGGTGACCCGGTGCAGCACCCCGTGGCTGTGGTCGAGCGGCCCCGGCGCCCCGACCCCGACCCCGAGCAGGGTGTCGCCGCCGCGCTCGGCCAGTTCCCCGGCCAGCTCCACGACCGCGCCGAGGACGGCGTCCGACCCGGCCCCCAGGTCCACCGCCTCCTGCCGCTCCGCGACCACCGTGCCGTCGAGGTCGACGAGCACCGCCCGCAGTTCGTCCCGGTCGAGCTGGATCCCCACCGCGTGCCCGGCATCCGGCACCAGCCGCAGCACGGTGGCCGGCTTGCCGCCGGTGGACGCGCGCCGCCCGGCCTCCACGGCGAGGCCGTCCTCCCGCAGCCGGGCGGTGATCTTGCTGACCGCCTGCGGGGTGAGCCCGGTCCGCTCGGCCAGTTCGAGCCGGCTGATGCCGTCCTCCCCCGCCGTACGCAGCAGGTCCAGCACCAGCGCGCTGTTGTGGCTGCGCATGGCCGGCAGGTTCGCCCCGACCGCCCCCGGCCGACCGCCGCCCGCACCGGGCCGACCGCCGGCCACACCCGGCCGACCGCCGGCCACACCCGCGCGCCCGTCGGCCACACCCGGCCGCCCGCTCCTCGTCCTGTTCACGCCACTCATTCTCCCTCCCACTTGCACTTTGGCAACAGCGTTGCCAAAGTAGGACGCATGACAGCTGCTGCCACTCCCCTCCGCGTCGGCCTCATCGGCTACGGCCTCGCGGGATCCGTCTTCCACGCCCCCCTGATCGCCGCCGCCGAGGGCCTCGCCCTGGACACGGTGGTCACCTCGAACCCCGAGCGGCAGGCGCAGGCCGAGGCGGAGTTCCCGGACGTCCGGACGGTCGCCACCCCCGAGGAGCTGTTCGACCGGACCGCCGAGCTCGACCTGGTCGTCATCGCGTCCCCGAACCGGACGCACGTCCCGCTGGCGACGACCGCACTCAAGGCGGGCCTCCCGGTCGTGGTCGACAAGCCGGTCGCCGGCACCGCGGCCGAGGCGCGCGAGCTGGCCGCCCTCGCCGAGGAGCGCGGTCTGCTGCTCTCGGTCTTCCAGAACCGCCGCTGGGACAACGACTTCCTGACGCTCCGCAAGCTGCTGGCGGACGGCGAGCTCGGCGACGCCTGGCGCTTCGAGTCCCGCTTCGAGCGCTGGCGTCCGCAGCCCAAGGGCGGCTGGCGCGAGTCCGGCGACCCGGCAGAGATCGGAGGTCTCCTCTACGACCTCGGCAGCCACGTCGTCGACCAGGCCCTGGTCCTCTTCGGCCCCGCCACCGCGGTGTACGCCGAGGCGGTGATCCGCCGGGCCGGCGCCGAGACGGACGACGACACCTTCATCGCCGTCACGCACGCGAACGGCGTCCGCTCCCACCTCTACGCCTCGGCGACGACGGCCCAACTCGGCCCGCGCTTCAGGGTGCTGGGCTCGAAGGCCGGTTACGTCAAGTACGGCCTGGACCCGCAGGAGGACGCCCTGCGCAAGGGCGAGCGCCCGGGCACCTCGGCCGCCTGGGGCGAGGAGCCCGAGTCGCTGTACGGCCGGATCGGCGCCGGGGAGTCCCCGGTCACCGGCGGCGGCCGTACCGTCCCCACCCTCCCCGGCGACTACCCCGCGTACTACGCGGCCGTGGCCCGGGCCCTGCGGGGCGAGGGCCCCAACCCGGTGACCGCGCTGGAGGCGGCCGCCGCCCTGGACGTCCTGGAAGCAGCCCGCCGTTCGGCACGAGACAAGGTGACGGTGACCCTCTGATGCACCACCCGCAGCTCACCCCGAGGACCGCTCCCGAACTCACTCCGCCCGTGGAGGAGTTGGAGAAGCAGGAACGCCGCCTGGTGTTCCGGCAGTTCACCTACGACGACGCGTGGGCGCTCGGCTCCCTGCTGGTGGAGATGGCCCGGGAGCGGCAGGCCCCCGTCGCCATCGACATCCACCGCGGCGGCCAGCAGCTCTTCCACGCGGCCCTGCCCGGCTCCACCCCCGACAACGACGCCTGGATCACCCGCAAGCGCCGCGTCGTCGAGCGCTACGGCTCGGCCTCCTACCTGGTCGGCGCCCGCTGCCGCGCCAAGGGCACGACCTTCGAGGAGTCCTCCCGCCTCGACCCGGACGAGTACGCGGCCCACGGCGGCTCCTTCCCGATCACCGTGGAGAACGCCGGCGTCATCGGCTCGGTGACGGTCTCGGGCCTCCCCCAACTCCAGGACCACCGCCTCGTGGTGGAAGCACTGGAGAAGTTCCTGAAGCTGTAAACGCCGCCGACTACAGCGCCCCGTCAGGGGCGCTGGGGGTACCCCCGGTCGAAGACTGGGGGAGGAACTGCGCGACCAGCCACATCCGGCCCGCAGCCGACCGACCGGCGCAGTTCCCCGACCCTCGCAGCGGAGCGCCTACGCGTCCTTGAACTCCTGCCGCTGACGACCGAGCCCCGCGATCTCCAGCTCCACCACATCCCCGGCCCGCAGGAACGGCTTCGGCTCAGGCGCACCCAGCGCCACCCCCGCCGGAGTCCCGGTGTTGATGACATCACCCGGGTACAGCACCATGAACCGGCTGACGTAGCGCACGACTTCGGCGACCGGGAAGATCTGCTCGGCGGTGGTCCCGTCCTGCTTCAGCTCGCCGTTCACCCAGAGCCTGAGCGACAGGTCCTGCGGGTCGCCGACCTCGTCGGCCGTCACCAGCCACGGCCCGAGCGGGTTGAACGTCTCGCAGTTCTTCCCCTTGTCCCAGGTCCCGCCCCGCTCGATCTGGAACTCCCGCTCGGACACGTCGTGCGCGACGGCGTACCCGGCGACGTAGGCCAGCGGATCCTCGTCGTCGGCCACATAGCGGGCCGTACGCCCGATGACCACCGCCAGCTCCACCTCCCAGTCGGTCTTCACCGACCCGCGCGGCACCAGCACGGTGTCGTTCGGCCCCACGACCGTGTCCGCGGCCTTGAAGAAGACGACCGGCTCGGCCGGCGGCTCGGCCCCCGTCTCGCGGGCGTGGTCGTGGTAGTTGAGCCCGATGCACACGACCTTCCCGATCCGCCCCAGCGGCGGCCCGATCCGCAGCCCGGTCGCGTCGAGCGCGGGCAGCTCCCCCGCCTCGGCGGCGGCCCGGACCCGCCCGAGCGCCGCGGCGTCGGCGAGCAGCGCCCCGTCGATGTCGTCGACGATCCCCGTCAGGTCCCGCAGGACACCCTCGGCGTCGAGCAGCGCGGGCCGCTCCGCACCCTCTGTACCGACTCGCAGCAGCTTCATGGTCGTCACCATCTCCCTTGACAGCAGTCGCCCGGCCGATGGGTGCAGCCATCGGAGGACTGGTCGATCCTCCAAGATGAACGTGCAGCGGGCAAGAGCCTGTTCATGTACTGGACCGTAGGCACCGAGGTCCTCACCTGTACAGCACGGCGCGCTCCACCGCGCTCCACGTCGTGCTGGTCACCACGTACAGCGCGGCGGCCAGCGGCACCACGGCCACGGTGATCAGCGTGAAGTACGACAGGTACGGCATCACCTTGGTGACCGCGCCCATCCCCGGCACCTGCTGGTCCCCCTCGCCCGGCACCCCCACCGGCACCGCTGCCGCCGTCGTCCGCCGGGCGCGCCGGAAGTTGAAGGTGGCGACGGCGGCGACCACCGCGAACAGCGCCAGATAGACCAGCCCGGCGCCGCTCCCGAACCCGCCGTCGGCGAGGACGTCGCTCCACCGCCCGCCGAGCGGAGCACCCAGCAGCGCATGGGACAGCAGACCGTTGCCGTGACCGCCGACGGTCGAGTTGGAGAAGAGGTGGTAGAGCACGAAGAACGCGGGCAGTTGCAGCAGTCCCGGCAGGCAGCCGGAGAGCGGCGACACCTTCTCCGCCGCGTGGAGTTCCAGCACCGCCTTCTGCAGGGCCTCCTGGTTCTTCCCGTGCTT
Organism: Streptomyces sp. NPDC048291; assembly: GCF_043201715.1. Lineage (NCBI taxonomy): Bacteria > Bacillati > Actinomycetota > Actinomycetes > Kitasatosporales > Streptomycetaceae > Streptomyces > Streptomyces sp. NPDC048291. Next base: position 608,649 of record NZ_JBICZC010000002.1, read on the forward strand.
CTCGCGCAGCTCGGCGATTCTCGGCTGGAGCGCGGCCCGGGCGCGCTGGCCTCGGGCGGCGGCCCGGGACAGGGGATGCACGAGCAGTCGTACGAGCGCGGTGAACAGGACGATCGCGGCGGCGGCCGAGGAGGCGTGGCAGAGCGGCTGGAGCAGATCGGCGAGCTGCTCGACCAGCCCCGCGAACACGGACATCAAATCGGACATGAAAGCGGACATGGGTGGGAGCCCTCCGGGGGTCTCGTCGTGCCGTGCGTGCCGTGGTGAAGAGGTGGAACGGCATGACGACGCACGCGAGGTCACCCGGGGCCAGGGGACCGGGGTGGTCTACGCGGGGGTCGCCGGGAGGGCGTGTCCGGGTGCTCGCGGGCGGCTGCGGCCCTTCGCGTCCGGGTCGCGTTGCGGCAGGAAGGCCGTACGCCGGGCCCGGTCGCGTATCGCCGTACGGACCCGGGTGGGCGGCACGGCGGGCGCGGAGCGGGCGGCGAGGACCGAGCAGAGGGCGAGGGCCGAGCCGGCGGCGGCGGTCGCGGCGAGCGCGACGGTGGTGAAGAGGCTGCCGGAGTCGAGCAGCAGCAGGTCGAACAGCAGGAGCAGCAGGAGCGTGAGGGCGACAGGACGGGGCGACGGCACGGCCCAGCGGCGATTCACGTGCGCCCCTCCCCCCTTCACTCTCACTGCTCTCACTTCAACCGGTCACACATGATCGTTATACCTGATCGGTCTCCAGCGGCTCCAGGAGCCTCTTGGGCTCCAGGACCGCCCGGCTGACCGGGTCCGCCGGGTCGGGGTCGAGTCCCGGGCCCGGCGTGATGAGGACGTCCGCGACGGGGACGACGGTTCCGCAGGCGGGACATTCGCCGTACAAGCCGAGTTCGGTCCCGCACGTCACGTGACGGAAGTAGCGCAGCCGGCGGTCCATGAGGTGTTCGCGCCCCCAGACGGCGAGGGTGCGCAGGACGGGAAAGAGCTCGATGCCGCGCTCGGTGATGACGTACTCGTCCCGCGGCGGCGACTCCTGGTACCTGCGCTTCTCCAGGATCCCCTCCTCGGTGAGCGTCTTCAGGCGGGCCGACAGGACGGCGCGCGGGATGCCGAGGTGGACGAGGAAGTCGTTTTGACTTGCACCTCGGGCCGAAGCCCGAGGATTCCGGCCTTCTCGACTGGAGGCTGTGCCGCTACGCGGGGCGTGAACCGCCGCTACCCGGCGGCCACGACCTGGCCGGCCGTGACCTGGGGAGGGTTGGGCAGCAGCGACGCGAGCTGGTCCCGTACGAAGTCCGCCGCCCTGCGCACCGACTCCTCGGCCCCGGCCTGGTCGTCGTACACGCTGGTGGAGAGCATCACCCCGCCCCCGGCGTCGACCCAGTAGTAGGCCACGAAGCCGGGGACCTGGCGGAGGAGGGGGACGAATCCCTCGGCCACCCGGCGTCCCGCCTCGGCGGGGTCCGTCACCCCTTCGTACCGCCGTACCACTGCGTACATAGCCGATCTCCTCACGGATCCCGAGGCCTGCGGGGGCCTCCAGGGGCTTCAAGGGCTCCCAGGGACTCCCAGGGACCACCCTTCTCGAAACGGACATACCCCTCGAAGCGCGTCCCCCGCTCGCGGCATGTCCGGAAGCCCCTCGGATAGCCGCACGGACCGGCGGCCCCGGGACGTCCGCACCCGGCGCTACGCCCGCGGCCTCATCGACACCAGCTTCCCCCACACCACCATCCGGTACCGGGACGTGAACTCCGGCGTGCAGGTGGTGAGCGTGATGTAGTACCCCGGCTCCTTGTACCCGTACGACGGCTTCACGATCGAACGCGGTACGGCCCGTACGACCCCCGAATCACGCGCCGACGTCTGCGGCAGGATCTGGTCCACGACGTACGTGTAGGTCGCCGACGCCGTCTCGACCTCGATCGGATCCCGGAGCCGGAGCCGGGGCAGGTAGCGGAACGGCTCGCCGTGCGTGTTCCGGTGCCCGGCGAGCGCGAAGTTCCCGGCCTGGCCCGGCTGTTGGGTGCCGGGGTAGTGGCCGACGTACCCGTGGTTGAGCACCTTCGGCTTGCTGACGCCCTCGGCGACCGGGACACGGAGCCCGAGCCGCGGGACGACGAGGACGGCGTACGCCTGGGAGGCGACGACACGCGTGGTGTACGACGTCTGCCGCCGCCCGCCGCCGGGCCCCTGGGCCTCTGCCGCACCGGACCCCTCCTTCTCCCCACCACCGCCCGATCCCCCGGAGCCGTTCACCGCCCCTCCGCCGCCCCACTGCCGCTCCAGGGCCGCCACCTTCCGCGCGGCCCCCTGTTTCGCCTCCCGGTTGGTCCACCACAACTGGTGCACGACGAGCAGCATGAGCACCACGCCCACCGTGACGAGGAGTTCGCCCCCGGTCCACAGCGCCCGCCGCCGGGCCCGCCACCGCCGCTCACCGTGCCCCACGACCCGCACCGCACACCTCCCACCGCCCCGGCCCCGTGTCGGTCCCGCACGATAAGGCGCCCGCCGCCAACTCACCAGAGCCGCACGGCCTCCCGTCACCGCACCTCCCCACGCACCTCCCCACCACCTCTTCCTCCACTGGTTTTAGAAACCACTGTCAGAAACCGCTGTCGCAACCCTCGACAACCTCGCGCACCACACCTGATGCTTCGTGTTGGCATGCGGGGGGACGAGTCGACGCCGGTCCGGGAACCGGTGTTTGAGCCGCACGGAGAGGTTGAGAGACAGCCATGATCCGACGCAGAACACTCCTGGCCGCCGCGGGAGGCGGCCTCCTGGGCAGCGCCCTGGCCACCGGCACGGCCCACGCCGACGCGACGATAGCCGTCAGCCCGTCGACCTCGTGGGGCACCTGGGAGGGCTGGGGCACCTCCCTGGCCTGGTGGGGCAACGTCTTCGGCACCCGCGACGACTTCGCCGACATCTTCTTCACCACCAAGTCGACGACCTACAACAGCACTTCGCTGCCCGGCCTCGGCCTGAACATCGCCCGCTACAACCTGGGCGCGTGCAGCTGGAACAGCGTGAGCGGCGAGTCGATGGTCGCCTCCGCGAACATCCCCGCGTTCAAGCAGATCGAGGGCTACTGGCAGGACTGGAACAACGAGGACCCCACCTCCTCGGCCTGGGACTGGACGGCGGACGCCACCCAGCGCGCCATGCTCGTCAAAGCCGTCAACCGGGGCGCGACGGCCGAGCTCTTCGCCAACTCCCCCATGTGGTGGATGTGCCTGAACCACAACCCGTCCGGCGCCTCCGACGGCGGCAACAACCTCCAGTCCTGGAACTACCGCCAGCACGCCTCGCACCTCGCCTCCGTCGCCCTGTACGCCAAGAACAACTGGGGCGTGAACTTCGCGACGGTGGAGGCCTTCAACGAGCCGTCCTCCGCCTGGTGGACGGCGACCGGCACCCAAGAGGGCTGCCACATGGACTCGACCGTCCAGTCGGCCGTACTCCCCTATCTGCGCAGCGAGTTGAACAGCCGGGGCCTGACCAGCACCAAGATCTCCGCCTCGGACGAGACCAGTTACGACCTGGCCCGCACCACCTGGAGCGCCTTCTCCTCCACCACGAAGGGCTACGTGGACCGCGTCAACGTCCACGGCTACCAGGGCTCGGGCGGCCGCCGCGACCTCCTCTACACCGACGTCGTCACGACGGCCGGCAAGGCCCTCTGGAACTCCGAGACCGGCGACAACGACGGCACCGGCTACACCCTTGCCTTCAACCTGCTCTACGACTTCCGCTGGCTGCACCCCACCGCCTGGGTCTACTGGCAGGTCATGGACCCGTCCTCGAACTGGGCGATGATCGCGTACGACGCGGACACCCTGGCGGCCGGCGCGGTCACCACCAAGTACTACGTGATGGCCCAGTTCAGCCGCCACATCCGCCCCGGCATGAAGATCCTGGACACGGGCGTGAGCAACGCGGTGGCCGCCTACGACAGTTCGGCCAAGCGCCTGGTGATAGTGGCCCTCAACACCGCCACCTCCGCCCAGACCTTCACCTTCAACCTCTCCGGCTTCACGACGGTGACGGGCGGCACGAACGGCCTGGTCCCGCGCTGGAACACGGTGACGACGGGCGGCGACGCGTACAAGTCGTACTCGGACACCTACCTGTCCGGGAAGACGGTGGCGGTGTCGGTCGCGGCGAAGGCCGTCCAGACCCTCCAGATCGACGGCGTGACGATCTGACCCGAACGGCCCGTTCCGGCCCGCCCGAACCGGCCCGGACCGGGCCCCGGCGGCGGGGCCACGGAGCTCACCGTGCCCCCGCCGCCACCTCCACCTCCACCCCCGCTGCCACCTCCACCCCCACCGCCACCGCCTACTGCACCCGAACCCGCATCTCGACCCGCACCTCGTCCCCGGCCTCCAGCCCCTGCGGCTTCCGCACCGCACTCTTCAACGGCAGCAGATACCCCCCGTCCTTCGGAAACAGGGACGTCTCGAACACCACCCCGCCCAAGGTCACCTCGACGGGAACGACCCCCCACCCGTACGAGGCCATGCCCGCCACGGCCCGCACCTCCTCGCACTCCTCCTCCGGCACCGGCAGGAAGTAGTACGGAGCGGGCCCCCGCCACTCCACGACGCACCCGTCGAACTCGAACCGCACCGGACGACTCCCCTCGCCACCGACTGCACAGACTGCACCGACTACCCCCCATCTCTATCTCTTCTTTGTCACCGCCGGGCAGTACGGTGTCGTTCATGCGCCCCGACACGCCTGCCGAGAACGTCGACCACACCGCCGAAGCGGCACGCCTGGAGCGGACCGCCGACCGCTACCCCGAGGACGCGGAAGCACTGCTGCTGCAGGCCGCGGCCCACCTGGAACTGGCCGACGACCGCCCCGCCGCCACCGCGCTCTACGACCGCCTCCTCGCCACCCCGGACACCCTGGAGGACGCACCCCTCGTCCGGGCCCTCAAGGCGTCGAACCTGTGGGAGTACGACCACGAGGCAGAGGCCAGGGCGATCATCGACGGCATCCGCACCACGGCCCCCCGGGACCCGGCCCCCTGGGTCATCGTCGCGGAGTCCCTCGAATCCCACGACGAGCTGGAAGCGGCGCACGACACCTTCACGGAGGCGGCCACCCTCCTCCTGACGGACATCGCCGAACCCCCCTACGCCACGCACCCGCTCCTCTTCGGCCGCCACCGGGTCCGCCGCATGCTCGGCCTCCCCCACGACGACTGGGACGCCCGCGCCGACACCCTCCACTCCTCCCCGGTCTCCCTGGACGAGCTCCACGACCCCAAGCGCGTCTGGTCCCTGGGCTCCGACAACCCGGAGGAGCTGGAGGCCGAGATCTCCCGCCTCCGAGCCGAACTCGGCACCTACCGAGAGGCCCTCTCCCGCCCCTTCCCGGTAGCGGTCCTGCACTGGCCGGCGAACGAACTCTCGGAACTCCTCTCCGCCTACCCGGACCTGGCCACGGAGTACCCCTCCCACCCCGAACACCTCTCGACCATAGAGTCCTCCCTCCGCGAACTGTCCGTCTCCGGCACCGGCAACCTCGGCATCGTCACCGCCACCGTCCCCTCCTACGAGGCCTTCGCCGCCTCCGAGGGCGCACCCCCGTCCGACACGACCCTGCTCCCGCAGTACGCGACGACGCTGGCGGCACGGGGCCGCGCGGTGGCCTGGCCGCCACAGCAGCGCTCGGAATGCTGGTGCGGGGTGGAGACGGCATACGCGGAGTGCCATGGAAGCCCCACCACCTGAGTCGCTCTCCTCGCCGACGACGTCAGTGACTCCTGAACAGTCGTGACGAAACCCGACAGGCGGTAAGGAGCCCTGGTGTCGGAACAGCGGTGGGCGCGAGAGGAATCCCGCGTCACGTGGGAGTCGATGAGCAGAAGCGAACACGCAGCCGTCTTCCGAGCCGTCCGCAAGGGTGAACCGGCACAGGACCCTGCCACCGCACTGCTGGCGTTGCACTGGGCCTGGGCCGTCATCGGCCCGCCCGGTGCACGCAGGCGCTACCCCTGGCAGGACGTCTTCCTCGACATCAGGCCCACCGCCTTCCTCACCGACATCTACGACGGCAACCCCCGGAACGACGTCCGCGCCTACGTCCGCTGCGACGCCCGGCGGGTCGAGGCGGCGTGCCTGCCGTTTCTGGAGTCCCTTGGCGTAGAAACGGGTCGATCATGACGATCGGCAGGACAGTGCAGACCGGATCGCCGACTTCACAGTCGAACGACGCCTTCCGCAGCTCCCAAGCCGCCCAAGCACCCGGCGTGCCCCCACCCACCAGACGCGCCCCCACCCCGGCCGCAATCGCAGCCCACCCGAGGCACACCCCGGAAAGCCGCCCGCTTTCCCTGGGCCGCCCGCTCGCTTCTACCCCGTGCCGGAGCGGCCCGGGTCAAGGGTGGCCCGCAGGGCCATCGGCGCAGCCGACGCGGACGCGGAGCGGGAGCGCCCTTGAGGCGGGGCGCGTAGGAACGACAATGGCCAAGAAGCGGGCGACCTCTGTGCCGATAATGCCCACTCCAGTGAGGCAGGCCTTTCGTCGACTACACGCCCATCCGCCCACGCTAGAAGGATGCTCCCGTGCCAGAAGTCGCCCCCAACTCTCTTGCCGTCTCCGCCCGCATGAGCAGGCAGGCGAGCAAAGACACGAATGTTGGGCTGACCGTGCGACGGCTGTTGCACGCGGCCGGACTGCGTTATCGCGTGGAGTATCCCGTGCCGGGCATGCCCCGGCGACGGATCGACGTGGCCTTCACTCGGGCCAAGGTCGCGGTCCTCATCGATGGCTGCTTCTGGCACGGCTGTCCCCAGCACGCCACTCGCCCGAAGGCCAACGCGGACTGGTGGCGCAGCAAGCTGGATCAAAACATCGCCCGTGATCAGAAGACGACCGAGCATCTGATCGCGGAAGGCTGGACGGTGCTGCGATTCTGGGAGCACGAAGATCCAGCCCAAATAGCCACCAAAGTGGCTCGACTTCTCGACATAAAGCTGCCCAAACAGGACGAGACCGACCCGTCAATCACTTAAGGCTCACCCGCAAGGAAGTCTGAAATCCTGCAATGACATCATCCAAGTATGACAAGCAGACCGGATGATGCGGCGATAAATCCAGGCGACGTTGTCACCAGGGCCGAGATCTCTAAGGTGTTCGGAAACAGTGGACAGGGCGGCATCTGCGCGTCCATAAAAAAGCGGTCCGTCAACCTGTTTTCCGACCCGAGCGTGGGCGAGAGGTTGGGCTACTACGACGGCTGGATTGCAGAGGATGACGACCTGGGACCAGTCTTCGAGTACACGGGCGCCGGGAAGAATGGGAACCAGACCTTCGAAGGCGTCCTCGGCGCCGGGAACAGGGCGGTTCTGCAGCATGCCATACAAGAGCGAATACTGAGAGTATTCGTACAATTCGGCAAAATGCCGCACAGTGACACAAAGACGCATGAATACCTTGGGGAGTTCACGCTCGATCAACTGCAGCCGTACGTCTGGCGCCGAGCACCCAGCGAGGACGGCCCCGATCGGGACGTAATTGTCTTTCGATTGCGCCCGGAATCGGACAGCAACATGGGTCGCACATCGAGAACCGTGATTCCGGTCGCCGAAAAAACCATCGCAGAACTTGTAGATATACCAGTCACGGCGGCACTGCTTCAGTCAGATCCAACTACCAGCGGCGCACTGGGAACGCCAAAGCAGCACCGAAGGAATTTGAAATCACAAAAGAGGCTCCTCAATGCCGCAACTGAAGGCACCTTCGTGGTCCCAGAAGCATTTAACACGAAAATGAGCCTGCGTTCCGCATCCGCTTCTTTCATAGCAGTACGCCGCGAAGCAGAACTAACTCAACAATACATTGCGCATCTCCGGTCTCTGGGTCACTCGGTAGGCGCGTTTCAGATAAAGGTGAAGGGCCTAAGTTCAACACTCCGAACCGACCTGTACGACGCCACAGAACACCGACTCTATGAAGTAAAAGGGGCCAACGCTCGAGAGGATGTGAGGATGGCCCTTGGTCAACTCCTGGACTATAGTCGCTATGTCAGCACGGACCAGAATCCCAGTGCCCCGACGTGCACCATTCTGCTCCCCGCGCAACCCGATGCGGATATGTACGACCTCTGCAAAATATACGAGGTCGAAATAATTCACCGCACAGAAGACGGCACCTTCGCCCATGGCACCGGCACGACACTCGGCTAGGGATTCTTCAGCGCCTTGGTTTGCGAATAATGCTTCACACCAACCCCAGACCATCGACGCGTCATCGAACCCAACAGGGATGCTCCGGAGTACGGGACAAGGTCCAGAGGGTTCATCCATGCATCCGAGAAGCGAATATTGAGGTGCAGTGCAAGGGCTAGCAAGACGTCTTGAGCAGGTATCGCTTCTATCTGCACAAGCGATGCCCCAGGGACCGGTGACGCGTCAATGAGCCCAGTCTCCGGATTCTGCCATTGCAGTTGTCCCTTACCGAGCACCCAAACACTATCTGGCCACTCAGCAACATCTCGCTCATTACACCATTCAACGAGATGCGAGCCAATAGTCTCCAACTTCAGACTATCGAAAGCAATGACGATCCCGGACGTCGGAAAAAAGTCATGAATTTTACCGTACGCCGACGTAGATCTTGGAATCATCCCGGGAGTGGGGCGATACGACTTCTTGGGTAAGCCACGCAGCTTACTGATCTTATTGCAGGCATCTTCCAGTTGAATGCCATCCAATTTGGTCTTGACCTCGATCATCCCGTATACGCATTCGTTGGGGATGATCCGATATCCAGCCAGATGGGTAAATGGAGGGGTGCCCCGGTCAGTCAAAACGATGTCACACTGCGGAGATGTTTCTCCGCTAGCGGTCACAACCTCTGCATTGTGTACGGCTTCGACATGGGACGGGAGATAGTTGGCCAGGAACTCGCGGACGAGCAGCTCGCGCGAAGTTCCAGCTTCACCGCTGTGCTTAAAATTCTTGGACTGCTCAAAATCGGCTCGCATTTTCATTGCGACAGAGCTGAGGATTTTGCCAAGCTTCTCCTGAGTCATACAAGGATCGTAGATCATTCGGCCTAGCGCCCGCGCGAAGTCGGCACTCTCGATCCTGCGTGCCCCTGTGTCAGTGGCCTCTGTTACACATGACACAGCGTCTGAGTGATCGAGGGAGCTGACGTGCCAGAGTCGGAAGAGTCGTTGCGCCCCATCGCAGGCGTGTACGAGGAGTTGATCACCCTCCGGGTTGAGCAACGACTCAAGGAACTCAGTAATCTCGGCTGGCGAGCGCTGGTCGACCAGGTAGGGGCCGAATCAGTTCCTCACGTCTTGGCAACCCATGTCGCCGGAACCGTACGGCGGGTCCTCCACGCTCTGCCGGCCGAGGAGCGGGTCCATGCCGCCAACCACATCTTGGAGTCCATCAGCACGCTTGAGGGAGCCAAGGAGTGGGTCGACCTTGTATCAGAGGGGCCGCGCCAACTACTAGCGCTCACTCGCCAGGAGGCTCGAGGTGTCTTCGCGATCCGTCCTGCTACACCGCTCTCCGACACAGCACTCCTGACAAACGCACCGGAGGACCCGAGCCTCGGCTTCGAGCTGCGCGCTGAACTAGCCACCGCTGACCGTGTCGACCTGCTCTGCGCCTTCGTGAAGTGGCATGGCCTGCGCATCATCGAGCCATCGCTGAGGGCCGCCCATGAGCGAGGTGTGCCGATACGGGTCATCACGACCACCTACATCGGGGCTACTGAACGCCGCGCGTTGGACCGACTGGTGACAGAATTCAACGCTGAGGTCAGGGTCAACTACGAGACCCGATCCACACGACTGCATGCCAAGGCTTGGTTGTTCCGCCGTGCGAGCGGCTACGACACGGCATACGTGGGCAGCTCCAACCTGTCCAAGACTGCGCTCCTCGACGGCTTGGAGTGGAACGTACGCTTGTCCTCCATCGCCACGCCCGACGTACTGCGGAAGTTTGAGGCCACTTTCGAGGCCTATTGGAGTGATCCTTCCTTCGAGATTTATGACCCGGAAGCGGACGGCGTTCGTCTTCAGGAGGCGCTAGCCATCGCAGGCGGCGCATCATCGGCAGCTGCTGTGCGTCGAATTACTCTGTCTGGTCTGGAAGTGCGTCCCTACCCGCACCAGCGCGACATGTTGGAGCGGTTGGAGGTTGAGCGAGAGGTACACGGCAGGCACGGGAATCTCCTGGTCGCCGCTACCGGTACCGGCAAGACGGTCATGGCTGCCCTCGACTACAAGCAACTGCGGAAGAAGTACGGCCGCGACCTGCGTCTACTGTTCGTGGCTCATCGCAAGGAGATCTTGCAGCAGTCTCTGAGGACCTATCAAGACGTCTTGGTCGATCCGAACTTCGGTGAGTCACTTCATAGCGGTGAGATCCCGGAGCGGTGGGCGCATGTGTTCGCCAGCGTGCAGTCTTTGAGCGCGCGAACGCTAGATAAAATCTCGCCCGATCACTTCGATGTGATCGTGATCGACGAGTTCCATCACGGGACCTCTCCGACCTATCGAAAGATCCTCGATCACTTCGAGCCGTTGGAGTTGCTTGGGCTGACAGCGACACCTGAGCGCATGGATGGCAAGAACATCCAGGACGAGTTCTTCGATGGTCGAATCGCCGCTGAGATGCGGCTATGGGAGGCTCTGGAGAATACTCTCCTCAGCCCCTTCCACTACTTCGGTATCACTGACAACACTGATTTCAGTGCTGTGGAGTGGAAACGCGGTGCGTATGACCCCAGCGCGTTGAGCAAGACGGTGTCGAGAGATGAACCCCGGGCAAGGCTGATCCTCAAAGCAGTCCAGGAAAAGGTCGTCGAGCCAAGCGCTATGCGGGCGCTTGGTTTCTGTGTGTCGGTGCAGCACGCGAGATTCATGGCGGAGGCATTTCGTACAGCCGGACTCAATGCTACCGCGCTGTCGGGCGAAACCTCCGCAGATGAGCGCGCGCGGGCACTGACCGACCTGAAGTCAGGTGTGCTGCAGGTGATCTTCTCGGTCGACCTGTTCAATGAGGGGCTCGACATCCCTGACGTAGACACGTTGCTGCTGCTGCGTCCGACATCCAGCGCCACTGTCTTCTTGCAACAGCTCGGCCGCGGGCTGCGTCGCACGGAGGACAAGGCCGTACTCACGGTGCTCGATTTCATCGGGCAACACCGCAAGGAGTTCCGCTTCGAGAACCAGTTCCGGGCACTCACCAATCTCAGCCGCAAGCGTCTGCTGGACCATATCGAACATGACTTCCCGCAGTTGCCCTCCGGTTGCCAGATCATCCTTGAGGAGAAGGCGAAGAACACCATCATCGCCAACATTAAGGAGCAGATTGGCATCAACGTCACAGCGCTGGCGCGCGAGGTCGCCGACTACGCGGAGCCAATGCTTGACCGCTATCTGGACGAGAGCGGTCGCGACCTCAAGGAGTTGTACCGAGGGAGCGGCAACTCCTGGACGGGGCTGCTTCGCCGCTCCGGCCTCCTCAAGGGGGAGGCGCCAGAGGGGGAAACGGCGCTTCTTAGGCGCATCTCCTCATTCCTTCACGTCGACGACCCCTTGCGTGTCGCCGCCTACACGCGGCTGTTGAGTGATGGCGCCCCTGCTTACAATGAGCTCGACGAACAGGAACAGGCATACGCTCGCATGCTCTTCTTCCAGCTCTGGCCGCTCGGTGGCGTAACGAGGAAAGGATTTGCGCATTACGACGCTGGCTTCGCCACACTGCGTAAGCAGCCCGCGGTGCGGAGTGAGTTGCGTCAGGTCCTGGAGTACAACCTGGCTCATACGGAACATGTTCCGATCCCGCTCCTGGGGGGCGGCAACCATGCAGGTGTCCCCCTGACCGTGCACGCTTCCTATACCCGCGAGGAGATCCTACCCGCTCTTGGCCAGTCCACTATCGGCGGCTTCATGCCGGGCGACTTCCGTGAGGGGGTGAAGTGGTGCGAGTCAATCAAGACCGATGCGCTTCTCATCACCCTGGACAAGGACGAGAAGGACTTCTCGCCGCAGACCCGATACCACGACTATGCGCTGAGCGAGACCCTTTTCCATTGGGAGTCCCAGAACCAGACGTCGGAGACCTCGCCCACCGGCCTGCGCTATCAGCACCACACGGTGCACGGGACTCACGTGCTGCTCTTTGTTCGCCGGTACAAGAGCACGGACATCGGCGGTGCACAGCCATGGATGCTGCTGGGTCCAGCTGAGTACGTGGAGCACACCGGGAGTAAGCCTATGGCGATCACTTGGAAACTGAAGCACGAGATCCCAGCTGACGTCTGGACGTACTCCGCGATCGCATCCGGCTGACGCGTTACCGTGAGTGGCTCCCAGCATCGACCTCGACCTCGAAGTGCATCTGAGCACGGTCCAAGGTGTCCTCCGTGTCGCAGCCGTGGGCCCGAAGCCAGTGCAGAAGATCGGCAATGACATCAATCGCCACCTCCTCTGCTACGGCCGTGGTCAACTTGCTCGGAGCCACCGACTGCGGTCGCTGGGTCGCCCCATAGAGCCCGAGCAGCATCTCGGCCCTGGTCACGCGTGGACTGTCGCAATGCCCGGTTGCGGAGGACAACCCGGTGGCCAGCTCACACCAGGTCACCTTCCTGTTGGGGTGGAGCTGGACACCCCAGCGGTCAGCCAGTCCATCAACGAGCGTCATGCCGCGCCCAGCCTCCGAGTCCAGGCCGGCTTCGATCAGAGTGGGGAGGGCGCGGGTGTCGGGGTCGTGGACCTCGATGCGTAGATGGCTGCCGCTCATGGATACGGCGAGAGTGGCTGGTGTCCCGTGGCCAACGTGTGTAATCACATTGGCCACCAGCTCACTCATGCACAGCTGAGCTTCGTTGGCGATGTCTTGCAATCCCCAAATTCCCAGGTGGATCCGCAAGATACGCCGCAAGGCCGCCACTTCCGTGGGCTCGGCAGTGAAGGCCAAGTCCCACGGCTTGCGTGACATGCATGCCTCCTGGCTCATGAAAGCTCTCCTTTCGATGCAACCGACCGTGGCGACGGCGGAGCGTCACGAGATCTCACCGTGCGTTTCCTTGTCGACTACAGTGCTGCCTGCACATCCCTTCCTGCAATGTGCAGGGCGGGATTCCCACTTCTGAGTGATTGGCAAGCTCACCCCTTGGCGCAAGACTGAACACCCGCTATCGGAAAGGTGTTTGAGATGGCCGGTTCACCGACCGCTCGCCGTCGCCGCCTCTCGATCGAGCTGAAGCAGCTTCGCGAGAAGAGCGCGCTGACCTGCGCACAGGTCGGCGAGGCCTTGGACTGGAGCGGTTCCAAAGTCAACCGAATGGAGACCGGGAGCGGCCGAGTCCAGCCTTCCGACCTCGACGCCCTGTGCCGGTTCTACGGCACCAGCGACGAACTGCGCGAGTTCCTCAAGGCACTGGCCCGACAGGCCAGGACACGCGGCTGGTGGCAGGTGCACGGCACGGCCATTCCCGAGTGGTTCAACATCTACATCGGCCTCGAACAGGACGCATCCGCGATCCGCCAGTACCAGTGCGAACTCGTGCCGGGACTCATGCAGACCGAGGCGTACGCCGGCGAGCTCCACATGACGGGGGCGCACATGTCTGTTGAGGACATCGAAAGGGCCGTACGCGTACGGCTGGAGCGCCAGGCCATACTGAGGGAACCCAGCGGGCCCGACGCCTGGTTCGTGGTGGGCGAGGGCGCCTTGCGTAACATCATCGGAGACCGCGCGGTGATGCGCGAACAGCTCGAACGCGTTCTGGACGCAGCCGACCTGCCCACCGTGACCCTGCAAGTCCTCGCGTTCGACTCAGGGACATATCCAGCCACGGGCCCCTTCACCATGCTGAGCTTCCCTGCCCAGGAAGACCCCGACCTCGTGTATCGGGATGGCATCACTGATGCCGTGTACCTGGAGGGCGAGCATCATGTGCGTGAGTACACGAGGGCATTCGACGGTCTGAGGGCCGCAGCTTTGAGTCCTCAACGCTCCGCCCAGTTGATCAAGACAGTGTTGAAGGAATATTCACGGTGAGCACTACAGAGTCGAGCGGCTCAAAGAGTCAGGTGTGGCACAAGTCGTCGTTCAGCAACGGTGCCGGAGGTGAGTGTGTTGAGTGCACCTCGGGTAGAGAAGGTGTTCTGGTCCGCGATTCCAAGAGAAGCGAAGGACCCATCATCGCCGTAGGCGGCGAGGCTTGGGACTCCTTCATACGCACCTTTCCCCATGCTCAACCTCCGCACTGACCAACACGCCTCCAGCGAAGATAAAGTCCCGCCTCTCCGGCATCACTGCAGGGCATCAATGGCGCCGGTGTACAAGGCGATCTCCGTGATCGCTCGCCAGTGCGGAACGCGGAAGCCCGCGTCACCTTGGGTATGACGGCAGCGCGTGAAGGCGACCTGGAACAGGCACTCATGATGGGGGATCGGGCACTAGCGGGCGACTGCCAATCGCCGCGCGGGACTACCTCGCACGGCTGCAGTCCGAGGGGTGACGGGGTCAAGGCGGTGGGTTGGTGCCCTGGAGGGTCTGGGAGCTGGGGGGGGGAGGGCGGTTGGCTTGAGGTGGTGGACGCCTTGACCTCGGAGGGTCACGAAGGCGGTGAGGCCGGTGTCGAGTGCTGGTACTCGGTGCCCGTAGACGAGGGCCTGGGTCAGGGTCAGGTCGAGGGCTTGTGCTGAGCCGTTGAGGCGGTTGAAGCGTGCGCCGCGGTGGACCGGTCCCCGGAGGCAGCGCACGTGGACGGTGGCCTGTTCGAGGGACGCCACGATCACCCGCTCGATCTGCAGTTCCACGCCGCTATGGCAGGTGTCGGGGTTCGGGATCTCGTTCACACGGTCGCCTCCTTTCGCCGGCCGGCACTGCGAGCGTGGGCACGGTGAAGTGATCTTCACAGGGTCGTTCAGGGACAGTACGCCTTCCCTGCGGTCAGGTCCTCCCGGAGGCTCGTCGGGCAGGTTTGTGAAGGGTTCCGCGGTGGCTGCGGCCGTGCGCCCGGAGGTGGCGCGGCGTTGTGCAGGGTTCTCCTTCGGGCGTTCAAGTGCCGTTTGAAGTGGTGGAGTTGACTCGGCTTCGCGCAGAGGGGGATCATCCGCTTCCAGGCGAGGGCGGACAGAACCCCGCGTAGGGCGCGGAGTTGTGCGCGTACCGGGGCGGTCGGTGAACCGATGGGCCGTCGTATGCATCCTCCATTCCGCCATTTGATCCTCCGAGGTTCGGGGACTTTTTCATGAGCACAAGCAATTCCAGACGTGGGGACGACGCGCCGAGGCGTCGGCGTCCCGCTCTGTTGACCGCTGTCGCCGCGCTCGCCGTTGCGGGTGGGGCGGCCGTGCCGGTGCCGGCTCTGGCCGACGGCGGGTCCGGGGACGCCGCGACCACGCTGCAGCAGGACTTCGCTGCCGCCGCCGACGCGTACGACGTACCGCTCCAGGTGCTGCTGGCGGTGGGGTACCAGGAGTCGGCGTGGGACACGCACGCCGGGCAGCACAGCACCGACGGCGGGTTCGGGCCGATGCATCTCACGGACGTGACTCCGGCGATGATGGCCGGGGGTGACGCGGGGGCGGCGGGGCGCAGTGATGTGAAGCAGATGGCGGCCAGTCCGGCTCTGCACACCGTTCAGGCGGCGGCGAAGCTGACCGGGCTGACCGAAGACGAACTGCGCAAGGACCCCGCGGCCAACATCCGTGGGGGTGCGGCGCTGCTCGCCTCGTATCAGAAGGCCGTTACCGGTTCCGTGTCCGCCGATCCCGGTGACTGGTACGGGGCCGTGGCCCGTTACAGCCAGGCCACCGACCGGCAGGGTGCCGCTTCCTTCGCCGGGCGCGTGTTCGCCAGCATCAAGAAGGGTGTCGGGCGCACGACGGCCGACGGTGAGCATGTAAAGCTGGCGGCTGACAGCGATGTCGCCCCGGACAGCGGGCAGTTGAAGGCCCTGGACCTGAAGTCGGCCGCGACCACCGACACCGAGTGCCCGGCCACCGTCGCGTGCACGTTCGTGCCGGCTTCGCCGTCCAACGGCCAGGTGTCCAACCGGCCCGCCAACGGCATCCGGATCGACAGCATCGTCATCCACGACACGGAGACGTCGTACGACGCGGCCGTCAACCTCTTCACGCAGCCGGGCGGGTCCGCCGCGCACTACGTCATGCGGTCCTCGGACGGCGCGGTGACGCAGATGGTGCCGACGAAGGACCTCGCCTTCCACGCGGGCAACTACTCGACCAACATGCACTCGATCGGCATCGAGCACGAAGGCTACGCCGCACACGGTGCCACCTGGTACACCGAGGCGCAGTACGAGGCCACGGCCGACCTGGTGAAGTACCTCGCCGACCGGTTCGACATACCCCTGGACCGGCAGCACATCATCGGCCACGACAACGTCGCCGGGCCGAAGTCGTCCCTCGTCTCCGGCATGCACTGGGATCCGGGCCCGTCCTGGGACTGGAACCACCTCATGGACCTGCTCGGAGTGCACACCGGGCGGCACGGGGTCGGTCCCGTCGGCTCGGTGGTCACCATCGCCCCCCGGTTCGAGAAGAACCTGCAGACCGTGCAGATCTGCCCCTCCGACGACCCGACCGGCGCCACCACCGCGTGCACCGAGACGCAGCAGCCGTCGGACTTCGTGTACCTGCGGACCGAGCCGAGCGAGACCGCTCCCCTCTTCGGGGACCAGGCGCTGCACCCGGGTGCGGCCGGCACCGACCGGATCAACGACTGGGGCAGCACGGCCGCGGCCGGGCAGCAGTTCGTGGTCGCGGACCGGGACGGTGACTGGACCGCCGTCTGGTACAGCGGCTCGAAGGTGTGGTTCTACAACCCGCACGGCTGCAACACCGCGCCCGCCCACGGCGTGAAGGTGATCTCGGCGGCCGGGACCTCCCCAGTCGCGGTGTACGGCTCCAGCTACCCGGACGCCGCCGAGTACCCCGCGGGTCTGTCGCCCTCCACGCAGGCCGCGTTGAGCATGTACACCGTGCCGGCCGGCCAGGCGTACGTGGCCACCACGGCGCCGTCGCTCACGGACGACTTCTTCCCGTCCAGCGGCACGGTCGTCACCGGCGCCAAGGCGATGTACACCATCCAGTACAACCACCGGGTCGCCCTGGTGTACGCCTCCGACGTCACGGCGGCGGACAACTGACGGCTGACGGCTGACGGCCGACGGCTGAAGAAGGCAGTGCCCAGGAGGTTCCGGCCTCCTGGGCACTTTTCGTGCGCGTCAGCGGTCGTCGCGCTCGGCGAGCCGCCTGGTGGTCTCGGTCCTGACGGTCTCGTGCAACTCCTCCGACGTGAAGCCGAGGTTGCGGAGGGTCCGCGCGGCCGGGCTCTCCGCGACGCGGATCAGGCCCAGCAGTGTGTGCTCCGTGCCGACCCAGTCGTGGCCGAGGTCGGCCGCTGCCCGGCGGGCCTGGCCGATGACCTCCTTGCTCTCCTCGTGGAACGGGATGTGGCCGCGCGGCGCCTTCCTGCCGGCCGGGGGCAGCGCTTCCCGGACCGCGTCGCGGACGCGCTGTTCCGACCCGGTCTTCGCGACCAGCACCTCGTACGCCAGGCCCTGCGGTTCGCCGAGCAGGCCGAGCAGGAGGTGTTCGGTGCCGATGGAGTCGTGCCGGTGGGTTCGGGCGGCCTCCTGGGCCAGCACGATGCCGTGCCGGTTCAGGTTGGTGAACCGCTCGAACGCGGCGGGTGCGTGGCGTTGCTGGGCGGCCTGCTTGGACACACCGATGGCGTCGCCGATCTCGGTCCAGGACGCGCCGCGCTGCTTGGCCTTGCTGACGTAGTGGTCGATGAGCTGGTCACCGAGGTCGGACAGGGTCTGGGCGCGCAGCCGGGCCTCGCTGATGCGGGCCAGTTCACCGGCTTCGGGGAGTTCCTCGTCGAGTCGGGCGATCAGGTCGGCAAGACTGATGTCGAGTGGGCTCATGCGTCAACTTTAAATTGACGATCTCCAGTCGTCAACTTGTAATTGACGATCGCTTTCGCCGCCCCCGCGCCGGCTCTTCTGCAGGATGGGGACATGACGACCATCCACGGGGAAGTGGCCGACGGGTTCGAAGGCGTGCGGGACGCGTTCCGCACCAACTTTGCGGAGCGGGGGGATGTCGGGGCCGCCGTCTGCGTGTACCGGGACGGGCGGCCCGTGGTGGATCTGTGGGGTGGGGTGGCGGACCCGGAGACCGGGCGGGCGTGGGAGCGGGACACCTTGCAGCTGGTGTACTCCGCGACCAAGGGCGCCACCGCCACCGTGGCCCATCTCCTGGCCCAGCGCGGGGAGTTGGACCTCGACGCTCCGGTGGCCGACTACTGGCCGGAGTTCGGGGCGGCGGGGAAGGCGGAGATCCCGGTGCGCTGGCTGCTGTCGCACCGGGCCGGAGTGGTCACCGTCCAGCCGCCCGTGCCGTTGGCGGATGCGCTGCGCTGGCAGCCGATGGCCGACGCGCTCGCCGCGCAGCGGCCGGAGTGGGAGCCGGGGACCGCGCACGGGTACCACGGGCGGACCTTCGGGTGGCTGGTCGGGGAGGTCGTACGACGGGTCTCCGGGCGCACCCCGGGGCGGTTCTTCGCCGAGGAGGTCGCCGGGCCGCTGGGCCTCGACTTCTTCATCGGGCTGCCGGCGGCCGAGCGCGGGCGGGTCAGCCGGATGGTGTACCCGAAGCCGGAGGTCGATCTCGCCGCCGTACCGCTGGACCTGGTGCCGCCGGAGGTGCGGGAGTTCGTCGCCGCGTTGCAGGATCCGGAGTCGTTGAGCAACCGGGCGTTCGCCGTCACCGACCCCGCCGAGATCGACTTCAACTCGGCCGAGGTGCAGGCCGCGGAGCTGCCCGCCTCCAACGGGATCGGCACCGCGCGCGGCCTCGCCCGGATGTACGCGGCGCTGATCGGGGAGGTGGACGGGGTACGGCTGTTCAGCCCGGAGACGCTCGCGTCTGCGACCGCAGAGCGGGCCGGCGGGGTGGACAAGGTCATCATGTTCCCGGTCCGGTTCGCCTCCGGGTACATGCTGCCCGTCGAGACCAACCCGCTCACCGGCCCCCGCGCCTTCGGGCATCCCGGCCGCGGCGGCTCGCTGGGCTTCGCCGACCCCGAGCACGGCATCGCCTTCGGATACGTCATGAACAGCATCGTCGAAGGTGCGGACGACGCACGGGCGTCGGCACTCGTCGAGGCGGTGCGGGCCGCGCTGTGACCGGCCCTGCGTGAGTTCGCGGAGGCAGAGAGGAAGGCCGTCCTGGCCGCACACGGAATCGCGTGCGGCCAGGACGCCTTCCGTCCGGCTACCGGAACGCCGCCAGGTTGCGCCCGGCCCATCCCGCGAACCCGCCTGCCGGGCGGCCCAGCACGGTGGCCACGTCCGTGCTGACTTTCGACTCCGCCGGAAGCGGTGCGCCCAGGACGTCCAGCGTGCCCGCGACGGCCTCCTCCGGCATGAAGCGGGCCAGGGCCGCGTGCGCCTCCTCGCGCGAAAGCTCGACGAACGTCACCTCCTCGCCCAGCGCCGCGGAGATGACCGCCGCCTGCCGACGGGGACTGATCGGTTCGGGGCCGGTCAGCTCGTAGACGCGGCTCCCACGGCCTCCGCTGCCGCCCTCGGGGAGCGGGCGCAGCGCCTTCGCCGCCACCGCCGCGATGTCCGCCGGGTCCACGACCGGGAGGGCCACGTCGGCGAAGGGCGCGAAGACCGTGCGCTTGGTGCGGATCGTGTCGGCCCATGCGAAGGCGTTGGAGGCGAAGCCGCCGGGGCGCAGGATCGTGGAGTCGAGGCCCGACGCGCGTACCGCCGCCTCGAACTCGCGCAGGCGGGCGTGCGAGGGTGCCTCCGGGCGGGTGCCGCTGACCTGGGAGGAGACCAGGACGACCCGTTCGACGCCGGCGTCCGAGGCTGCCCGGAGCAACAGCTCGGGGTTCTCGCCGAAGGCGTTGAGTTCGCCGCCCAGGACGATGAACAGAGCCCGGGCGCCGGTCAGGGGCGCCCGCATGCTCGCCGCGTCCCCGACATGGCCCTCGGCCCACCGGACGCCGGGGACGGCGGACGAGCCCTGCCGAGGGCGCCGGGACACCGCCACCACCTCCTCGCCCGCCTCGGTCAGCAGGTCCACCAACGTCCGGCCGATGGTGCCGGTCGCGCCCGTCACAGTGATCATCAGTTCCCCCTACGGGTCTCACCCGAGTTAGTTAGCTGACTGACTTAGTCGGCTGACGCAGACGCTAGCACGGGCGACTCCCCCGCTGTCTATAGTTAGTTGGGTGACCAACTCAGTGGACCGGCGGGTGCGGGCGTCGCAGAAGCGGCAGCGGCTGATGGCGGCGGCGGCCCGGGTCCTGCACGAGCAGGGCGTCGAGCGCACCACCCTCGCGGACATCGCGCGGGAGGCCGACGTCCCGGTCGGGAACGTCTACTACTACTTCAAGACCAAGGACGAGCTGGTCCGGGCCGCGCTCGACGAACACACCGCGCACCTGGACGAACTCACCGCCCGCCTCGACCAGTTGCCCGACCCGCGCGACCGGCTCAAGGCGCTGGTCGAGGCGTGGGTCGGGCAGCGTGACGTCGCCGCCCGGTACGGCTGCCCCACCGGCACCCTGGCCGCCGAGCTCGGCAAGCGCGGCGAGGGGACCCTCGACTCGGAGGCCGGCGCGGTGATCCGGCGGCTGCTGGAGTGGGCGGCACGCCAGTTCCGCGAGATGCGGCTGTCCGGCGCGGACGACCCGGACGACCTGGCCCTCAGCCTCGTCTCGGGCTACCAGGGCATGTCGCTGCTGGCCAACGCCCTGCGCGACCCGGGCGTCATGACCCGCGAAGGCGCCCGGCTCCTGACCTGGCTCGACTCGCTCCGGTGAGCCTCCTCTGAGAATCCTTTGAAACATTTTCCCGGGTCCACCGCATCAACAAGGTGAGCGGCAGAGCGCCGGGGCGGTTACGGGGACGGTGACAGGGACGTGGACGGGGGAGCCTGCGGATGAGTCAGAGGGCTGGGGAGGACTACGCCGAGTTCGCATCGGCGCGGGCCGGGCATCTGTACCGGTCCGCCTGTCTGCTCACCGCCGGGGACACCCACCTCGCGGAGGACCTGGTGCAGGAGGCCCTCGGGCGGATCTACGTCCGCTGGGGCCGGGTCTCCCGCGCCGAGAACCCCGCCGGGTACGCGCAGACCGTCCTCACCCGGACCTTCCTCGCCCACCGGCGGCGGTTCAGCAGCAGGGAGCGGGCCAGGTACTCGTTCCCCGAACTGGCCGACACCGGGGCGGATCCCGGTGGCGCCGATCCCTCGCTGCGGCTGACCCTCCTCGACGCGCTGGCGCGGCTGCCGGCCAAGGACCGGGCCGTCGTCGTCCTGCGGTACTGGGAGGACCGGTCGGTGCACGAGACCGCGGACGCGCTGAACATGAGCTCGGCCGCGGTCCGTACGCGGTGCGTGCGCGCCCTCGGGCGGTTGCGCGAGCTGCTCGGCGAGGACCTCGCCGAGTACGCCCGCCCCTGACATCAACCTTGTGGAGACGGTGGTTCGTCATGCCCGTGGAGCGGCAGTACAACGACAGCGACAGCGCCGGCGACGGCGGGATCACCCACGACGACGGCTTCGAGGTGCGGCTCTCCGCCGCCCTGCACGACGCCGGGGACACCTTCGACGCCGACCGGGGCGCGCTCGTCGCCGGCGGTGCGGTGCGCGGGCGGCGGCTCCGGCTGCGGCGCCGGACGACCGTGCTGGGCGGCGCCGCCGGGGTCGCGCTCGCCGGGGTCGGCGGGGCGCTGCTGGTGCCCTGGGGCGGGTCGCCGTCCGGACAGCCGCGGCCACCCTCCTCCGTGAGCGACAACCCGCGTCCCAGCTCCTCCCCCACCGCCCGCGCCGTCACCTCGGACGACATGATCAGCATGCTGGAGAAGCTGCTGCCCGAGGGGAAGTTCGGCAAGGCGGAGGGGCGGGGCGTCGACCCGAGCGAGCCGCTCGCGGCGCCGTACGCGCAGGTCGTGTTCGACGACGGGCACGGCCCCGGCGCCGTCAGCGTCGCCGTCAACCGGGTGCTGCCGGGCGGGTCCGACGCCCGGCAGGCCGTCCGGTGCCCGGACAAGCTCTACACGCCGTACGACAGTTGCCGCACCAGCCATCTGCCGGACGCGTCCGTCGTCACCGTCGTCAAGGGCTACGAGTATCCCGACAAGCGGGTGGACACCAAGCTCTGGACGGCGAACCTCGTCACCCCGGACGGCCATCACGTCTCCGTCAGCGAGTGGAACGCCGCCGCCGAGAAGGACGCGCCGGTCAGCCGGGACGAACCTCCGCTGTCCGCCGCGCAGTTGACGAAGCTGGCGGCCGCGGAGGAGTGGCGCGGGGTCGTCGACGCCATCCCGGAGGATCCCCGGGGGACCCAGGAACCGTCCATGCCGCAGGAGGACGGCAAGGCGATCCGGCAGACCCTCGCCTCGCTCGTTCCGAAGGGGCTGAAGGTGGTGGCGCACGCGAGCGACGACGAGGACCAGTTCACCTATGTCGTGGTCGACGACGGCAAGGGGCGGAGTCTCGTCCAGGTCAATGTGCAGCCGGACATGTCCGATGTCGCGGACCAGCTGTTCGGGGCCGGGTCCGAGACGCTCGCCGACGGGACCCGGGTCGCCGAGCGGAAGCAGCCCGGGGAGAAGGGCGGCGCCGGGGTCGTCATGTGGACCGTCGACACCCTGCGCACCGACGGTTTCCGGGTGGTGGTCAGCGCCTTCAACTCCGGCTCCCAGCAGACCGCCGCGACCCGCACCGCCCCGGCCCCGACCATGAAGCAGCTCCGCGCCATCGCGCTCAGCCCGAAGTGGCGGTCTTAGAGCCCTGCGGAACCTCCGGAGCGAGGTGGGGGTTAGCCTCGGGGGATCACGGCAGACCAGCAGGAGGCAGGCATGGCCAGGGTTCCCAGTTCGGTGATCGCCGCGGGCGGGCTCGTCGGGGGTTACGGCGTGGCCCGGTGGACGAAGAAGCGCCCGCTGGGCGGGGCCGTGCTGGCCGTCGCCGGGGCCGCTGCCGCGCAGCAGTGGCGGCAGCGGGCGGGCGGGAAGGCGGCCGGGGCGCTGTCCGCCGCGTATGTCGTCGCGTTCGCCGGGTCGCATCCGCTGGCCAGGAAGGTCGGCGCCTGGCCGTCCGTGCTCGGGGTGGCGGGCGCGGTGGCACTGGCCTCCTGGGCCGTCGCGGACCGGCGGGCCTGACCCGGACGCCCTCCTGACCGCGCCGGTCGTCAAGACCGACGACGGAATCGGAGAGGCCCGGTGGCCGGGGCGGCCGCCGCTTCACGGGTAGAGACCGGCCCGGAAGGTGAAGGAGACCAGCTGGGCCCGGTCGCGGGCGCCGACCTTCGTCATGGCCCGGACCGCGTGCGTCTTCACGGTGAGCGGTGACACGGACAGCCGGGCCGCGATCTCGTCGTTGCCGAGACCGCCTGCGACCAGGACGACCACGTCCCGCTCCCTGGGGGTCAGAGCGCTGAAGCGGCGCAGCAGCTCCTTGTCGATCAGCGGGGGCGGGCTGTCGGTCATGTGGCCGATGAGCGCGGCCGTCGCGGCGGCCGACAGCGCGCCGCCGCCGTTCACGACCTCGGTGATTCCGGCGACGAGCTCAGCAGGGCTCACGGTCTTGCTCAGGAAGCCGTTGGCGCCCGCGCGCAGGGCGGCGAGGACGATGTCGTCCTGGTCGAACGTGGTCAGCACGATCACCCGCGTCTCCTCGGGCGGATGCTCCGCGCGGATCCGGCGGGTGGCTTCGACACCGTCGATGCCGGGCATCCGGATGTCCATCAGCACCAGGTCGACGGGGTGGTCCCGGAGGAAGGGGACGGCCTGGAGCCCGTCGGAGAGATCCCCCACGACGACGAGCCCCGGGTCGAGCCGGAGCATCGTCCGGATCCCGGCCCTGATCTCGTCCTGGTCGTCGACGATCAGGATCCGTGTCATCGGACCGCCTCTCCCAGCGGGCTGAACTCCGCGTGGACCCGGAACCGCCCGTTGTGACGGTCGATCGTCAGCCGCCCGCTGGAGGACTCGACGCGTTCGCGCATCCCCACGAGTCCGAGTCCGCTGCCCGGGTCGGAACCGTGCGGTGAGTGGGCGACGCGGTTCTCCACGGTGACGCGGATCCTGCCGTCGTGCTCGCGCACCTCCACCGTCGCCGTCCCCTCTCCGTGCCGGTAGGCGTTCGTGAGCGCTTCCTGGACGACCCGGTAGACCGTCACGCCGACGCTCGGCTCCACGAAGCCGGCCGGGATGTCGATGGAGGGCCGGACGTCGAGGCCGATGCTCTCGAAGGAGGCGACGAGT
Organism: Streptomyces sp. NPDC048291; assembly: GCF_043201715.1. Taxonomy (NCBI): domain Bacteria; kingdom Bacillati; phylum Actinomycetota; class Actinomycetes; order Kitasatosporales; family Streptomycetaceae; genus Streptomyces; species Streptomyces sp. NPDC048291. The sequence continues at coordinate 632,958 of NZ_JBICZC010000002.1, forward strand.
CCTTCCAGGCCGCTCAGCGCCGGGGTCGGCCGGAGCGCCTCGTCGCCGGACACGTCGTCCCCGAGGCGGAGGAGCGCGAGGATGCGTTGCGTCTCGACGACGACGGTACGGGCGCTGGACCTGGCCGAGACGAGGGCCTGACGGGAGGACTCGGCGCCCTCGGGCAGCCCGATCTCCGCCGCACCGAGGTGCATGCTCAGCATCGCGACCTGGTGGCCGATGACGTCATGGAGGTCCCGGGCGATCCGGAGACGTTCCTCGGTCACCCGTCGGGTGGCTTCGATCTCGCGGGTGGCGATGGCGGTCTCGGCCCGTTCCTCCAGGGTCCACCAGTGTTCCCGATGGATACGGAGGGCGGCCCCCGTCGCGCCTCCCGCCAGGGCCGAGAAGAGGGCGGCGGCTCCGACGACCGCACCGCCGCGGAATCCTCCGACCGTCATGAACGCCCCCAGGAAGAAAGCGGCCACGATGCCGGTCCCGGCCAGCGGCTGCTTTCCCCGGAGGGTGACGGAGAACAGCACGAGCACCGCCATCATCCACACCGACAGGGGGTCGTCGCCTGTCGCCGTGACGGCGAAGGACGCCGCACTCGTCACGACCAGGCCTGCCCACGGCCTCCACCACGAGAGGGCGACGCCGCCGCCGGCGAGGAGCACGGACAGGATCGTCGGCCAGTCCGACCCCCGCACCGCCGCCGCCACGAGCTGCCCGGTGAACACCAGCCCCGCCAGCGCGTAGGCGACCCGGTGCAGGGCCTCGGGGTGGCGGACCCACAGCGGTGCGGCCGGCCCGTCCTGACTGTTCTGCGCCTTGGCCATGAGCCGATTCTCGTTCACGTGTGAGGCGGCCGTGTACTTCGAACGATGTAGACGAGGGACGAGGTGGACGACCGGGCCGCTCCGGTCGGCGGAGACGGCAGAAGTACTTCGTTCGAAGTACGCGGCCCCTCCCGAGGCCGCCGAGACTCCTCGTCGAGGCGACCGTCTCGCACCGTCACGACCACCACGGGACACCCGATGACTCAGACCACCGCACCTTCGACCGCTTCAGCCGCTTCGGCCACGACGGCGTCTTCCGGGCTCCGATCGCTCCACCTGGTCCGAGTCGCCTTCTCCCTGATCTGGGTGGCACTCGTCCTCACGACCTCCGCCTCGCTCGGGTCGGCGGACGAGCCCACGGTGATCGCGGCCGTGCTGCTCGTCGTCTACCCCCTGTGGGACGCCGTCGCCACGCTCGTCGAGCGCCGCCTGACCGGCACCGGCGCCGGCGCCACGAACAGCGTCGGCGTCGTCAACATGGCGCTCGGCCTCGCGGCCACCGCCGGGATGACCGCCGCCGTCTTCTCCACCATCGGGCGGGCCCTTCTCGTGTTCGGCGTCTGGGCCCTCCTCTCCGGAGCCGTCCAGCTCGTCGTGGCGCTCCGGCGCCGGCGCACCGTCGGCGCCCAGTGGCCCATGGCCGTCAGCGGCGGACAGTCCGTCCTCGCCGGTGCCACCATCGCCGCCACGTCCGCCTCGGCGACGAGCAGCCTGTCCACCGTGGCCGGATACTCGGCGTTCGGCGCCTTCTGGTTCCTCGTCTCCGCCGTCGCCCTGAGCATCCGCAGCCGCCGCGCCCAGCGTTGACCACCGCCGCCGGCGCCACCGCACAGCCCCTAGACGTCCGAGGTGCGAAACGCCCTGCGGTAGGCCTGGGGGCTGGTGCCGACCACTCTTCTGAAGCGTTCGCGGAAGGCCGTCGGGGAGCCGAAGCCCGACTGGGTCGCGATGCGTTCGACGGGGTGGGCGGTGGTCTCCAGCAGGTGCTGGGCCCTGCGCACCCGGGCCCGGTGCAGCCACTGCAGCGGGGTCGTGCCGGTCTGGTCGCGGAAGCGGCGGTTGAGGGTACGGGTGCTCATGCCGGCCTGTGCCGCGACCTCGTCCAGGGTGAGGTCCCGGTCGCAGTTCTCCTCCAGCCAGGCCAGGAGCGGCTCCAGGGTGGCACCGGCCGGGGCCGGTGGCTGGTCGTGGACGATGAACTGGGCCTGGCCGCCCTCCCGCTCCAGCGGCATGACCGACATCCGGGCCGCGTGTGCGGCGACCGCGGAGCCGTGGTCCTTGCGGATCATGTGCAGGCACACGTCCATGGCCGCCGCCGCGCCCGCCGAGGTCAGGAACTGGCCGTTGTCGACGTACAGGACGTTCGGGTCGACGTCGACGCGCGGGTGCAGCGCGGCCAGGGTGTCGGCCGCGGCCCAGTGCGTGGTGGCGCGCAGGCCGTCCAGCAGGCCGGTGGCCGCGAGGACGAACGCCCCGACGCAGACCGACGCGATCCGCGTGCCGTTCGCCGCCGCCGCGCGCAGGGCGTCGGCGACCTCGGTCGGCAGCACCCAGGCGGGATCCGCGACGCCGGGCACGATGACCGTGTCCGCCTCGGCCAGCGCGTCCAGCCCGTACGGCGCCTTGATCGTGAACGCGCCGCCCGCCGCCGTCACCTCGCCCGCCGGCCCGCACACCCGCACCCGGTAGGCGTCCCGGCCGTCGGGCAGCCGGGCCCAGCCGAAGGTGTCGATCGGCACGGTGAAGTCGGACGGGATGACCTGGTCCAGGACGAGTACGGCGACGGTGTGCATGGCAGGAAAGTAACCGTTCGACGGGTTGCCGCCAACCGTGGGTGCGTTTCTCGGTTGCCTCGCAGGTCTCGGCACCCGTCGCCTGGCGAGAATCCGTCGAAGGGTGGCAGTACTGCCGCTTCTGCGCGATCACCGGGCCGCCTACGGTCGTCGCCGTGACCAAGTTCCTCCTCGCCGTCCATGTCCTCGCGGCGATCGTCGCGATCGGTCCCGTCACCGTCGCCGCCAGCATGTTCCCGCCGGCCGCCCGCCGCGCCATCGAGGCACCGGACGACGTCCGGGCCGCCGAGACCGTCCAGCTGCTGCACCGGATATGCCGGGTGTACGCCGTCGTCGGCGTCGTCGTCCCCGTGTTCGGGTTCGCCACGGCAAGCAACATGCATGTGCTGGGCAGCGCCTGGCTGATCACGTCGATCGCGCTCACCGCACTCGCCGCACTCGTCCTCGCCGCGCTGGTCCTGCCCCGGCAGAGCGCACTGGTGGAGGCCGGCGCGGGTGCCGGTACCCGGCAGATGACCGTCCAACTGGCCATGTTCACCGGGGTGTTCAACCTCCTGTGGGCCGTCGTGACGGTGCTGATGATCGTGCGGCCGGGGTCGACGACCGGCGCCTGAGCCCGCGGATCGGACAGCCGGGTTTCTGTTATCGGGAGGCGGGCGGGTCCGTCTCCCGGTGCATGCACATGACTCGACAGATCAGCCGCCGGAGCATGTTGAAGGCCTCGGGCGCGGCCGTGGGGATCGCCGCGGTGGGCGCGGCCGCTCCCGCGGCCGCCGCCGGAACCGCAGCCGCCGCCGGGACCGGAGCCGGGGCCTTCGCCCACCCCGGCCTGCTGCACACCCGTACCGACCTCGACCGGATGGCCGCCAAGGTGAAGGCGGGCGCCGCGCCCTATGCGGCCGGGTTCGCCAGGCTCACCGCCAACCGGCATGCGCAGAGCGGCTGGCAGGCCCGGCCGCAGGCCGTGGTGTACCGGGGGTCGGGCACCCCGGAGAACTACTCGCTGCTCTACAACGACATCCACGCCGCCTACCAGAACGCCCTGCGCTACCACGTGACCGGCGAGAGCGCCTACGCCGACACCGCGGTCGCCGTCCTCAACGCCTGGTCCGCCACCCTCACCGCGGTCAACGGTTCCGCCGACCGGTTCCTGGCCGCCGGGCTGTACGGCTACCAGTTCGCCAACGCCGCCGAACTCGTCCGGGACCACGGGGACTTCGAGCTGGCCCGCTTCCAGGAGATGCTCAGCAAGAACTTCGGCGCGATGAGCGACGACTTCCTCGTCCGGCACAACAACGCCGTCGTCTCCAACTACTGGACCAACTGGGACCTCGCCAACATGGCCTGCACCCTCGCCACCGGCGTCTTCTGCGACGACCGCGCGCAAGTCGCCCGCGCGGTCGACTACTTCAAGAACGGCGCGGGGCTCGGGGCGATCAGGAACGCGATTCCCGTGGTCTACGACGACGGGCTCGGCGAGTGGCTGGAGGCGGGGCGCGACCAGGGGCACGCGCTGCTCGGGGTGGGCCTGATGGGCACGCTCTGCGAGATGGCGTGGAACCAGGGGATCGACCTGTACGGCTACGACGACAGCCGGTTCCTCAAGGGGGCGCAGTACGTCGCCAGGTGGAGCCTGGGCGGGCAGGTGCCGTTCACCGCGAGCACGCGGCGGAAGGGGGCGATCGGAGGGTGGTCCGGGAGTGAGACGGTGACGGCCGCGGCGGGCGTCGATCCGTCGATGATCCGTCCCATCTGGGCCATGATCGCCAACCACTACACCAAGCGGCGGGGCATGTCGGCGACGTATGTCACCCGCATCGCGGCGAAGGCGGCGCCGGAGGGCGGGGGCGGCGACTACGGACCGAACAGCGGAGGGTACGACCAACTGGGCTTCGGGACACTGGCGTTCACGCGGGACCGGGTGAGCGCGGGGAGCGGGGACACGGCGGGGGGTGCGACGCCTTCCGCGACGGGTACGACGGCGTCCGCGTCGGGCTCGGCCGCCGCCTCGGCCTCGGCCTCCACGTCCGCGTCCGCGTCCGCAGCCAGACCCGCGTCGGCCCCCTCCGCCCTGGGCAAGGGCGACGATCTCGCCGCCACCGGGTCCGGGGACGTCGTCGGGTGGGCCGCGGCCACGGGGATCACCGCGCTGGCGGGCGGGCTGCTGTTGCTCCGCAGGCGAGGGCGCCAGAACGGCTAGGTCCCGCCTCTTCGGCCGGCGCCGGACCGCACGCGCGTTTCCCGACTCCGGACCGCCCGGTCTCCGGACCGCCCGGTCTCCGGACCGCCGCCCGGGACCGGAGGAGCGACTCGGCCGACCGCGACAACCGGCGCGTGCTTCTCCACCCCGGGTTCCACCCATGGGTCCAGGCGTCGCGGGCCCCGCGACAGCAGGCTTGGAGGCATGACAACGACCGAGTGGATCACCGACATCGCTCTCATCCTCGTCGTCTTCCGGCAGCTGCGGGAAGGCCGGCTGGACCTCAAGACCTTCCTGATCCCGCTGGGGATCGTGGCCTACGTGGCCCACACGTACCTGGACTCCGTTCCCACCGCGGGCAACGACCTGGTACTGGTCGGAGCGCTCATGGCCGCGGGCGCCGTCCTCGGCATCGCCGGCGGCGTCTGCACCCGGGTCAGGACCGCGGGCGAGCACATCCTGATCAAGGCGGGCGCGGTCTCCGCGATCCTGTGGGTGCTCGGCATGGGTGCCCGGATGGGCTTCCAGCTGTGGACCGAGCACGGCGGCGCCGACGACGTCGCCCGGTTCAGCCTTGCCCACCACATCACCAGCGACCAGGCATGGGTGGCGGCCTTCGTCCTGATGGCACTCACCGAGGTCGTCACCCGGCTGGCCACGATCTTCGTCCGGGGCCGGATGCTGACCGCCGGGCAGCCCGCTCCCGCCTCGAACCGCGTCGCGGTCCGACCGTGAGCTATGGTCTGGCCGTGCCCACCGACGAGACCGCCGCCGCCCCCGGACAGGTCCCGCCCCCGTCGGCCGCGCCCCGGCCGATCCCGGGCCGGGACCCCCGGGTGCAGTGGGCCCTCACCCTGGCGGTCATCGTCAGCGGGGCCCTGACGATCCGGCCGATGGGCGTCAGCGGGCGGGGGCTGGTGGTCGCGGTCCTGTTCGTACTGAACTGCGCGGCGCTGCTGGCCCGGGGCCTGCCCCCGGGCAGGGTCCCGCCGCGTGCCGCCGTCGTCTGGCTGTCGCTGGGCGTCCTCGCGGCGGCCGCGCTGATCGGCGCCGGCCGCAGCGGATCGGGTTACCTCTTCGCCTTCTTCCTCTCCGGTCACATCGGATACCGGCTGCCGGCCAGACCGGCCCTCGTCCTGGCCCTGGCCTGCAGCCTGCTCTGCGGCGGCGTCCTGTACTTCCAGCTCGGACCCGGTCACCATCTGCTGCCCTGGGCCGTCGGGCTCACCACCGGCGCACCGGTCCTGATCGGGATACTCAACCGCGCCCAGCACCAGGCCGTGGAGGCCGCGCTGTCGGCGGCCGAGAGCGCGGAACGCGCCGCCCGGGCCGAGGCGCAGGCCGCCGCGCTCACCGAACGCGGCCGGATCGCCCGGGACGTGCACGACGTCCTGGCGCACACGCTGGCCGGGATCAACATGCAGCTGGAACTGGCCGACGCGCTGCTCGACACCGGCGACCTGGAGAAGGTCAGGGCGGTCAACGACAAGGCCCACAGCCTCGTCAGGGAGAGCCTGAAGCAGGCGCAGTGGACCGTCCACGCGCTCCGCGAGGACGCGCTGCCGCTGGTGGAGACCCTCACCGCGATGCTGGAGTCGTCCGGCCACCGCGACGCCCTGACCGTCCGCGGCACCCCCGTGGAGGTACCGGCCAAGGTGACCCAGAACCTGCTGCGGATCGCCCAGGAATCCCTGACCAACGCCGCGCGGCACGCCCCGGGCGGTGCGGTGCGGGTGGAGCTGGCCTTCGCGGCTTCCTCGACGGCGCTGACGATCCGCAACCGGCAGGCCACCCGTACGGTGAACGCGGGGGGCGGCAGCGGAATGGGGCTGATCGGAATGCGCGAACGCGTCGCCCTGCTGGGCGGCACCCTCACCGCGGGACCGGTCACCGAGGGACCGGACCAGGGCGGCTGGCAAGTGGAGGCAGTGATCCCGCGATGAGTGAACCCACCGAGAGCTCCCGGCCGTTGCGCGTGGTCGTCGCCGACGACCAGGCCGCCGTCCGCGAACCGCTCGCCGCGGTGCTGGGTCTGACCGAGGACATCGACGTCGTCGCGGCGGCCGCGGACGGCAACGGCGTACTGGAGGCGGTCGCCGCCGGTCCGGTGGACGTCGTGCTGATGGACCTGCGCATGCCCGTGCTCGACGGGATCGAGGCCACCCGCAGGCTGAGCGGCGAACACCCGGAGGTGGCCGTCGTCGTGCTCACCACGTTCGCCGACGACGACTCGATCCTGGCCGCCCTCGGCGCGGGCGCCCGCGGCTATCTGACGAAGAACGCCGGACGCCAGGACATCGTCCGCGCGATCCGCGCCGCCGCCGCGGGCCAGTCCGTCCTGGACCGCGAGGTCCAGGACCGGCTGCTGGCCACCGTCCGCGCCAGGCCGACGGCGTCCGCACAGCAGCTGCCCGCGGATCTCACGCCCCGCGAACGCGAGGTACTCACCCTGATCGGCCGGGGGCTGCCCAACCGCGCGATCGCCGAGAAGCTCTTCGTGAGCGAGGCAACCGTCAAGACGCACATCAACAACCTCTTCGCCAAGGCCGGCATCCGGGACCGGGCCGACGCCGTGCGCCGCGCCATCGCGGCCGGCCTGGCCTGATCTCCCTGCCCCTAGGGGCGGCCGCACAGCAGGTGGCGGCCGCCGTCCACGTCGAGTGCGCGGCCGGTGGCGAAACGGGCCCCCGGCGGCAGCACCCTGTACGCGGCCACCCACGGCCGCGGCATCTGCGCCGTCAGGGTGCGCGATCTCCGCTGACGCACGCCGCACGCGAACGGTGAGGGGTGGTCCCGGTACGCCGGGGTCACCCCTCTTGCGGGTACGGCACCACGCTCACGTCCAGCATGAACGCGCCGCGCGCCGCGCCCGCCACGTCCGGCGCCTTCGCCAGAGCCGTGATCGTGGCGGTGCCGCCCCGGGTGCCCGCACAGCGCAACGCGGCGTGCGCGGTGCCGTCCGTATCCACCCGCCATCCGGAGACCAGGACCGAGGCCGGCGCGGAACTGCGCACCGCGGTCCACCTCCGGTCGTCCGTCCGGGGCTCCAGGACGAGGGACACCACCGTCCCCGGCCGCACGCACAGCCGCTCCCGGACCGCCCCACCGGGCGCGACGGTGACCACCACCTGCCCGGCGGCACAGGCCCGCGCCGACGAGGACGGGCGCGCCGACTCCCCGTCCGACGCCCCGGCCGACGGCACCGCGGAACCGCTGCCCGTCCCGCTCCCTCCCGATGCACCGCCTGCCGTTGTACCGCCTCCCGACGTACCGCACGCCACCAGCGCGGCCGCCCCGACGACCGCCCAGACCCCGACCCGACACCACCGCATCCCAGCACCTCCCGGCCGGCCCGTACCGAAGCCAGCATGCCCCGCAGGAGCAGGCGGGGAGAACGGTCCGGACCGCTGTTCAGCCGCGGCGCGCTCGCGGCCCTGGTCGGGCAGGGCGCGGTGGTCGCGCTGGGCGGATCCCGGGTCAGGCCCGGTGCCGACGGCGCAGCAGGTGCCGCAGGACGAGTGCGGCGACGAGGGCGCCCAGGGCGATGAGGGCGTAGAGCTGGTAGCGGCTGATCTCGTCGTAGACGGCGGTGATGTGGGTGCCCGTCACATAGGCCAGGCTCGTCCACAGGCCGACCCACAGCGCGGCGCCGAGGGCGTTGAAGACGAGGAAGCGGGGCCAGGGCATGCCGCTGGTGCCCGCGATGATGCCGTTGACCTGGCGCAGCCCTTCGACGAAGCGGGCCACGACGACGATCTTGCCGCCGTGGCGGGCGAAGAACTCCTCGGCCTTCCGGAAGCGTTCCGGGGTGACGAAGACGTACCGGCCCCAGCGGTGCACGAAGGCCCGTCCCCCGGTGTGGCCGATCAGATAGCCGATGTTGTCCCCGACCACGGCGGCGGCGAACGCGATGACCGCCACGGCGACGACGTTCAGCTCTCCCGCCCCCGCGTAGACCCCGGCGGCGATCAGGATGGTCTCGCCCGGCGCGGGGACCCCGAAGTCCTCCACGAGGACCACGGCACCGACGGCCCAGTAGCCGTAGTGGGTGAGCAGCGGGGCCAGGTGGGCCAGCGGGCCCGGAAGCGGCGGCGCCATGCCCCCACCGTACGCGGCGAGGGGCGCCGGCGTGTGCGCGGCCGGGCGGGCGGGCCCCGCTTGCTCCACCCGGGCCCCGCTTGCTCCACCCGTGGGTCCTGGCCGCTCGTTCGGCCGTATGCGGGCGCTCAGCGCCATCTGTCGCGGTTCCCAGCCGCGAGGATGGCCGGAGGGTGAACCGCGAGCGTCTGGAGACACACACCGGTGACCGTTCTCAACGAGCCCGAGCCCTCGGCCGTCCCCCATTACGACAGCGAGGTCCCGCTGCGGGGCCGGCAGCCCGGCAACGTCGTGGTGAAGTGGATGACCACCACCGACCACAAGACGATCGGCACGCTGTACCTGGCGACGTCGTTCGCGTTCTTCCTGATCGGTGGCGTGATGGCGCTGCTGATGCGCGCCGAGCTCGCCCGGCCGGGCCTGCAGATCGTCTCGAACGAGCAGTTCAACCAGGCGTTCACGATGCACGGCACGATCATGCTGCTGATGTTCGCGACCCCGCTGTTCGCCGGCTTCACGAACTGGATCATGCCGCTCCAGATCGGCGCCCCCGACGTCGCGTTCCCCCGCCTGAACATGTTCGCCTACTGGCTCTACCTGTTCGGCTCGACCATCGCGGTCGGCGGCTTCCTCACCCCGCAGGGTGCCGCGGACTTCGGCTGGTTCGCCTACTCCCCGCTGTCGGACGCGGTCCGCTCGCCGGGCCTCGGCTCCGACCTGTGGATCATGGGTCTTGCCTTCTCCGGCTTCGGCACCATCCTCGGCGCCGTCAACTTCATCACCACGATCATCTGCATGCGCGCCCCCGGCATGACCATGTTCCGGATGCCGATCTTCACCTGGAACGTGCTGCTGACCGCGACCCTGGTCCTCTTCGCCTTCCCCGTCCTCGCGGCCGCGCTGTTCGCCCTGGAGGCGGACCGCAAGTTCGGCGCCCACGTCTTCGACGCGTCCAACGGCGGAGCACTGCTCTGGCAGCACCTCTTCTGGTTCTTCGGCCATCCGGAGGTGTACATCATCGCCCTGCCGTTCTTCGGCATCGTGACCGAGGTGTTCCCGGTCTTCGCCCGCAAGCCGGTCTTCGGCTACATGGGCCTGGTGGCGGCGACCATCGCGATCGCCGGTCTCTCCGTGACCGTGTGGGCGCACCACATGTACGTCACCGGCGGCGTCCTCCTCCCCTTCTTCTCCTTCATGACCTTCCTGATCGCGGTCCCGACCGGGGTGAAGTTCTTCAACTGGATCGGCACCCTGTGGAAGGGCTCGGTGTCGTTCGAGACCCCGATGCTGTGGGCGGCGGGCTTCCTCGTGACGTTCCTCTTCGGCGGTCTGACCGGCGTCATCCTGGCCTCGCCGCCGATGGACTTCCACGTCTCCGACTCGTACTTCGTCGTCGCCCACTTCCACTACGTGGTCTTCGGCACGGTCGTCTTCGCGATGTTCTCCGGCTTCCACTTCTGGTGGCCCAAGTTCACCGGCAAGATGCTGGACGAACGCCTCGGCAAGATCACCTTCTGGACGCTGTTCACCGGCTTCCACGGCACCTTCCTGGTCCAGCACTGGCTGGGCGCCGAGGGCATGCCGCGCCGGTACGCCGACTACCTCGCGAGCGACGGCTTCACCGCCCTGAACACGGTCTCGTCGATCGGTTCGTTCCTGCTCGGCCTGTCGATCCTGCCGTTCCTCTACAACGTGTGGAAGACCGCCAGGTACGGCAAGCCGGTCGGCGTCGACGACCCGTGGGGCTACGGCCGCTCCCTGGAGTGGGCGACCTCCTGCCCGCCGCCGCGGCACAACTTCGTCACCCTGCCGCGGATCCGCAGCGAGTCCCCCGCCTTCGACCTGCACCACCCCGACATCGCCCTGGCGGAGGCCGAGGCCCACGGCGTCCACTCATGACCGACCCGGGGCACCGGGTGGGCGGCGGGCCGCGGCCGGGAGGCGGCGGAGACCTCGGCAACGAGGTGGAGGGATACCTGCTGTGGCGGGCCAGGATCACGGAGGCCGAGCAGCGGGCGCGGGAGTTCACCGGGCGCATGGACTGGCTGACCACGGGCCAGCGCGACGAGGTCGAGCGCCACTACGTCGAGGACAGCCTGCGGCGCGCCCGGCAGGACCTCGAACGGATCGCCGCCCGGTGTGTGTCCCTGCGGGACGAGTACGAGCGGCGCTACCGCGGGCTGCGGGCGCGCTGCGTGGGATGGGCGGTGGCCGTGTGCGGGGGCGTCGCCCTGGTGGCGACGGCGGTGTCGGCGGTGACCGCCGTGACCCTGAGCCGCTGAGCCGGTGAGCCGGTGAGCCGGTGAGCCGGTGAGCCGGTGAGCCGGTGAGCCGGTGAGCCGGTGAGCCGGTGAGCCGTTCAATCCCCTGGCTGTCGAGCCGCCGCGGCCGTCAGCGGACGTGCGACGTCCTCCAGGGGCCGGCGCTCCGCGTTCACCGCGCACGCCACCGCCACCAGCCCCGCCGCGCACATCAGGCCCGCCCCGATCTGGAACGCCAGCACCGTGTCGGCCACCTTCCCGGTCCCCGTGAGGTCGGCGAAGAGCAGGGGGCCGCTGATGCCGCCGGCGGCCGTGCCCAGGGCGTAGAAGAACGCGATGGACATCGCCCGCGTCTCCATCGGGAAGATCTCGGAGACGGTCAGGTAGGCGCTGGACGCTCCCGCCGAGGCGAAGAAGAGGACCGCGCACCAGCACGCCGTCAGGGTTCCCGCCGACAGCACACCCCGGCCGAACAGGAAGGCCGTGAGGAAGAGCAGCAGCCCCGAGAGGATGTACGTCGACGAGATCATCACCCTCCTGCCCACCGTGTCGAAGAGCTTGCCCAGGAGCAGCGGGCCGAGGAAGTTGCCGACGGCGATGACCACGAAGTAGTAGCCCGTGTCCCCCGTCGGCACGTCGAAGAAGGTCGTGAGGATGGCGCCGAAGCCGAAGGTGATCGCGTTGTAGAGGAACGCCTGGCCGATGAAGAGGGAGAGCCGAGGACGGACCTGCGGCGGTAGTCGCGGAAGAGCGTGCGGGCGATCTCGCCGAAGGTGACGCTCCCGCGCTGGTGGATCACCAGTTCGCCGGCCGGTTCGGGGAGCGGCCCGCCCTTCTCGGCCGCCACCCGGCGCTCGATCGAGGAGACGATCTCCTCCGCCTCCCGTTCCCTGCCGTGGATCAGCAGCCAGCGCGGGCTCTCCGGGACGTTCCGCCGTACCAGCAGGATGACCAGGCCGAGGACGACGCCCAGCGCGAAGGTCAGCCGCCAGCCGACGTCCTTGGCCAGGAAGTCCGTGTTCAGCGCGACGATCGAGAGCAGCGAGCCGCCCACCGCGCCCACCCAGAAGCTGCCGTTGATGACCAGGTCGACGCGGCCCCGGTGGTACGCCGGGATCAGCTCGTCGATCGCCGAGTTGATCGCCGCGTACTCGCCGCCGATGCCGAAGCCGGTCAGGAAGCGGAAGGTGAAGAACCACCAGGGGGCGAAGGAGAGCGAGGTCAGGGCGGTGGCGGCCAGGTAGACCGCCAGGGTGATCATGAAGAGTTTCCGTCGGCCGTGGCGGTCGGTGAGGCGGCCCCAGAAGAGGGCGCCGACGCAGGCGCCGGCCACGTAGAGGGCCGCGGCGGTGCCGGTGACCTGGGAGGAGGAGATCGCGAGGCCGCTGCCCGGCTCGGAGAGGCGGCTCGCGATGTTGCCGACGACCGTGACCTCCAGGCCGTCCAGGATCCAGACGGTGCCGAGGCCGATGACGATCGTCCAGTGCCAGCGGGACCAGGGCAGCCGGTCCAGGCGGGCCGGGATCCGGGTGGTGATCGTCCGGCCGCCGCCCGCGCCCGGCCGCGGGCCGGTGCCGTCCGCGCCCACGCCGGCGGCAGCCGTACCCATCGCGCCTCCTCGGCCGGGAGAAGTACCGGAACCCGCGGCCGAGTGCCCGGCTCCGGGAGCCCTACGCCCCCAGCGCGCGCGACACCGTGAAGATCAGTACGCCGGCCAGCGACCCCACCACCGTGCCATTGATACGGATGAACTGCAGGTCTCGGCCGATGTGCGCCTCGATCTTCCGGGTGGTGTGCTCGGCGTCCCAGCCGGCCACCGTGTCGGTGATCAGGGAGGTGATCTCCTTGCGGTAGGTCGACACGACGTGCACGGCCGCGCCCTCGACCCAGCTGTCGACCTTGTCCTGGACCTTGGGTTCGGAGGCCATCCGGGCGCCCAGGGACATCAGGGAGGCCCGCACGCGCAGCCGCAGCTCGCTCCGCTCGTCCTCGGCCGCCGAGACGATCATGGAGCGTACGGCCGTCCAGGCGGACGCGATCAGGTCCTGCACCTCGCCGCGGCCGAGGACCTCGCCCTTGAGACGCTCGACGCGGGCGCGGGTGTCGGTGTCGGACTGGAGGTCGTTCGCGAAGTCGGAGAGGAAGCGGTCGAGGGCGCCGCGGGCCGGGTGGGAGGGCATGTCCCGCATCTCGGAGCAGAAGCGGAGCAGCTCCTTGTAGACGCGCTCGCCTACGCGGCGGTCGACGAACCGGGGGGTCCAGCCGGGGGCGCCGCCCTGGACGGCGTCCATCACGGAGTCGCCGTGCAGCACCAGCCAGTCGTACGCGCGGGTGACGACGAGGTCCACGACGCGCTTGTGGCCGCCGTCGGCGACGACCCGCTCCAGCATCTTGCCGATGCCGGGGGCGATCTCCTGGGCGTCGGCGCGCCGGGTGATGGCCTCGCCGACGACCGCCTGGACGTCGGAGTCGCGCAGCACGGTGAGCGCGCCGCGGAGCGCCGTCGCGAGCTCGGCGGTGACCCGGTCGGCGTTCTTCGGCTCGGCCAGCCAGGCGCCGAGGCGGCTGCCGATGCCTACGGCGCGCAGGCGCTGGCGTACGACGTCCTGGGAGAGGAAGTTCTCGCCGACGAACTCGCCGAGCGAGACGCCGAGCTGGTCCTTCTTGGTCGGGATGATCGCGGTGTGCGGGATGGGCAGGCCGAGGGGGTGGCGGAAGAGGGCGGTCACCGCGAACCAGTCGGCGAGGGCGCCGACCATGCCGGCCTCGGCGGCGGCGGCGACGTAGTCCGCCCAGACGCCGGCGCCGGCGGCGGACGCCCACTTCGCCAGGGCGTACACCAGGGCGACGAGGAGCAGCAGGCCGGTCGCCGTGGTCTTCATGCGGCGGACGCCGCGCTGGCGCTCCTCGTCGGCCGGCGTGAAGGCGTTCATGGACTTGTACGACGGGGCGGGCGTCTGCCCGTCCGCCGCTTCCGCGCGTTCCTCCATCTGCTCCACCCGTTCGCACCCGGCACCACCCTCACGGTGATCCCGCACCCATTGTCCCTACCTGACCTACTCCCGGGACGAAACAGGAGTTCCCAACCACCGACACCCGCCTGCGCGCCACCGCCCCCTACGCCTCGCCGCTCCCCTCACCCACGTCGGCTGCTGCACCGCCGCTCCCCCACAACCCGCCGCCACGGCGTTCAGCCACGACGGCGGTACCCGGCGGTGCCGAACCGGCCGGTGGGCGCCTGCGGGCCGGTGGGGGCTCGCCGCGCAGTTCCCCGCGCCCCTTTGGGGCGGCTGCTCCACCGCCGCTCGAAACACCCCGCCGCTCCCCTCACCCACGTCGGCTGCTGCACCGCCGCTCCCCCACAACCCGCCGCCACGGCGCTCAGCCACGACGGCGGTACCCGGCGGTGCCGAAGCGGCCGGTGGGCGCCTGCGGGCCGGTGGGGGCTCGCCGCGCAGTTCCCCGCGCCCCTTTGGGGCGGCTGCTCCACCGCCGCTCGAAACACCCCGCCGC
>NZ_JBICZC010000002.1:647736-740357 GCF_043201715.1 Streptomyces sp. NPDC048291
CCGCTCCCCCACACTCCGCCGCCACGGTGCTCAGCCGCGACGGCGATGCCCGGCGGTGCCGAAGCGGCCGGTGGGCGCCTGCGGGCCGGTGGGGGCTCGCCGCGCAGTTCCCCGCGTCCCTTTGGGGCGGCTCAGTAGTCGCCGTGCCTTCGGCGGTCGCGTTCCTCGCGGCGTTGGTGGTGTCGCTCCTGGCGGGCGGCGTGGAGTTCGTGGCGGGCGGACTTGCGGTCGAGTTGTTCCTGGCGGCGTTCGTCCTTGAGGCGCTGGCGTTCTGCCTTCGTCACCTTGTGGGCCACCTCGACGCCGCCCCAGAACGCGAAGCCCGTCACCACCACCCTCGGGGCGTCCGGGTCAGGTGACATGTCGTGCTCGCGCTCGTCGAAGCCGCCCATGATGCCGATGCCGCGCATCACCACCTCGACGCCCGGCGGCACGATCACGCTCATCCCGCCCATGATCGCGATGCAGTTGATCACGACCTCGCCGTCCGCGAAGTTCGCCTCGCGCAGGTCGATCTCGCCGCCGCCCCAGAACGCGAAGGAGGTGAAGCGCCTCGGCACCGTCCAGCGGCCCTTGCGCTGGAAGCCGGACATCACGGCCACCGCCCAGGACGAGGAACCCTCGCCGCCGACGATCCGGTGACCCCAACTGCCGTTCCGCACCGGCGGCTTGGAGAGTGATACGGCCGGTGACGCGGGCAGGTCCCTGGTGATCGGCGTCAGCTCGCCGTACGTACGGGCCTGGTACGTCGCCTCCAGCCGTTCCTCGAACTCCGCCATGTCGAGCCGCCCCTCGGCGAGGGCGTCCCGCAGGATCTCGGCGACTCGTTCACGATCGGCGTCGGAGGCGCGCAGCTCCGGGGCATCGTCGGTCATGGATGCAGCCTACGAGTTCGCGGCGCCGGGGACCACGGGGGCTACGGCCCCTATGCGGTGGCCCGGTCCGCGTACATCTTCGCGATCACCGCCTCGATGTCCGGCTCCCGAACCGACAGGTCGGCCAACGGGTACTCCGCCGCGATCCGCGCCACCAGCGGCGCCGCCGACTCCGACGCCGGGAACGCCAGCCACTGCCTCGGCCCCTCCACCCGCACCACCCGGGCCGCCGGCCCGGCGTCGATCGGCGGGAGCTCCCGCTCCAGGTCGACCACGAGGGTGCGCTCGCTCTCCCCCGCCTCGTGCAGGCCGGCGAGCGGACCGTCGTACACCAGCCGTCCGTGGTCGATGACCATCACCCGGGAGCACAACTGCTCGATGTCCTGGAGGTCGTGGGTGGTGAGCAGGACCGTGGTGCCGCGTTCGGTGTTCAGTTCGCGGAGGAAGTCGCGGACCCTGGCCTTCGAGACGACGTCCAGGCCGATCGTCGGTTCGTCGAGATAGAGGACGTCCGGGTCGTGCAGGAGCGCCGCCACGATGTCGCCGCGCATCCGCTGGCCGAGGGAGAGTTGTCGTACCGGGACGTCCAGGAGGGTTTCCAGGGAGAGGAGTTCGACCAGACGGTCCAGGTTCTCGGCGTAACGGGCGTCCGGGATGCGGTACATGCGGTGCATCAGGCGGTAGGAGTCGATGAGGGGGAGGTCCCACCACAGGGTCGTCCGCTGCCCGAAGACCACGCCGATACGGTGGGCCAGGCGGGTGCGTTCGCGGGACGGGTCGATGCCGGCCACCCGGAGCCGGCCGCCGCTCGGGGTGAGGATGCCGGTCAGCATCTTGATCGTGGTCGACTTCCCGGCGCCGTTCGGGCCGATGTAGCCGACCATCTCGCCGCGCGCCACCGTGAAGGAGAGCGAGTCGACCGCCCGTACCTGCCGGCGTTCCCGTTTCAGGAAGCCGGTCCTCTTCCGGACCTCGAAGACCTTCTCGACCCCGTCGACCTGGATGAACACCTCGTCGGCCTCACTGGCTTCAATGGCCCCGTCGGCCTCACTGGCTTCAATGGCCCCGTCGGCCTCACTGGCCTCATTGGCCTCGTTCGACACGTCCGGCATCGGATCAACTCCCCGTACTTCGATACGACCTGAGACCGGCCCGCCATGCCAGGCCCGCCAGCGCGCAGCACGCCACCGCCACCAGCGGTGTCGACCACGCCGTCCACGCCGGCAGCCGCAGCGGATACGGCCGCCCCAGCACGTACGCGGCCGGCACCCAGTTGACGAAGGCCAGCGGCAGCATGAACGTCACCCCGCGCACGAAGTCCTTCCCGAACACCGTCGGCGGGTACTGGAGCAGCGTCGTACCGCCGTACGTGAACGCGTTCTGCACCTCCGCCGCGTCCTGCGCGAGGAACTGGAAGGCCGCGCCCGCCACGAACAGCGCGCAGAAGATCGCCGCGCCGCCGGCCAGCATCAGCGGGACCAGCAGCACCTTCGCCGGCGTCCACGCGACGTCCACGGAGACCAGTGCCCAGCCCAGCACCAGCGCGCCCTGGGTGATCCGGCCGAGGCGGCGCAGCGCGAAGTGGTCCGCTCCTATCTGGGCGAGCACCGGGGCCGGCCGGACCAGCAGGATGTCGAAGGAGCCGTCGCGGATCCGGGCGCCCAGCACGTCCATCGAGCCCAGCACCAGGTCGGCCACCCCGAACGCGGTCGCCGAAAGCCCGTACAGGAAACAGACCTCGGGCAGCGACCAGCCGCCGAGCGAGTCGACCTGCGAGAACATCAGCAGGATCGTGGCGAAGTCCAGCCCGGTCACCAGCAGGTTCCCGGCCATGGTGATGGCGAAGGACGTGCGGTAGGTCATCGTGGAGCGGATCCACATCGCGGCGATCAGCCGGTACGCCCGCAGACCGTCCAGCGCACGCTCACCCGCCCCGTGCCTGCCCTGCGCAACACGCTCACCCACCCTGCACCACCACCCGTCGTGTCGCCGCCGACTGCAGCAGCCGGCCCGCCGCCAGCAGCACCACCGCCCACCCGGCCTGGAAGGCGAGCGCCCCCGCCACCCCCGCCGCCCCCGTCTCGCCCAGCAGCACGTCCGCCGGCATCTGGATCTGCGCCGCCCACGGCAGGACGCGGACGACCTCGCCGAAGCCGCCCGGGAAGACGTTCAGCGGCAGGGTCATGCCCGAGAAGAAGATCCCCGTGATCATCAGCACCTGGTTGACGCCCATCCCGTCCATCAGCCAGAACGCGCTCAGCGCGACCAGGTAGCGGATGCCGAAACTGACGAGCATCGCGAGGAGGAGCGCGACCAGGAAGGCGGCCCAGGTGCCGGCGTCCGCGGGCAGCGCCATCGGGAAGAACACCGCGCCGACCAGGAAGGGGATCACGCCCCGCCCCAGCATCTGGAACAGCGAGCGACCCAAATCGGTCGCCAGCCACCACATTTGAAGATCGGCCGGACGGTACAGGTCGATCGCGATCGCGCCGGTGCGGATACGCTCCATCAGGTCTTTTTCGACGCCCCCGCCCTGGATCGCGAGCGTCGCGTACAGGCACTGCCCGAGCCACACATAGGTCACCGCCTGCGCCTGGTCATAGCCTCCGAGGTGCGGTTTCTCGTCCCACAGCGCCAAGTAGGTGTAGACGAGGATGATCCCGAAGGCGGTGTTCGTGAACACCCCGGCGGCGGTGGCGGCCCGATACGTCGCGTACCGTCGGAAACCCCCCGCCGCGACGGCCGTGTACAACCGTCCCGCGCCCACGCCAACCGACCTCCCGGACCGCCCGACACCGAAGCGCAGGAGCTTACTGCGCCGACGACATCGCAGGCCACGCAATTTCCGTGACCGAAGCGTGCCGGAATCCGGGAACGGAACGCGCGGTGCGAGAGTCTTCAACAGGGGGCGCAGAAGCGTACGAGGTCGTACGGGAACGAATGTACGACGCGAAACAGGAGTCCGTGCACGACATGAGCGACGAGCCGCAGCCGCAACAGCCGAACCAGGGCGGCGGAGGCCCGACGGAGCCGCCGGCTGCGGCCGAGGAGAAGAAGACCCCGGCGCAGCCGACGGCCGGGACGAAGCAGCCGGAGCCGCCCGCGGCGGCGGAGAAGACGACGACGGAGCCGCCCGGCGCGGAACCGTCCGACGTCACGCCGCCCCGCGCGGAGCGGCGGCCTGCCGCCGAGGACCCGCAGACCCGGCAGCTCGCCGCGGTCAGGGTGCCGAAGGCGCGACCGCCCGCGGCGGCCGAGGACAGACCCAACACGCAGAACGCGCAGAGCGCACAGGGCGCACAGGGCACGGAGAACGCGCAGAGCACGGAGCACGCACAGAACGCGCAGGACACGCAGACACGGCAGCTCGCCGCGATCAGGCCTCCCAAGACGGAGGCACTCGCCGCGGTCACACCGCCCGGGGCGGCACCGCCCGGCACGGAGCCGCCCGCGGCCGGCGCGCAGACGACGGGGGGCGGGAAGAAGATGAAGCGGCCCAAGCGCACCGGATGGCGGCGGATCATCCCGACCTGGCGGATGGTGCTCGGCACCTTCGTGCTCGGGGTACTGCTGGTGATCGGCCTGTTCTTCGTCGGCTACTCGATGGTGAACATCCCGGCGGCCAACACGTTCGCGACCAAGCAGTCCAACGTGTACCTGTACGCCGACGGCTCCCAGCTCGCCCGGGACGGCGAGGTCAACCGGGAGAACGTGGACCTCTCCCAGGTCTCCGCCGACGCCCAGCACGCCGTGCTCGCCGCCGAGGACCGCGACTTCTACACCGAGTCCGCCGTCGACCCCAAGGCGATGCTGCGCGCCGCCTGGAACACCGCGACCGGCAAGGGCACCCAGTCCGGCTCCACGATCACCCAGCAGTACGTGAAGAACTACTACCTCGCCCAGGAGCAGACCGTCACCCGCAAGGTGAAGGAGTTCTTCATCTCGGTCAAGCTGGACCGCAGCGAGTCCAAGGACCAGATCCTGGAGGGCTACCTCAACACCAGCTACTTCGGCCGCAACGCCTACGGCATCCAGGCCGCCGCCCAGGCCTACTACGGCGTCGACGCCATCGACCTCGACCCGGCCCGCGCCGCCTACCTCGCCGCGCTCGTCAACGCGCCGAGCGAGTACGACGTCGTCGCCCACCCCGAGAACAAGGCGGCCGCGGTCGCCCGCTGGAACTACGTCCTCGACGGCATGGTCAAGAAGGGCTGGCTCACCGAGTCCAAGCGGGCCGGCATGAAGTTCCCGATGCCCAAGCAGCAGACCGTCTCCACCGGCATGTCCGGGCAGCGCGGCTACATCGTCAACGCGGTCAACGACTACCTGATCAAGAACAAGATCGTCGACTCGGACGCCCTGGAGGCCGGCGGCTACCGCATCACCACCACCCTGCAGAAGAACCGGCAGAACGCCTTCGTCAAGGCCGTCGACGACAAGCTGATGTCGAAGCTGAGCAAGAACAACAAGGTCGACAACTACGTGCGGGCCGGCGGCGCCTCCGTCGACCCGAAGACCGGCAAGGTCGTCGCCATGTACGGCGGCATCGACTACGTGAAGCAGTACACCAACGGCGCGACCCGCGGTGACTTCCAGGTCGGCTCCACCTTCAAGCCCTTCGTCTTCGCCTCCGCCGTCGACAACGGCTCCACCACCCAGTCCGGGCAGACCATCACCCCGAACACCTACTACGACGGCACCAACAAGCGCACCGTCCAGGGCTGGCCCGGCGGCGCCTACGCGCCGGAGAACGAGGACGAGAAGTCGTACGGCCAGATCACCGTCCGCAAGGCCACCGACCTCTCCGTGAACTCGGTGTACGCGCAGATGGCCGTCGACGTCGGCCCGTCCAAGGTCAAACAGACCGCCGTCGGCCTGGGCATCCCCGCCGACACCAAGGACCTCCAGCCGTACCCGTCGATCGCCCTCGGCACCGCCACGGCCAGCGTCCTCGACATGGCGGAGGCCTACGCCACGCTCGCCAACCACGGCAAGCACGGCACGTACACGATGGTCGACAAGGTCACCAGGGACGGCACCCAGGACATCAAGCTGCCGGAGTCCAAGACCACCCAGGCCGTCAGCCGGCAGGCCGCCGACACCACCACCTCCATCCTGCAGAGCGTGGTCGACAACGGCACCGCCACCGCCGCGCAGGCCGCGGGCCGCCCGGCCGCCGGCAAGACCGGCACCGCCGAGGAGGACACCGCCGCCTGGTTCGCGGGCTACACCCCGGACCTGTCCACCGTCGTCTCCGTGATGGGCCAGGACCCGGTCACGGCCGCCCACAAGTCGCTCTACGGCGCGCTCGGCCTGGAGCGCATCAACGGCGGCGGGGCCCCGACCGAGATCTGGGCGCAGTACACCAAGGACGCCCTGAAGGGCACCACGGCCGCCGACTTCGACCTGGACCTCCAGGCCGGCGCCGAGACCGTGGCCCCGCCCACCCAGAGCACGGCCACCCCGGGTACCGGCGGCCAGGACAACGGCGGCACCACCGGCGAGAACCAGGACAACGGCGGCACCACCGACGGCGGCCAGGACAACGGCGGCACGACGGACGGCTCCACCACCGCCGGCACCACCGACGGCTCCACGACCGACGGCTCGACCACGTCCGGTACGACCACGTCCGGTACGACGACCTCCGGCACCGACTCCGGTACGACCACCTCGGGAACGGACTCCGGAACCTCCACCGGCACCTCGACCGGCGGCACCAGTACCGGCACGACGACCTCGGGCACCGACACCGGCACCAGTACCGGCACCACGGCGGGCGACGGAGGCGGGTTCGGGTTCGTCCAATGACCGCCGGTCACCGATCGCCGGTCACCTACCGGCGATCAGTGACCGCTGGTCGCCTTGAGCCCGACCACGGCGACCAGCAGCAGGCACACGAAGAAGATCCGGGCGGCGGTGGCCGGCTCCCCGAGCACCACCATGCCGACCACCGCCGCCCCCGCCGCCCCGATCCCCACCCACACGCCGTAGGCGGTACCGATGGGGAGCGTCCTCGCGGCGTAGGACAGCAGCAGCATGCTGGCGACGATCCCGCCGCCGGTGAGCAGACTGGGGACGGGCCGGGTGAAGCCGTCGGTGTACTTCATCCCCACCGACCAGCCGACCTCCAGCAGACCGGCGACGACAAGCAGAACCCAGGCAACCATGACGAGCACCTCCGAGACGATTCACTGAACGCGGGGTGCGTCGTCTTTGCCTTCACGGTCCCGGTACGGCGCGTCTCGTCGGGCTGGCTCCTTCGAAAATAGCAAAGAAACGACAAAGGGGCCTGGTGACCACAGTCACCAGACCCCTCCACCCCTCTGAATCAGAGATATCCAAGATCTCAGAGACTTCAGAGGCTTCAGAGATTTCAGAGATACAGACCGGTCGAGTCCTCCGAGCCCTCGAACCGGTCGGCGGCCACCGCGTGCAGGTCGCGCTCCCGCATCAGCACGTACGCCACCCCCCGCACCTCGACCTCGGCACGGTCCTCCGGGTCGTACAGCACCCGGTCGCCGGGCTCCACCGTCCGCACGTTCTGCCCGACCGCGACCACCTCGGCCCAGGCCAGCCGGCGCCCGACGGCCGCCGTGGCGGGGATCAGGATGCCCCCGCCCGACCGGCGCTCGCCCTCCCCGGTGTCCTGCTTGACCAGAACCCGGTCGTGCAGCATCCGGATGGGCAGCTTGTCGTGCTGGCTGCTCTGCTCGTCTCTCTTGGCGCTCACGCCTGTGAACCTACCTGCCTCTGATCAGCTCTTACGCCGCCGGGTACCGCTGAAGACCAGCAGCCCGACCACGCCCACGGCGACGAGCGCGACCGGCACCACCCGCTCCAGTCGGGGCGCGCCCTCTTCGTCCACGAACTGGGCCCGCACCTCGCTCACGACCCGGTTGACCTGGACGTAGGCCCTCCCGAGCGTGTGATCGACGTTGGCCGCCACCTTGGCCTTCGCATCGCCGACGATGGTCTTCGGGTGCACCCGCACCCCGATCTCGTCCAGCGTCTCGGCCAGCACCTCGCGGCGGCGCTTGATGTCCGCCTCGATCTGCGCCGGGGTTCTGGTGTCCGACGTCTCCGCCACCGTGGGCCCTCCGAAGTCTGCCGTACTGCCGCACTGCCTGTTCTGGACAGTCTGTCAGCTCTCACCGCCGCCGCACGGTCAGGACCCCCCGTTACGCTAGACCGATGAGCGAGCGACTCCAGCCCGGGGACGTAGCCCCCGACTTCACCCTCCCCGACGCCGACGGCAACGAGGTGTCCCTCTCCGCCCACAAGGGCCGCAAGGTCATCGTCTACTTCTACCCGGCCGCCCTCACCCCCGGCTGCACGAAGCAGGCCTGCGACTTCACCGACAACCTCACCCTCCTCGCCGACGCCGGCTACGACGTCCTCGGCATCTCCCCGGACGCCCCCGCGAAACTCGGCAAGTTCCGCGAGAAGGAGAACCTCAAGGTCACCCTCCTCGCCGACCCCGACAAGAAGGTCCTCGACGCGTACGGCGCCTTCGGCGAGAAGATGAACTACGGCAAGACCTACCTGGGCGTCATCCGCTCCACGATCGTCGTGGACGAGGAGGGCAAGGTCGAAAAGGCCCTCTACAACGTCCGCGCCACCGGCCACGTGGCCAAGATCATCAAGGATCTGGGCATCTGAACACCACCTGATCCACCGCCACAGACGGCTCGCACGGGGAGAGACCTGGTGCGAGCCGTTTTCCTTTGCCGAACTCCGGGCGCGACCGTCCGACAAACGTTTCGTTACTCCGCGCGAGGCGCCGAACGGGGCAACGCCGAGGCTGCCGCCATTTCCCCGGCATGGACCGTGCCGAAGTGGACCTTCCCCTCACGGTCGAGGAGTTGAAGGTCGCTGCGGCGAGGTCGGGGCAGACGATCACTTTGCAGATCGACCACGTCAACGGCGACTGGCGCGACAACCGCCGGGAGAATCTTCGGTATCCATGCCCCGACCGTCACGCACTGACGGAGACGTGGTGCCGCCGGAAGGCGATGGATCCCCTCGTCGCCCAACGCTCTCTACCCGTACACTGAACGCTACCGGTCGAGCATGCTGACCGTTTTTGAGCGGCCGTGATGGAATTTGGCAGTCATGCTGGGTTTAGGTCCCAGTGGGTTCACACCCGTGTGGGTTCGAGTCCCACCGGCCGCACAAGCACAGAGGGGCTGCCCGACCAGGCAGCCCCTTTCTCAGTCTTCAGCCCAACAACTCCCGCACCACCGGCACCAACGCCCGGAACGCCTTCCCCCGGTGGCTGATCGCGTTCTTCTCGGCCGGGGTCAGCTCGGCGCAGGTTCGGGTCTCCCCCTCCGGCTGGAGGATGGGGTCGTAGCCGAAGCCGTTGGTGCCGGTGGGGGTGTGGCGCAGGACGCCTCGGAGTTGGCCCTCGACCACGCGTTCCGTGCCGTCCGGCAGCGCGAGGGCCGCCGCGCAGGCGAAGTGGGCGGCGCGGTGTTCGTCGGCGATGTCGGAGAGCTGGGCGAGGAGCAGGTCGAGGTTGGCCTTGTCGTCGCCGTGGCGGCCGGCCCAGCGGGCGGAGAAGATGCCGGGGGCGCCGTTCAGGACGTCCACGCAGAGGCCGGAGTCGTCGGCGACGGCGGGGAGGCCGGTGGCCTGGGAGAGGGCGTGGGCCTTCAACAACGCGTTCTCGGCGAAGGTGACGCCCGTTTCCTTGACGTCGGGGATGTCGGGGTACGCGTCCGCGCCCACCAGTTCGTGGGGCAGCCCCGCCTCCGCGAGGATCGAGTGCAGCTCGGTGATCTTTCCGGCGTTGCGGGTGGCGAGGATCAGGCGGGTCGTCATGGCCAGCAGTATCGCAAGGGCCGGGGCGGTGCCTTAAGGGGTGCAGACCTTGGTCAGTTCGCCGGCCGCGTCGGTGACCGGGGTGACGTCGGGGGTGGAGTCGCCGTTCCTGACCGCCGTGCGGACGTTGTCCACGGCCTGCTGGAGGTGGTCGACCGCCTTGTTGACGTCGGCGTCGTCGGTCTTGTCGCCGATCTTCTTGAGGTTCTGCTGGATGGAGTCGAGGGAGGCCTCGGTACGGGTGGGGTCGTCGGCAGCGTTCTCCACGGCCTGCTGGAGCGCGGTGACGCTGTCGGCGATGGAGTCGGCGGTGCGGACGCAGTCGAGTGCCGTGTTGACGGAGTCGCAGCCGGTGAGAAGGGCGCCGGTGAGTGCGGCGGTCGCGGCTACGGCGGCGATGGTGGTGACGCGACGGCGTCCTCGGCGTCGGCTGGCGGCCATGGTGGTGTCCCTCCCCGTGGTACGGCTGGCCGGGCGCACGGTTGTACGTGCCGTGCGCCCGTATTGATAGGGACGCGGGGTCGGGCGTCGGGGTTGCCCCGTCGTACCTCGGGTTTTTCCCTTCCCTTTACTTCTGTCGCCGCTACTTCCCGAGGGCCTCGTCGAGTGCCGCCTGCTGGATGGTGGCGAGGTCGGTGCAGCCGGCGACGGCGAGGTCGAGGAGGGCGTTGAGTTCGTCGCGGGCGAAGGGTTCGGCCTCGGCGGTGCCCTGGACCTCGACGAAGCGGCCGTCGCCGGTGCAGACGACGTTCATGTCGGTCTCGGCCTTGACGTCTTCCTCGTAGCAGAGGTCCAGGAGCGGGACGCCGCCGACGATGCCGACCGAGACGGCGGAGACCGTGCCGGTGAGGGGCTGGCGGCCGGCCTTGATGAGCTTGCGTTCCCTGGCCCAGGTGATGGCGTCGGCGAGGGCGACGTACGAGCCGGTGATGGCCGCGGTGCGGGTGCCGCCGTCGGCCTGGAGGACGTCGCAGTCGAGGACGATGGTGTTCTCGCCGAGGGCCTTGTAGTCGATGACGGCGCGCAGGGAGCGGCCGATGAGGCGGGAGATCTCGTGGGTGCGACCGCCGATCCTGCCCTTGACGGACTCGCGGTCGCCGCGGGTGTTGGTGGCGCGGGGGAGCATGGCGTATTCCGCGGTGACCCAGCCTTCGCCGCTGCCCTTGCGCCAGCGGGGGACGCCTTCGGTGACGGAGGCGGTGCAGAAGACCTTGGTGTCGCCGAAGGAGACGAGGACGGAGCCCTCGGCGTGCTTGCTCCAGCCGCGTTCGATGGTGATCGGGCGGAGTTGTTCGGGGGTGCGGCCGTCGATTCGAGACATGGCGACGAGCCTAGTCGTCTGCGCGGAAGGGCTCCCTTCCGCAGCGGGAGAGTGAGCCGGAGCGAGCCAGTTGTCGTCAACCCGACACCCTGACCAGGGGGTTTCTGGACTGCTGAGCATGACAACTGTCGTCAGATTCGCACCGTTCTTGGCATCTACCGCGCTTATTGCAAGCAAAGGCGGGCAAGGTCAGGACTGCGCGGTTCGGAACGCGAGATACCGGCTGAAGACTTCGTGGCTGTCGGGGGTGAAGCGCCACTCCGGCAGGGCCGACCGCAGCTCTGACTCCGTCAGCCAGCCATGCCAGGCGACCTCATCGGGATCGGGGACCACGGCATCCGGCACCACGGCTTCGTGCACGCCGAGCCAGTGAGGGCTCAAACCGCTGCGGTTGAGGAATGTGAACAGCAAGCGCGGCAGCACATGAATGCCCAGCTCTTCAGCCAGCTCCCGCGCAGCGGCCTGTTCATAGGACTCACCGACTTCCACAGCGCCACCGGCCTCGACCTCGTAGAACCCGGGGAAGCGCGACAGCTGCTCCGACCGCCGATGGACGAGAATCCGTCCACGCTCATCACGGCACACCGTCACGGCGATCCGGTGTAGCCAACCCTCCCGGATGGCCTGCCGGCGGCTGACCACCACCCCCAGCACCCGATCGTGATCGTCGACACGCTCCACCAGTTCATCCACGACGCAGACCCTGGCAGAGCCCACCGACAACGCCACTTCCCGGCGACCAGGAGGTCGGACACGTATGACGACAGTTGTCGCCCCCAGGCCCGGAAAGGGAGCACAGAGGCAGTGACCGCCCAAGTCGATCAACTCGAACACGAAAGCCGCAAGTTCATCCGGGAGAGTGAAAACGATGGAATAGACGTACAGGTGCACGGGAGTCACACGTACGGTCTGAAGTGAAGCCAATAGACAGGGCGGGGGTGACGGAGTGGCAGCGGCGAAGCTGGTGAACAGCCCCGGGAACGCGCGGTTCACGTATCGGTTGCGAACTCCGTCCGCCGCCCGCGCGAAGTTGCTGGCGGAGTGGGGCCGATGTAGGTGGATCTGGAACGAGTGCGTGACTCGCGCGAAGAAGGCCCACAAAGACGGGGAGGAGTGCGGCCCAGCCCGGCTGGACCGGATGCTGACCGGGGCCCGCGCCGTCACGCCGTGGCTGGCCGAGGGCGCCAGCGTCCCACAGCAGCAGGTGGTCCGCGACTTCGGCAAGTCCCGCACTAAGGCACTGAAGGACATCAAGGACCGGCTGCCGATAACGCGTCGGGCTGGACTACCAACGCACAAGAGGAAGCACAAGGCTGATCCGAGTCTGAACTACACGCGGCGCGGCTTCCGGCTGAAGGACGGGCGGCTGCATCTTGCAGGCGGGATCATCCTGAGCGTGGTGTGGTCCCGGGCACTGCCCGCCGAGCCTTCATCTGTGCGGGTGTACCGGGACAGCGTTGGCGACTGGTACGCCTCGTTCGTCGTCCCCGCCCAGGTCGAGCAGCTGCCTGCGGCCGGTGCGGTGCTCGGTGTGGACTGGGGCGTGAAGGAGATCGCGACCACCACCAGCGATACACACGACCTGTCCCACCTTGAGCACGGCAAGAAAGCGAACGGGAAGTTGCGCCGGTACGACCGGATGATGGCCCGCCGCAAACCGAAGAAGGGACAGATTGCCTCGAAGGGGTACCGGGAGGCAAGGAGATGGCGGGCTAAGACTTACCAGAAGATCGCCCAGCAGCGGCAGGACTCCGCTCGCAAGTGGGCGAAGAAGGTCGTTCGGGATCACGATGTGATCGCGGTGGAGGACTTCCGCCCGAAGTTCCTCGCCAAGACGTCGATGGCGTGCAAGGCGGCGGACGCCGCGATCGGCGCCGTCAAGAAGGCCCTGGTCGAGATGGGCCGCAAGCACGGGCGGGACGTGCGCCTGATCAATCCCGCACACACGACCATGGACTGCGGCAGGTGCGGAGCGAGAGCCAAGCACGCACTCCCGCTGTCGGAACGTACCTACACCTGCACCGCGTGCGGAGCCACGTCTTCCAGGGACAAGAACTCCGCACGTGTGATGCTCGTCCGGGCGGGTCTGAACCCGGCTGGTGTCGAGGACACAAGACCTCCCGGAGCGCTGCTCCGGGAGGCTGTCTGAGCCAGGAATTCCCTTCCCCTTCAGGGAGGGAAGCGGTCAAATCATGTCTTCGATCTCCGCGGCGATCGGGTCGGCGTCGGTGCCGATGACGACCTGGATGGCGGTGCCCATCTTGACGACCCCGTGGGCGCCGGCGGCCTTCAGCGCGGCTTCGTCGACCTTCGCGGGGTCGATCACCTCGGTGCGCAGGCGGGTGATGCAGCCCTCGATCTCCTCGATGTTGTCGAGTCCGCCGAGCCCGGCGACGATCTTCTCTGCCTTGGTGGCCATATCATTTCTCCCTGATCTGAACCGCTTTGTCGCAGTAACCCACAGTTGGCCCATCTTTGCGAGCGGTCGTAGCGCGTGTGCCGAATGATGGCGAGCAGCGCGGCGGAACCGTCTGCCGACTGGTCTACACCAGCTGGTGGGCGGTCGACAAACCCCGGAGGAGGCGCCCGTGAGTGCCGAGAGCGCCGGCAGTGCGGTCGGTCCCGCGCGGGAGCGGTGGCACGCCCTCTTCCAGGGGTTGCAGAAGATGGGCCGGAGTCTGCAGCTGCCGATCGCGGTGCTGCCGGCGGCGGGGATCCTGAACCGGCTGGGTCAGCCGGACGTGTTCGGTGACCAGGGTCTTGGCTGGACGGCCGTGTCCAAGGTGATGAAGGGGGCGGGCGGGGCGCTGCTCGACGGGTCGGTCGGGCTGCCCTTGCTGTTCTGCGTCGGGGTCGCGATCGGGATGGCGAAGAAGGCGGACGGTTCGACGGCGCTGGCGGCGGTGGCGGGCTTTCTCGTCTATTACGGGGTGCTGCACCAGTTCCCGGAGGACTGTCCAGGCGGGTCGAGGGCACTGCCGGGGATCGGGTGCCAGGTGCGGGACGGGTCGGTGTCGACGTTCACGTTCCAGAATCCCGGGGTGTTCGGCGGGATCGCGCTGGGGCTGCTGACCGCGTTCTTCTGGGCGCGGTACCACCGGACGAGGCTGGTGGACTGGCTGGGGTTCTTCAACGGGCGGCGGCTGGTGCCGATCATCATGTCGTTCGTGGCCATCGCGTTCGCCGCGTTGTGTCTGTGGGTGTGGCCTCCGATCGGCAGCGGGCTGGAGAGTTTCAGCCACTGGCTGCGGGACGCGGGGGCGTGGGGTGCGGGGGTGTTCGGGCTCGCGAACCGGGCGTTGCTGGTGGTGGGGCTGCATCAGTTCCTGAACGTGCCCATCTGGTTCCAGTTCGGCAGTTACACCACGCCGGGCGGGCAGACGGTGCACGGGGACATCAACATGTTCCTGGCGGGTGATCCGGACGCGGGCCAGTTCACGTCGGGGTTCTTCCCGATCATGATGTTCGCGCTGCCGGCCGCCGCGCTGGCGATCACGCACTGCGCGAAGCCGCACCGGCGCAAGGAGATCGGCGGCCTGATGCTGTCGGTGGCGCTGACGTCGTTCGTGACGGGCATCACGGAGCCGATCGAGTACTCGTTCATGTTCGTCGCGCCGTTGCTGTACGGGGTGCACGCGGTGCTGACGGGGGTGTCGATGGCGGTGACGTGGGGTCTCGGGGTGCACGACGGGTTCAGTTTCTCGGCGGGGCTCATCGACTACGTCATCAACTGGAAGCTGGCGACGCGGCCTTGGGCGATCGTGCCGATCGGGCTGTGCTTCGCGGCGGTCTACTACGTGATCTTCCGGTTCGCCATCACGCGGTTCGACCTGAAGACCCCGGGCAGGGAGCCGGAGGACGAGGTGGAGGACGTCACCGGGGCCTGAGCGGGCTGTGGCCGAATGACATACACCGCGTAGCGCTCCGGTTGCGGAATTGACGGGTTCCTTATATCGCCCCCATCGTGTACAACAGGTCTACACCACTGAGTGGTGTAGACCACCACCGATGGAGGAAGTATGACAACCGCCACCGCGACGGCGGCCCCCACAAAGAAGTGGGGATCCGGTCTTTTCCAGGGTCTGCAGAAGATCGGCCGCAGCCTTCAGCTGCCGATCGCCGTGCTGCCGGCTGCGGGCCTGCTGCTCCGCTTCGGTCAGCAGGACATCCATGACAAGCTGCATCTGCCGGACAAGGTCACGGCGGTGTTCGCCACCGCGGGTGGCGCGATCTTCGACAACCTCCCGCTGCTGTTCTGCGTCGGTGTCGCGATCGGCTTCGCCAAGAAGGCGGACGGCTCCACCGCACTCGCCGCGCTCGTCGGCTTCCTCGTCTACAAGAACGTGCTCACCGCGTTCCCCGTCACCGACGCCAAGGTCCAGGCGGGCGCGGACATAGCGGCCACCTACAACAACCCCGGTGTGCTCGGCGGCCTGGTGATGGGTCTGCTCAGCGCGGTGGTCTGGCAGCGCTTCCACCGGACCAGGCTGGTGGACTGGCTCGGCTTCTTCAACGGCCGCCGGCTCGTCCCGATCATCATGGCCTTCGTCGGCACGATCATGGGTGTCTTCTTCGGCCTGATCTGGAAGCCCGTCGGTGACGGCATCTCCGACTTCGGCAAGTGGATCACCGGCCTCGGCGCCCTCGGTGCCGGTCTGTTCGGCCTGATCAACCGTGCGCTGATCCCGGTCGGCATGCACCAGTTCGTGAACACCGTCTCCTGGTTCCAGATCGGCGACTACAAGACGGCGTCCGGCACGATCGTCCACGGCGACCTCACCCGCTTCTTCGCCGGTGACCCGACGGCCGGTCAGTTCATGTCCGGCTTCTTCCCCATCATGATGTTCGGCCTCCCGGCCGCCGCCCTGGCCATCGCGCACACCGCCCGCCCGGAGCGCCGCGCTGCCGTCATGGGCATGATGCTGTCGATGGCACTGACCTCCTTCGTGACCGGTGTGACCGAGCCGATCGAGTTCACCTTCATGTTCATCGCGCCGCTGCTGTACGCGATCCACGCGGTGCTCACCGCCCTGTCGATGGCGGTCACCTGGGCGCTCGGGGTGCACGCGGGCTTCACCTTCTCCGCGGGCGTGATCGACTACATACTCAACTGGAACCTGGCGACCAAGCCCTGGCTGATCATCCCGATCGGCCTGGTCTTCGGAGCGGTCTACTACTTCGTCTTCCGCTTCGCCATCGTCCGCTTCAACCTCCCCACCCCGGGCCGCGAGCCCGAGGAGGAGATCGAGGACCTCACGAAGGCGTGAGTCCCTCCACGGTGTGGCGAAGGCCCCCGCAGCCCGGCGGCTGCGGGGGCCTTCCCGTCGTACGGCCCTGAACGCCGTACGTGCGTCAGATCTCGTACGTCGCGCGCGGCGCCGCGAGATCCACCGGGCCGTCGAAGGCCTCGCGGGCGTGGGCGAGGTTGACGGCGGGATCGGTCCACGGCGGGATGTGGGTGAGGACCAGGCGGCGGGCGGCGGCCCGGGCCGCGGTCTCGCCGGCCTCGCGGCCGTTGAGGTGCAGGTCCGGGATGTTCTCCTTGCCGTGCGTGAAGGCGGCCTCGCACAGGAACAGGTCGGTGTCCCGGGCCAGGTCCTCCAGCGCCGGGGTGACGCCGGTGTCGCCGGAGTACGTCAGGGACTTCCCGGCGTGCTCGACGCGGATGCCGTACGCCTCCACGGGATGCCGGACGCGCTCGGTGTGGACCGTGAACGGGCCGACGTCGAACGTGGACGGCTTGACCGTGTGGAAGTCGAAGACCTCGCTCATCGAGGAGGCGGTGGGGGTGTCGGCATAGGCGGTGGTGAGGCGGTGCTCGGTGCCCTCGGGGCCGTAGACCGGGATCGGGGGGCACGGTCCGCCGTCGTGGCGGTAGTAGCGCGCCACGAAGTAGGCGCACATGTCGATGCAGTGGTCGGCGTGCAGATGGCTCAGGAAGATCGCGTCGAGGTCGTAGAGACCGCAGTGGCGCTGCAGCTCGCCCAGGGCGCCGTTGCCCATGTCGAGGAGCAGCCGGAAGCCGTCGGCCTCTACGAGGTAGCTCGAGCAGGCCGATTCCGCGGACGGGAACGACCCCGAGCAGCCGACGACGGTGAGCTTCATGAAGCAGAAACCTCCGTTGGCGGAAACCCAGACGCACTGGGAACCGGAGTCGGGAAAAAGGGCATGACGGGGGTCGTGCGGTTTGTCGAGCGTAAGGCGCAAAAGAGCCGGTCGCTCCTCTGCCAGGGGCCGTTGTGGGCGAACTCACCTGTGGTGTCACCGGTTCGGCTGGACCGGGGGCGCATGAGGATTGCGCAAGGGCGCGCATTGATTATCTCGCGCCGGTAACGTCGTCGTATGGACACGTCTTGGTGGCTCGCGCTCGCGGCAGTCGTTCTGCTGGCGCTGGTCGCCACGCTCGTCGACGGCTGGGGCAGGGGCCACCGGCCGCGCGGGCACCGCACCCGACCTCCCGGGCATCCGCGCGGCACGCACCCGCAGACCGCGCGGCCCCACCCGGGGGACATCTGGTGGGCCAACGTCCCCTACGAGGACGGTCCCGGCGCCAAGGACCGGCCCTGCCTGGTGCTGGCCGTGCACGGCAACCGGGCGACGATCGCGAAGATCACCAGCAAGTACCACGACGAGCGCGCCGGGGTGATCCCGCTGCCGCCGGGCTCGGTCGGGGACGCCCAGGGCCGGCCGAGCTTCCTGGAGACGGACGAGCTGCGGGAGATCGCGGTGTGGGAGTTCCGGCGCCGGGTGGGCGTGGTCGACCCGGTGCTGTGGGACCAGGTGCGGCACCTGGCGTAGGGCGCGCGGGGCTGGTTCCGTAGGGCGCGCGGGGCTGGTTCCGTAGGGCGCGCGGGGCTGGTTCAGCTCACCTTGACGGTGACCCGCCACTCCTGGATTCCCTTGCAGGAGACGCCGCCGGGCGCGGTGGGCTGGGCGCACAGGGGGCGGGTGGAGGAGAGGGTGACGGTGCCGGCAGCCATGGCCTGGTAGGCGGATCCGGCGTCTTCGCCGCGGAGCATGATCCCGTAGTTGATCTCCTTGAGGGCGGCCGTGTCCCCGGCCGCGGTGATCTTCTTCCAGGGGCGCTGCTCGGAGCCGGTCAGGGTGATGCGGAAGGTGCCGTCCTTGGCCAGGCAGTAGGTGCGGCCGCTGTCGGCGGTGGTGAGTTCGGTGGTCAGCGGCGTGCAGCCGGCGGCGGAGCCACTGGCCGAGGGGCTCGGGGTCGAGGTGGTGGTCGGTGTCGGTTTCGCGGAGACCGCGCCGCTGCCCTTGTCGTCACCCCCGCTCTGCGAGCCGCAGGCCGCCAGCAGGAGCAGGCTCGCCGCGGCGAGCGACGCGCGGTGGAACGTCGTACGGCGCATGAGGTGTCCGCCTTTCCGTCGGGGAACGGACCCTGGATGCCGATATGACGTATCCGCCCCTCGTACGGATCCCGCACCCGGACGGCTTCCGGGTGCGGGATCCGGTCAGTTCACTGGATCAGCTCACGGGCGGCGTCAGCCGGTCGTGACGGCGGTGTCGTCGACGACGAAGCTGGTCTGGAGCGAGGAGTCCTCGACACCGCTGAACTTCAGGGTGACGGTCGAGCCCGCGTAGGACCCGAGGCTGAAGGACTTCTGCACGTACCCGGAGGCCGCGTTGAGGTTGGAGTACGTGGCCAGCGTGGTCGAACCGGCGGTGACCGTCAGCTTGTCGTACTGGGTGCTGGTGGTGGTCTCGGCCGTGTCGATGTGCAGGTAGAAGGTGAACGTGGTCGCGGTGCAGCCGGACGGGATCGTCACCGACTGGGACAGCGTGTCGGTGTGGGTGGAGCCGTAGCCGTCGAGCCACGCCTTGTACGAACCGGCGTGGGCCGCCTCACCGCTGTCGCTGGTGATGACACCGCTGGACGCGGTCCAGGTGGTGTTGCCCGACTCGAAGCCCGGGTTGCCCAGCAGCTGCGAGGAGGTGCAGGTGCCGCCGCCGCTGGTGCTGACGGTCCAGGTGAAGGAGGCCGAGCCGGAGGCGCCGGTGGAGTCGGTCGCGGTGACGGTGGCGCTGTAGGTGCCCGCGGTGGACGCCGTGCCGGAGATCAGGCCGGTGGAGCTGGAGATGGACAGGCCGGTGGGCAGGCCGGAGGCGCTGTAGGTGAGGGTCGCGCCCGCGCTGTCGGAGGCCGAGATCTGCAGGCTGACCGAGGAGCCGGTCGCGGTGGACTGGCTGCCGGGGTTGGTGACGGTCACCGTGTTGCCGGTGCTGGTGCCGGAGGCGAAGGCGGTGGTGCCGTTCGGGGTGCCCCAGCCGGTCGGGCCGTCGTAGCCGGTGCCGGCGGTGCAGAAGTACGACGTCGAGCAGGAGCCGTTGTTGCCGCTGGTGACGTCGTACAGGTTGCCGGTGTGCGAGTAGGGGTACTTCGCCGGGTAGTCGCTGGAGCCCGGGGTGCCCGCGAGGGCGTAGACGCCGGCGATGATCGGCGAGGAGGCGCTGGTGCCGCCGTAGACCGCCCAGCCGGAGCCGCCGTAGGTGTCGTAGACCGCCACGCCGGTGGCCGGGTCGGCGACCGCGGAGACGTCGGACTCCATGCGCTTGGTGCAGCCGGTGTCGGTCTGCCAGGTGGGCTTGGCGTCGTAGGCGGAGCAGCCGGAGCCGGTGCCCTCGGAGGAGCTGGTCTTCCACACGGACTCGGTCCAGCCGCGGGTGGAGGAGGAGGTGGAGAGCGCGGTGCCGCCGACGGCGGTCACGTACTGGGAGGTCGCCGGGTACTCGGCGCCGTAGTCCTCGTCGCCGGCGGAGACGGTGATCGCCACGCCCGGGTGCTTGAAGTACGAGGTGTCCTCGCTGGTCTGGGAGGAGGACTCGGAGCCGCCCCAGCTGTTGGAGACGAACTTGGCGCCGAGCGCGACGGCCTCGTTCTCGGCGGTGCCGAGGTCGGAGTCGGTGGCGGAGCTGGCCTCGACGAGGATGATGTTGCAGTTCGGGCAGACGGCGCTGACCATGTCGATGTCGAGCGCTTCCTCGCCGGCCCAGCCGGAGTCGTTCGTCGGCAGCGAGGTCGTCGAACCGGTCTGGCTGACCTGCTTGAAGCAGCCGTTGGCGACGGTGCACGCCGACAGGCCGTACTGCGAGCGGTAGGTGGCCAGGTCCGAGGCGGCGTTCGGGTCGTTGTAGGCGTCGACCACGGCGACCGTCAGGCCGGAACCGCCCGTGGAGGGCAGGTTGTAGGCGCTGTGCAGGTTGGTCGGGCTCAGGCCGGAGGGGGCGGCGGCGAGCGCCGAGGACAGCTGCTGCCTGATGTCGGTGCGGCGCTGCGCGAAGCAGTTGACCTCACCGGGCTTGGAGACGGTGGCGCACAGGTGCTTGGTGGGCACCTTCTGGCCGGCCTTGCCGGTGCTGTGCACGGCCTGCCGGGCGGGGTCGGTCAGGGCCTTGGCGTTCTGGGTGGCCCGGGTGGTCTGGGCGGTGACCTGGGGGGTGGTGGTGTGTGCCTGTGCCTGTGCGGCCGGTGCCGCGACGAATCCGGAGACGGCGAGGGCGAGGGCGGGGAAGGCGAAGGCCAGAAGTCTTCGCAGGCTCCGTCGTGATTCACGCATGGGGGTACTGCCTCCATCGGTGGGGTTACAAGGCAGGCCCGTGACGCGCGTAGCGGCGGCAGAGTGCGCGGTCATGAGCATGACACTTCGAACACCCTGGGATGCCGATGAGCGTGGCATGACAGGACGGTGAGGAACCTAGCCGGGTTCACCGGGGACCGGTTCCCCCGGACGAAGATCTTTGCATCGCCATAGGCAGCGCTTAGCCCCCTCATAGAGGGGGTTTGGCGCGTACATGATGAGCACTATGCCCAGAGCTGACCCTGCAGGGTCTCGATGGCTTCCTCGGTGGTCGCGGCGGTGTACACGCCGGTCGACAGGTACTTCCAGCCGCCGTCGGCGACGACGAACACGATGTCCGCGCTCTCGCCGGCCTGTACGGCCTTCTTCCCGACGCCGATCGCGGCGTGCAGCGCGGCGCCGGTGGAGATGCCCGCGAAGATGCCCTCCTGCTGGAGCAGCTCCCGGGTCCGGGTCACCGCGTCCGCGGAGCCGACCGAGTAGCGGGTGGTGAGCACGGAGGCGTCGTACAGCTCGGGCACGAAGCCCTCGTCGAGGTTCCGCAGCCCGTACACGAGGTCGTCGTACCGGGGTTCGGCGGCGACGATCTTCACGTCGGGCTTGTGCTCGCGCAGGTACCGCCCGACACCCATCAGCGTGCCGGTGGTCCCGAGCCCGGCCACGAAGTGGGTGACGGACGGCAGGTCGGCGAGGATCTCGGGACCGGTGGTCGCGTAGTGCGCACCGGCGTTGTCCGGGTTGCCGTACTGGTAGAGCATCACCCAGTCCGGGTGCTCGGCGGACAGCTCCTTCGCCACGCGCACGGCGGTGTTGGAACCGCCCGCGGCCGGGCTGGGGATGATCTCCGCGCCCCACATCCCCAGCAGGTCCCGCCGCTCCTGCGAGGTGTTCTCGGGCATCACGCAGACCATCCGGTAGCCCTTGAGCTTGGCCGCCATGGCGAGCGAGATGCCGGTGTTGCCCGAGGTCGGCTCCAGGATGGTGCAGCCCGGGGTGAGCCGGCCGTCCTTCTCCGCCTGCTCGATCATGTGCAGGGCGGGACGGTCCTTGACCGAGCCGGTCGGATTGCGGTCCTCCAGCTTGGCCCAGATCCGGACGTCGGCGGACGGCGAGAGCCGCGGCAGGCGCACCAGGGGGGTGTTGCCCACCGCGGCCAACGGGGAGTCGTAGCGCATGCCGATCTCAGGCCATGCCGCCGGCGACGGCCGGCAGGATCGTCACGGTGTCGCCGTCGGTGAGCTTGGTGTTGATGCCGTCGACGAAACGGACGTCCTCGTCGTTCAGGTACACGTTCACGAAGCGGCGCAGCTTGCCGTCGTCCACGATGCGGGCGTGGATGCCCGCGTGCCGGGTCTCGAGGTCGTTGAAGAGGTCGGCGATGGTCTCACCGCTGCCCTCCACCGCCTTCTGACCGTCGGTGTACTGGCGGAGGATGGTCGGGATGCGGACCTCGATGGCCATGATCGCGGGCTCCTGTCGGAAAGTCTGGGGTGGTTGGGCGCGCACAGCAGCACGCCGCGGCTCATGGCCGTACGGCGGCAGGGAAACGTCAACAGATGGCGCTGTTCAGCCTGCACAGGTCGACGTGCAGCCGCGCCACGAGCATGCTGCCCGGCGCCCTCTCGCTCACGTCCTTCAGAACCATGGGGTCATCGTATCGATTCCCGGTACCGGTTCCGGAGTGTGATTCCGGATGCTGGACGGATTCTGACCGCACTTTGAGACGAGGGTCCCGCCGGCCCACGTGAAGGGGCGCGGGGAACTGCGCGACCGGCCCCCACCGGGCCGCAGGTGCCCACCGGCCGGTCCGGCACCGCCGGAATCCGCCGTCGCGGCTGAGCGCCGTCGCGGCGGAAAGAAGGGGAAGCGTCGACCACAAGCGGGGCGCGTCAGTACGCCTCGACGATCGTGACCTCTTCTTCCGTCACCTCACCCTCCACGATGCGGTACGAGCGGAACTGGAAGTCGCCGAGGCCGTCGGTGTCGGCGGTGGAGACGAGGACGTAGTGGGCGCCGGGCTCGTTGGCGTACGAGATGTCCGTCCGGGACGGGTACGCCTCCGTGGCCGTGTGGGAGTGGTAGACGACCACCGGCTCCTCGTCGCGGTCGTCCATCTCGCGGTAGAGCCTGAGCAGGTCGCCGGAGTCGAACTCGTAGAACGTCGGGGACATCGCCGCGTTGAGCATGGGGATGAAGCGCTCGGGGCGGTCGGAGCCCGCCGGCCCGGCGACGACACCGCACGCCTCGTCCGGGTGGTCCTTGCGCGCGTGGGCGACGATCTGGTCGACGAGGGCCTGGGTGATGGTCAGCATGCTGGCCAGGATAAGCAAGGGGCCGCCCCGTACCGAAGGCTGGTACGGGACGGCCCGGATGCCGGACGCCCTGAGCGGCTGCCGCAGGGGGGCGCCACGAGTGCTCCCCGCGGCGGGCGTCCCGGAGGGGTTGGTCAGTTCACCTTCTCCAGCGGTGCCGGCTCGCGGCGCTCGGCGACCTCGGGGTTGCGGTTCTTCAGGACCAGCCAGCCCACGCCGAGCGCGGCGGCCCAGCCGGCCATCACGTACAGGCAGACCCGGGAGTCGCCGTCGTACGCGATCAGGCAGGTGACGAAGAGGAGGAAGGCGATGGCGATCCAGCTGCACTTGGCGCCGCCGGGGGCCGGGAAGGCGGAGGCCGGCAGGCGGCCCGCGTCGACCGCGCGGCGGTAGAGGACGTGGCTGATCAGGATCATCAGCCAGGTCCAGATGCCGGCCGCGGTGGCGACGGAGGTGACGTAGCCGAACGCCTTCTCCGGGACGACGTAGTTGAGGATCACGCCGATGCCCATGAAGAGGACCGAGACGGTGATGCCGAACGCCGGGGTCTTCGACGCGGACAGCTTGCGGAAGACGGCCGGGGCCTCGCCGCTGTCGGCCAGGTTCCGCAGCATGCGGCCCGTGGAGTACATGCCGGAGTTGCAGGAGGACAGGGCGGCGGTCAGCACGACGAAGTTGACGATGCCGGCGCCGGCCGGGATGCCGATCTTCGCGAAGGCGGCGACGAACGGGGAGACGCCGGGGGCGAACTCCGTCCACTTGACGACGCACAGGATGACGGTGAGCGCGCCGACGTAGAAGAGGGCGATGCGCCAGGGGAGGGTGTTGATCGCCTTGGGGAGGGTCTTCTCCGGGTTCTCCGACTCGCCGGCGGTGACGCCGACCAGCTCGACCGCGAGGTAGGCGAACATGACGCCCTGAAGGGTCATCAGGGAGGAGCCGACGCCCTTGGGGAAGAAGCCGTCGAACTGGTAGAGGTTGGCGACCGACGCGGTGTCACCGGCGGAGCTGAAGCCGAAGGTGAGGACGCCGAGACCGATCACGATCATGCCGATCAGGGCGGTGACCTTGACCATGGAGAACCAGAACTCCAGCTCTCCGAAGACCTTCACGGAGATCAGGTTGACCCCGAAGAGGACCACCAGGAAGACCAGGGCCGTCACCCACTGCGGGACCTGCGGGAACCAGTAGTTCACGTAGATCGCGGCGGCCGTCAGCTCGGCCATGCCGGTGACGACCCACATCAGCCAGTACGTCCAGCCGGTGAAGTAGCCGAAGAACGGGCCGAGGAACTCCCGGGAGTACTCGGCGAAGGAGCCGGAGACCGGGCGGTAGAGCAGGAGCTCGCCGAGGGCTCGCATGATGAAGAAGATGATGCCGCCGGCGAGGGCGTACATCAGGATGAGGCTGGGGCCGGCCTTGGCGATGTTCGCCCCGGCGCCCAGGAAGAGCCCGACGCCGATGGCGCCGCCGATGGCGATCATCTGGACCTGGCGGCTGCCGAGCCCGCGCTCGTACCCCTCTTCGGAGCCTTCCGGGGAGTTCGCGGAACTCCCCGACGTGTCGACCTGAGCGGAGGTCATGTGTGGTGTGCGCCTTTCTCCATGCCGACCCGGGCCTCTCGTCGGCCTCGGATCGGGTTTCGATCCCCCCGGATTGCTGGAGCGGTGCCTGACCGGTGGTGGCCGGTTCGGTGGCGCACCCGGCGTGCACGTGGGTGGTGCTCGCCGGGCGGTCGTGAAGATTTATCACGGGCGCAACACTGATCACCGGGTTCCGCCGAGAGGGATTGTGGCGCACACCACTGGAAGAAGCGGACATAGTGCGGCCGAAACGGTCATATCAGGCCGCAACGGTGACGGGATCGTTATCCGGATTTGAGCGTCCTCTGAGCGAACGCGGAACCGGCAGGAAATCGGGGCGTACTACGGCATAAGGGTCGCGACCAGGGTTTCCTGGAGGCCGCCGAGCCACAGGTACGCCATCACCATCGGCTTGCGCGGGTCCTCGTCCGGGAGCCGGTAGAGGAGGTCGGTGTCGTCCTCGTCGGTGATGTCGAGGCGGCAGCCGATCGCGAGGCGCAGGTCGGTGAGGGCGCCGAGCCACTGCCGGGACTCCTCGGGCGACAGCTTCAGGACCGCCTCGCCCTTCTCCCCCGGGGCGAGCGAGTCGAGGCAGCGGATCACCGCGAGGGCGGTCTCCCGCTTGCCGGCCCTGAGGTCGTTCTCGGTGTAGCGGCGGAACTCCGCGGAGTGCGCCTGCCGCTCCTCGGCCTCCTCCGGGGACTGCGGGAGCCGCTCCGGGTCCCCGTAGGCGTCCGGGAAGAGCCGGCGCAGCACGGGATCGGCGGGTGCCTCGCTCGGGCCCTCGGCGAAGAGCTCGGCGAGCGGGTCGGCGGGGGCGTCCTCGGCGGGCCCCGGACCGATGAGCTCCAGGAGCTGGACGGCCAGCGACCGGATGATGGAGATCTCGACGTCGTCGAGCGCGACGGCCGCGCCGCCGCCGGGGAGCGGTTCGAAGATTCCTGGCATGGAGTGGATTCGCTGCTTCCGGAGCTGATCGAGGAGGAGCCGGTCGGGGCCGGGCGGAGAAGGGCCGGGCGGAGAAGGGCCGGGCGGAGAAGGGCGCTACTTCCGGTCCTGCTGGAGGGTGGCCCACAGGCCGTAGCCGTGCATCGCCTGCACGTCGCGCTCCATCTCCTCGCGGCTGCCGCTGGAGACGACCGCGCGGCCCTTGTGGTGGACGTCCAGCATGAGCTTGGTGGCCTTGTCCTTGGGATAGCCGAAGTACGTCTGGAAGACGTACGTCACGTAGCTCATGAGGTTGACGGGATCGTTGTGGACGAGCGTGATCCACGGGACGTCGGGCTCGGGGACGGCGAAGGTCTCCTCCGCCGACTCGGTGCGTTCGATCTCTACGGGAGCGGGTGACGTCACAAGGCCCATGCTGCCACGGGCCCCACAAATCGTCACACTGACGCGAAGGGGTGTAGCATCTTCGCCATGAACACTGCGGACCTTGGGCTGCCGGTGGACGTCCCGTCGACGGCGCTCTTCACGGACCAGTACGAGCTGACGATGCTGCAGGCCGCCCTGAAGGCGGGTACGGCCGAGCGGCGCAGCGTCTTCGAGGTCTTCACCCGGCGGCTGCCGGAAGGGCGCCGCTACGGCGTCGTGGCGGGCACCGGACGCGTCCTGGACGCGGTCGAGAACTTCCGCTTCGACACGGACGTCCTCGACTTCCTGGCGGAGCGGAACATCGTCGACGGGCCGACCCTGGAGTGGCTCGCCGGCTACCGCTTCAGCGGCGACATCTGGGGCTACCCGGAGGGCGAGGTCTACTTCCCGGGCTCGCCGATCATGCGGGTCGAGGGGTCCTTCGCCGAGTGCGTGCTGCTGGAGACCGTGATCCTCTCCATCCTCAACCACGACTCCGCCATCGCGGCCGCCGCCTCCCGGATGTCCTCGGCCGCCGGAAACCGCCCGCTGATCGAGATGGGCGCCCGCCGCACCCACGAGCTGGCCGCCGTCGCCGCCTCCCGCGCCGCCTACGTCGGCGGCTTCGCCACCACCTCCGACCTCGCCGCCGGCTTCCGCTACGGCATCCCGACGGTGGGGACGAGCGCCCACGCCTTCACCCTGCTCCACGACCACGAGCGGGACGCCTTCCGCGCCCAGGTCGACTCGCTGGGCCGGGGCACCACCCTGCTCGTCGACACCTACGACGTCGCCGAGGCGGTCCGTACGGCCGTGGAGGTGGCCGGGCCCGAGCTGGGCGCGGTCCGCATCGACTCCGGGGACCTGCTCCTCGTCGCGCACCGGGTGCGCCAGCAGCTGGACGAGCTGGGCGCGACGCACACCCGCATCACCGTGACCTCCGACCTCGACGAGTACGCCATCGCCTCGCTGGCCGCCGCCCCGGTGGACGCGTACGGCGTCGGCACCCAGCTGGTGACCGGCTCCGGGCACCCCACCTGCTCCATGGTCTACAAGCTGGTCGCGCGTGCCGAGTCCGCCGACCCGAAAGCGCCGCTGGTGCCGGTCGCCAAGAAGTCGACCGGCGGGAAGACGTCCGTCGGCGGGCGCAAGTGGGCGGCGCGGCGGCTGGACGCCGACGGGGTGGCGGAGGCCGAGGTGGTCGGCACCGGCGAGGTCCCGGCCGGCCTGGTCGACCGGCAGCTCCTGATCGAACTGGTGAAGTCAGGCGAGGTCGTCGCCCGCGAGCCGCTGGACGCGTCCCGGGCCCGGCACCAGGCGGCACGGGCGAACCTGCCGCTCTCCGCGACCCAGCTCTCGCGCGGGGAACCGGTCATTCCGACGGAGTACGCGCAGGGGCGCTCGGGTAGCTAGAGCGGGTGCCCGCGTACGCGCCCTGCAAAGCCCCCTCCCCTACGCCCCCGTAAGTCTCTACGCTCGGAGGTTCAGGCCGGGCCCGCACCCCTTCTTTCCGCGTCTCCCCCGTCGACGGACCCGCTACCGATAGCGAAGGACATCCACCATGCGCCGCGCCTTGATCGTCGTCGATGTGCAGAACGACTTCTGCGAGGGGGGCAGCCTCGCGGTGGCCGGCGGGGCCGATGTGGCCGCCGCGATCACGGAGCTGATCGGGCAGGCGCCCGCCGGCTACCGCCACGTGGTGGCGACCCGCGACCACCACATCGCGCCGGGCGGCCACTTCGCCGACAACCCGGACTACGTGCACAGCTGGCCGGCGCACTGTGTCGCCGGCACGGAGGGCGTGGGCTTCCATCCGAACTTCGCCCCGGCGGTCGCCTCCGGCGCGGTGGACGCGGTGTTCAGCAAGGGGGCGTACTCGGCGGCGTACAGCGGCTTCGAGGGCGTCGACGAGAACGGGGTCAAGCTGGCGGAGTGGCTGCGGGCGCGGAAGATCGACGAGGTCGACGTGGTCGGCATCGCCACCGACCACTGCGTGAGGGCTACCGCCCTGGACGCCGTGCGGGAGGGCTTCCGCACCCAGGTCCTCCTCGACCTCACGGCGGGCGTGGCCGAGGCCACCACGGAACGCGCCCTCGAAGAACTCCGCACAGCAGGCGTGGAACTCACCGGCAAGCCGGTGGTCTGAGGACCGAGCCCTTCCCCTCCGCCCACCTCACCTCTTGCCCGCGCAGACCTCTTTCCGCCGGTCACATCGATTTCCGCCGCAGCGGCGCTCCGCCACGACGGCGGAACCGGCGGCGCCGAACCGGCCGATGACCACCTGCGGGCCGGTGGGGGCCGGCCGCGCAGTTCCCCGCGCCCCTGGGTGGGCTGCAGGGGGGCGATCAGTGTTCAGCCCCGTCGCCCTCTTCCCGCCGCAGCGGCGCACCGCCACGACGCTGGAATCCGGCGGTGCCGGACCGGGTCAGGCTGGGGTT
Source organism: Streptomyces sp. NPDC048291 (assembly GCF_043201715.1). Classification (NCBI taxonomy): domain Bacteria; kingdom Bacillati; phylum Actinomycetota; class Actinomycetes; order Kitasatosporales; family Streptomycetaceae; genus Streptomyces; species Streptomyces sp. NPDC048291. The sequence continues at coordinate 676,035 of NZ_JBICZC010000002.1, forward strand.
GGTCTTCGGAGGAGGGATTTGATGGGTCTCCAGAGTTCGAGGGCCGTGACACCGTTGTCAGGGGCCGTTCGCCATATGAGGCCGTCGGGGTGGTGGAGGACGGCGGTGATCTCGTCCGGGGTCGGCGGGGCGGCGTTGCCGCGCAGGTAGACCGCTCGCATGCCGAGGTTGCGGAGCCGGGTCAGGGCGCGGGCGCGGTTCTGGGCGTGGACGAGTACGCGGACGGCGGACGGGCCGTCCGCGGTGGCGGGACTGGGCAGGTTGAGCGCCACCACCACCCTGCCGTTCGGCAGCTTGCAGAACCCTCCTGCGGTCATGCGGTCACACCCCCGTGTGCGTCGGTGTCAATAAGAAAGCCACAGGACGCACCTAAGCACGAGCGGCGGCGACCCGCCAAGGGGTCGCCGCCGATACGTGTCTGACCTGCGGAAATGCGGATTACTTCACCGCGGGGCCGACCTGGAGGGAGATCGTCGAGCCGTCCCGGGCCTCCGTCACGATGTTGATCTTCGTGTTGGTGTCAGTGATCTTGACACCGGCGGCCGGGTTCGAGGCGTCGTAGTAGTCGCTCTTGTGGTCGTTGAAGACAGACACCCCGGAGGACTGCCTGATCTTCGTCGCCACGTCCGCCTTGTGGAGGGTGATGCCGTCGCTCGCGTAGAGGCTGAACGGCGAGTCGTAGGCCTGGATGCGGTTACGCATCAGCGTGCCGTCGGACCACTTCATGGCCGTCGGGTGCGAGTCGATCGGGAGGATCAGACCGGTGCCCGGGTGACCGCCGTCGCCCGTGTGCGTGTTGTTGTCCGCCTGGGAGGTGTCCCACTTCCAGATCAACAGGCCGTTCTGGTACGGGTAGTGCTCCACCCAGTCCGGACGGGTCGTCGAGAAGCCGAAGTTGTACGGACCGGTCTTGAGGGTCTTGTCGTACGACACGTACTGGCGGTTCTCCGCGATGTAGTACTGCGCGTAGTCCTTGGTGAAGGACGCGCCGATGCGGGAGAAGCCGGAGGCGGACCAAGCCGCGTCCGCGGACTCCGCGCTGTCGGAGAAGAGGGTCGAGCCGTCCGCGGTCAGCGTGATCTCGTCGGCCGCGAAGCCCTTCAGCGCCACACCGCCGTCGGTCTGGTAGCGGAAGCGGAGCTGGATCTTCTGGCCCGCGTAGGCGTCCAGCGGGTACGCCAGCTTGGCGTACGCGGCGATCGAACCGGTGAGCGCCGGCTTGTCGCTGCCGTCGCGCGGGAGGGCGGCACCGTCGACCGTGCCGTCCAGGGCGGTCCAGTTGGCGCCGCCGTCGGTGGAGACCTCGGTGTAGAGGTAGTCGTAGCCCGACTCGATGTCGTACCAGCCGTCGAGCGACAGCGTGGCCGACGACTTGCCGGTCAGGTCGACGTCACGGGTCAGCGTGTTCTTGAGGTTGTCGCCGCTGCCGCTCCACCACTGGGTCGAGCCCTCGGCCGGGGTCACGACCGTGGTCGTGACCGCCTTGTCGGGGAGGGTGACCACGAGGGCCTGCTTGTTCTTCGTGTTGTACTCGGCGACGCCCAGCTTGTGGCTGGACTTCGTGCCGGCCTTGGCCACGTCGTAGTTGAGCCAGCCGAGCTGGAGCTTGTCCCAGGCGTTCATGTCGCCGGGCAGGTCACCGATGGCCTCCTTGCCGGTGCCCAGCCAGGAACCGGAGGACATCAGGGTCCAGAAACCGGTGGAGTTCTCGCCGCCGTCGGTGTCGTACTCGTCCGGCAGGCCGAGGTCGTGGCCGTACTCGTGGGCGTAGACGCCGAGTCCGCCGTTCTCCGGCTGCATCGTGTAGTCGCCGACCCAGATGCCGGTGTCGCCGACCTGGGTGCCGCCGAGCTTGTTGTCGGCCGGGCCGGTGGCGCCGGCGTCGGTGCCGAAGGCGTACCAGCGGTGCGCCCAGATCGCGTCGGTGCCCTGGGCGCCGCCGCCCGCGGACTCGTCCTCGCCGGCGTGCACGATCTGGAAGTGGTCGATGTAGCCGTCGGGCTCGTTGAAGTTGCCGTCGCCGTCGTAGTCGTAACGGTCCCACTGGTCGTACTGCGCGAGGTCCGTCTTGATGTCGGCGGCGGACACGCCGGCCGCCTCCTGGTCGGCGACCCAGGCGTTCACGCCGTCCTTCACCAGGTTCCAGACGCTGGAGCAGGTGGTGGAGCCGCAGGCGTTGTTGCCGTAACGGGCCTCGTTGTAGGGGACCTTGACCCAGTCGGTCACCTCGCCGTCGACCGAGTAGCGGCCCGAGGACTGCTTCTCGTAGTACTTCTTCAGCGACTCGGTGCTCTTGCCGGTGCCGAAGTAGAGGTCCTGGAAGTGCTGCTGGTTGTAGTCCGCCTGCCAGGCCGTGGAGTTGTCCTTGGTGCGGTCCGGCGCGGCTATCTGGTTGTGCAGCGGGCCGGCCGTGCCGTTGTACCGGGGGTCGGTCTGGTCGCCGAACTCCACCAGGATCGTGAAGATCCTGTCCGTCTTCTCGCGGCCGAGTTCGACGTACTTGCTGTCGCCCTTCTTGCCCTTGAGCTGGACGACCTTGGAACCGTCGCGGTCCTTGACCTGGGCCTTGCCGGATATGACCTGGTCGAGGGCTTCCTGGCGCTGGGCCTCCTGGGTCTTGCTCAGGGGGCCGTCGAGGTTGTGCTCCTCCTGCTTCGTCGACGGGTCGTGCCGGTCGACGGTGGCGGTGGTCGCCGCCGGAGTCGTGGACGCCGCGACCGCGAAGGTGGCGAAGCCTACGGAGGCGGTCGCGAGCGTCACGCCGACGGCGAGCGCTCGGAACGTCCAGGGTCTGCTGGTCACTTGAGTTCCTCCCCCGCGCCGCGCGCACGGCAAGGAGGACCGGGTGATGGTTGGGGGTCCGTGCGCGCACGTTCAACGCGTCGATTCAAGTGACGATATTTGACTACTGGTTTACGAGAAAAGACAGACCTTGACTCAGAGCGTTCAACTGCACTATGCGGAGCGGAAGTTCGCTTTACGGACGCCGGGGCGCCCGGGTACCCCGGAACGGCCTCACCCAACCGGCGCGCATATGCCTCCGGTTGCCGTATGCCATGCGACCGTGCGCCCCCTGTGCACCGGTACCGTGGGTTAGGTCACGCTTACCGGACGTTCCTCTCGGGCATGCACGCGAATAGAGTCGAACGGTGGAACGTCCGGAAGCCGGTGGAAACCAAGGCCGGTTCCCCGTCTCACCCCCAAATCTTCCGAGGACACGATTGCCATGCCTCGTCCGACCCCGGCACAGCTCGTCTACGGTTCGGCCACCGTGATCTGCTCGACGCTCGCCATGCTGCTGCTGTCACAGACGAGTTCGGGCATCGGGATCGCGGTCATCGCGCTCGCCGCGCTCGGTCTGGGACTGCTGGTGGCCATGACGGTCCCGCTCCCCCGGCCGCGCACGGTCGCACAGTCCCTGCCCGCCCCGATCGCACCGCCCGAGGTGCGGGTGCCCCTGCACCGGGAGACCGTGGCCGCCGCCACGGCCGAACCCGTGCGGGAGCCCACCGCGCCCTGACACACGCACACCAGTGAAGTCGGCGGGTCCGTGAGACTGACGGACCCGCCGACTGCTTGTGCGCCCCCGGTACCGGCCGCCCCCGGTACCGGCGGCCCCCGGTACCGAGGCCCCGCTACGAGCCCGTGCTGACCACGACCGTCTTCGCGGCCTTGTCGTGCAGCCCCTGTTTGTACGGCTTGTCGAAGAAGCTCCAGCCGCCGCAGATCACCGTCCAGATGCAGGCGCAGCAGAAGGCGAACGGCACCCACAGCACCAGGGCGCGCAGCAGCGAGGTCTGGGTGGAGGGGGTGGAGCCGTCGGACAGGTTGGCGACCCGCATGCCGAGCCACTTCATGCCGAGGGTCTGCCCCGACCTGGCGATCAGCAGGGTGTCGTACGCGACGAACAGGACGGCGGCGACGAGCGACTGGGCGAGGGACCGGCCGGCCGAGATCTTGTCGCCGTCCATCTGGTACTCGCTCACCCCGAACGCCAGGGTGAGCAGGACGACCACGATGCCCACCAGGATCATGTCGATGATCCGTGCGAGGGTGCGCCTGCCGCTGTCGGCGAGGGGCGGCATCCCGGCGAGCGGATCGGCCGGGTAGCCACCGGTACCGCCGCCGCCTCCGTAGGGGCCGCCGCCCGCGCCGTAGGGGCCGCCGCCGTAGGAGGGCGGCGGGGGCTGCGAGCCGCCGTAGGGGGTGTCGTACGGCGAGCCCGAGCCCGGCCCCTGGCTCTCTCCCCCGCCCTCGCTCGGGCCCGGCGGGGGCTGCTTCCTGAACGGATCGTCCTCCGGCGGCTCTCCCGAGCCCGGGGGCGGGGGCGGTTCGGTGCTCATGGCCCGAGTGCACCGCGACGCGGCCGGGCCCGCATCCGGCGAGCGGCCGTACGGGGTACGACCGCTCCGAACGGGCCGAACGGCAGCGCCCCGAAAGGGGCGCGGGAACTGCGCGACCGGCCACGACGACGCCGCGGACGAAGGACGGCACCTCACGGCGCCGCCGGCGAAGCGCTCAGCCGGCGACGAAGGTGTGCGCCGCCTTGTCGTGCCAGCACTGGTGCCAGGGGCGGTCGAACAGGCACCAGGCGACGCCGAGGATCCCGATGCCGAGCAGGCCGGGCACGGTGTACACCAGCCAGCGGCGCAGCGCGGCACCGAAGGCGGGCGGCTCGTGGCCCTCGATGTCCCGTACCTCCAGGCCGAACAGCTTCTTGCCGAGCGTGCGGCCCCACTTGGCGGTCGGCAGCACCTCGTAGAGGACGCCGGCGACGAGCAGGACGGCGAGCACGATGCCGAGGTACACGCCGGTCGTGCCGTCCAGCAGCCAGACGGTCTCGGTACGGCCGGAGAGCTTGGCCACGTCGATCTTGTGCTGCACGTGGTCGGCGGCCTTGGCCGCGAACGGCACGGCGGCCGCCGCGGTCACCGCGCCGACGACCAGGCTGTCGACGAGCCGGGCCGCGAACCGCTTGCCGAGTCCGGCCGGCCGGGCCGCCGCCTGCCGCCGGGCGGCCGCCTGGAAGACGTCCTCCACCGGCGGCTTCCAGGGGGCGGCCTGCGGGTCACCGGCGAGCTGGTGCACCTGCTGGGCCCAGGAGGACTGCCCGCCGCCGGCGCCGGCGGCCATCGGAGCGGCGGAGGCCATCGGGGACTGGGGCGCGGCGGACTGCTGCGGGGGCACGGCCGGGGCGACGGCGTGCGGGGCGGCGGGCTGGGGAGCCGCGGCGGGCGCCGGGGGCTGGGCAGAAGGCGGCTGGGCCGCGGCGGCGCGGGCGGCTGCCGCCTTTCCGGCGCCGAAGCCGGGGCGCGCGGAACCGGCGGGACCCGCGGTGCCGGGAGCACTGACCGGGCCCTGCGTACCGGTACCCGCGGCGCCCGGGCCACCGGGGTTCGGCGTGCCCTCGCCCCGGACCGGCCGGAAGGTCAGCGTGCCGTCGTCCATGGGCGGCGGGCTGCCCGCCGGGCCGACCGTCGGCCTGCGGAAGATGAACGTGCCGCCTGAGTCGAGGTCCCCCTGGCCCCCCTGGTCCGTCCGGTCCGCCTGGTCCGCCTGGTCCGCCGGCGGGATCGACGCCGTGCCGTCCGTGCGGGCCGACCGGTCGTCCGGCCGGGCCGGGGAGCCCGCCGCCCGGGGGTCGTTGCCCCAGGCGCTCCCCTCCGCCGTCCAGCCGGACGCGCCGCCCGGCTGCGGGTCCTCGTCGAAGAAGTGCGGGCCGGTCTCCTCGACCGCCGCCGGGGCCGCGGGCCCCGCCGGGTGCGACCCCGGCGGCGGGACGAGCGGTTCGCCGTCGGACGGGGCCGGGCGGCTGGTGCCCGGCACCCACGCGGCGCCGTTCCAGTAACGGACGTAGCCGGGGATGGACGGGTCCGGGTAGTAGCCCTCGCGGGGCCGTTCGTCACCGGGTGCCGGGGTTGGGGCGGTCATGTCCGTCATCCCGTATCTGCTCGGGGGTCGTGTGGGAGGCTCCACATCTATCAGACCCGGATGCCCGGCACCGCCAGTCCCGCAGGACCCGCCCCTTTCCGGGCAGCCCTGTGCACCTCCTTCACCGCACCGGTCACCGCGGCGGAAAAAAATTTCCCGGAACCCGCGTAATGCTCGCGGCCCCAGCCGCTCTCCACTCGTACGGGCCCACCCGCAGGCGCCCGCACGACTGTCCGAGAGAGGAAACGCACGTCATGCATCACACCGTGGTGGAACGTGAACTGGAGCTGCGGCTCATCCTGTCACCCGAGCGGAGCATCCCGGTCCCGGCCCGGCTGACCTACCGCTCCGACGACCCGTACGCCGTGCACGTCAGCTTCCACATCAACTCCGAGCAACCCGTCAACTGGACCTTCGCCCGCGACCTGCTCGTGGAGGGGGTGTTCCGGCCGTGCGGGCAGGGGGACGTACGGGTGTGGCCGACGAAGGTGGAGGGCCGCAGCGTCGTGCTGATGGCGCTGAGTTCGCCCGACGGCGACGCCCTGCTCGAAGCCCCGATCCCCCAGGTGTCCGCCTGGCTTGAGCGGACGCTGCGGGTGGTGCCCCCGGGGAGTGAGGGCGGGCAGCTCGGGATCGACGACGCGCTCGACCAGCTGCTCGCCCAGTGAGGCCGCCGGCGGATGGGATCAGAACAGCTTGCCGGGATTGAGGATGCCCAGCGGGTCGAAGACGTGTTTCACGGCCCGCTGCATCTCCACTCCCACCGGCCCGATCTCCCTGGCCAGCCACTCCTTCTTCAGGACGCCCACGCCGTGCTCGCCGGTGATGGTGCCGCCGAGTTCCAGGCCGAGGCCCATGATCTCGTCGAAGGACTCGCGGGCGCGGCGGCATTCGTCGGCGTCCTGGGCGTCGAAGCAGACCGTGGGGTGGGTGTTGCCGTCGCCGGCGTGCGCGACGACCCCGATGGTCAGCCGGTGCTTGGCCGCGATGCGCTCGACGCCCTCGATCATGTCGCCGAGCCGGGACCGGGGCACGCACACGTCGTCGATCATGGTGGTGCCCTTGACTGCCTCCAGGGCGACGAGCGAGGACCGGCGGGCCTGGAGCAGGAGTTCGGACTCGGCGGCGTCGTCGGCCGGGACCACCTGGGTGGCGCCCGCGTCCTCGCAGAGCCTGCCGACGGCGGCGAGGTCGGCGGCCGGGTCCGGGGTGTCGAAGGCGGCGAGCAGCAGCGCCTCGGTGGACTCCGGCAGGCCCATGCGGGTGAGTTCGTTGACCGCCTTCACGGTCGTGCGGTCCATCAGTTCGAGCAGGGACGGCACATGGCCGCCCTCCATGATCCGGCACACCGCCGCGCAGGCGGCGGCCACGGAGCCGAACTCGGCGGCCAGCACCAGCTGCTGCGGCGGCTTGGGCTTCAGCGCGAGCACGGCCCGCACCACGACGCCGAGCGAGCCCTCGGAGCCGACGAAGAGGCGGGTGAGGTCGTACCCCGCGACCCCCTTCGCGGTACGGCGGCCGGTGGACAGCAGGCGGCCGTCGGCGAGGACGACGTCCAGGCCCAGCACGTACTCGGCGGTCACCCCGTACTTCACGCAGCACAGGCCGCCCGACGCGGTCCCGATGTTGCCGCCGATCGTGCACATCTCCCAGCTGGAGGGGTCCGGCGGGTAGGAGAGGCCGTGTTCCTCGACCGCGCGGGAGAAGGCGGCGTTGACGACGCCCGGCTCGACGACCGCGATGCGGTCCACCGCGGAGATCTCCAGGATCCGGTCCATCCTGGTCAGGGAGAGCACGATGCAGCCGTCGGTGGCGTTGGCCGCGCCGGACAGGCCGGTGCGGGCGCCCTGCGGGACGACCGGGACGCGCAGTTCGGTGGCGACGCGCATGACGTGCTGGACCTGCTCGACCGTGCGCGGCAGCACGACGACGGCCGGGGTGCCGGCCGGACAGAAGCTCGCCATGTCGTTGGCGTAGGAGGCGGTCACGTCGGGGTCGACGAGAACCGCGTCGGCCGGCAGACCCGCGAGGAGCCGGTCGGTGAGGTTGCTGGTGGCCTCGTCCCGAGGCGCTTCGATACGGCTCATGATCACAGCGTCGCACCCGGGGCCATCGGTGTGAACCCCACAGGTGCCGTCCTTGGGCCGCCCGGATGCGGTCGTCGTATTGACGCACAGTGTCCGACATGTGCGCGCTGGATAACCGACCGTCCCCACCCGCCACCTCGCTTCTCCCGGAACCGGCGCCACCGCGCCGCCGCGGCCGGGTGCTGGTACGGCTGCTGACCGTCGCGCTGTCGGCCGGGGTGGCGGCCGGCGGCACGCTGCTGCTGTGGCCGCACGAGCCGCACCGCGCCGCACCGGCCCCGGCCGCCGGGCCGCGGGCCCAGACGGCCGCGCGGGCGGCGGCCCTCGCGGCGGCGCAGACGGCCGTCCTGAGCGGCCTGCCCGCCGCGCTGCCCGACCTCACGACGCTGATCGGCGCCCGCGAGGCGCGGGTGCGGGCGCACCCGAAGGACGCGGCGGCCTGGGCGGTGCTCGGGGCCGCCTACGTCGAGCGGGCGCGCCGGACCGCCGACACCGGCGACTATCCGCGCGCCGAACGCGCGTTGCAGACCTCCCTCAAGGCGGCCGGGAAGAACGACACCGAGGCGCTGGGCGGACTGGCGGGGCTGGCCGTGGCGCGCCGGGACTTCGCGGGCGCCCGGCGGTACGGCGAGGACGCGCTGAAGGCGGCGCCGAAGCGGTGGTCGGCGTACCCGGTGCTGATCGACGCCTACAACGGGCTCGGCGACTACAAGGCGGCCCGGTCCGCGCTGGACAAGCTGATGGCGCTGAAGGTCGGGGCCGACGTGAAGCCGGCGGTGATGGCGCGGGCCTCCGCCGTGTACCGGGACCGGGGCTGGCGCGAGGACGCGGCGGCCCAGGTGACCGACGCGGCGGCGGCCGCCCGGACGCCCGCCGAGCAGGCCGCGTACCTGTGCCAGGCCGGGCAGCTGGCCTGGGAGCGGGGCGACCGGGAGGACGCGCTGCGGCACTTCACGGCCGCCGTACGCCTGGACCCCGACCAGTCGGCCGCGCGGGCCGGGCAGGGGCGGGCGCTGGCCGCGCTGGGCCGGACGCAGGAGGCGCTGACCGCCTACCAGGGGTCACTCGCGCACCGGCCGACCCCGCAGGTCGCCCTGGAGTTCGGCGAGTTGTACGAGTCGCTGGGGATGGGGCAGCAGGCGGAGGCGCAGTACGAGCTGATGCGCACGCAGGTGCGGCGGGAGCTGGAGTCCGGGGTCGACGACGATCTGGTGATCGGGCGGTACGAGGCGGACCACGGGGACGTCCAGGAGGCGGTGGAGCGGCTGACCGCCGAGTGGGAGCGCCAGCCCGGCATCGAGGTCGCGGACTCCCTGGGGTGGGCGCTGCACCGGGCGGGCGACGACAAGGAGGCGCTGGGCTACGCCTCGATCGCGACGGACTCCACGAAGGGCGGCGGGGTGCGCAGCGCGCTGTACGCCTTCCACCGGGGCATGATCGAACAAGACCTCGACCTGGAGGCGCCGGCCCGCCGCCACCTCCAGGACGCCCTGCGGACCAACCCGTACTTCTCCCCGCTGCAGACCCCGGCGGCCCACGCCGCCCTCACGGCGCTGGGCGGCCAGCCGCCGGAGGAACCCCTCCCGGGCTGACCGCCGCCCGATCCCTTCGGCTCACAGGTTGCCGCGGCGGTCCTGTTCCCGTTCGATCGCTTCGAAGAGGGCCTTGAAGTTGCCCTTGCCGAAGCCCATGGAGCCGTGGCGTTCGATGATCTCGAAGAAGACCGTCGGACGGTCCTGGACCGGCTTGGTGAAGATCTGGAGCAGGTAGCCGTCCTCGTCGCGGTCGGCGAGGATCTTCAGCTCGCGCAGGGTGCCGACCGGGACGCGGGTGTCGCCGACCCACTCACCGAGGGTGTCGTAGTAGCTGCCCGGGGTGTCCAGGAACTCGACGCCGGCCGCGCGCATGGTCCGTACCGTCTGGACGATGTCGTTGGTGTTGAGCGCGATGTGCTGGACGCCGGCCCCGCCGTAGAACTCCAGGTACTCGTCGATCTGCGACTTCTTCTTCGCGATCGCCGGTTCGTTGATCGGGAACTTGACCTTGAGGGTGCCGTCGGCGACCACCTTCGACATCAGCGCGCTGTACTCGGTGGCGATGTCGTCGCCCACGAACTCCTTCATGTTCGTGAAGCCCATGACCTTGTTGTAGAAGCCGACCCATTCGTTCATCCGGCCGAGTTCGACGTTGCCGACGCAGTGGTCGACGGCCTGGAAGGTGCGGTGGGCGGGGGGTTCGACGATCGGGGACGCGGCGACGAACCCCGGGAGGTACGGGCCGTCGTACCCGGTCCGCTCGACGAGGGTGTGGCGGGTCTCCCCGTACGTGGCGATCGCGGCCAGCACCACCGTGCCGTGCTCGTCCTTCAGCTCGTAGGGCTCGGCCACCGGCCGCGCGCCGTGCTCGACGGCGTAGGCGTACGCGGCGCGGGCGTCCGGGACCTCGATGGCGAGGTCGACGACCCCGTCGCCGTGCTCGGCCACGTGCCGGGACAGGAAGGTGCCCCACTCCGTCTCCGCCCGGACGACGGAGGTGAGGACGAACCGCGCCGAGCCGTTCTCCATGACGTAGCTCGCGGTCTCGCGGCTGCCCGTCTCCGGACCGGAGTACGCGACCAGCCGCATGCCGAAGGCCGTGGAGTAGTAGTGGGCCGCCTGCTTGGCGTTGCCCACGGCGAAGACGACCGCGTCCATTCCCCTGACCGGGAAGGGGTCGCTCTGCCGGACGGCCGCGTCGGGAGTGTGCTGTGTGGTCTGCGTCATGTCCGAAGGGTGAACCCGGCCCACAAGGTGCGCAATAGATGTCGTTTCCACTGGGCAATATGCTCAGCGGTACGGCCGTACCGGCGGACTTTCTGTACAGGGTGACCACTCGGAGGCGGGCATGGCGATCGATCATCTGGACGGGCGGATCCTGGTGCTGCTGGCCCGGGAGCCCCGCATCGGGGTCCTGGAGATGTCCCGCAGGCTGGGCGTGGCCCGCGGGACCGTGCAGGCGCGCCTGGACCGGCTCCAGTCGACCGGCGTGATCCAGGGGTTCGGCCCCCAGGTGGACCCCGCGGCCCTCGGCTACCCGGTCACCGCGTTCGCCACCCTGCAGATCCGGCAGGGCCAGGGCCCCGACGTACGGGCACACCTGGCGACCGTCCCGGAGGTGCTGGAACTCCACACCACCACCGGCACCGGCGACATGCAGTGCCGCCTGGTGGCCCGCTCCAACGCCGACCTCCAGCGGGTGATCGACCGGGTCGTCGGCTTCGAGGGCATCGTCCGCGCCTCCACGGCGATCGTCATGGAGAACCCGGTTCCGCTGCGGATCATCCCCCTGGTGGAACAGGCAGCGGCGGACAGCGCCGCCCCATAGGGGCGCGGGGAACTGCGCGACCAGCCCCCACCGGCCCGCACCCGAAACTCAACAGCTCGGAACGCTTTCCCCGTTCTCCAACGCCACCAGACCGGACACGGCCCCCTTCAGCGAGGTCACCGGCACCAACCTCAGCCCCTTCGGCAACTCCGCCTTCGCATCGGCGCATTCGTCCTTCGGCACCAGGAACACCGTCGCCCCGTCCCGCCGCGCGGCCTGCGTCTTCAGCGCGACCCCGCCCACGGCCCCCACCGCGCCGTCCGCGCTGATGGTCCCCGTGCCGGCGATGTTCCGGCCCCCGGTGAGATCGCCCCCGCTGCCGTTCCCGTCCAGCTTGTCGATGATCCCGAGCGAGAACAGCAACCCCGCGCTCGGCCCGCCCACGTCCGCCAGTTTCAGGGTCACCTTGACCTTGCTCGCGCTCAGGTCCAGGTACTTCAGCGCGGCCTGCGTCGCCGCGTCCTGCGACTGCTCCATCTGCTCGGTGTTGTGCTGCTCGATCTCCTGGACGCTGTTGCCGCTCGGGTAGACCGAGTCGCGCGGCATCACGGCCCGGTCCGTCCGGAACCAGTTGCCGATCACGTCGCCGAGCGAGACCCGCGCGTCCGGCCCGGTCGCCTCGATCGTCGTCATCCGCAACTGCCCGCTGGTGGTGCGGGTGGGCGCCCCGGAGACGCTGATGACCGGGGTGCCCCTGTTGGCGCCGAGCACGTTCGCCGTCATCCCGGGCTGGGCCACCGAGAACGGCAGCGGCGCGAAGACGGCCGTACCGATCAGGGCCACGACGGGAACCGCACAGACGGCGACGGCCTGGAGACGCGTGAGACGTGAGAGCACGGAGTCAATCTAACGCGGCGACCTGTTCAGGCCACCGCCCCGACCCCGCCCTGCCCTCGCCCCGCGCCCGCCTTCCGCCCGCCTTCCGCCCACCTTCCGCGCGCCTCCCGCCCGCCTCCCGCCCGCCCCGGTCAGCGCGGGAGCAGTTCGCGGCGCCCGCGGGTGAACCGGCGCAGTGCGTCCGGCAGCGGCTCGATGCCGATCCCGGGACCGGTCGGCACCGGGAGATGGCCGTCCTCCAGGACGAACGGCTCGGTGATGTCCTCGGCGAAGTACCGGCTCGACGCCGAGGTGTCGCCCGGCAGCGTGAACCCGGGCAGCGCCGCGAGCGCCAGGTTGGGCGCCCGCCCGATCCCGGTCTCCAGCATGCCGCCGCACCACACCGGCACCCCGTGGGCGCGGGCCACGTCGTGGATGCGGCGGGCCTCCAGATAGCCGCCGACCCGTGCGGGCTTGACGTTCACCACCCGGCACGCGTCCATGGCGATCGCGGCCGCCGTGTCCCGCGCGCCGTGCAGGGACTCGTCGAGACAGACCGGCGTGGTGATCCGGCGCTGCAGTTGGGCGTGGCCGTGCAGGTTGTCCTCCTCCAGCGGCTCCTCGATCAGCAGCAGCCCGAACTCGTCGAGCCGCCGCAGGTGCTCCGCGTCGGCGAGGCCGTACGCCGTGTTCGCGTCGACCTGGAGCGGCAGCGCGTCCCCGAACCGCTCGCGCACCGCCCGGACCGGCTCGATGTCCCAGCCGGGCTCGATCTTCAGCTTGATCCGGACGTACCCCTCGGCCAGGTACCGCTCGACGTCGTCCAGCAGCTCGCCGACCGAGTCCTTGATGCCGACCGAGACACCCGCGGGCACCCGGTCCCGCACCGATCCCAGGAACACCGACAGCGGCATCCCGTAGGTCCGCAGCTCCGCGTCGAGCACCGCCGTCTCCAGCGTGGCCTTGGCCAGCTCGTGCCCCTTGATCTTCGCGGTCGCCGGGCCGACCGCGGCGGCGGTGAGGTCCCGCAGCGCCGCCACGCGCGGCACCAGGAAGTCGCGCAGCACGAGCTCCGCGCCGGCCGTGAACTCCGAGCAGTACAGCGGCTCGGGGTCGGCGGCGAACTCCGACCAGCCCTCGGCGGTGTCGGTGACGACGTGGAGCAGGAAGGTGTCCTTCGTCGTCATGGTCCCGAAGGACGTACGGAAGGGCGTGACCAGCGGGATCGCGACCTGCACGATCTCCACACGCGCCAGCTTCATGCCATCCCCTCCGTCTTCTCCGTCGTGCGGGCGAGCGTGTACCAGCCGTCCCTGGACATCCCCACGGCCCGGAAGCCCTCGGCGAAGGCCGCCGTGAACACCTCGCGGACGGCGTACCGCCAGCGCAGGGCGAGCGCCGGGTCGGCGGCCCGCAGCCGTACGACGTCCTCCGGCACCCGGCACCACACGGCCCGGCCGCCGGGGTCGCGGCGGGCGAGGACCTCACCGTCGGGGCCGCGGTGGCTGGCCGGGGCGTCGTGCCTGTCGTACGACGCGGAAGGCGGCGTGGCAGGCGGCGTGGCGGACGGCGCGACGGGGTCCGCCGTCAGGTCCCAGGTCACCGTCAGCCGGTCGCTCTCGTCGCCGTCGTTCACGCCGTCGGCCATCGGGCCGTAGAAGTCGACGAGGTACTCGGTGCCGGTGGCGCCCAGCTTGACCAGGTTGAAGCGGGCGTTGCGGCCGACCAGCGGGTCGAAGGTCCAGCGCATGGTGCGGGCGCCCAGGTCCAGGGCCCAGTCGCGCTGGGCCCGCTTCACCGCGTGCCCGAGGCCCCGGTCGGCGGCGGCGACGAGGGAGTAGGTGTCGCGGTCCGGGCCGAACACGGCGACGGCCGCCCCGGCCAGCCGCGTGCCGTCGTAGGCGGCGTGCACGGCGCCGCCCGCGTGGACCAGGCTGTGCAGGACCTCGGCCGGGTAGGGCGGGGCGGTGCGGGGCGTCTGCCAGACGTCGCTGAAGTAGTCGGTCACGGCCGCGAGCCCGGCCACGTCGTGGACGGTACGGATGCCGACTCCGGTCACGGTCAGGGTCATGATCCGAGTCTCGGAGCGGACCCCCTCCCGCGTGTTGTGCGGACGGACAAGGAATGCATATCTTCGTGAGGAGATCGGCCAAGCATCCGATCGGCCAAGCATCCCCTGTTCCCCTGAGGACTCCCATGGACGCCTGCACCCTCGGCGACCTGCTCGACGTCGTCGGCGGTCCCTCCGTCCGGCTGCACACGGCCCCCGCCGGGCTGGCCGTGCCGGTGACCGAAACGCTGCTGTACGACGCCCACGCTCCGCTGCCCCCGCGGCCCGGGGCACTGCTGCTGGCGGTCGGGGTGCGCGCGGCGGCGGCCGGGCCGCTGGTGCGGGCGGCGGCCGAGGCGGGGCTGACCGGGGTGGTGGTGCGGGGCGCGGACGGGCCGGTCGGGGAGGCGGAGACGCACGGGATCGCGTTGCTGTCGGTCGACGAGGACGCCGCCTGGCACCACGTCCACCTGCTGCTGGCCTCCGCGATCGGCGCCCGCCCGGCGGCCCCCGGGAGCGGGCTCGGCGACCTGTTCGCGCTGGCCGACGCGATCGCGGCCGGGGTCGGCGGGGCCACCGCCATCGAGGACCCCCGGCAGCGGATCCTCGCCTACTCCACCGTCGCCGGGCAGCCGGTCGACGAGGACCGCCGGCAGGGCATCCTCGGCCTCCAGGTACCGGCCAGCGCCGAGAACACCGAGCAGTACCGGACCCTGTTCGCCGCCGAACGGCCGGTCCGGCTCCCGGCGTTGCGGGACGCCGACCTGCCCCGGCTGGCGATGGCGGTGCGGGCCGGCGGCGAGACGCTCGGCTCGGTCTGGGTGGTCGACGGCGGGACGCTCGCGCCGGACGCCGAGGAGACCCTCGTCCAGGGCGCCGCCACCGCCGCACTGCTCCTGCTGCGCGCCCGCGCGGCGCAGGAACTGGCCCGGCACCAGAGCGGCGACCTGCTGCGCCGGCTCCTCGACGGCACGGCGGACGCCCCGGCCGCCGCGGCCCGCCTCGGGGTGGACGGCGAGGTACGGGTGGCCGCGTTCGCGCTCGACACCAGCGCGAACGTGCCGGACGCCGAGCGCACCGCGCTGCGTCTGCTGGACGTCGTACGGCTGCAGTGCGAGGCGCGCTACGGGCGGCAGGCGTGCGTGCTGGTCGACGGGGTGGTGTACGCGCTGCTGCCCGGCCCGGGGGCCCGGCACCGGCCGCTGGCCGAGGACATCGTGCGACGGGCCGGGCTGGCGCTGCGGGTTCCGGTGCGGGCAGGGCTCGGCGAACCGGTCGCGGACGTGGGCGAGGTGGCCGGCTCCCGGGCGGACGCGGACCTGGTGCTGCGGGTCCTGGACGCGGAGCGCCCGGTGGCCACCGTGGACGAGGTGCGCCCCCGGGTCACCCTGCTCCGGCTGGCGGAAGTACTCGGCGAGCGACGGGAGTTGACTGCGGGGGCCTGGCAGCGGGTGCTGGCGTACGACGCCGGGCACGGCACCGAGTACGCCCGCACCCTGGTCTGCTGGTTCGACGCGGGCTGCGACATGGCGGGCGCGGCCGAGCTGCTCGCCGTCCACCCCAACACCTGCCGCTACCGGCTGCGCCAGCTCCGGCAGCACGTCGGGATCGACCTGGACGATCCCGACGAACGGCTGGTGCTGTGGCTGCAGTTGCGGGTGCTGGCCGGGCTCAGCGCAGCAGCCACGCCCTGAGGCTCTCCTCGCAGGCGCGCAACTGCCCGACCGGCACGTACTCCCCCGCCGTGTGCGCCAGCGAGGGGTCCCCGGGGCCGTAGTTGAGCGCGGGCACGTCCAGCGCCGCGAACCGCGCCACATCGGTCCACCCCAACTTGGGCCGGGGTACGGCCCCGAGCGCCTCGACGAGCCCGGAGACCCGGTCGAGGCGCGGCAGCGCACCGGCGACGACTTCGGTGACCCGGACCTCGTACTCCGGGAACAGCCCTCGTACGTACGCCTCCGCGTCCGCCGCCGAACGGCTGGGCGCAAACCGGTAGTTGACGCTCACCACGCACTCGTCGGGTACGACGTTCCCGGCGACCCCGGCCCGCACGGCGACCGCGCTCAGCCCCTCCCGGTACTCAAGGCCGTCGATCACGACCCGCTCGGCGGTGTGGTCGTCGAGCCGCTGGAGCACCCGGGCGGCCCGGTGGGCGGCGTTGACGCCCTGCCAGGCGCGGGCGGTGTGCGCCCGTCGCCCGCGCACGACGACGTCGGCGCTCAGGAACCCCTGGCAACCGGCCTCCACCCCGGCGTCGGAGGGCTCCATGAGAATGGCGAAATCGGCGGCGAGCACCTCGGGGCCCAGGTGGTTGAGCCCGTTGCGCTCCCCCTCCACCTCCTCGCACTCGTAGAGGACGAAGGTGAGGTCGACGGCCGGTTCCGGGACGGTGGCGGCCAGCCGCAGGGCGACCGCCACCCCGCCCTTCATGTCGCAGGCGCCGAGGCCGTGCACGCAGTCGTCGGCGAGCCGGGAGGGCAGGTTCCCGGCGGCCGGGACGGTGTCCAGGTGCCCGGCGATCAGGACCCGCCGGTCCCGGCCGAGGGCGGTGCGGGCGACCACGGTGTTGCCGACCCGGTCGACCTTGAGGTGCCCGAGGCCGCGCAGCGCGTGCTCCACCGCGTCCGCGATCCGGTCCTCCGCCCCGCTCTCGGAGGGGAGGTCGACGAGGGCCCGGGTGAGGTCGACGACGTCGGCGGTGAGGTCGAGGGCGTCGGCGGTGGGGTCGGGGGCGTCGGCCGAGCGGTCGGGGGCGGTCATACGGAGTCCTGTGCGGTGGTGACCCGGGCGGCGAGCTTGGAGTGGCGGATGCCGTAGCAGCCGTAGATGACGAGTCCGACGACCATCCACAGCCCGAAGGCGATCCAGGTGTCGGCGCCGAGGCTGAACAGCAGGTAGCCGCAGAAGCCGATGCCGAGGACGGGCACGACCGGGGAGAACGGCACCCGGAAGGAGCGGGGCGCTTCGGGGCTGCGCCGCCGCAGGATCACCACGGCCACGTTGACCAGCATGAACGCGAAGAGGGTGCCGATGCTGGTGGCGTCGGCGAGGCTGCCGAGCGGCACCAGGGCGGCGAGGACGGCGATGAAGGAGGAGACGATCACGGTGTTGGCGCGCGGCACCCCGGTACGCGGGTGGACCTTGGCGAACAGCGGTGGCACCAGCCCGTCCCGGGACATCGCGTACAGGATCCGGATCTGCCCGTACTGCACGGTGAGGACGACGCTGGTGGTGGCGACCACGGCGCCGACGGAGAGCAGGATCGGCCACAGGTCGCCGCCGCCGACGGCCCGCACGAGCACCTCGCTGAGCGTCGCCTCGGTCCCCGCGAACTGCTTCCACGGCATCGCGCCGAGCGCGGCGACCGCCACCAGGACGTACAGGGCCGTGACCAGGACCAGGGAGAGGATGATCGCCCGCGGCAGGTCGCGCTGCGGGTTGCGGGCCTCCTCGCCCGCGGTGCTCGCGGCGTCGAAGCCGATGTAGGAGAAGAAGAGCGAGGCGGCCCCCGCGCTCATCCCGGCGGCGCCGAGCGGGAAGAGCGGCTGGAAGTTCCCGGCGTGGAACGCGGTGAAGGCGACGGCGCAGAACATCACGAGAGCCGCGATCTTCACCCCGACCATGACGACGTTGGCGACGGCGCTCTCCTTCGCCCCGCGCAGCAGGACGACCATCGCG
Source organism: Streptomyces sp. NPDC048291 (assembly GCF_043201715.1). NCBI lineage: Bacteria > Bacillati > Actinomycetota > Actinomycetes > Kitasatosporales > Streptomycetaceae > Streptomyces > Streptomyces sp. NPDC048291. The sequence continues at coordinate 693,960 of NZ_JBICZC010000002.1, forward strand.
AGGACGACGATGAGCGCGGCCGGGACGTTGAGCGTGCCGCCGGCGCCGGGCGGGGCGCTGAGCGAGTCCGGCAGGGTGACGCCGAAGGCGAGGCCGAGCAGTTCGTTGACGTACTGCCCCCAGCCGACGGCGACGGCGGCCACCGACACGCCGTACTCCAGGATCAGACACCACCCGCAGACCCAGGCGACGAGTTCGCCGAGGGTGGCGTAGGCGTAGCTGTACGAGGAGCCCGAGCCGGGGATCATGCCGGCGAGCTCGGCGTACGACAGGGCCGAGAACAGGGCGGTGACACCGGCCAGTACGAAGGAGACGACGATCGCCGGGCCGGCCTCGGGCACGGCCTGCCCGAGCACGACGAAGATGCCGGTGCCGAGGGTCGCGCCGACGCTCAGCAGGGTGAGCTGGGTGACGCCCATGGTCCGCTTCAGCGGACTCGCGTCCGCCTCGCCGACGAGGGCGCCGACGGACTGCCGCCGGGTGAGCCGGCCTGCGGTGCCGACCTGTTGCCGGGGCCGTGTACCCACTGTCTCCACTGTGCCGTTCCCTCCGCCGTGGGCTCTTTGTCTGGCCCTGATGATGCGGAGGGAACGGGCCTGGGCGACTGGGGGGATCGGTCAGAGGTTGGGGGGTGGGATTGGCGGATCGGCCAATGTGGATGGGTGGCCGAAACAAAGGGGTGGTTCGGTGGTCTGCGATCTGCGGGTGCGTGGGGGCTGAGCGCGCAGTTCCCCGCGCCCCTTACGGGGGCTCACTCAGCTGCGGGCATGCGTGCCGCTAGGGGCGGCACGGGTGGGCGCAGCGGCACTCGGCCAGCGCCGGTGAGCGCCCCCACCCAGCGCCCCCTACCTCAGCGCTTCCGCGACCTCGCGCGCCGCGTCCATCACGCGCGTCCCGACCCGCTCCGGCACGGAATCCGCGAGCATCACGACGCCGACGCTGCCCTCGACCCCGGTGACCCCGATCAGCGGCGCCGCGGCCCCGCTCGCGCCGGCCTCCAGTTCGCCGTGGGTCAGCGTGTACCCGGGGTCGTCCCGCGCGGAGTGCCGGGCGGCCAGGATCGCCTTGCCCGCGGCACCGCGGTCCAGCGGGTGCCGGAACCCGGCCCGGTAGGCCACGTGGTAGTCGGTCCAGGTCGGCTCGACGACCGCGACGGCGAGCGCCTCGGTCCCGTCGACCAGGGTCAGGTGTGCCGTCGCCCCGATGTCCTCGGCGAGCGACCGCAGCGCCGGCAGGGCTGCTTCCCGTACCAGCGGATGCACCTGCCGGCCGAGCCGCAGCACCCCCAGCCCGACCCGGGCTCGCCCGCCCAGGTCACGCCGTACCAGCGCATGCTGCTCAAGTGTGGCGAGCAACCGGTACACCACGGTCCGGTTCACGCCCAGTTTGTTGGAAAGCTCGGTGACGGTCAGCCCGTGGTCCGTGTCGGCCAGCAGTTTGAGGACTCTGAGTCCCCGGTCGAGCGTCTGAGAGGTCTCCGCGGTCACGACGCCCACTCCTTAGGTGGTGAGGCCGGCAACCTCCGACGCGGCGGATGCGTCGCCGAGTCCCGTCAGCGACGCGCTTCAGAGGCCGCCGATCGGCAGGACGGCCCGGCGGCTCCGGGCCCAGTCGCTTCACGGCTGCGCTCCGCGGCGGCGCTGCCACGGGGCGTGTGCGTAGGCGGACAGTAGCGGTGCGGGTTCGCTGAGCGGAAGCCTCCGTCCAGAATCCGGTCACACGCCGGTATGGACTACTTCGGTTTGTATCGGAATGCGTCCACATGAAGCGCCCCGTCAGGGGCGCGGGGCTGCTCTGCACATGCGGCTCCGCCGCGTGGGCGCGACCAGCCCTCACCCCGCCGCACCCGACCGACTACCGCATCCGGGTAGCCCACTCCTGCACCTTGGCGATCCGCTGCCGCAACTGCCCCGCAGTCGCCTCCGCACTCGGCGGCCCCCCGCACGCCCTGCGCAGTTCCGTATGAATCACCCCGTGCGGCTTCCCGCTCTGATGCACATACGCGCTGACCATCGTGTTCAGCTGCTTCCGCAGCTCCATCATCTCCTTGTGGGAGACCACGGGCCGCCGTTCCGCGGGCAGTTCCAGCAGGTCCGCCTCGTCGTCCGGCTTCTTGCGGCTGTGCGCGATCTGCCGGGCCTGCCGCTTCTGCAACAGCAGCTGCACCTGGTCGGGTTCGAGGAGCCCCGGGATGCCGAGGTAGTCCTGCTCCTCCTCGCTCCCCGGGTGCGCCTGCATGCCGAACTCGGCGCCGTCGTACAGCACCCGGTCGAAGACGGCCTCGGACTCCAGCGCCTCGAAGGCGAACTGCTCCTGCTCGCCGGTGTCCTCGTCCTGCTCCTTGTTCGCCTCCTCCATCTCCTTCTCGGACTCGGCGTACGGATCCTCCTCGCCGTCCTTCTTCGGCTTGTCGAGGGCGTGGTCGCGCTCGACCTCCATCTCGTTGGCGAAGGTCAGCAGGTCCGGGACGGTCGGCAGGAACACGGACGCGGTCTCGCCGCGCCGCCGCGACCGCACGAAACGGCCGACGGCCTGGGCGAAGAAGAGGGGGGTCGAGATGGTGGTGGCGTACACCCCGACCGCGAGCCGGGGCACGTCGACGCCCTCGGACACCATCCGCACCGCGACCATCCACCGGTCGCCGCTCGCGCTGAAGTCGTCGATGCGCTTGGAGGCACCGGTGTCGTCGGAGAGGACCAGCGTCGCCTTCGTCCCGGTGATCTCGCGGATCAGCTTGGCGTAGGCGCGCGCCGAGTCCTGGTCGGAGGCGATGACGAGGGCCCCGGCGTCCGGGATGCCCTTCCGCACCTCGGTCAGCCGCTGGTCGGCGGCGCGCAGCACGGCCGGCATCCACTCGCCGCGCGGGTCGAGCGCCGTACGCCAGGCCTGGCTGACGGCGTCCTTGGTCATCGGCTCGCCGAGCCGGGCCGCGATCTCGTCACCGGCCTTCGTCCGCCAGCGCATGTTGCCGCTGTAGGAGAGGAAGATGACGGGGCGCACGACGTGGTCGGCGAGCGCGTTGCCGTATCCGTAGGTGTAGTCGGCGGAGGACCGCCGGATCCCGTCCTGCCCCTCCTCGTACGTCACGAAGGGGATGGGGTTGGTGTCCGAGCGGAACGGCGTACCGGTCAGGGCCAGCCGCCGGGTGGCCGGCTCGAACGCCTCGAGGCAGGCCTCGCCCCAGGACTTGGAGTCACCGGCGTGGTGGATCTCGTCGAGGATGACCAGCGTCTTGCGCTGCTCGGACCGGTTGCGGTGCAGCATGGGCCGCACCCCGACACCGGCGTACGTGACGGCGACCCCGTCGTACTCACGGCTGAGCGGCCCAGCGCTGTACTCGGGGTCCAGCTTGATCCCTATCCGGGCCGCGGCCTCCGCCCACTGCTTCTTCAGGTGCTCGGTGGGGGCGACGACGGTGACCTGCTGCACGACGTGGTGGTGCAGCAGCCAGGAGGCGAGCGTCAGCGCGAACGTCGTCTTCCCGGCGCCGGGCGTGGCCACGGCCAGGAAGTCGCGCGGCTGCTCCTGGACGTACTTCTCCATGGCCCCCTGCTGCCAGGCACGCAGCTTGCCGGCGGTACCCCAGGGCGCCCGGCCCGGGAAGGCCGGAGAGAGGTGATGGGAGGAGGAAGCGGCGGTGGTAGTCACGGTCTCCGTAGAAAAGGGGTCGGGCGGCGGTACCGGGGGTCGGGTGGCTACGTATGACAACCGGGCCACCCTACCGGCGCGCCCCGGCGGTCAACGTGCGGACAAGGCCGCCTCACCCCCGGGTGGGACTCACGTCACAGATCACGAAGCCGGGTCGCCACCCAGGCCCCGGCGAGGGCCACCCCCGCCATCGGCAGGAACACCGCGGCGAAGGCCGCCGGATGGGAACCGGCGCCCGCCGCCCCCGACATGCTGCCGCCGCCGAGGGAGGCGAAGGCCGCGCCGGCCACGGCGAGCAGGACGACGTTCGAGAGGGCGTCGGAGATCTGCAGGGCCGCCGAGTTGGCACCGGCCTCGGCCGGGGCGGAGAGCCGGAGCATCAGCACGCTGGCCGAGGCGATCACCAGGCCCATCCCGAAGCAGCCGAACGCCCAGGCGACGGCGACGGTCCACACCGGCACACCGGGCACGAGCACCGCCGGCGCCGCCGCGACCGCCGCCGCCACCAGCACCATCCCCACGGTCATCAGCCGCTCCCGGTACGGCTCCATGCGGGGCCGCGCCTGCACCCACGAACCCACCGCCCAGGTCACCCCGCCGGCCGCCAGCGAGAACCCGGCGAGGGTGGGCGACAGGCCCCGCTGGGTGACGAGCATCAACGGCACGAAGGACTCGGCGGAGACGAAGGCGCCGGCCGCGACCCCGCGCAGCAGGACGACGGAGGGCAGACCCCGCGCCGCCCGATACGTACCGCGGGGCAGCAGCCCGAGCACCGCGGGCACCAGCAGCGCACCGCCGAGCAGTCCGGGGATCACCGACACCCACCGCAGATCCTGGGCCGCGTACTGCAACAGCCCCGCACCCAGCGAGATACCGAAGGCGAGCCGGATCCGCCGCCGGTCGAAGGCTCCCCGCCCCCCTTCCGCCGCCACCGGCCCGCCGGCCCGGCGCCGTATCTGCGGCAGGGCCAGCGCCACCGGGAAGACCACGAGCACCGGGATCCCGAGGAACACCCACCGCCACCCGAGCTGCTCGGTCACCGTGCCCGCGGCCAGCGGCCCGACGATGGACGGCACCACCCAGCCCGCGGCGAAGGCGGCCATGATCGCGGGCCGCAACCGCTCCGGGTAGGCCCGCCCCACCACGACGTACAGCGCGACGATGACCAGCCCGCCGCCGAACCCCTGCACGGCCCGCCCCGCGACGAACACCCACATGCCCTGCGCGGTCCCGGCCACCACCAGCCCGGCGGCGAAGGCCCCGATCCCCGCCGTCAGCGCGCCGAGCGGCCCCTTCCGGTCCGACCACTGCCCGGCCAGCACCATCCCGAACAGGCTGGTCGTGAAGTACCCGGAGAAGGCGAACGCGTACAGCGACAGCCCGTCCAGCTCCCGGGCCGCCACCGGCATCGCCGTTCCCACGGCCGTCGCCTCGAAGGCGATGAGCAGCACGACGGAGACGATCCCCACGCTCAACGCCCGATACGACCGCCCCAGCACCCCGCCGGCCTCGTCGACTCGGTCGGCGGTCTCGTCCACGACAACGGCGTCGCTCGGTTCAAGGGCGGTCATGGTGACCACGGTAAGCCCCAATCCCCACCTTGACCCCTGTCGCAAGCCCCACCCCACCTCCGACCTTGGTCGTACGCCACGAGCCCCCGCCCCCAGTCCACCGCCCCGCTGCCCCCCGTTTCATGAACGCGGTATGGCAGTCCCGTTGCAGCCCGACCGATCCCCTTGAGCCCCTCCCCCGCACCCCCATACCTTCAACTCACGCACACGGCCGTGTGCCCGAGTGGTTTAGGGACTCGCCTGCAAAGCGAGTTACGTGGGTTCGATTCCCGCCACGGCCTCTGACTGCCTGACCGGGCAGAACGTAAAGGGCGGCGCCTCGGAAGGGGGGCCGCCCTCGTCGTTGTCGTGGGGGCTACGGCCTCCGGGCGTCGAAGCGGCGGCGGGCGCGGGCGTGCAGGCGGGTCAGGAGTTGGAGGGCCTGGGCGGCCGGTGGGGGGTCGGTGAGGTCGGCGGTGAGGGCTACTTCGACGCCGCCGCTGAACCGGGCGGTGCAGTTGTACATGAAGCCGCACAGGCAGGCCAGGACGGTGCCCAGGAAGATCTCCAGGGAGACGACGCCCGTCGCGATGATCAGCGTCTCCCACGGGTTCGGCCACTCGCCGGGGGCCACGAGGGACAGCAGCACCGACGTGGCGAGCGCGGCGCCGAGGACGCAGACGCCCAGGCCCGTCAGGAAGAAGAAGCTCATCACGGTGACCGACCACGGGTTGGTCCCGGATATGCGCATGCGGGTGGGGCGGCGCGGCGGGCCGTGCGGGAAGTCGTGGTCACGGGGCGGCGCCGGCTGCGGCGACCCGCGTTCGGGTGCCGTCGGAGTGGGCGCCGTCGGTGACGTCACCATGCGGGACGAGATCCTCGGCGCCGGCTTACGGGCCGTGCCGCGGGTCCTGCTGCGCTTGGTTCGGCTCATGTCCGCTCCCTCGCTGGTCCTCACCTGCGACGTTATGCGGAGGCGTGCGGTCCCGCATCCCTGGCGGTGACGGTGAGTGAGCGGGGGCAGGCCTGCCCGGGCGGTGACGGGCGTTCGGGGTTGTCCCCCGTGCGAGCTACACGCAGGTGTCCACTGAGCGGTGACGATCGCGGGGCTGCCGATCCGTAGCGTTCGGGCCAGTCGCGGCGCTCGGCCGCGGATCCTGTGAGGGAGTCATCATGAGGCTGGTCTGGCAGCTCCTGGCGGTCGCGGCGGTCGCCTTCGTCGGGGGGCAGGGGGTCGCCGCGGTGCAGGGGAACTGGTTCCTCACCCTGGTCCTCGGCCTGCTCACCGCCGCGGTCGCGGTGGCGGTCTACGGGTGGGTGGTACGGCGGACCGAGCACCGGCCGGCCGTCGAGGTGGGGCGGGACGGTGCGCGGGCCGCGTTCGGGCGCGGGGCGCTCATAGGGGTGGCGACCTTCGCCTGTGTCATCGGGAACATCGCCTTCCTCGGGGACTACACGGTCCGTGGCGCGGGGTCGGTGACGGGTGCCGTGGGCCTGGTCGGGTTCATGGCCGCCGCCGCGGTGACCGAGGAACTGCTGTTCAGGGGCGTGCTGTTGCGGATCGTCGAGCAGCGCTTCGGGACGTGGATCGCGCTCACGTCGACCGGCGTGCTGTTCGGGATGATGCATCTGCTCAACAAGGACGCGACCGTGTGGGGCGCCCTGGCCATCGCGATCGAGGCCGGCGGCATGCTCGGTGCGGCGTACGTCGCGACCCGCACCCTCTGGCTGCCGATCGGCCTGCACTTCGGCTGGAACTTCGCCGAGTCCGGCATCTTCGGCACCGAGGTCTCCGGCAGCGGCGGAGCGCAGAAGGGGCTGCTGGACGCCACCACCTCGGGCGCGGAGCTGGTCACCGGCGGGCAGTTCGGGCCGGAGGCGAGCGTGTACTCGGTACTGCTGGGGCTGCTGGTGACGGTCGCGTTCCTGTGGCTGGCCAGGCGGCGGGGGCACCTGGTACCGCGCCGGCGCCGGGACGTGCCGGCCGAAGGCGTCGCTACACTGCCCCGGTGATCGGTCCTCGGCGGGCGCCCGGCTGGTGGCACCAACTCGACGTCACGGTACGGGATCTGCCGCTCGGGCTGCTGCTCCTGGCCGGGTCGTTCCTGCCGGCGCTGTACGGCAAGGGCACCCAGGTCGGGGATCTGCCGACCCGCCCCTTCGACGCGCTGACGATCGCGGTACTCGCCCTGGAGTGCCTGCCGCTCGCCGGGCGCCGCCGGTGGCCGGCCCTCTCGCTGGCACTGGTGTCCCTCGGCTTCGCGATCGACCAGCTGCGCGGCTACCACTCGGTCGCCGGCACCGCGCTGCCGCTCGCCCTGATCAGCACCGGCACCCATCTGGCACGGCACCGGCGGGCCTCCGCGCTGGTGTTCTCCGTCGCCTACGTGCCGTTGGCGGTCGCGCTCTACCGGCTGGGGTCGGGGGGCGAGACGGTGAGCGGGTTCGTGACGTTCTATCTGGCGCTGGTGCTCGCCTGGGGCATCGGGGCGTGGCTGCGCTCCACCCGGGCCGCGGAGGCGGAACGGCGGCAGCGGGTCGCCGAGGACACCCGTACCGCCGAACGCACGCGGATCGCACGCGAGTTGCACGACGTGGTGACCCACCATGTGACGGCGATGGTCGTGCAGGCGGAGGCGGCCCGGTATCTGACCGCCGCGCCGGACCGTCTCGACCAGACGCTGACCGCGGTCAGCGACACGGGGCGACGGGCCATCTCCGACCTGCGCCATCTGCTCGACCTGCTCGATCCCGGTCACGGGGCCGATACCGATACCGGTGGCGGAGGCGGAGGCGGAGGCGGCAGGACACCGCCGGCCGGCCGGCTGCTCACGCTCGTGGAGCAGACGCGGCGGGCCGGGCAGCCGGTGGAGTTCACCGAGGAGGGCACGCCGACCCCGTCGGCGGGCAGCGCCGACCTGGTGGCCTACCGGGTGGTGCAGGAGGCTCTGACGAACGCCCTCAAGTACGCCCACGGCAGCCGTACTTCGGTCCGGGTGCGGCACGGCGGGAAGGAGATCACCGTGGAGGTCGGCACGGACGGGTCCGGCCCGCCCACGGCGTCCCCGGGCGGGAGCGGGCGGGGCCTGGCCGGTCTCCGGGAGCGTGTGGCCGTGCTGGGCGGCGAGTTCAGCGCCGGGCCCGCGGACGACGGCCGCTTCGTCGTCCGGGCCCGGATACCCGCGGGGAGCCCGGCATGACAGGCGCGACCGGCATGAACGGGGTGAACGGCGCGCCCGGCGGTGGCACCGGGGCCGGCAGCGGCGGTGGCGGGGCGCCGATCCGGGTGCTGGTCTGCGACGACCAGGTGCTGATCCGCACCGGTCTCGCGACGATCATCGACGCCCAGCCCGACCTGGAGGTGGTGGGCGAGTGCGGGGACGGGCAGGCCGCGGTCGACCTGGCCGGCCGGCTGCGTCCGGACGTCGTGGTGATGGATGTCCGGATGCCGGTCCTCGACGGGATCGAGGCCACCCGGCTGCTCGCCGGTGCCGGGGTGCCGCATCCGGTGAAGGTGCTCGTGGTGACGACGTTCAACCTGGACGAGTACGTCTACGAGGCCCTGCGCGCGGGCGCCAGCGGCTTCCTGCTCAAGGACGCGCCGCCGGACCGGCTGCTGCACGGCATCCGGACCGTGGCCACGGGCGCGGCCCTGCTGGACCCCGAGGTGACCCGGCAGCTCGTGGGCCGCTACGCCGCCCGGATCCGCCCCGCCGACGGCGGCTCCCCGCAGGGCGTTCCGCTGACCCCGCGGGAGCTGGAGGTGCTGCGGCTGATCGCGGACGGCCTCTCCAACGGCGAGATCGCGGCGGCCCTCGTGCTCAGCCCGGAGACCGTCAAGACCTTCGTGTCCCGCATCCTCACCAAGCTCGGTCTGCGCGACCGCGTCCAGGCCGTCGTCTACGCCTACCGTCAGGGCCTGGTGACCTGACCGGTCCTGCGCCCGGCTACAGCACCCCGCCGGCCTCGTCCTGGAACAGCTCCGTCCAGTAGTGCCAGTCGGCGTCCGTCGTGACCGGGGTGGGGTCGACGGCCGCGAGGGTGTGGAGCATGGTGGCGGCGAGCTGGTCGTAGGCCTCGGTGGTGAGTTCGTGGTTCAGGTGCTCGTCGATGGTGCGCTCGTGGTGCAGGAGCCAGAGGGTGTAGGCGAGCGTGGAGATGTCCGTGTTGAGGGGGTAGAGGGTCGCCTCGGGCTCGGAGAAGTTGAGGATCGCGCCCGTGGTGCCGTCCACGACGAGGCTGTTGTCCTCGACCAGGTAGCCGAGGCGTATGAGCCGGTCGGCATGGGGCGGGAGGTCGTCCAGGGGGAAGTCGCCGGTGTGGATGTCGGTGAAGTACTCCCAGAGGGTGGGGAGCGGGGCGTCCGGGTCGAGGTGGAAGACGACCGCGTCCTCGGGGAGGCCGCTCTCGCGCAGGAAGCGGCGGGTCGGCTCGTGGGTGAGCGTGGGCGGGAAGTCGACCTCCTCGAAGCGGGCCACCCGGCCCTGCCCGAACTCCTGGTCCAGCAGCCGGGCCGGCAGGTCGACGGCCAGCCCGGAGTCCGTGCCGGGGCCCGCGATCAGGCTGAGGGGGCGGATCAGAGCGGTCGCCTTCCAGTACGGCGGGACGCGGCCGGCCGTGCCCTCCTCGAAGAGCTCCAGGAGCCTGCGGGAGGCCTCGGTCGCCGCCTTCGTGCCGTGCGTCCCGGCGAGGGAGGCGAAACGGCCGCGCAGGCCCGTCAGTTCCTCGGTGACCGCGGCGAAGCGGAGCAGCGTCTCCAGCGAGGGCGCCAGCGGGCGCGGGTCGGTGGGGTCGATCAGGTAGGCCGTGCTGATCTCGCCGGTGCCGCCGTCGAGGAGGATCGACTCGGTGTCCAGGCCGACGGGGGCCAGCAGCTCGCCGATCACCAGCCGGTCCCGGAGCTCCTCGGCGAGCCGGGTCGGGCCGTCCGCGACGTCCGCCAGGGTGCGCAGGCCGGCCGTGCGCAGCGGCTCGAACGTCAGCAGGCCGCCGCCGTCGGGCAGTCCGGGGCCGGTGAGCCAGCTGCGGGTGGGTTCGTGCGTGATGTACCGGTCCAGTTCGGCCTCGGTCAGCGTGATCGCCGTCGCACCGCTGCCGGTCGTGCTGATCGTGCTCATCGCTGCCCCCGCGATCAAGAGTTCAAGACGTGCAAGTGGTTCGAGTGGTGCGTCGTGCGTAGGTCGTCGGCAGGGCATGGCGGACCGTCCGGGCTTCCCCTCCGAAACGGCCGTCCCCACTACTCGGAACACTACGCCGCGGCACTGACAACGCCCCGCAGAAGAGACGCCGGACGACCCTCGACCGTTCCGTCCCGGCAGGAATCGCTTGCACCGTCCGTGCCACGGCGGTTCGAGAGACGCCCGGCACGGTCCCGGCGGCTCGTGCGCGGGCGTGATGCGGCCACGGGTCCGGCGGCCTGGCGTCGGAGCCGGCGGTTCGGCCCCGGGTCCGGCGGTTCGACGTCGGGGCCGGCGGCTCGGCCTCAGGTCCGGCGGCCGGTCCCGGGCCGGGTCACTGGCCCGTCACCACCGCCGCCTGCGGGCGGATCGGGAGGCGGTTGACCGGGCGGCCGGTCGCCGCGCGGACGGCGGAGGCGATGGCCGCGGGGGACGTCACGACCGGCACCGCGCTGACCGACTTGGCGCCGAAGGGGGCGACCACGTCCCGCTCCTCGACCAGCTTGACGATCCGGATGTCCGGCGCGTCGAGGGCGGTCGGCAGGGCGTAGCCGGTGAGGTCGGGGTGGCGGATCAGGCCGCGAGGGGTGCGCAGGTTCTCGGTCAGGGCGATGCCGACGCCCTGCGTGACCCCGGCCTCGATCCGGGCGTTGAGCTGCGCCGGGTTGAGGATCCGGCCGACGTCCTGGGCGACGGCCAGCTCCACGACCCGCACCGACCCGAGTTCGATGTCGACGTCGACGACCGCGCGGATCGCGCAGAAGGCGAGGCCGACGAAGGCGTCGCCCTGGCCGTCGCCGTTCAGCGGCTCGGTGGGGTGCGGGCGGCACTGGGCGGTGGCCCACAGCTCCTTGCCGTCCAGCGCCTCGGTGACGGTGGTCGACAGGACGCCGTCGTACGACGTGATCTTGCCGTCGGTGATCTGGAGCAGCTCGGTGGACATGCCGAACTTGTGCGCCAGGGGCTGGAGGAGCTGGGTGCGGACCATCTTGGCGGCGCGTTCGACGGCGCCGCCGGAGACCCAGGTGTGGCGGCCGCGGCAGCCGGGGCCGGCCGGTGGCTGGTCGGTGTCGACGGGGGCCACGTGGACCTCGTCGACGCCGAGGGTCTCCTGGACGATCTGGCGGGCCAGCGTGGTGAAGCCCTGGCCGGTCTCCACGGCCGCGCAGAGCACGGTCGCGATGCCGTCGTGGACCTTGACCGTGGCGGTCGAGACCTCGTCGGCGCCCTCCGCGCCGAGCATGTGCACCATGCCGAGGCCGTAGCCGACGCCCCGGCGCACCGCGCCCGGTTCGCCCGCGCCCTCGGGGCCGCCGGGCAGCAGCCACTCGTCCTCGGGGGTGTCCTTGGGCAGCTGCGGGAGCGGGAAGTCCCGTACCGCCTGGAGGAGTTCGGCGACGGGGGCCGGGCAGGTCACCGTCTGGCCGATGGGCAGGAGGTCGCCGGTGGCGAGGGCGTTGCGCAGCCGGATCTCGGCCGGGTCGAGGCCGAGCTTCTTGGCGAGCTTGTCCATCTGCGCCTCGTAGGCGGCGCACACCTGCATGGCGCCCTCGCCGCGGACGTGGCCGGAGGGCGGGTTGTTGGTGCGGACGGCCCAGCCCTCGATGAAGGCGTTCGGGACGACGTAGGGGCCGCAGGCGAAGGAGACGGCGGCGGCGAGGGACTCGGCGGAGGTGTCGGCGTAGGCGCCCGCGTCGAGCAGGACCTGGGCCTCGACCTTGACCAGCTTGCCCTCGGCGTCGGCGTGGTGCCGGTAGCGGAGCAGGGTGGGGTGGCGGTGGGCGTGGCCGAGGAAGGACTCCTCGCGGGTCGCCGTGAGTTTGACCGGGCAGCCGGTCTTCAGGGCGAGCAGGCCGAGGGGGAGCTGGAAGCCCTGGTCCTCGCGGTCGGCGGTCGCGCCCGGCACGCCGGTGACGACGATCTTCACCTGTTCGAGCGACAGGCCGTAGCAGGCGGCGGCCGTGTTGCGGTCGGTGTGCGGGTCGGTGGAGGCCAGGTACAGCTCGACGCCGCCGTCGGGGCGGGGCACGGCGAGTCCGGCCTCGGCGCCGATGGGGGCGGGGTCGGCGCGGCCGATGCGGTACTGGCCCTCGACGACGATCTCGCCGGTCGCGTCCGGGTCGCCGTGCTGGAGCGGGATGTGCCGGATCAGGTTGCCGTCGGGGTGCAGCGGCTCGGCCTCGAAGGACTGCTCGGGGTCGATGACCGGGTCGAGCACCTCGTACTCGACGATGACGGCGGCGGCGGCCATGCGGGCCGTGTCCGGGTGGTCGGCGGCGACGGCCGCGATGGGCTCGCCGTGGTGGCGTACGACCTCGGAGGCGAAGACCGGGCGGTCGGGGGTGCCGCGGCCGTGGCGCGGGGTGCCGGGGACGTCCTCGTGGGTGATCACGGCCCGTACGCCGGGCATCTCGCGCGCGTGGCTGGTGTCGATCGACACGATGCGCGCGTGCGGGTGCGGGGAGCGCAGCACGGCCGCCCACAGCAGGCCCTCGGCCCACAGGTCGGCCGCGTACGGGAAGGTGCCCTCGGTCTTCGCGCCGGCGTCGGCGGTCGGCAGCGACACGCCGAGGCCGTGCGGCAGCGGTTCGGCGGCGGGGACGGGAGTCTCCGCGGCGGTGGTCGCAGTGACGGTCTCGTTGGTCACGCCTGGCCTCCGTCCGGGCCGTAGGGCTGGTCGTCGTAGCTGTGACTCTGGCTCTGGTCCTCGAACGACTGGTTGCCGCCGAAGGTCTGGTTCCCGCCGAACGACTGGTCGCCGCCGAAGGTCTGGTTGCCGCCGAACGACTGGTTGCCACCGTACGACTGGTCGTACGCCTGCTCGTGCGGGATCTGGATTCCGGCCCCGAAGGTGCGCGGGGACTCGAACGCCGACGCGTTGACGCCGCCGGCGCCCGGTCCCGCCTGATGCGGAATACGGGCCTCGTCGCCGTCCGTCTCAGCGTCGGCGGCGGCATGTGCCTCGCGTTCGGCGACGACCTCGCCGACGGCGTCCAGGACGCCCCGGTAGCCGGAGCAGCGGCAGAGGTTGCCGCACAGGGCCTGGCGGGTCTCCAGCTCGGTGGGGGCCGGGTTGCCCTCCAGCAGGTCGTGGACGGTCATCGCCATGCCGGGGATGCAGAAGCCGCACTGGACGGCTCCGCAGCGGGCCAGGGCGCGTTGCACGTCGGAGGGGCGGCCGTCCTGGGCCAGGCCCTCGACCGTGCGGACCTCGCTGCCGGCGGCGGTGACCGCGGGGACCAGGCAGGAGGCGACCAGGCGACCGTCGACCTGGACGTTGCAGGCGCCGCACTCGCCCTGCGAGCAGCCGTCCTTGGCGCCTGCGAGGCCGAGGCGTTCGCGGAGGACGTACAGGAGCGACTCGCCGATCCAGGCGTCGGTGACGGGGCGGTCGGCGCCGTTGACGCGCAGGACGTAGGAGGCGAGGGGGTGGTCGTCGACCGCCTCGGCCTCGCCTTCGGCGTGTTGGTCCCCCGCCGCACCGCCCGAGCCGTTTTCGTCGTCGGCCTCGGGTGCCCCTTCCGGGGCGGACTCGCCGTCGGCGGCCCGCGGGTCGTGGGCGGGGTGCGGGCCGGGGGCGTCGTGGGGCGCGTCGGCCTCGCCGGCGTCGGGCGCGTGCGGCTCGCCGGTGCCGGGCGGCCGGCCGACCGCGTACGGTTCGCCGATATCCGCCGCTTCACCCCGTTCACCCCCTGCGCCACCCGTCGGCGCGCTGGCCACAGGTGGCCCACCGGCGACCCGGGAGGCGACTCCGGGGTGCGGAGTGCCCCCATGGCCCGCGGGGGGCTCAGTGGGCGATCCAGGGGCCTCCGCGGGGTGTTCCCAGCCCTGGGCCTCCGTGACCCACGGCGCGGAGGCTCCACCCGGCAGGGTCGCCGGCGGCGTGCCGCCCCACTGCTCCATGAGCGCGGATGTGGTGAACTCGCCCGATTCGTCCGGGGCGTCGCCGCTCACGACGGGGATCGACCACTGCCCGGTCACGTCGTGGCCGGGCGCGGGCGGCGGCTCCTCGTACGTCCACTGCTGCGTCGAGGCCGGGTTGTACGTGAACCGGTCGTCGGCGGGCTGCTCCCGCGGGACCGTGTTCGGGTCGGGCCACCGGGTGCCGTCGGCCGGCGCGCCCCAGGCGTCGGTGCCGGGAGCGACCGCTATCTGCGGCGGCACATAGCCGTGCCCGGGCGCGGCCAGGGGGCTGTCGGCGGACAGCAGGGCCTCGATGCCGCCCTCGGGGAGCTTCACGAACGCGGTCGCACCGTCGTCGTAGTCGCCCTGGGGCAGCGGGTCCCAGCGGCCGCCACCGCTCGCGGGCGCGCCCTCTCCGTGCTGGTCGTCGGTCATGACAGCGCCCTCCCCAGTGCTCGTCGGGCCAGCGCGGCGACGGTGCGCCGCAGGTGCAGTACGGCGGGCGGAAGCGCCGGCACCGAGCCGTCGGGCTCGGGGGCCGGGTCCGGGATGCAGGCGGCCGCGACGTACTCGCCGAAGGCGGCCAGCGCCTCCGGGACGAGCGCGCGGTCGTTGTCCCAGTCGATCAGCCGGGCCACCCACTGCTCGGCGTCCAGGGGCCTGAGCGGCATCGGCGCTATGGCCCCGACGGCGCATCTCACCCCGCGCCGCGCGGGGTCGAGGACGAGCGCCACGGAGGCCACCGAGCGGCCCGGTCCGGTGCGTCCCGTCGCCTTCAGGAAGACCTGCGGGGCATGCAGCAGCGGTACCCGCACGAAGCCGATCAGCTCGCCCCCGCGGAGCATCTCCACGCCGGCCAGCAGGTGCGAGACCGGGATCTCCCGGCGGGATCCGCCCGGCCCCGCGATGATCAGCGTCGCCTCCAGGGCGGCGAGCACCGGCAGCGCGTCGCCGGTGGGCGCGGCCGTGGCGATGTTGCCGCCCAGGGTGCCTGCGTTGCGGATGTGCGGCGGACCGGCGGACCGCGCGGCGGCGGCGAGCGCCGGGATCAGCGCCGCGAAGTCGGGGCGGCCCATGCGCGCGTGCGTGAGGCCGGCGCCGAGCAGTGCGTTGCCGTCCTGGTACTGCCAGCCGCGGATCTCGCTGATCCGGCCGAGGCCGACCAGGGCGGCGGGCCTGAGCTGTCCGGAGTTGACGGCGGCCATCAGGTCGGTGCCGCCCGCGACCGGGACCGCGGCCGGCATCTCGGTGAGGGCCGCCACGGCCTCGTTCAGCGTCGTGGGCAGCGTGACGGACTGCCCCGCCTGCGGTGCGTGCGTGGTCAAAACCGGCTGCCCCTTCCCGCTGCCCCACCTGGTCCCACCTGTGTGGCCGTACGGTACGTGCTCACAGGGCGGACGTGGCAACTCTGGCACATCTTCGCAAGCCTCGAACGCACGGGTCCGCTAGGAGGCATTCGCCCACCTCATCGGCGACTTGGTCCGTTTTCTTCCACCATCGCCGGTGCGCACCGATTGACACTCTTCGGTGATCCTTGGGGTCTTTTTCCATTACGCGTTCGGAGCGGGGACAGGGGGCGGGGCAGCGGGCAGGGAAGGGGCGGCGGGGACAGGGGGTGGCGGGGTCAGCGGTTCGGGGGCGGGCCGTCGAGGGGGCGGCCGAGGACTCCGGGGCGCTGCTGCCAGGGCAGGGGGCCGGCCGGCCGGCGGTAGGCGACGCCCAGGGCGTCGAGCCGCAGGTAGTGCGCGGCCATCCGGTGCTCGAAGCCGGCGAAGTCCCGTTCCGCCGGGGCCGGGAGGGCGCTCCAGGCGACCTCGGCGAGGGCGGCGAGCCGGGGGTAGGCCTGGTAGTCCACGCGCGCGTGGTCCTCCATCACCTCGGTCCAGACGTTGGCCTGGGTGCCCAGGACGCGCCGCGCCTGGGATTCGTCCAGCCCCGGTGGAACGGGCTCGAACCGGTACACGTCCTCCAGGGTGCGGACGTATCCGATCGGCACCGGTTCGTCGGCGCCGCCGGCCTGCCGGTGGTCCAGGTACACGTACTGCTCGGGGCACATGACGACGTCGTGACCGGCCCGCGCGGCCGCGATCCCGCCGCCGTAGCCGCGCCACGACGAGACGGCCGCGCCCTCCGCGATGCCGCCCTCCAGGATCTCGTCCCACCCGATGAGCCGACGCCCGCGCGCGGAAAGCCACTTCGCGAAGTGGCCGATGAACCACGACTGCAACTCGTCCTCGTCGGCCAGCCCGAGTTCCGCGATGCGCGCCTTGGCGGCCTCGGACGCCTGCCACTGGTCCTTCGGGCATTCGTCGCCGCCGACGTGAATGAACTCCGAGGGGAACAGCTCCAGCACTTCCTCGAACACCCCCTCGTAGAAGCGCAGGGTGTTGTCGGTGGGGGCGAGTACGTTCGGAGAGATCCCCCAGGAGTCCCAGACGGAGAGGGCGGTGGTGTCGACGACGTCGGTGTTGCCGAGTTCCGGATACGCGGCGACGGCGGCCTGCGAGTGTCCCGGCACGTCGATTTCGGGGACGACCGTGATATGCCGCTCGGCCGCGTAGGCGACGATCTCCCGGATGTCGTCCTGGGTGTAGAAGCCACCGTGCGGCTTCTCCTCCCACAGCGGTGAGGCCCGGTGGCCGAATTTCGTGCGGGCCCGCCAGGAGCCGACCTCGGTGAGCCGGGGGTAGCGCTCGATCTGGAGCCGCCAGCCCTGGTCGTCCGTCAGATGGAAGTGGAAGACGTTGAGTTTGTGCGCCGCCATGAGATCGAGGTGGCGCAGGACGCCTTCCTTGGGCGTGAAGTGCCGGGCGACGTCGAGCATGAAGCCGCGCCAGGGGAATCGGGGGGAGTCCTCGATCGTGAGATGCGGCACGGTCCAGGTGCGGTCGGGTTCCAGGACGGCCCTGCGAAACGCGGCGGGGCCCAGGAGCTGGCGCAGCGTCTGCGCGCCCCAGAAGACACCGGCCGCGCTGCCGCCCTCGACCAGAACCCCGTCCGGGCCGCTGACGAGGCGGTACTCCTCGGGGCCGAGGCGCGGGTCGAGCACCAGCCCGATGCCGTCGCCCTCGATGTCGTCGAGTTCCCGCCCCTCGCGCAGCGGCAGGCCGGTGGCCGCCCAGAGGTCGGTGCGCAGCCGGCGGCCGACGCCCTCCGCCCCCGGACCGGCATAGAGCCGTGAGTGCGCCGTCAGCCGCACCTCGCCGGAACCGGCGACGACACTGCGCGGCGCGGGAATCAGATCCATCAACGAAATCACCTCAGTCCTTGACCGCTCCGCCCAGTCCCGAGACCAGGCGTCGCTGTACGAGTACGAAGAACACCAGCACCGGAATCGTCATCACCGTGGAGGCCGCCATCACCCCGCCCCAGTCGGGGTCGTCCGGCCTGAAGAACACCAGGAGCGCCATCGGCAGCGTGGACTGCGAGGTGTCGCTGATGATGAACGACTTGGCGAACAGGAAGTCGTTCCAGGCGGAGATGAAGGAAAACACGCTCGTGGCCACCAGGCCCGGCAGGACGAGCGGGAAAAGGATCTGCCAGAGAAAGCGCGACCGGCTCGCCCCGTCGATGTACGCGGCCTCCTCCAGCGCCTCCGGCACGCCTTTCACGAACCCCCGCAGCATCCAGATCGCGAAGGGCAGCGAGAAGGCGATGTGGGGCAGGACCAGGGAGCCCAGCGTGTTCAGCAGACCGAGGTCCCGCATCTGGAAGAAGAGGGGGATGGTGAGGGCCTCCACGGGCACCATCTGGGCCACCAGGAACATGATCAGCAAGGTGGTCCGGAAGCGGAACCGGAATCGGGTCACGGCGGTCGCCGCGAGAAAGGCGACCAGCGCCGAGACGACGACCACACTGCCCGCGACGACCAGGCTGTTGACGAAGTAGCGGCCGAATTCCTGCTGCCCGAAGACCCGCCGGAAGGAGTCCAGAGAGGGCGAGAGGGTCCACGGCCGGGGCCGGTCCGACTCGATCTCCCCGGCCGGTTTGAAGGCGCCCAGCACCATCCAGTACAGCGGGAAGGCGACGAGTACGGCGATCGCCAGCGCCGTCCCCTCTGCGGCCAGCCGCCCCGGCCGCCGGACGAACCCGCGCACAAGATTCACGACGGTCACAGCTCCTCCCCCTGCCGGCGGAGCAGCCGCAGGTAGACCAGGGTGACGGCGAGCAGCACCAGCAGCGTGACGACACCGATGGCCGCGCCCAGCCCGTACTGCGAGGAGGCGAAGGCCTGTTGGTAGGCGTACACGTTGAGCACCAGGTTCTGCCCGGCGATGCCGCCCCCGCCGGTCATCACGTAGATCTGCGTGAAGATCTTGAAGTCCCAGATCACCGACTGGATGGTGACGACCATGAGGATCGGCCGGAGCATCGGCGCCAGCACCGACCGCCAGATCCGCCACTGCGAGGCCCCGTCCAGCGCGGCGGCCTCCAGCACCTCGGACGGTACGGCGCGGATCCCGGCGTACACGGTGACCATGACGAACGGGAAGGAGCACCACACCACTTCGAGCAGGACCAGGAAGAAGGCGGAGTAACGCCCGTACGTCCAGGAGTGGTCACCGAGCCCGAGCACCCGGTCGACCGGCCCGAAGTCCGGGTCGAACAGGAACAGCCACACCGTGGACCCGGTGACGGCCGGGGTCGCCCACGCCCCCAGCGCCGCCAGCATCAGCGCCAGCCGCGGCACCGCCCGCACCCGCGTCAGCAGCACGGCGAGCGCACACCCGACGGCGAGCGTCGACACGACACAGGCGGCGGCGAACCCGACGGTGGCGAGCAGCACCGACCAGAACTGGTCGTCCCGGAAGACGTCCGCATAGTTCCCGAACCCGACGAAGGCGGTCGGCTCCCCACCACTGACCTGAGCCTGGGTGTACCGGAAGACGGAGATCAGCCCGAGCTGGTAAATGGGGTAGAACAGCAGCCCACCGAGGACGACCAAAGCGGGCGCGAGATACAGCCAAGGCACAGTCCAACTTGCCAAGGGGCGCGGGGAACTGCGCGGCGAACCTCCACGCGCCCGCACCCGCCCACGCTCCCCGGCCACCCCCACCGTCGGCGTCATCCGGCGGAGCCGAACGCCGCATCCATCTTCTTCGCCGCCTCCTGCGAAGCAGCCCCCACGCTCTTCTTGCCGCTGACGACCTCCTGGAACATCGTCGGCAGCACCAGCGACGAGTCGATCTGCGACCACCCCGCCGAGGCGGGCACGAACTTCGTCCCGGCGGCCAGGGTCGCCACGAACGGCTTCACGAACGGCTCCTTCGCGGCCGCCTGGTCACGGACGTCCTTGAACGTCGGCAGAAAACCCATCGCGTCGAACATCGCCGCCTGCGTCTTCTTCGAGGTCAGCTCCTCCATCAGCCGGACGGCGAGCGTGCGGTGCGTGGTGCTCTTCAGCACCCCGATGTTGTTGCCGCCCGCGAAGGCCGGCGCGACCGAGCCGGCCGTGACCCCCGGCAGCGGCACCACCGCGTACTTGCCCTTGACGCTCCCCGCCTCCACGGCGGCATGGCTGAAGTCGCCCCCGATCGCCATGCCCGCCTTGCCCGCGGCGAACGCGGTGACCGTGTCGTTGCCGCCGAAGCCCGCGCACTTGGCGGCCGGACAGTTGTCGTCGCCGAAGAGGGACGTGTACTCCTTGATGCCCTTCTGCGCGGCCGCACTGTCGATCGCCGAGGTGTACGAGCCGCCCTTGCCCGTGGCCAGTTCGCCGCCCTCGGCCCAGATGAAGGGCATCGCGCCGTAGGTGTAGGCGCCGCCGACCACCAGGCCGTACAGGCCGGGCTTCGCGGCCCGGATCTTGCGGGCGGTGGCGGCCAGCTCGGCGAGGGTGGCCGGCGGTTTCAGGCCGAGTTCCCTGAAGACGTCGGTGCGGTAGTAGAGGGCGCGGACGCCGACGTAGAAGGGGGCGCCGTAGACCTTGCCGCCGACCGTCACCGACTGCCGGGCCGTCGGGTCGGTGTCCTTCGCCTCGCTCCAGGCGCCGAAGTCCTTCGTGACGTCGAGGAGTCCGCCGTCGTGGACGTAGCCGGCGGTGTCGGTGTTGCCGTACTCCATGACGTCGGGGGCCGAGGCCGGGTCGTTGAAGGCGGCCTTGACGCGCTGGGCGCGGGTGTCGACCGGAATGTACTCCACGTCGACCTCGGTGCCGGTGTGCGCCTTCTCGAAGGCGGCGACGACCGAGTCGACGACCTTCTGCTTCGGGTCGTTGCCGACCTCCTGGAAGAGCCACACCCGCAGGGTGCCGCTCTTGTCGTCCTTGTCGGAGGCGGAGTTGGAAGAGGTCTGCGGGGCGCACGCGGCGGCGAGGAACAGGGCGCCGACGAGGAGTGCGGGGACGGGGAGCTTCATGGAGTGACCCTCCGGGAGCGCGCTCAAGCACGGGAGCGTTGCAGTATGTGCAACGGCTATTTCGCTCTGCACAACACCACGGAGGCTAGGGACAACATGAACACGCCGACAAGAGGTCTCAACCACTCTGTGACCGCACGACGCACTCCGTGCAACGCGCGGGCACGACAAAGGCCCCGGAGCACGCCAAAGCGCGCCCGGGGCCCCGGAGAGCCGAGCTGTGGATCCTGCGGGTTACTTGTCCTGGCCCTCGCCGTCGCCGCCGCTGCCCATGGACTCGTAGATCTCCTTGCACATGGGGCACACGGGGTACTTCTTCGGGTCGCGGCCGGGCACCCACACCTTGCCGCACAGCGCCACGACGGGGGTGCCGTCGAGCGCGCTCGCCATGATCTTGTCCTTCTGGACGTAATGGGCGAAGCGCTCGTGATCGCCGTCGCCGTGGGACACCTGCGGTGTCGGTTCTACGAGGGTCCCCGTACCAGTCCCGCGCTCGGGCTCAAGAGTGCTCATAAATGCCAAGGGTACTGAAGCGCCCGGACAACGGTTGCGAGAAGGCCCGGCGTCAGTTGAGCGAGGGATCGTCCGGGTAGGTGGCGACCATCGCGAGTTCGTTGCGCTGGCGGCGCAGGACCTCGCGCCAGAGTCTTTCCGGGGACGGCGAGGAGACGTCGCCGGGTTCGGACTCGACGACGTACCAGGCGCCCTCGACCAGTTCGTCCTCCAGCTGGCCGGGGCCCCAGCCGGCGTAACCGGCGAAGATCCGCAGCGAGCCGAGGGCCGAGGCGAGCAGTTCCGGCGGGGCCTCCAGGTCGACCAGGCCGATCGCGCCGTGCACCCGGCGCCAGCCGAGCGGGGCGCGGTCGCCGTTGGCTCCGCCGGGGATGACCGCGACGCCGAGCGCGGAGTCCAGGGAGACCGGGCCGCCCTGGAAGACGACCCCCGGCTCGCCCGCGAGGGAGGCCCAGCCCTCCAGGATGTCGCCGACGTCCACCGGGGTGGGGCGGTTGAGGACGACACCGAGGGAGCCCTCCTCGTCGTGGTCGAGAAGGAGCACCACCGCACGGTCGAAGTTCGGGTCCGCCAGGGCGGGCGTGGCCACGAGCAGCCGCCCTGTGAGCGAGGACACCTCGGTCATGGCAGACATGATCCCGCATCTTCCCGTCGCGTGGGGAGCCAATCCGGGTCCGCGGGTGAATGCAGCTCAGGGCGGAAGGAAGCGTCCCCGGCGCACGGACGCGGCCGGTGACCCCATGTGTCCGATTAGGCACCGTTCGTGTTGTGACACAGCTATGACGTAGCTGGGTGGTCCGTGGGCTTACGGGAGGGGGCCGCTGGGCGATTACTCTGTCTGTCCGGCCCTGCCCAACTCCATGGAACGCGAGATTCATGACCGTCAACGACGATGTCCTGCTTGTCCACGGCGGCACCCCGCTGGAGGGCGAGATCCGTGTCCGCGGTGCGAAGAACCTCGTACCCAAGGCCATGGTCGCCGCCCTGCTGGGCAGTGCACCCAGTCGGCTGCGCAACGTTCCGGACATCCGTGACGTGCGGGTCGTACGCGGTCTGCTGCAGCTGCACGGGGTGACGGTACGGCCGGGTGAGGAGCCCGGTGAGCTGGTGCTCGATCCGACGTACGTGGAGAGCGCGAACGTCGCTGACATCGATGCCCACGCGGGTTCCAGCCGGATCCCGATCCTGTTCTGCGGCCCGCTGCTGCACCGCCTGGGCCACGCCTTCATCCCGGGCCTCGGCGGCTGCGACATCGGCGGCCGGCCGATCGACTTCCACTTCGACGTGCTGCGGCAGTTCGGCGCGACCATCGAGAAGCGGGCCGACGGACAGTACCTGGAGGCGCCGACCCGCCTGCGCGGTACGAAGATCCGGCTGCCGTACCCGTCCGTCGGCGCGACCGAGCAGGTGCTGCTGACGGCCGTACTCGCCGAGGGCGTCACGGAGTTGTCCAACGCGGCCGTCGAGCCGGAGATCGAGGACCTCATCTGCGTGCTGCAGAAGATGGGCGCGATCATCGCGATGGACACCGACCGCACGATCCGCATCACCGGTGTGGACGAGCTGGGCGGCTACAACCACGGTGCCCTCCCGGACCGGCTGGAGGCCGCGTCCTGGGCGTCGGCGGCGCTGGCGACCGAGGGCAACATCTACGTCAGGGGCGCCCAGCAGCGCTCGATGATGACGTTCCTGAACACCTACCGGAAGGTGGGCGGTGCCTTCGAGATCGACGACGAGGGCATCCGCTTCTGGCACCCCGGCGGCCAGCTGAAGTCCATCGCGCTGGAGACGGACGTGCATCCGGGCTTCCAGACCGACTGGCAGCAGCCGCTCGTCGTCGCCCTGACCCAGGCCACCGGCCTGTCGATCGTCCACGAGACGGTCTACGAGTCCCGCCTCGGCTTCACCTCCGCGCTGAACCAGATGGGTGCTCACATCCAGCTCTACCGCGAGTGCCTGGGCGGCTCGGCCTGCCGCTTCGGCCAGCGCAACTTCCTGCACTCGGCGGTCGTCTCCGGCCCCACCAAGCTCCAGGGCGCCGACCTGGTCATCCCCGACCTCCGCGGCGGCTTCTCCTACCTCATCGCCGCTCTCGCCGCCCAGGGCACCTCCCGCGTCCACGGCATCGACCTCATCAACCGCGGCTACGAGAACTTCATGGAGAAGCTCGTGGAGCTCGGCGCGAAGGTGGAGCTGCCGGGCAAGGCGCTCGGATAACCCTTCTCGTACGACGATGGGGCGGCCCCTGGTGGAGGGGCCGCCCCATCGTCATGTTCGGCTCAGACGCGCCCCTTAGGGGCGGGGGGAACTGCGCGACCAGCAACAGCGGGCCCGCAGTCACCCACGGCGCTCAAGCGGAGCGCCTCGGCTCACTTGCCCTTGGCGGATTCCTTGAGCTTCGAGCCCGCGGAGACCTTCACGCTGAAGCCGGCCGGGATGTTGATCGGCTCGCCGGTCTGCGGGTTGCGCGCGGTGCGAGCGGCACGGTGGGTGCGCTCGAAGGTCAGGAAGCCGGGGATGGTGACCTTCTCGTCGCCCTTGGAGACGATGTCGCCGACGACATCGGCGAAAGCGGCCAGCACGGCGTCGGCGTCCTTGCGAGTCACCTCGGCACGGTCGGCCAGCGCGGCCACCAGCTCACTGCGGTTCATGTTGTTACTCCCGTGTTCTTCTTGCCATTGAGGCGTGCCACGCGGCGGAGCCGCATGTTGGGCCGGGACGCATCCTGCCCCCACCTGCGGCGGGAACGCCAATCCGGGTGCCGCCAATACCCTACGGGTGGGCCGAAGGAGGGGTTTCACGACGCGCCGGACGGATGGCGTGGCAAGTTTCACAAACGTTTGCCTGGGTTGAGTTTCGGCGGACCGCCGGTGGGGGCCGATCGCGCAGTTCCCCGCGCCCCTGACGGGGCGCTCCGGCGGGGGTGTCCGTCAGGCGCCCTTCGCGGCTTCCCTGACCGCGCCCGCCACCGCTCCCGCGACCTTCTCGTTGAAGACGCTGGGGATGATGTAGTTGGGGTTCAGTTCGTCCTCGGTCACGACGTCCGCGAGGGCCTTCGCGGCCGCGAGCATCATGTCGGTGTTCACCGTACGGGACTGGGCGTCCAGGAGGCCGCGGAAGACACCCGGGAAGACCAGCACGTTGTTGATCTGGTTGGGGAAGTCGGAGCGGCCGGTGGCCACCACGGCGGCCGTCTGGCGGGCGATCGCCGGCTCCACCTCGGGGTCCGGGTTCGCGAGTGCGAACACGATGGCGTCGTCGGCCATGGCGGCCACGTCGCCGCCGTCGAGGACGTTCGGGGCGGAGACGCCGATGAAGACGTCGGCGCCGCGCACGGCCTCCTTGAGGGTGCCGGTGAGGTTCTCCGGGTTGGTGTTGTCGGCGATCCAGCGCAGCGGCGAGTCGGCGGGGGCGTCCACCAGGTCCTCGCGGGCGGAGTGCACGACCCCGTGGATGTCGGCGACGACGGCGTTCTTCACGCCGGCCGCGATCAGCAGCTTGAGGATGGCCGTACCGGCCGCGCCGGCGCCGGACATGACGACCCGGATGTTCTCAATCGCCTTGCCGGTGACGCGAAGTGCGTTCGTCAGGGCGGCGAGGACGACGATCGCGGTGCCGTGCTGGTCGTCGTGGAAGACGGGGATGTCGAGGGCCTCGCGCAGCCGCGCCTCGATCTCGAAGCAGCGGGGCGCGGAGATGTCCTCCAGGTTGATGCCGGCGAACCCGGGGGCGATCGCCTTGACGATCTCGACGATCGCGTCGGTGTCCTGGGTGTCGAGGCAGAGCGGCCAGGCGTCGATGCCGGCGAACCGCTTGAAGAGGGCCGCCTTGCCCTCCATGACCGGCAGGGCGGCCTTCGGGCCGATGTTGCCGAGGCCGAGGACGGCCGAGCCGTCCGTCACGACCGCAACGGAGTTGCGCTTGATGGTGAGGCGGCGCGCGTCCTCGGGGTTCTCCGCGATCGCCATGCACACACGGGCCACGCCCGGGGTGTAGATCATGGAGAGGTCGTCACGGTTGCGGATGGGGTGCTTGGACTGCATCTCGATCTTGCCGCCGAGGTGCATCAGGAACGTACGGTCGGAGACCTTGCCGAGGGTGACGCCCTCGATGTGGCGCAGCTGCTCCACGATCTGGTCGGCGTGCGCGGTCGAGGAGGCCGCGATGGTGACGTCGATACGGAGCTTCTCGTGGCCGGACGCGGTGACGTCGAGGCCGGTGACCGAGCCTCCGGAGGACTCCACGGCGGTGGTGAGCTGCGAGACGGCGGTTCCGCTCGCGGGCACCTCCAGCCGGATGGTCATCGAGTAGGAGACGCTGGGCGCCGTTGCCATGGCCGACTTCCTTCGTTGTTTCACCGTGTCGCGGGTTTTGCGTGTCGCTGGTTTTGCCGTCCGATCGTCGCACCTACCGCCGGGTAGGCGTTAGCCGGACCTGATTACGTACGTATTGTTCGCGCAAAAAGGAGGCCCACGTCACAAGTGACGTGGGCCTCCTCCTGCGTTCATGACACCGACCCGCCATGCTCGCCTCGCGGCAAGTGGTCGCTCGTAGCGACGAAGGTTGGGCCCGGGGGCTTGGATCGAGCCGGTGTCACGACAAGGCTAACAAACAGATCCCGCGCGGCCATTCCCGTCCGGGGACTTCACAGGAAAACCCCGGCGGAACCAGCCGAACGGGCGTGCCCCGAGCCGTGCGGGGCAGGCCCGCACCGTCAGTCCGGCCCGCACCGTCAGTCCCTGAGCAGGTCCGGCACCCCCGCCGCGTCCGGCACGTCCCGCTCGCCGGAGACCACCGTCAGCTGCTGCGTCGCCCGGGTGAGGGCCACGTACAGCACGCGCAGCCCGGCCGGGGACTCGTCGGCGATCTCGGCGGGCGAGACGACGACCGTGGCGTCGTACTCCAGGCCCTTGGCCTCCAGGCTGCCGAGGGCCACCACCCGGTCGCCGAGCCCGGTCAGCCAGCGGGCGGCCTCGGCACGCCGGTCCATGGCGACGACCACGCCGACCGTGCCGTCGACCAGGTCGAGGAGGCGCTCGGCCTCGGCGCGCACGGTCTTCTCCAGCGAGTCCCGCACCACCGTGCTGTGTCCATTGTTCGTTGTCACAAAACGGGGCTCGACGCCGGTGGAGCGGACGGCCGAGGGGGACTTGGAGCCGGGCATGGCGAGGGCCAGGACCTTGGCCGCGAGGTCGGCGATCTCGGACGGGTTGCGGTAGTTGACCGTGAGCTCGAAGCGGCGGCGCGGGCGGGTGCCCAGGGCCTCGTCACGGGCCTCGGCGGCCTCGTCGGGGTCGGACCAGGAGGACTGGGCCGGGTCGCCGACGACCGTCCAGGTGGCGTGCCGGCCGCGGCGGCCGACCATCCGCCACTGCATCGGGGTGAGGTCCTGCGCCTCGTCGACGATGACGTGGGCGTACTCGACCCGTTCCTGGGCGAGCCGTTCGGCGCGCTCGCGCTGCGACTCCTCGCGCACCGGCATCAGCTCCTCCAGGCCGGTGAGCTGGTCCAGCGGGTCCGCCTCGCGCTTCTTCCGGGGGCGGGCGGGGGTGCCGAGGATGGCCTGGAGCTCGTCCAGCATGGCGATGTCGTGGACGGTGCGGCCGTCCCGCTTCAGGGAGCGGGCCACCCGGCGGACCTCGCCGGGGTTGAGGATGCGGCGGGCCCAGCGGCCGAGGCGTCGCTCGTCGGCCATCGCCGTGAGGACGGCCTGCGGGGTCAGCTCGGGCCACCAGGCGTCGAGGAACTCGATGAAGGAGTCCTCGGTGAGGAGGTCCTCGTCGAAGGAGGCGCGCAGCTCGGCGGCGAGCTCCGGGTCGGTGTGCCGGCCGGCCGCGCCGGAGCGGGCCCACAGGGCGTCCAGGAGGAGCTTGCGGGCGCGGGGGCGGAGCAGGTTGACCGGGGCGGTGCCGCCGAGCGCGTTGTGTCTGATCCGGTCGAGGTCCTCGGCCTCCAGCTCCAGGCGGCGGTTGAAGGCGACGACCCTGAGCCGGACCGGTGAGTCGTTCAGCTCCAGGGCGCCGCGGGCGGCCTTGCGCAGCACCCTGAGCATCCGGGAGGAGCCCTTGGCGCGGGCGGTGGCCGGCGTGTCGTAGAGCGTGGCCTCGGCGCCGTCGACGAGGGAGCCGATGGCGCGGATGGCGACCTGGCCCTCCTCGCCGAGCGACGGGAGCACGCCCTCGGTGTACGCGACGAGCAGCGGGGTCGGGGAGACGATCAGGATGCCGCCCGCGTACCGGCGCCGGTCCTGGTAGAGCAGGTAGGCGGCGCGGTGCAGGGCGACGGCCGTCTTGCCGGTGCCCGGGCCGCCCTCGACGTAGGTGACGGAGGCGGCGGGGGCACGGATCACCAGGTCCTGTTCGGCCTGGATGGAGGCGACGATGTCCCGCATGGTGTGGCTGCGGGCCTGGCCGAGGGCGGCCATCAGGGCGCCGTCGCCGATGACGGGCAGCGTGTCGCCGTCGAGGAAGGCGGTCAGCTCGGGGCGCATCAGGTCGTCCTCGACCCCGAGGACCCGGCGGCCCTTGGAGCGGATCACCCGGCGTCGTACGACACGCCCGGGATCCACCGGAGTGGATCTGTAGAAGGGGGCCGCGGCCGGGGCCCGCCAGTCGATGACCAGGGGCGCGTAGTCCTGGTCGAGGACGCCGATGCGGCCGATGTGCAGGGTCTCGGCGATGTCGGCGGTGTTGTCGCCGCGGACCGCGCCCTCGGCGGGTTCCACGGCGGTGTAGGCACCGTCGGGGCCCTTCTTGCCGTCCCTGCCGAGGAGCAGGTCGATGCGGCCGAAGAGGAAGTCCTCGAACTCGTTGTTGAGCCGGTTCAGGTGGACGCCTGCCCGGAAGACCTGCGCGTCGCGTTCGGCGAGCGCACCGGGTGTGCCTACCTGACCGCGCTTGGCCGCGTCGTTCATCAGGAACTCCGCCTCGTGGATCTTCTCCTCGAGACGGCGGTACACCCGGTCGAGGTGTACCTGTTCGACGCTGATCTCACGGTCCCGAACGGAGTCCTGACCGGATTCCTGTTCGGAGGCGTGAGAGCCGACCGCGGATTGCTGAGCCTGAGCGGCCACCGGGCCCCCTTCTGACGTGCTGGGCAGCCGTCAACCGTACGCGAAGGGGGCCCGCTGAAGCTACGCGCTGACCGAGACGAGCTTCTTGCCGTCGAAGGTCATGACCTCGAAGTGGTCGATCTGGTTGGGGGTGAAGGCGGCCCCGCCGTGCACGTAGAGGGGCTCCTTGGCCTTCTCCGTCTTGGCGTCGGTGATGCCGTATCCCCAGGTCGGGACGGACCAGGAGGTCACCGTCTCACGCTCGCCGTTCTTGCCGACGGCGATCAGCGAGCACTTCTTCGGGCCGGTGACGTTCTCGAGCTGGAGGACCGCGTGGGTGCCCCAGTCCTTCTTCTCGACGGCGACGGTCGCGGTGACGTGGGTCGTCGGGTCCGTGGCCGTCTTCTTGTCGCTCATGGTCTGGAAGGCCGCCTGGGCGGGTCCCATCGCCATGTCCGCGTTGCCGTTGTCCGAGCCGCCGCCGCTCAGCGCCACGCCGGCCGCGGTGCCGCCGGCGATCAGCACGACCGAGGCGGCCAGTGCGAAGACGTTCCGCCTGCTGCGGACCTTGCGCTTCTCGGAGACCTCGACGACGAGATTCTCGACCATCCGCGGGCTGGGCCTCGCGGACAGCGACTCCCCGATGGACGGGGTGGATCCGGAGCCCGGCAGATCCGCCAGGGCCGCCAGCATCGGCTCCATTCCGGCCAGCTCGTCGAGCTGCTGGGCACACCATTCGCACCCGGCCAGATGGACCTCGAAAGCGGTTGCCTCGGCGTCGTCGAGAATCCCGAGCGCATACGCGCCGACAGTCTCGTGCTCATTGGGCACCGGAGATTCCTGCATAGCACCAGACATACCCGAACCACCTGTGCCGAACCCGCCGTGTCCCCCGTACACACTCATCACGCCGTCACCCCCCGCTCCTCCAGTGCCAGCTTCATCGACCTGAGGGCATAGAACACCCGCGAACGCACGGTGCCGCTGGGTATACCCAGCGTTTCGGCCGCCTCGTTGACGGTACGCCCCTTGAAGTACGTCTCGACGAGCACCTCCCGGTGGGCCGGGGTCAGGTCGTCGAGCGCGTCCGACAGCGTCATCAGCCACAGCGCCTTGTCGATCTCGTCCTCCGCGGGGATGACCTCCAGCGGCGACGGATCGACCTCCTGCGGCCGGGCCTGCCGGCTGCGGTGACCGTCGATGACGATGCGGCGAGCGACCGTCACCAGCCAGGGGCGTACAGATCCGGTCGCTCGATTGAGCTGGCCGGCGTTCTTCCAGGCACGGATGAGTGTCTCTTGCACGACGTCCTCGGCGCGTTGCCGATCACCGGCGACCAGCCGAAGGACATACGCAAGGAGAGGTCCGGCGTGCTCTCGGTAGAGGGCACGCATCAGCTCCTCATCAGGCTCCGAGGGCTGGGACATGCGATGTCGGGCCCTCGATCCACGTTCATTGGCCACGGCCGCATCCTTGCGCACGCCCACCTCCGGTGTCCGGGGGTTCCCCCAGTCGGTCGCTCCCCCACCGGTACGGAAGTGGCTCGCGGTGTGTTCAACAAGACCCCACATTTTTCCGCGAGGTGACATGACGAGCGGGACATGACCCCACATTCCCACCGCGTGATCTTTACATTTCCGACACAACGTCGAGAGCGGCCGACTTGCCCGTACTCACCCGTCACCAAACGGAGTGTTGTCGAAATCACTTTCACGGAGCTTCGATGAAGATCCGGCAGAAGCCGCGAATGGGACGGGAGTTGACGCGCGGAGTGACGGCGGTCACCTGCGTTCACGGACGCTCGCGAACGCTCACGCGCGGGCGAGGGCGGCGCGGCGCCGGTGCCGGGCCACCCGCTCGCGGTTCCCGCAGACCTCGCTTGAGCACCAGCGGCGCCTGCGTCCCCGGGAGGTGTCCAGGTACACCAGGGGGCAGTTGTCGCCCTCGCACTCGCGGATCGCGGCCCGCGCGACGGGGTCGGTGAGCAGCTCCACGGTGTCCCGGGCGACGGCGGCCAGCAGCGCCGCGCACCCCGGCGGCCCGGCCAACTCCCGCACCAGGAGCCCGTCCTCGTCGGGTACGGCGCGCGGGGCCGGGGGCGCCGCGGCGCGGGCGAGGTCGTTGACGCGGGCGAGCGCGAGGTCGTACGGCCGGACCCCCGGGGTGTGCCGACCGCGCACCAACTGCCCCACGTGTCCCCGCAGTTCGCGGAAGCCGACGAGCCAGCCGGCGTCGGCGTGGGCCAGCGGGGTGCCCGGCGGGACGAGTCCGGATCCGGTGATCCAGGCCCGCAACGGTTCGAGCCCGTCGAGCCGTTCGCCGGGATGCGTGGTCGCGAGCAGATCGAGACAGATCCGCCCGGCGTCGAAGCGCAGCTCGTACGCGGACGCGGTCGCGGCCGTACCCAGTGCCATGTGCCTGTCACCGCCTACGCCTAGGACAGGGGAACCGTTCTGTTCACAGTGCCCGGTGCGGCGGGCGGCCGGAAGTCCTCGTACCGGTGTTCCGCGCGCGTTCGGCGGTTCCGCGCGGTTCCGTACGACCCCGTTTCCGGCGGGGACACCGGTGCCCGGCACGCGGGCCGTCCCCGTTCGGTCCGGATTCCCCGGCGGGCCTCGCCGCCCGCCGCTCCGGGCCGTGACCCTGTGTCCTGCGAACGCACAGCGAGCCGCCCCAGGGGGGACCCGTGAGGGACGGCGGTTCAGAAGGGACACGTTCATGAGCATGCGCACCCGGGTCGTCGCGATGGCGTCGGCCGTACTGCTGGGCGCCGGTGGCCTGGCCCTGGCGCCGGCCGCCAGCGCCGCCGCGCCGTACCACGGCATCGACGGCGGCGGCGCCGTCACCGACGACTGGCAGGACGAGGAGAACCTCGGCGTCGACGACTACGCCCAGAGCAAGGCCACGGCCCTGTGGGAGACCGTCCTGTGGGCGGACGGCGCCCAGTACCAGGACGACGACGGCGACCCGCACCCGTTCGAGAAGAGCAAGATCGACGGCTCGTTCGGTCCCGAGACCGAGTCGGCCACCCAGTGGTGGCAGGAGCACTTCGGCCTGTCCGACAACGACGGCGTGGTCACCGAGCAGAGCTGGACCTTCGCCCAGCAACGGCTCACCGGCCCGGCCGCGGGCAGCGCCGTCACGTTCCACGGCACCGCGCACAACGCCACGCTCAAGCGGATCAGCGGCAAGTACCGGGTGCGGATCAAGGGCACCGGTTCCTGGAAGATCGCGTACTACGACCAGCGGGGCTGAGCGAACCGCCGGGGCGGGCGACGCCGCCGTCGCCCGCCCTGCGGGGCAGCGCCCACAGCAGCCCCGCGGCCAGCACCGCGGCGAGGCCGGACGCGACGAGGGCGGCGGTGCGCCATCGCCGGTGTCCTGCGGGGGACTCGGGCGGGTTGGGCGGGTTGGGTGGCTCGGGCGACTTCGGTGGCTTGAGCGGCTCGGCCGACTCGCCGGGTTCGCCGGGCTCGGCAGGACCGGCAGGACCGGCGAGCCCGGGCGCGGCTCCGACCGTGACTCCGGTCGCCGGTCGGGAGGTGGCTCCGCCCGCAGCTCCGGTCGCCGGTCCGGAGGTGCCTCCGCCCGCCGCTCCGGTCGCCGCCCCGCCCGGCGGCCCCGTCGCGCCCGGCGGCCATGCCTGTTCGGCCAGCTCCCACAGCGCCAGGAGCCGCGGCTGGTCCCCGCCGGCCAGCCGGCACAGCACCTGCGCGGCGGCCCGCGGTGGCAGTCGGTCGCCGCTCAGGTAGCGCTGCCAGGACGACTTGCTGTAGGCGGTACGCCGGGCCAGGCCGGCGAGGCTGAGGCCGGTACGGCCCTTGAGGACCCGCAGTTGCTCGACCAGGTGCCGGGCCTCGCGCGGCAGCGTGGCCGGCAAGGGCTGCCAGCGTGTCATGTTCCGTCCCCGTCCCCGTCCCCGTCCCGTCCCCCGTGTGCCGTGGGTCCGGCGCCAGCGTGCCGCCCGCCGGCCGGGATCCGGCAGAGCGCACACCCGCGGAGCGGGGCACGGCCCGTGGCCCGCGCGCGGTCGCACGGGACGGCCCGGCGCGCCCGGGAAGGAACGGACCGGAGTGACGGACCGCGGGCCGCCTCCTACGGCCCGCTGCCGGAACCGGCTCCCCAGAACGTCGTACGCCGGTCAGCCGGTCCGCTCGTCGCCCGTGGCGGAGAACCGCCGCGGCTGCTCCCCCGGGGAGCGCCCTGGTCCATGGCG
Source organism: Streptomyces sp. NPDC048291 (assembly GCF_043201715.1). Classification (NCBI taxonomy): domain Bacteria; kingdom Bacillati; phylum Actinomycetota; class Actinomycetes; order Kitasatosporales; family Streptomycetaceae; genus Streptomyces; species Streptomyces sp. NPDC048291. The sequence continues at coordinate 726,375 of NZ_JBICZC010000002.1, forward strand.
GCGGACCGGGGCGCCTTTCGTGACCGTCAGCAGACCGCCTTCGCGGCATCCCTGATGAGGTCGGCGACGACCCTGGGGTGACTGAGCATCACGACGTGGGAGGAGTCGGGCACTTCGACGACCTTGCGCGCGTTGGCACGGCTGTACATCCAGCGCTCGCAGGCCGGCGGGATCGCCTTGTCCTGGCCGGCGACCAGCCCCCAGGCCGGGATCGTCTTCCAGGCCGCGGCCGTGGTCGGGAAGACGAAGGAGTCGGCGTCGAACGGCCGCTGCGTGGCATGCAGGACCCGGAAGTCGGCGGCGGATATGTCGGCGGCGAAGGCGGCCTGGCCGTCCTTGCTCAGGTACAGGTCGGTTCCGGTGGTGCCGTCGGCCTTCGTGTACGGGACCGGCACGCTCACCGGCCCGACCTCGCTGCCGGGGAACCTGGTGATGAGCTCGCCCTGCGTCTCGCCCACCTCGGGCACGAACGCCGCGATGTAGACCAGCGCCTTGACGTTGGCCTTCCCGGCGGCGGCGTTCGTGATGACCGTGCCGCCCATGGAGTGCGCGACCAGCACCACCGGTCCGCTGATGGAGTCCAGCAGACTCGCGATGTACGGGGCGTCGGTCGGAATGCCCCGCAGCGGGTTCGAGCCGCAGACCGTGGTGTAGCCCTTGGCCTGCAGCTCCCCGATGGTGGCGTTCCAACAGGACGAGTCGGCGTAGCCACCGTGCACCAGCACGATCGTGGGCTTCGCCTTCGATCTCTCCGCACCGCTGCCGGCCGGGGCCGTCGCCGCACCGGCCGTTCCTTCCGAACCGGCTGTCAGCGCCGCCGCCCCGGCCAGCGCCGCTCCGGCGGCCAGTACGTTGCGGCGGGAAACCTCGCTGCTCATGGGACTCCTCATACGTCATCGGGTTCGAGGGAAGGGATCTGGCCGAGAGCTCGCCGCTGACCGGCTGACTCGGTCACGCACGGCCGAATGTGATCGGCGTGGCATGCCCTGGACCCTATGAAGGGCACTTTTGCGCTGGCACCCGTCATATGACGTGTATTGAGATGTACCGAGGTGTAGCGAGGCGTACCGACGCGTGCTCCGGGGTGCGCTGACGCGTCCCGACGTGTCCCGACGTGTTCCGAGGTGTCACGCGTCCGCGTACTTGGCGTCCGCCGCCGGGTCCAGCGCCAGCCGGTAGCCCCGCTTGACGACGGTCTGGATCAGCTTCGGCGCGCCCAGGGCCGTACGGAGGCGGGCCATCGCCGTCTCCACCGCGTGCTCGTCGCGGCCCGCGCCCGGCAGGGCCCGGAGCAGTTCGGCGCGGGCCACCACCCAGCCCGGCCGCCGGGACAGCGCCCGCAGCAGGGACATCCCGGCCGGCGGTACCGGCTTCAGCGCACCGTCGACCAGGACCGCGTGCCCGCGGATCTCGACGCGGTGCCCGGCGATCGGCAACGTCCGGGCCCGCGAGGGCAGTTCCTGGCAGAGCAGCTGTACGAGGGGGCCGAGCCGGAAGCGTTCCGGCTGGACGGTGTCGACGCCGAGGGCCTGGAGCGGCAGCGCCGTCACCGGTCCGACGCAGGCGGGGACGACGTCGTGGCCGAGGGCGGCGAGCAGGTCGCCGAGCAGCCCGCGGTGCTCGGCGCGGGAGACGAGGGAGGCCGCGGCGGGGGCGCTGGTGAACGTGATCGCGTCGACCGAGCGGGAGACGACGGCGTCCAGCAGCCGGTCCACCGGTCCCAGGTCCTCCGGCGGCATCCACCGGTACACCGGCACCGGCACCACCTCCGCGCCGGCCACCCGCAGCGACTCCACGAAGCCCGGCAGCGGCTCCCCGTGCAGCTGTACGGCGATCCGGCGGCCCTCGACGCCCTCCTCCAGGAGCCGGTCGAGCACCTCGGCCATGGACTCGGAGGACGGCGACCACTCCTCGGTCAGCCCGGCGGCCCGGATGGCCCCCTTGACCTTGGGTCCGCGGGCGAGCAGCTCGACGTTCCGCAGCCTTTGCAGCAACTGCTCGCCGAAACCCCATCCGTCCGCGGCCTCGACCCACCCCCGGAACCCGATGGCGGTGGTCGCCACCACGATGTCCGGCGCCTGGTCGATGATCTCCTTGGTGGCGGCGAGCAGCTCGCCGTCGTCCGCGAGCGGCACGATGCGCAGGGCGGGGGCGTGCAGCACGACGGCACCGCGCCGCTGCAGCAGTGCCCCGAGCTCGTCGGCGCGGCGCGCGGCCGTGACCCCCACGGTGAACCCCGCGAGAGGGCCGTGCGGACCGGGCTCCGGCCGCTGCTGCTGTTCCTCGTCCATGCTGCTCTCCTAGCTGACCCGCATACCGAACGAGCCTGTCAACGGTGCGTGACAGGCTCGGTTCGGGTTCATGTCACCAGTGTTACGTCACACCTCGGCGTAGCTGAGCTGCGCCTTTGCCTCAGTGGCGGTCGCGGACCGGCGCTGCGCGGCCGGCCGGCGAAGGTATACGGCCCAGGTCACCACGAAGCACAGGCCGTAGAAGACCAGGAAGGCGACGAAGGCGCCGGTGCCGGAACCGTAGGAGAGGTACGACTGCCGGAATGCGAGGTTGATGCCGACGCCGCCGAGCGCGCCGACCGCGCCGATGAGCCCCATGGAGGCCCCGGACAGCCGCCGCCCGTAAGCGGCCGCCTCCTCGCCCTGCAGTCCCTTGGCGAGGGCCTTGGCCTGGAAGATGCCGGGGATCATCTTGTACGTCGACCCGTTGCCGAGCCCGCTGAGCGCGAACAGCACGACGAAGACCGTGACGAACATCGGCAGCGACTTCTGCATGCTGGCGACCACGAGGAGGGCGGTGGCGGCGGCCATGCCGATGTAGTTCCAGAGGGTGATCCGCGCCCCGCCGTACCGGTCGGCGAGCCAGCCGCCGACGGGCCGGATGAGGGAGCCGAGCAGCGGGCCGATGAAGGTGAGGTAGGCGGCCTGCAGCGGGGTCCGCCCGAACTGCACCTGGAGCACCTGCCCGAAGGCGAAGGCGTACCCGATGAACGACCCGAACGTCCCGACGTAGAGGAAGGACATGATCCAGGTGTGGCCGTCCTTGGCGGCGTCGATCGCGGCGCCGGTGTCGTTCTTCACGGTGGCGAGGTTGTCCATGAAGAGCGCGGCGAGGGCGGCGGCGACGACGATCAGCGGGATGTAGATCCCGAGCAGCACCCGCGGTCCGCCGCTCGCCCCGATGATCGCGAGCGCGACGAGCTGGATGACGGGCACGCCGATGTTCCCGCCGCCCGCGTTGAGCCCGAGCGCCCAGCCCTTCTTCCTCATCGGGAAGAAGGCGTTGATGTTGGTCATGCTGCTGGCGAAGTTCCCGCCGCCGATACCGGCGAGCAGCCCCACCAGCAGGAACGTGTCGAACGACGTCCCCGGCTTCATCACCGCGAACGCGGCGACGGTCGGGACGAGGAGGAGGGCCGCGGAGACGATCGTCCAGTTCCGGCCGCCGAAGACCGCGACGGCGAAGGTGTACGGCACTCGCACGACCGCGCCGACCAGCGTGACCATCGAGGTCAGCAGGAACTTGTCGGCCGGGGTGAGCCCGTACTCCGGCCCCATGAACAGCACCAGCACGGACCACATGGTCCAGATCGAGAACCCGATGTGCTCGGAGAGGACGGAAAACACCAGGTTCCGCCGGGCGACCTTCTCGCCGGTCGCGTTCCAGAACGCCTCGTCCTCCGGATCCCACTCCTGGATCCAGCGACTACGGGAAGTAGGGGCTGGGGCTGTCATGACGCCTCCACGGTGCTCCGCGTGCTCGGTCTGCTACGAGTGACTAGGCCACGAAGGTAGGGAGGCGTCGTTTCCGCCCTGTGGCTGTGGGTGACCGGAAGGGAACGTTGCTCTCACCCCGGGGGGAGGGCGGGTGAGAGGTCGGCGCCGGGCGCCGGGTCAGGCGGTGGGGTACGGCGGCTGCTGGGGCTGCTGGTGGTAGGGGCCGGGGGCGTAGGGGCCGGGGGGCTGCTGGGGCGGGGCGTACGGCCCGGTGGGCTGCTGGGGTTGGGCGTAGGGGCCCGGGGTGTAGGGGGCGGGGGGCTGCTGACCGTAACCGGGTGCGGCGGGGGGCTGGCCGCCGTAGGGGCCGCCGTAACCGCTCTGGCTGCCTTGGCCGCCGTACGGGCCGTAGGGGCCGGACTGCTGCGGAGGCTGGTACTGGGGCTGGTACTGAGGGTGCTGCATCGGGCCTTGCTGCATCGGGCCTTGCTGCATGGGGCCCTGCTGCATAGGGCCTTGTTGCATAGGGCCTTGTTGCATGGGGCCTTGTTGCATGGGGCCTTGTTGCATGGGGATGGGCGTGCCGGGCGGCAGGTACCGCACCCGCCCTCCCTCGCCCGTCACCGGCACGAACCCGGCGGCCTGGAGCCGCTGCGCGAACTTGGCGTTGCGCCCGCGGGTGACGAAGAACCCGAGCCCCATGACCGCCATGAGGAGAACCCATACGACACCGGAGACGACGAAGGCACCCGCACTCCCGCCGGCGCGCGCCGCGGCCAGCACCAGCCCGAGGGTGATGCCACCGGCCCCGAGCAGCAACCGCTTCTCGGCGTTCTTCCCGGTGAGGTCGAACTGGATCCGGGCCTTGAGGAGTTCGACGGCGTCGGGCACGAGCGGGGGCAGCGACACCCCGTCCCCGGCATTCGGGTACTGCGCCCAGTTCTGCGCGGCGCGCGCCCGCCCCTGGGGACTGTGATCCGGCACGATCAGGAGCTTGAGGACGTTGTTGCGGGAGCCGGTGTGGCGGGCGTCGGCGTACTCGTACCCGAACTGCTGGGCGAAGAAGGCGAGCCGGGCGAGCTTCTTCACGGAGGACCAGGCGTTGGTGAGCTCGACGGGCTCGCCGCCGGCCATCAACTGGAACATCTTCCGTACCTGCCGTGCGCTCACAGCATCCACTCCCCGTTGGTTGAGCCACTCGTTTAACTTCCGCAACCGGGCAAGTTTTCCACGGGACATGCCATGACGACACGGCTGCCGAGCGGATTGACCCCAGCTTGACCCGCGGTCGTCGGCGGCCAAGCAGTACTCACACCGTCGCCCCCTCGCACCCGCACACAGCCTCGACCCTCCGGGTGATCCGGCGGGAGAACCTGAACCACGACGAGACGGCGTGGTCCCCGGCCATCAGCCTGCCGCCGGACACCTCCCCCAAGATCCGCGAGGAACACGCCACCTGGACACCCTCCACCGAGCCGAACGCACCCGCCACCGCGACACGGTCCCGGAGGACGGCCCGTGGGTCCCGGTGCGGACGGTGATGCAGGCCCTGGCGGGGGTGAATGGTGAGGGGAACGTGCGGCTGGTGGCGTGGTTCGACGAGTGACCGCTCGATATCCTCTACCGGACCCGCTCAGGAATGGGAGAGCTCATGCCCGACGCTTCGAGGACCGAGGGCTCCACAGCACAGCGCCCTCAGCGCTCTCCGCTGGGCAACATCCTGTTCGGGGCAGGAGTGGTCGTCGTCCTGGCCACGATGGCACTTGGCGCCTTCGCAGGTGTCGCATTCATGGAAAAGCTGGCGGACCTCTCACCGCTTTCTGCCATGGTGCCTGACCACGGACACACCGCTCTGGTCGTCGGCGGTATCGCCGCGGGCGGTGTCATCGGCTTGACGCTCCCGACAATCTTGTTCGGCATGGTGCGGGGCAATGAACAGGAGCCGCCAGTCGGCCCGGGCTCCGCCTTGCTGAAAATGCTCGCTCTACTAGTGTTCGGCGTCTACCTCGTGGTCGGGTCGATCGTCGTGTCCCAGGTGGGATGGATCCTTCCGCAGGGTGTCACCACCCTGGTGGCCGTCTTCGCCATCGGATTCAGTTGGATGCCGCTGGCCATGGTCCCGTGGGAAAAGCTGGGATTGGGAGGCGTCGTCGGAGACCGCTTCGGGTCGCGTCTCCGGTCGAACTCACACGAGGCGGACTGAATTCGCCAATTCGTCCGCGATACGGCCCAGTTCCTCACCCAGTCCCAGCGTCGTCCACAGGAGTCGGCATTCCAGCAGCGTGCGGTGGTCCCGGGGCAGCACGTAATGAGCTACGCCCTCCAGGATCCCGCTGGTGTCGGTATCGGGTGCCATGGGCTCGAAACGGTGGACTCGGAGTGCCGGCCCCAGAGGGAGTTCAACCTCGATGAGCGCAGGCCTCCCGAAGAAGGGCCCCTCCGAGACAGCCGCTTCGGCCCGGAGCACGTCCATGTGCAATGCCTCCGGTGGGGCCTTCAGCTCCCGAACGGTGTAGCTGGCCAGAACAGCGCCGTTCGGCGGAGCCAGCAGTGCCGCGCACACAGCCCGTTGCCGTACGGCGGTGCCCCAGTACCACAGGAGGTCTTCGGCGAACGCGTGACACGATTCCGCCTTGGAGCCGCCGTCGATGTGCTGCTTCGAGGCTTCTTGCGCCCATGTCTCCGGGTCTTCGCGGCCCAGATCGAGGACCACCCAGTTCTCCGAAGGGTTCAATGCGACCCGGCACTCCCGCCAGGTCCCAGCCGTCTCCACAAGGCTCACTTTCCTGTCAGCGCGGCGTCGGGCCCCGTCACATCGATGTCCGGGTCTTCGCCCCACAGCCCGATGAAGCTGTTGGTGTCGGACGTCGCTCCGATGCCTGTGGCCCCGAGAGCCCAGGCGTTGTAGGACAGGGCCTTCTTGAAGGCGTCGGGCGCGCCGATGAAGCCGAGGTCCGAAGCGGACACGTTCCGCATGCGGCCGAGTTCGTCCACCATGCCCGGTCCCACGTACATGCTGGCCAGACCACGCATCCCGGCCGTGTTGTAGGCGTTGCGGGCCGCGGTCAGGTTGTCGCCGACCTTGAACAGGTCTCGCCAGTTGCTTCGCACGGCACCCAAATCGTCCGCGAAGGAGCCTTTCAGGCCCTTGAACGCGGCGGCGAACGACACCTCGGGGAGCGCGGCGGCGGGGACCGCACCGGCGCGCTGCCCGACCATCTCGATGACGAGAGCCCGTCTGGCAGCGGTACCCAGCGTCGGGTTCCAGGCGCGAACGTACTGTGTGGCTGCCGTCCACACACGGCTGCGTCCGACCGTGGCCGCGAGCTTCGAGCCCGCCGAGAAGACGCGGCCCACGCCGAAGGTCGCGAGCCCGAGGACATCCATGGCCACATCGCTCCAGGAGCCATCCCCGTTGATGGCGAGCAGGAGGTGACAGGCGAGAGAGACCACGGTCATCACCAGCGCGACAGTGCCCAGGACGCCGGCGATCGCCTGCCCGATGACCGGAATCCAGCCGACGAGCAGGGACACCACCCCGCAGACCGCCGCGATGGCTCCGGCGGCATTGGCGACCCAGGTCAAGGTGTCCCGTAGGTTGTCCAACCACGAGTCGTTGAGCCCGTCACCATGCGTCGTGTCGTGCACGCGCTTGGCCGCCTTGTTCCCAGCGTTCTCATGCCGGGTCTTCACCGCCGCCAGCTTGTCCCGGAGACCATCGAGTCCGCCCTGGAGATCGGTCACCTTCTTGTCGAGTTTGCCCTGACCGTCTTTGTCTGTGCCGGTGGGCGGGTTGTCGGCCTTGGCGCGGGCAGCGGAGAGGTCGTCGTGCTGTTGTTCCGCCTGGGTGAGGAGTCGGTCCGCGTCGCCCTGGACGGCCTCCAGATCGGTGTAGTACTCCTTGAGCGCCGCTCCGGCGTCGGCGTAGCGGTCGTGCGCCTTGTTCACCGTTTGCGCGGTGTCGTTCGCCTTGTCCGCGAAGGCGCGTCCCGCGTCGGAGTCCCAGCTGTCCAGATTGCCGAGCCGACGCAGAGCCGCGACGGTGTCGGAGATGGTCTTCGCCGTGGCCTCGAACCGTCGGGAGAGTGCCTCCATCTCGTGCGCGTCGCCCGGTACGGGATCCCCGCTTTCGCCCAGCACTTCCCATCTGTGGTCCGCTGGACGGCTCACTTGTTCTGCCCTTTGCCCACCAGCGCGTTGTACAGCGCCGTGTCCAACTCCGTGTAGGCCTTGCCCGCTTCGTGGGCCAGTTCACCGAGTCCTTGGATCTCCTCGACCATCTTCTTGCGGTTGTCGTCCCAGCCGTCGGAGAAGTCCTGCAACCGCTCGTAGAGGAGCTTGTGTCCGACCGTGCGGCGGTCGTAGGAATCCATGAGTTTGTCGAGTCCCTCGAACTCCGTTGCCACCGACCGCAAGCCTGCCCCCGCCGTGTGCAGGTCGTCCGTCGAAACCCTGAGCTTCCCGGTCACGCCTGTACCCCCGTCATCTCGTCGCCTGCGTGACGCCAGCGCAAGGTCGCGGCCACCGCGTCGAACAGCTCCACCATGGCGTCCGCGATCGGCTCCAACGGCGTACTGAACGTCAGCATCAGCACGTGGTCGCGGTCCAGGACCGGCACGAAGTACTCCACGATCGTGTCCTGGAACTCGGACCCGAGCCGACGCGACTCCTTGGTCCGCTCCCGCCGCAGCAGCCGCGCCGCCCGCCCCGCGGCGGGCAAGGTCACCGGTTCGACCTCGCCGGAGCCGCTCAGGGCCGCCACCGCATCAAGGCTGTCGAACCTCTGGTCGAGGAGTGACACCAGCAGCGACGCCGAGAGTGGGATACCGCCCGCTTCCAGGAACGACAGATACAGCGCCACGCCGCCTCGCTCGGCCCCCGCCTCGGCCGCACCACGGAGCTGGTCTTCCGCCTTCCGGCGCAGCACGGGCTGATCGTCCACCCCGGCGAACTGCCGCCGGATCAGGGCACTGATCGAGGCCTCACGCCGATCCGACGGCTGCAGCGGAATGCGGTACCAGTCCTCGGGCGTGATGAGCCCGAAGGCGGGTGTCTGACGAACCGCCTGTTCGCCGGAAATGTCTGTTCGCTCAGGCACGACACCCAATGTCTCTCATCGGTTGACGGACTGGATCTCCTGCACGATGACATCCAGGACGCCCAGAACACCACCTTGCGGTCGCTGTCCGCGAGGGCCGACCATGGACGTGCCTCGCAAGAACTGCTCGGCGGCATCCGCGCATCGCCTCCTGCCGAGCACGGCCGGCGACGGTCCACGGCGGGGAGAACGTGCGGCTGGTGGTGTGGTTCGACGAGTAACCGCGTGCACCGACGGCTTCCGCTAAGGCTGACACGCCTTGTCACCCCTGTTCGAGACGATGTCGGAGGTCTGCCAGACGCCGTCGCCGTTCTTGGTAAGCACGGTGTGGTAGAGCACGTAGGACTCCGAAGTGGTCGGGGTCCTGTCTGCCTTTCCGGTCGCCCTGTTCTTGATGAACGACTTGCTCTCGTCGGAGCAATAGGTGACGTATGCCGTCCCGACCCCGGACATGGTCACCTTTCGGTCGAAGTACCGGGTCTCCCCGATCCAGGTGTCCTTCTTCTTCAGGTATCCGTTGATGAAGGTGATCGACGCGTTCAGGGCCTTGCCGGTGTTGTAGAAACCAAGCGCCTTCGTGCTCGTGCTTCCCGTGAGGATCGCCTCGTCCACGGAATTCACGCTCAGCGCGCTGTCCGCGAGAACCGCGTCCTTCGTCGCGTCTCCGGTCTTCGTGTCCTCGAAGACGTTCTTGGCGGTACTGGGAAACGTGATCTCAGGGCGTCCGGCGGCAGTTGAATGCGAGGCAGACGGCGTTGCCGACACCGACCGCGTCGCGTGCGGGCTCTGGCGGCTCGCCTTCGCATCTCCTTCGCTGCCACCGCATCCCGCGAGCAGCAGTACGGCCACCACACCGACGCCGGCTGCCCGCACTACGGCCGGCACTGAGCCGCCCCCCTGCTGGAAATGATCTGCGATGTCTGCCAGACGCCGTCGGAGTTCTTGTCGAGCCTGGTGTTGTAGGTGACGTAGCTGTCCTTGGTAACGGGCGTTCTGTTGACCTTGTTGGTCTTCTTGTCCTTGCTGAAGCCCTTGCTCTCGTCGCCGCAGTACGTGAGGACGGCCGACGTCTTGCTCTCGAGCGTCACCTTGCGGTCGTAGTACCGGACCACGCCGGTGATCGTGACGTCGGCCTTCTTGAACTCGGCGACCCAGGACACCGATGCCTCAAGGGCTTTGCCCGTGGTGTAGTAGCCCATCGCCTCGCCCTTGGGATCCGTCCCGGCGATGGCGGCGTCGACGGCCCGCGTCATCTCCGCGCCGTCCGCGAGCACCGCGTCCTTGACCGCATCCCCGGTCTTGCCGCCCTCGAAGGTCAACGTCACATCCGACGGCAACGTGATCTTCGGGCGGCCGTCGGACGAGGCCGAGGCAGACGCACTCGGCGAGGGCGAGGGCGAGGGCGAAGCAGACGCCCCGGTCGTCGTGGGCGCGGACGAGGCCTTGTCCGCGGCCTTCGCTCCGTCGTCGCTGCTCCCACCGCATCCGGCGAGAAGGGAGACCGCCATCAGCCCGACGGCGGCCATCGCGAGCCGGGTCAAGGCTGGCACTTGGTGCTCCCCCGCTGTGACGAAAGCTTCTCGGTCACCCAGACTCCCTTGTCGTTCTTGTGTAGTTGCGTGCTGTAGAGGACGTAGCTGTTCTTGGTGACAGCAGTCCTGTCCACCTTCTTGGTTTCCAGATAGAGGTCGTAGGCCTTGCCCTGGTCCTCGCAGTAGACCAACGACGCCTTGTCCGGGGCGCTGACGTTCACCACCGGCTCGTAATAGCGGTAGTGACCGGTCGTCCGTGCTTTCGCCGTCACATAGGCCTGGACGTACCGCTGGATCTGAGCGGCGGCTTCGCCCTCGAAATAGAACCGATAGGCCTTGTCCAACGGATCCTGGTTCGCGATGGCGAGGTCGACCGCTTTGATGTTCTGCTCGCTGTCCGCCAGTACGGCGTCCTTGGCCGTGTCCTGAGTGCTGGGCCAGTCGAAGGTGTAGGTGAGGTCCGAGGGCAACGTGATCGCCGGGCGACCCGACACGGTCGCCGACGTCCCTGGCGAGGCCGAGGTCCGCGTCGCCGGCACCTTGTTCGCCGTGTCGTCCGGACTCGGTCCACCGTCGTCCCCCGCGCCCCCGCCGCATCCCGAGACGAGGAGCGCGACGGTCAGGCCGGCTGCGGCTGCCGTGGGCAGGTGGGAACGGGGGTTCACGAAGGACTCCTGGTAGGGCGGCTGGGATTGGTACACGAGGTACCAAGAACCGGCGACGCGGCTCATCGGCTATCCGACGCACGCCTTGTCGCCGCGGTGCGAGGTCAGAGCGGTGGTCTGCCACACGCCCGAGTCGTTCTTCTCGACGCGCGTGTTGTACTCCACGTACGGGCTCTGGTCCGTGGGTGTCCGGTCGACCTTGCCGGTCTTGCGGTTCTTGTTGAAGCCCTTGCTCTCGTCGGAGCAGTAGAGGACCGTCGCCGTGGACTTTCCGGAGGCCAGGGTGACCTTGGGGGCGTAATAGCGGGTGGTGCCCGTGAAGGAGAGGTCGGCGTCCAGATACGCCTGGATCCAGGCGACGGCACCGCTCAACGCCTTGTCCCGGTAGTAGAAGGCCAGGCCGGGCGCGCTCGTGTCACCGCGCAGGATGGCGTCGTTCGTCGAGTCGATGCGTGCGGCGACGTCGGCGAGTACGGCGTCCTTTGCCGCATCGCCCGTCTTCCAGCCGACGTACTCGTCCGTCACGTCCGACGGCAGTGTGACCTGGGGACGGCCCGTCCCTGCCGACGCGCTCGGCGATGCGGACGCGCTGCCCATTCCCGTACCGGCCCCCGCGTTGTCGTCACCCGCGGAGGAACCACCACTGCCGCCACAACCTCCGACGAGCAGCGCGACCGCGGCTCCCGTGAGTGTGCATGCGGAGAGATGGGGCCGGCGGCTCACGGTGAAACTCCTGATGGGGGGATGTGGGCGGGATGGAGACGAGGGGGCGCGGCTCGCGAACAGGCGAACCTGGGCAGGCCCCCTCGGGTACATGGCCAAGTCTCGGCCGGAAGGCTCCGGCCGGCTCATCGCTCACCTGTTGACGGACTGGATCTCCTGCACGATGACATCCTGGGTGGCCCCGAAGGTGCCGTCGTCCAGGGGCCCGCCCGTCGCTCCCGTGCCCTTCCAGCTGATGTTCCAGGTGATCGTGGCCTTGAGCGGGTACGAGCCCGTGCCCGAGGACCGCAGGTACTTCACCCCACAGGGTGGCGTCTCGCCGGCCTTCCCCTTGGCGTAGGCCTCACCGATGCTGCCGTTCCTGAACTCGCAGACGCCCGAGGCGGGATACGTCACCGCGTCCGAGGTACCCGGGTCGATCTTGAGGGAGTGCGGCGTGGCGGTGGTCGTGGCGCTGATGCCCAGCGCGGGCACGGACGCGGTGACGGAGACCGGCTTGAACTCGGCGGCGTCCAGCCACGCCCAGGTGGGAAGGTTGACCTTCGTCTTGTCGGCCGGGGCCAGGGTCACCTTCGTACCGGGGACACGGATCTGGTTGTAGGCGAGCTGGGAGAGGATCTCCGGGGTGACCGCCTGGGGTATGTCCGCCGGCGGCTTGTCACCGGTGTCCACCCAGAAAATGGGCTTCGTGCAGTCAAGCGCGCCGGGGTCCCCCTCACGCCCGGGGGTGACGTACGAGTCCCACCAGTAGCCCTTGCCGGCCTTGTCCTTGTTGAAGTCCGTGTACGGCTTCCCGTTGACATAGCGGTCGCGCTGCGTGGCGTCCCACTCGTAGCCCGTCGAGTCGGCGGCCCAGATCGGGGTGAGGTAGGCCTCGAGTGCGTCGGGTGAGTACTTGGGCGCGTAGTAACAGGCCGGCGGGGTCCAGGTCGAGGTCGGCGTCACCGCGCCGGTCGATGCCCCGGAGCCGTTCTTGGAGAGGTCGTAGACGACGCCCGCTGTCGCCGAGATGTCGCCCTTTCCATCACTATTGCCGGAAGTGTTCGTATTGGGGTCACTGTTCGTACTGCCACCGTGTCCGTAGCCCGCGAACGCCTGATTGGGGCAGACCAACAGAGCCACTGCGGCAAGTATGACAATTGCCGAATTCCGGAATTTCATGGCTGGCATACGGAGCTCCCCCGCTGCGACGTCAGCTTCTCGGTGATCCAGACACCCTGCTTGTTGAGCTGAAGCAAGCTGTTGTAAAGAACGTAGTCGTCCTTCGAGGCCTTGGTGACCTCTGCCTTCCCAGTCTTCAGGCTCTTGTTGAAGGCCTTGGTCTGGTCCTCACAGTAGACAAGACCTGCGGTCCCGTCGTCGTTGATCTGAACCTTGGCATCAAAGTAGCGCTTGACTCCCGTGATCCGGTCCTTGTAGTCCACAAACTCCTGGATGAACTTCTGACTACCGGCGGCCGCCAAACCCTCGGAGTAGAAGCGGTAGGCCTTGTCGAGCGGGGCCTGCTTGGCGATCGCCATATCCACAGCCTTGATGAACTGCTCGGTGTCACCGAGGACAGCGTCCTTCTTCTCGTTGCCCGTCTTCGCCCACTCGAATGAGTACGTCAGGTCCGACGGCAACGTGATGTTCGGGCGCCCCGCGGTATCAGCCGCTGAAGCAGAAACACTGGGCGAAGCCGAAGTCTCTGTGTCCGCCCCCGCGATCTTCCCGTTCGCGTCGGACTTGTCTCCGCCGCCTCCGCCGCAACCGGCAAGCAGCAGTGCGGCCGTCACACCGGCGGTGGCTGTCGTGAGCAGGCGGCGGGAACGGCGGGTCACGGTGGGCTCCTGGTGGGACGGTTGGGGTCTGCGAAGCAGCGAATACGGTATCGAGGTCCATCCGGAACGCACCAGAGCGATTTGCTGCGACCCGGCCGAACGAAACACGCACGACAGACCATAGCCGGGCAACTCACCGACCCCACCTCAGCTTTGGTGCCGTCCCGTGACATCACCGCGACCCTCGGTTGGCCTCCGCAAAGGCTGTTGGCCGGATCGGGCGCCCGGTTGGCCGGATGCCCCACGCGTTCCGCCGGAGCACACATCCAACCCCGGATCACGGCGCCGCCTTCACTTCAAACAGACCGGACCTGTAACTTCACGTGTGCACAGGTTTGTTGACGGGGCGTACGCGACGGGGGTTGCGGGATCATGGCGGGGTACCGACCGGCGGACTGGCAGCCACTCGATCTCGAC